>CAYWCN010000029.1:35007-38539 GCA_964456775.1 uncultured Anaerolinea sp.
CCGGGACCGCGTCCATGCTCCAGTGTGCTGGTCGGGCTTTGCGCAAAGGCGTTCGTTGCGCCGATCACTCCAACCACCACCAGCGCGATCAGCATGCCGCTGATCAAAATCGAAACTTTATTTTTCATGGTTATCTCCATTTCTTTTTTTTGTCGGCTGGGGTACCGCCAACCTGCACCTATCTTATTCAACGAGTGTTATGCGGTTGTGACGCGCTTGTGGGGAAATTGTGTGGAACGACTTTGCATCGCCGTCCGTTCTTATGAAAGTACTGATTTTCGTGGGGCGGGATGTTATCCCGCTCCACGTTGCAAGGAGAGGAAATATCCATGACACGAAAGAGGCTGATTCTTTTTGGACTTCCCTCATTATTTTTGACCTGCGCCTGCGCGTCATTTTTTCTTTTCTATCGCCGACCGCTCGGACCGACCCTCAGCCTGCCTCAACCTAGCCAGCCTTCATCCACCCCGACCTCTCTCTTCCCCGTGAGCGCGGTCGCCATGCCGGTTCAGCCCACCCTGAGTCCTGAACCGCAGCCGCTATGCGGCGCATCCCAGCCTGTGATGAATCTCCTCGCCATTGGCTCCGACGCGCGCAGTGAAAATTATCTCTACGGGCTGGCAGACATCATCCGCCTCGTGCGCGTGGATTTTGTCAACGCGCGCGTGACCATCCTCGAAGTGCCGCGCGATCTGTGGGTGGAGATTCCCGGAATCTCCGATCATTACAACATCACGCATGGAAAATTGAATCAGGCGTATTTATATGGCAACAAGGGATTTGGCTATTACGACGGCGCAGGCGAAGGACCCGGCTTGCTGGCAGAAACGTTGAACCTGAACTTCGGCGCGCAACCCGATCATTATCTCGCGGTCAACATGAATACCTTTGAAGATATCGTAGATGCCGTCGGCGGCATTGACGTGTATCTGCCCTACGAAATTGATGTCCGTTCGCCAGCCAACCCCCAGGGTTTCCATGTGGAAGAGGGACAACACCACTTCGACGGCGAGACCGCGTTGTGGGTGGCGCGCACTCGTCAGTACAGTACGTTCAGCCGCGCGGAGAGTCAAAACATTGTCATGTGCGCCTTGCGTGAAAAAATAACAAGCCCAGCCATTGTCCCCGCCATCCCCAACCTGATCCAAACTTTTCAACGCAACGTGCAGACCGATCTCAGCCCCGAGCAGATCAACCAACTTGCCTGCCTTGCGAATCAAATGAACGGTTCGGATATCGTCTTTGCCAGTTTCCCCGTTGAATTGTTCAAGAACAAGAAGATCTACGATCCTCGCCTAGGCGCGACCACTCAAACACTCGATGTTGATTTCAATGTTCTGCGCGAATACATCAACAAATTTCAACAAGGCACATGGCCCGACCCAAATCTCGTCATCGAGTCCACGCCCTCGCCCGCCGATACCGATCAAGAGTTCGCGTGCGGGGATTAACTAGAACGTCCCGCAGGTTTCTGGATAACCCTTCATCCTTCTCCCAAACCTGCGGGACGGTGAATCGTTTTCCTCAATCCAACATCGCCGCCGTTTTCGTCGTCGGTTCATACATCACATTCACCGACATCCCGATCTGGTAGTTCGGCGCGCCGAAACGCGGCACCAATTTTTCCGCGCTGGTTTGGATCGTCTCCCCCATGTAATTGAGTTCCAGGTCGAACTGGATCCCATCGTAATAGTTATTCACCCTCATGCCGGTCGGGCGGATATTCACGATCCGCGCGGTCATCCGCTCGCCGCGCGATTTGGCGATCTGCCCGAACAGCCAGCTCACCAGCGGCGAGCCGAAGAGCAGTCCCATCGCGATGAACATCAGCACGAACGTCAGCGCGAACAAGATGGTTGACAGGTCGGTCAGATCCCCGAAGGGGTTTTTACCGGCTCCGGGCATGAACATAAACATCAGGCAGAACGGGATCCACATCAAGCCGAAGACGATCCAGCCGAGGATGCGCATATAACGCGGGATGTTTCTCATACGATCTCCAGAAGAAGTTTTGCTGATTGTACTCGGATTAATTACACTTGACCCTCTCTCTTGACTGACCTACAATCGGAATGAAGACGCTTCGTTTCGACAAGGCTCAACGCAAGCATTCCTAACTTCAACCTGATTCAGCCTAAGGAGCATTCCCAATGCCCGACTTTCTCTTCCGCGGTTCGCTCGAAAAACTTGACAAGGATGTCTACGATCTCACCCAGCTTGAACAGGAGCGGCAAGCGCGCAAGTTGATCCTCATCGCAAGCGAATCCACCGCGCCGATGGCAGTGCGCGAGGCGTTATCGTCCGCGTTCCAGAACATCTACGCTGAAGGCTATCCCGACGAAGAGACGCGCTGGATGGACGATGATGAGATCCTCGATTACCCGATGCGTTTGGCGGAGTATCGCCGCAACAGTGACCCGCGCTACTACAAGGGAGTCGAATACGCGGACACGGTCGAAGCGCTTGCCCGCCGCCGCGCCGCGCAGACCTTCGCCGCGAACGGAATCACCGCCGACCAGATTTACGTCAACGTGCAAGCCCTCTCAGGCGGACCTGCCAACAACGCGGTCTATCACGCGCTCATCGAGTTGGGCAGTACCGTGATGGGACTCAACCTGCTTCACGGCGGACATCTCTCGCACGGTTCATCGGTTAACCGAAGCGGCAAGTGGTTCAAGGCGGTGCATTACACAATTGACCAGAACGAGAAGATTGACTACGAAGCCGTCCGCGCGTTGGCGAATGAACACAAGCCGAAACTGATAATCGCGGGCTACTCGTCCTATTCGTGGATGCCCGATTGGAAAAAGTTCCGCGAAATTGCGGATGAGGTCGGCGCGTATTTCCTCGCGGACATTTCGCACATCGGCGGGCTGGTGGCGGCGGGAGTTGTCCCTTCGCCGATTGGGTTCGCTCATGTGGTGATGTCTACGACTCACAAGTCTATTGATGGTCCACGCGGGGCGGTGTTGATGACAACAGACGCGGCGATTGCGAAGAAGATTGACAAAGCCGTCTTCCCCGGTGAGCAGGGTGGTCCACACGTCAACGTCTTTGCGGCTCTCGCGCTGACGTTCAAGTTGACTCAAACGAAACAATTCAAGAAGTTGCAGGAACAAACGCTCAAGAACGCGAAAGCGATGGCGGATCAATTCACCAAGCGCGGACTGCGCGTCCCGTTTGGCGGAACGAACACGCATTTGGTCAATGTAGATTGCACAAGCATCGTCGGTGAAGACGGAACAAAGTTGAGTGGCGACCAAGCATCACGCATTTTGGATATTGTCGGCGTGGTTGTTAATCGCAACACGATTCCCGGCGACAAGAACTCGATGGACCCGAGCGGAATCCGTTTGGGGACGCCGTGGATCACGCAACGCGGCTTCAACGAAAAGATGACGCGCGAACTCGCCGACATCATGGCAGATGTCCTGCTGGCGTGCGCGCCTCATTCGGTGGATACCGTCCGCAAGGGACGTCAACGCCGCGCGAAGGTGGATTTCAATGTGTTGAACAACGCGAAGTTGCGCGT
>CAYWCN010000030.1:0-38137 GCA_964456775.1 uncultured Anaerolinea sp.
TTCGGCTCGAAGATCGGGTTGAACGATCCCTTCCTTGCCAAAGTCGCCCAAGCGGTGATCAATTATTACGGAGATTTTTATCCCGAACTGAAAAAGGCTCAGCCCGCCATTCTGGATAATCTGACTCGGGAAGAGATCCGCTTCGCGCGGACGGTGGAGGCTGGCACTAACCATCTGCAGAATCTACTCTCCGACCTCCTCGCTGAGCGGAGCGGAGCGCAGTCGAAGCGCATCCTTGATGGGCATCGCGCCTTCGACCTCTATGCAACGTACGGTTTGCCATTTGAAATCTCCCGCGACATCGCCCGCGAGCAGGGACTTGACGTGGACGAAAAAGGATTCAACGAAGCGAAAGAAAAACACGCGCTTGCTTCCGGCGGCGGAAAAGCCATGGGCAAACTCGGCGGCGAAGATGCGGAATTCTTTGCAGAGATTTTGAAAGACTTGCAATCGAAGAAGAAACTCGGCAATAATGGCGTTGAATATGACCCATACGCCAGTCCGCTTGTGGAAGGCGAAATCCTTGCGCTGGTTGTGAATGGAGAATCCGTTGAGTCGGCGTCGCTGGATGATCAAGTTCAAGTGATCCTGCCAAAGACCGGCTTCTACATTGAGTCGGGCGGGCAGGTAGATGATACGGGATATATCCGATCCATCGGCAGTTCAACTGCCGATGGAACATGGGAGATCGAAATTACCTCCATGCGCCGAGCCTCGGCGGGCGTGATCGTCCATTTTGGCACGGTGATCTCCGGTCAACCCAAAGTGGGCGACAACGCCATCGCTGAAGTGGACTTGACCCGCCGCCACGACATCATGCGGAATCACACCGCAACTCACTTACTGCACAAAGCATTGCACACCGTGTTGAGCGATCAAGCCACACAAGCAGGTTCTTTAGTCGCGCCTGATCGCCTGCGCTTTGACTTCAATCATCCCGAATCATTGACTTCCGAACAACTTGATCGTATCGAACACATGGTCAACGAAGCCATCGCGGCGGATATGCCTGTGCAAAAAGAAAGTAAATCGCTGGATGAAGCCAAGAAAGAAGGCGCGATGGCGTTGTTCGGCGAAAAGTATGGTGAGACTGTGCGGACGATTTCGATTCTCGATGATTCGTCCAGCAGTTCAACTGCTGGACAACAAAAAGAAGGCGCAAAATATTCCTACGAACTTTGTGGCGGCACACATCTCGAACGGACGTCTGACATCGGCGCGTTCCTCATCGTGAGCGAAGGTTCTGTCGCGGCGAATGTGCGGCGCATTGAAGCGGTGACCGGTCGCGGGGCGTATGAGTTGATCGCCAAGCGATTCAAGACGTTGAAACATGCATCCGCGTTGTTGAAGACCTCTGTAGATGAGGTCCCTCAGAAAGTGGAAAACGCTCACAACGAGATCGCCGAGTTGAAAAAGGAACTTGCGAATCTTCGCGCGCAAGCCGCGCTTTCATCGTTCCAGTCTCTAGTCTCCAATCTTCAAGTGGTGAAGGACGCACACGTCCTTGCCGCAGAGATTCCCGATTCCAGCGCGGACACGCTCCGTATGCTTGCCGACAAGTTCCGCGAGAAATATCCGAAGGGTGGAGTCGCTGTACTGATAACTGGACCAACTGTCATCGCGGTGCTGACCGAGGATCTCGTCAAGCGCGGACTCAAGGCGGGCGATCTCATCACGGGCATTGGCGGCAAAGGCGGGGGACGTCCCAACATGGCGCAAGGGAGTCTCGCTGGCGACATCCAAGCGGCGTTGAGTAAAGTTGCGAAAGTCGTCGAAGAAAAATTGAAATAGGACCGCAGGGGCGGGCAAATTTGTCCGCCCCTTGTTGTTTAGTACATTCATCCCTCTTCATAGAAAAGCGTTTAGGTTTATGATTATCTCAAAAGGAGTTCAAATGTCACGACTATTTAAAGTTTCAATGTTTGCGATGGTTCTCGTTTTTCTGCTCGCCTGTTCGTTGGTCACCAACCCGATCAACGATGTGAAAAATACGGCAAGCACCGCGCAAGCCATCGTAACGGATGTGAGTAATTTGGCGACGACGATTCCGTTCTCGACGCTCGAAGCGTTGCCTAGCGAGATCGCGCAGATCGGAAATTACTTCGACCCGCAAGGGACGCCAGTGAGCGAGTGGAACGGAATCCCGATCATGCCGCAGGCGACGGCTGGGCAGGAGTTCGACGCGAACAATTACAGTTTCAAGTTCACAGGTACTGCCAAGGATGCGTCGGACTTTTACAACAGCAATTTGGGAAACGCCGGCTGGTCGCCGATGGTGACCACGTCGGATGAGCAGGGCGCGTTGCTGGTTTACTCGCAAGGCGATAAATTCCTGACCGTCACTGTTTCCAGCGTGGAAGATGGGATTGTGGTGTGGATGTCGTTTACACAATAGTTTGATTTGTGAATGTTGAAAAGAGACGGGCAGTTTGCCCGTCTCTTATGTTTTGTGGAACTATTTTCTTAGCAGGACGTCCGTATTACAATAACTCATTCTCAACGGGGGTTGTGGAATCATCCGAAAGGAGGATCTATGATGTGAGATACCCTCTGTGAACAACGGGAACGCCGACCTGTTGTTCATTCCACCGCGTTACAAAAAATCAAATAAGGAGAAGTGAAATGTTCACCAAACGAAATGCCCTTCTATCGGGCATCCTTCTGTTGTCGCTTGTTCTCTCCGCTTGCGGGGCCGCCGCTCCGGGAGCAACGGCAGAGCCGTATTATCCGGCGGCAACCGAAGCGCCGGCGCAGGAAAACGCCCAAGCGGTGAGTCCATACGCTCATGGGTCGCCAACTGGGAATGAACCGTACGATATGTTCTTCGAGGATTATGGGGTCAATCCCTCTATTGATACAGAGGACGACAATTTGTCCACGTTTGCGCTCGATGTGGATACCGGCTCATACACCGTCATGCGGAATTACATCGAAGGCGGCAACATGCCGCCGCCCGAGTCTGTCCGCGTGGAGGAGTACGTCAATTTCTTCGAGCAGGGATATGCCAACCCGCCATCCCATCAAACTTTTGGGATCACTGTTGACGGAGCGCCGTCGCCGTTCACCCAGACGGAGCGTTACCAGATGCTGCGTGTCGGGATCCAGGGGTATCAGGTTCCCGCCGATGAACGCAAGCCCGCTTCGCTAACCTTTGTCGTTGACGTGTCTGGTTCAATGGCTATGGACAACCGACTTGGGCTGGTAAAGCGTTCTCTTGAATTGCTCGTGGAACAATTGCGACCGGATGATACGGTAAGTATCGTCGTTTATGGGTCGACTGCCCGCGTCGTCCTCGAGCCGGTGTCTGGCTCCAACAAGGATGAAATTCTCTCCGCCATTTATCGCCTGGAACCGGAAGGCGCTACCAATGCCGAGGCGGGTATTCGGCTTGGATATAAGATGGCTCTGAATGCGTTCAATGGGGAGGGCATCAACCGCGTGATCCTTTGCTCGGATGGTGTGGCAAATGTCGGCAATACCGAAGCCGAGATCATCCTCGATGAGATCAGTGGGCATTTGGAAGAGGGTGTGACCATGACCACCATCGGATTTGGCATGGATAATTACAACGACACGCTGATGGAGCAACTCGCGGACAATGGAAACGGCTTCTACGCCTATGTGGATGATATGCGCGAATCGAAACGGTTGTTCGTGGACCAGATCACCGGCACATTACAGACTATCGCGCTGGATGCGAAAGTGCAGGTGGAGTTCAACCCCGAGATGGTAATGCGCTATCGCCTTGTCGGATTCGAGAATCGCGCGATTGCCGATGATGAATTCCGCGACAACGATGTGGACGCGGGCGAGATCGGGGCAGGACATTCCGTCACCGCGTTGTATGAAGTGAAGTTGTACCCCGAGGCATACGGGAAAATAGCGACCGTCTTCCTTCGTTGGGAAGACCCCGACTTGCACACGGTCACTGAGATGTCGAACGATTTTTACACGGAGCAACTGGCTCGTGAATTCGAGAATGCCGACGTTTACTTCCAGCGGGATGTGGTCGTTGCGGAATTCGCCGAAATCCTCAAGCGAAGTTATTGGGCGGAGGGAAGTTCGCTTGGCGATGTGTACCGCGAAGCAGAACGGATCGCTGAATGGATGCCGCGCGAAGGCGACATGGAGGAGTTTGTCAACCTGGTACATGACGCGATTCAATATTCTGACTGATCTTGCGCGGGGGCGGGATTTCCCGCCCCCGCCAGTTTTATCGTAAACGCCACTCTGCGTTCTGTTGTAATCGGTTTTTGTGGGTCACACGACTGCTACGATATAATTCCCCTCGTTGAAAACAAAGATCATCACCCTTGAATCGCACGATGACCTCATCTCCGTCCGCGACAGGATGTCGTGGGCGAAGACGCCGCGCATTTTGTTGGTGGCTCCCAAGTTCGAGAAGATCGCGCTTCGTCAAGCAGACTTGAAAGTTCTGCAACGACACGCGTCGTCGCTTGGCGCGCAGTTGGGATTGGTGACTCGCACAAGGCGTGTCCGCGCGGATGCCGAAGAGTTGGGCATTCCCGTTTTTGAGTCAACGGCGGAGGCGCAAAAAGAGGCGTGGGCGCAGAGCCCGCCGAAGAGGTTGACGCGAAAGCCTCCAGCGAAGAATCTGCGTGAGAAGCGGGAGCAGGTTCAAGTCCGAGAAGAGGCGTGGCGCGCGCATCCTGCGACACGGCTTGGCGCGTTCATCGTCGGCGTGATGTCTGTGTTTGCCATCGTCGCATTGTTCATCCCGCGCGCGCAAATCCAATTGCAACCGATCACTGAAACGCAAAGCATTGTGATCCCTGTGATCGCGAGTGAATCGACCGAGTCTGTTTTTGTGACGGGCAACATCCCCGCGCGTGAAAAACGGATCATTCTCGACGGCGCGCAAACAGTTGTTGTGACGGGCGAGGGTGTTGTGCCGCAATCGAAAGCAACGGGCGTTGTGGTATTTCGCAATCTCACGTCGAACGCGGTGACGATACCTGCTGGCACAATTGTGGAGGCGGCGCGTGATGCGCTTGTGCAATTTGCGACTCTTGAAGATGGCATCATTGCGGCGGGCGTCGGCAAAGAACTTGAGATTCCCGTCGAGGCGGTGGAAAGCGGCGCGATCGGCAACCTGCCCGCAGAGTCGTTGATCGTCATTCGCGGCGCGTTGGGGCTTTCGCTTTCGGTCACAAACCCCGAGCCGACGGAAGGCGGGCGCGAGCAATCGTCTGTGCAGGCGAGCGATGCGGATCGCGCGCGCGCGAAAGAGTTGTTGATGAAATCTCTCGATGAAGACGCGCGCATAAATTTTTTGAACGATGTTACATCGGGCGATATTCTTTTCGACAAGACGATTTCCGTCTCGCAAGTTTTGTTGGAGGAATATGACCCGCCTGCGGGCGCGGCTGGCACCACATTGACGTTGACTATGCAAGTGGAATATTCCGCGCGTTACGCCTCCGCTTCAGACTTGAGTGAGCTTGCTTCCCTTGCGTTGAACGCTTCTCTCCCTTCGGGCTTTTCTTTTGTTTCATCCGATGTGAAAACTGAATCCGTTGGCTTGCCTGTGTTAGACGAGGACAATTCTGCGCGGTGGCAATTACGCGCCGAGAGACAGATCGTTCAATCGGTTGATACCGCGCAGGTCACAACATTGATTCGCGGCTTGAGCGTTGATGAAGCGCGTTCACGCTTGGACGAGTCGTTTGCATGGGAAAGCGAGCCAGTGATTTCGATGTTCCCCTCGTGGTGGAAGTGGATTCCGTTGTTGCCGTTTCGGATCGAAGTGGTGACGGAATGATTCTTAACCGCGAAGGCGCGAAGGACGCGAAGTCGAAAGAGGAAAGAAAAAGAATCTTAGCGATCACTTCGACGAGCTCAGTGCAAGCTTTGCGTGCTTCGCGGTGAAAAGGTTTTGAAGAAGTTTTATGCGTATCCTAGCAGTTGACCACGGCGAAAAGCGGATCGGTCTCGCGCTCAGCGACCCGACTGCGACGATTGCCAGCCCGTTCAAAGTGATCGAGCATGTGTCGCGTCTGCTCGACGCGGCACAGGTGGCGAACCTTGCCGCTGAAAACGAAGTCGGCTTGATCGTCGTCGGGCAATCGTTCGACGAAGATGGCAAACCGAATCTCGCAGGCAGACGTGCCGCGAAATTTGCCGACGCGCTGCGCGAACAGACTCAAATCCCTGTGGAGTTGTTCGACGAGTCATTCAGCACGCAAGACGCGCGCGCGGCGGTCATTGAAATAGGAGTCTCGCGTAAGAAACGCGCAGGGCATCATGATTCGTTGGCGGCGGTGGTGATATTGAGGTCCTATTTAGAGTCGCGGAAGTGAAAGGTACTGCGTATTGCGTACTGCGTAAGGTGCGTTCCGAGATACAAGGTACGAGTTACAACGTGTTTACCTGTTTACGTGTCTCCGTGTTTACTTCCCTCCCATGCGAAAAATTCTCCCAATTCTCCTAATTCTCTTTTTCCTCCTCTGCGTCCTCGTCGCGTTCATCACGATTCCCTCCGAAGCCGCGCGGATCTATGGTCCGCCCGCGCCGTGGTTGACGATTTTTCAACGTGTGCAATATTCCGCGCGGTTGTTGTGGTACGACGGCTTGCTCACACGTCCGCTGAATGACGAAGCGAGCGAACGAAATTTCAAAATCGAGTCGGGGCAGTCGGTGAGTTCGATCGCGGCGAGTCTGCAAGACGCGGCGTTGATCCGCGATGCCGAATCGTTCCGCGACTATTTGGTGTATTCGGGACTCGACACGTCCATTCAAGCGGGGGAGTACAAACTCAGCGCGGCGATGTCCGCGATTGATATTGCGCGAGAGATTCAGGATGCGAGCGCCACCGAGGTGACGTTCACCGTCCTTGCAGGCTGGCGGATGGAGGAGATTGCCGCATCTCTCCCGACCTCAGGCTTGGCGATCACGCCTGACGAGTTTCTCGCCGCCGCACGGACTCCGCGTGACGATTTTGATTTTCTCGACGGTACTGATTCTGTCGAAGGATTCCTTTTCCCCGATTCGTATATCCTTTCGCGCAACACATCAGTCAACGAGTTGATGGATGAACTCCTCCGCAATTTTTCACTACGACTTACTTCCGAGTTGACTCATGGATTTGAAGGACAAGGACTCACTGTGTACGAAGCCGTGATCGTCGCATCCATTGTGGAGCGTGAAGCCGTTCAAGATGAAGAGAAGCCGTTGATCGCATCGGTCTACCTCAACCGTTTGAACATCGGCATGAAACTCGATGCTGATCCAACGATCCAGTACGCGCTTGGGTTTGATTTTGCCAAGGGAACGTGGTGGAAGAATCCGCTGAGTTTGAACGACCTGCAATTCGACTCGCCGTTCAACACATATCTCTACACAGGTTTGCCGCCCGCGCCGATTTCCAATCCAGACTTGGATTCACTGCAAGCGGTCGCGTTCCCTGCTGAGACGCCGTATTATTTCTTCCGCGCCAAATGTGATGGTTCGGGATACCACAACTTTGCTGAAACCTTCGAGGAACATGTGGCGAATGGGTGTCCGTAACTCGATGCAACATTTTTGAGTCACAACCTGTATTTGTGCTATGAAAACATTCAAAAAATTCGTGTTGACGCTGTCTACGGGTTACATTTTCTTTCTCTTTTCCGAACTTTTATTTTGGGCGCGCAAACGCCCTGGGGATTCTCTCGGCGAATGGACGATCACCTGGCTGGCTTATTCGTTGATGGTGTTCGTCTTTCTCCTGCTCGTCTCGCATTTCAGAATCAAAAACATCTGGGCGTTGTTCCTCGCAGGCGCGGTGTTCGGCTGGCTTGGTGAAGGCATCGTGGTGCAGACGACGTACGAGTCCCTGCCGCTCTCGATCTCATTTACTGCCCTTGCATGGCACGCTCTCATCACGGTCTGGATCGGATGGTACGGGATTCGAAAATCCCTGCGCGCCTCGAATCCTTTCTCGACGTTGAAACTGTCTCTAACCATCGGGCTTTATTACGGCTTGTGGGCGATCATGTGGTGGCTCGAACCCGATGGAGGAGTTTCCTCCGTCGCTGAGTTTGCAACATTTTCTTTTAGCGCAGTGATCCTTGCCATCCCCGCTTACTGGCTGGCGGACTGGAGTTCCTCCAAACCCTTTCGCCCGAACCGTTGGGTAAGCATCGCCATCGTGGGATTATTCGTTTTGATGTTCCTCTTCGTAGTCGTGCCGAGCAATCCGCTGACAATAATCATCCTGCCGATCTTGTTGGGGCTGGCATACCTTGGATTGCGTTGGAATCGATTGAGCGAAGAAGACGGCTCGATGCTGACCGATTTCAACGTCCCTGTGCCTGCGTGGAAATATCTCTCGCTGTTGGGCATTCCCATAGTAGGCGTTTCCTTTTATGCGCTTGCCGCGTCCCTGCAATTGCAGTGGCAAACGAATTGGGTCTTGTATCTCATCACCACCCCGCTTGGTTTTATTTTGTTTGGCATGAGTCTGTATAAAATTCGGAAGAGAAAATCCAACTCTGTTTCAAGTTGATGGCTATAATTGACATCAAATGCTTTTTTAGTAGACGCAACTCCCCGACTGAAGAGGATGTCAATATGTCAAAAGCTACTGTCAACAACATCGAGCTGTATTACGAAATTGCTGGAAGCGGACAGCCTGTTTTATTCATTCACGGACTTGGCTCCAGCGCGCGCGATTGGGAAATGCAAATCCCTGCTTTTGCTAAACAATTCAAAACGGTAGCCTTCGACCTGCGCGGGCATGGACAATCGCAGAAGCCGAAGGGACCGTACAGCATGTCGCTGTTTGCGAAGGATACCGCTGAATTAATTAAGTCGTTAGGAGTCGGAGCTGTCCATGTGGTGGGAATTTCACTAGGCGGGATGATCGCATTTCAACTGGCGGTGGATCATCCAGAACTGGTCAAGAGCATGGTAATCGTCAATTCGGGTCCCGAACTCGTCGTTCGTACCCTCAAAGAACGCTGGCAGGTGTTTATGCGTTTTGCGATTGTCCGTTTGATGGGGATGCGTAAGATGGGGGAGGTGTTGAGTAAGCGGTTGTTCCCCAAAGATGGACAAGAGAAATTGCGCGAGATATTTGTCGCTCGTTGGGCGGAAAATGACATCCGCGCGTATTTGGATACCATGCGTGCCATCGTCGGCTGGAGCGTGGCGGATAAGATTCAAAATATCAAAATGCCCGTTCTGGTGGTCGCCGCGGACAATGATTACACACCGATATCAGCCAAAGAAGCGTATATCCCTGCGTTGGGAAATGCGGAACTGGTTGTCATCGAGGATTCCCGTCACGCCGTGCCTGTTGAAAAACCCGATGAATTTAATCGCATTGTGCTGGGGTTCTTGTCTAAATTCTCATGATGTCAGGTCGGGAGTGGGCGGTATTGTTGTGAAACCTTGAAAATTCTAATCTTATTAAACGTGAATAATGGATAAACCAAAACTACCGTTATGTCACCCTGAGGGAGCGGTTTTCAGCGACCGAAGGGTCTCGGATGAGCCTTTCCGAGATGCTTCGGGGCAAAAATCGCCCCTCAGCATGACATGATTCTGTTATCCATTATTGACGTTACTTAGCTTGACGAAAGTGGAACAAACTTTGTTTTTATCCCGTTAAACAAACATCCAAATCTTGAGGAGGCAATAATGACTCGTATCAAATTCCAGTTTGTGACATTGACCTTAGTTCTTTTGTTGACCGCTTGCGGCGTACAGGCTACAGCCATACCGACGGATGCGCCGACATCCACTCCCTTGCCCACAGCGACAATTACGGTAACACCAACAGCATCTCCAACTCCAACATCAACTCTCACTCCAATCCCTTCTGACACGCCGATCCCTCTCCCTGCATCCCTCGTTGGAACGCTATCCATGTCGAATGGCAGCGTAAAGCCATTTGCCAGCACGGTTGAGCTGCGAATGGCTGAATCACTTGATCTGGTTGTTGATGCAAAATCAAACTCAAAAGGGGAGTATGCGCTCGAAGAAATTCAGCCTGGCAAATACGAATTGTGGGTGTTGATCACGACCAAATCTACGATGTTGTCGGGTTGTGATGATGTACGCCCACCGGACGAAACGTGGAAGATCGGTGTCAACTTTGAAGGTGGCAAAGGATTGACGATGGAAAACGCTTATCTTTCGAAAGCGTTGTTTCTTGTAGATGGCTTACAAAGCGCAGGCTTGAAGGCGGTAGGCTTCTACGCGGTACTTTCAAATTTCGAAATTATGTCTGGTGTTGAAAATAAATTTGATGTTACTTTGTATTGCGATTAGTGAGGCGTGAATCGGCGATAACTCTAGAAGTGACGGTCATCTCAAAGATGATCGTCACTTTTTTATGGATTCCTAAACCCATCCCACACTTCGAGTGCGGGTTTGGGGGAGCGGTCGGGATTCAAAAAGCCCATGAAGGCAAAATTTGCGAGGGCTTCGGCGTCTTTGGGGTCGCGTCCCTGTTTTGCCATTTCTGCCGCGTACGAGTCCATGTTGAAGTCGGTGAGGATGGTGTTGACCCAAAACGCGAGACGCGGACCGAGTTGGTCGTGCACTGCATTGAGGAAGATGACCTGGTCATCGAGTGAACCTTGTGCGAAGCCGACGGGCTGGGAGGAGAATCCGCTTTCAGCAATGGCGAGCGGCTTCCCCGTCCGCGAAAGAAGCGGGGTGTAATAGTCCGCAGGGATATCTGAGGCGGAGGGGAAAACAAAATATGGATACGTCGAGATCACCCACAAATCCAGATTGGGTTCGAACGCTTCGATCTGTTCCCAATTCGGGCTGAGCCGCTGACGATTGCCTTCCTCAGGCTGGGGGAACATGTTGTTGATGTCGTCCCATTGGAACGAGACGAAGATCTGCGTTTCGGGCGCTTCGGCTTTGACCAGCGCGTAAATTTCATTGTAGAGGCTGATGAAGTTGCCCGCGTCGTCGGGATGCGCGTCCATGTAGGTGTTGATCTCGGAGGCGAGACCGAGGTAGCGCGGATGAAATGTGCGCACGACCCACAGCGCGTAATTGCGATATGCGCTTCTTACGTTTGGATTGGCAAAGTTCGCCTCCCAGCCAGCAGGCAAGCCGATGAACTCGCGGCGGTTGAGTCCGTTGAGCGCGTCAATGACGAAGATGTATTCGAGATCGTTTTGATTTGCGAGTTTAACTTGATTGATCAAGTCGGTTTTCGTTTGCGATTCGGTTTCGGTTCCACCTTCGGCGAAATCTTCCCATGCGGTGTTTTGTTGGATCAAAACAAAATCGGCGTGTTGATCCATATCTTTGTAGAGTTGGAAGATGCTGTCGAGAGTCGCTTCGGGCGGGGAGGGGAAGAAGCCGTAGGCGGTTTTGCCTGAGTCGAAGATGGAGTCTTCGGGGGACGGCGGGACGCCTCCGCCGTTGCAGGCGAGGGAGGCGAGGAGGAGGATGGAGAGGGAGAGGATGAGTCGGCGCATGTTTATCACCTTGATTCATGTCGTTGCGAGGAGGTCTGAGCGGAGCGAAGCGCAGACGAAGACCGACGAAGCAATCTCCTCGCAACATAAGCCCGCTTGTAACAGGAGATTGCTTCGGGCGGAAGAGCATCGCCCTCGCAACGACATACAGTTGGCAGGGATAAAAAGTTGCGCGATTATCTTGCGATGGCGCGGAGAAATCCCAGAAACATGCACGCGCCGAGGATGCCGAGGATCAAGCCAACAATCGCGGTTGTGCGCGAGCGGTCTTTGCCGAATAAGCCAGCCGCGCCGAGGATGGCGGCGAGAAAGCCGAGGAACGCGCTCGCGCCTCCGCAGACGAAGAGGGGTGTGCCTGCGAGTTGAATCCAACGTTGACTGATGCCTGTCCATGCGCAGAGGGCGATTCCGAACACAAGCGCGGAGGAGGCGATGCCGAGGTACATGCTCGCGTTGCCGACGGGATTCGGTTTGTCAGGTGTGGGTGATTGGGACATGAGTGATTCCTTTTGAAAAGTGTCGTACTTTCCGTGAAGGAGACCCTTCGCTGTCGCTCAGGGTGACATCACCAATACAGGGATGGGTCGTTGGAAGTTGCAAAAACGTATCGTGGGGCGGAATGTTATCCCGCCAATTATGCAGCGTGCGAGATTCCATCCCGCACCACGAATCTATTTGCTGGCTACGATGTCAATATAATCTTCGGTGACCGTTTCGCTGTTTGCCGCGCCGAGGAGTTCGAGTAGTTCGTTCAGAAGATCGGCTTTGTTGTCTGCGTCTTTGCGGCTCCAGGTGCGCGATTTGACTTCGAGGAAATGTCCGAGCGGGGGCGTAGTCATGTGGTCGAGGTTGACGTAGAACTCGGTGTCTTTGTATTTGATGAACCAGCGCAGGCGGTCTTTTTCGATGCTCACTTCTGATTTCGGTTTGAAGTATTCGCGATAGAAACGAAGCGAGTTTGTGGCTGGCGCAAGGAAGCGACTGCGCGAGAGTAACACTTCGTGTTCAAAGTGTCCTTCGCGTTTTTGTCCGAGCAAGGTGAGTCGCGCGCGAGTTTGCGTGACCGTGTTTTTCGCGTCGTCCACGAAATCATCTTCTCGGTAGCGCAGGCGTCCCTGTGATTCGTCGTCGAAGATGAAGTACGCGTCGTGTTGGCGATAGTGACGTTCGTAGAGGATGTCTATCTCGTCGCGCATCAATTCGCGGAGGACGCGGTCTGGGTCCGTGATTTTGACTTTGACTTGCACCTCGAACGACTCTTCTTCCATCGAGCCGCCGAGCGCGATGAGTTTCGACAACACCGATTGTTCGCGTTCGACGAGGAAGGAATCAATTTGCTTGGCGAGGTCCGCGGCTTGCGCGAGCAGTTCATCTTCTTTGAGTGTGAGCAATTGACGATCACGCATGACCCATTTGCCGTTGATCATCACATCGGTCACATCCGTTGATTTGCTTGCGTAGACGATCTGAGCGTATGCGTTGTCTGCCGAACGGCGGAAGGATGGGGAGTTGTGCACCGGGCTGAGGTCAACGAGGATGAGGTCGGCGCGGCGGCTGGGGGTGAGCGAACCAGTTAGATGTCCGATATGAAGCGCTTGGGCGCCGAGGCGCGTCGCCATGAGCAAGGCTTGCGGCGCGGGGAGCGAAGTCGGATCATTCGTCACCGCTTTGGCGATGAACGCGGCGAGGCGCACTTCTTCGAACATATCCAGATCGTTGTTCGACGCGGGACCGTCTGTGCCGATGCCGACGTTGAGTCCCGATTGAAGCATTTTCACCACAGGCGCGAAACCCGATGCGAGTTTGAGATTCGACGAGGGGTTGTGCGAAACGCCCGCGCCCGCGTGATGAAGCGTGCGGATCTCGCCGATGTCGAGATGCACGCAATGCGCGGCGATGACCTTGGCTTCGAGCAAGCCTTGTTTCTTCACGTAGGGAATCACGGGCATGCCTTGTTCGTTGCGCATGTTGTCCACTTCGAAAGATGTTTCGGCGAGATGCGTGTGAAGCGGAACGTCGAACTCTTTGGCGAGTTCGGCGGTCTCGCGCAATATATCGGCTGTAGTTGTGTACGGCGCGTGCGGCGCAATGGACGGGACGATGAGCGGATGCCCCTTCCACTTTTTGATGTAATCGCGCGCTTTTTCCATCGCGTCTTCATACGACGCCGCGTCGGGTGTTGGGAATTTCAAAATGGATTGCCCACACACGCCGCGCATCCCCGCGTCTGCGGTGGCGGTGGCGACAGCATCTTCGTAGAAATACATATCGTTGAAGGTGGTCACGCCGCTTTTGATGAGTTCGGCGCAGGCGATGGATGTGCCGAGACGCACGAACTCAGGCGAGGCGAACTGTCGTTCCACGGGCCACATGTAGCCTTGCAACCACACGTCGAGTCGCAAGTCATCGGCGATGCCGCGCAGGAGAGTCATCGGCACATGTGTGTGCGCGTTGACGAGACCAGGCATGAGAACTTTGCCTTTGCAGTCAATCGTCTCTTTGCCCGAATATTCTTTTTTGATCGCGTCTTCGGGTCCCACCGCGACGATGCTATCGCCTGTCACTGCGACCGCGCCGCGCTTGTGTTGAGTCATCGTTTCGTCCATGGTGAGGACGTGGGCGTTGAGGAAGAGGGTGTCAACTTGAGTCATGGGTTCTCCTTTTTTGCATGCAGGGGCGACGCATTGCGTAGCCCCTACAATAGATCACGGAATAAAATTCAATAATGCCTTCAACGCCCTCAAATTCGCTGAGAAGTCGGTCGTCATGTGATCGCGCAGTTCCATATCTACTGCCGCGCCGACGCCGTTCTCGACAGCCCAATCGGCGAGCGTGCCGGTGTAGACACAACCCGTATCAACTGGTGGGTACGGATATTTTGTCGCTTTTGCCAATGTCGCCGCGAGGCGTTTCGAGTCTTCCGTCCACGGCACGCCGCCGGGGAAGACGCCCAGCGCGGCGCTGTGATAACTGATCAATGCTGTGATGTTGCGACCTTCAACGAAACTCATCACCGTCCGCGTTTCAGGTTCTGAGCCGCCGTACAAGCCGCCCGTTGTGGGGCGATAGATCCAACAGCCGTCGCGGTCCCAATCGGCGACCCAGTTCTCACTGGGGAAGTTGCGGTTCAAGTCTACACCGTTGTTGTTGACTCGCCCGTCCACGCCGTGAGCGCGCGCCTCGCCGTCGGGGTTCATGTTGCGGATGATGTATAGAGTCGCATCCCTCGGAATTATTTCAGGATGTTCGTTGATGTGCGTGATCAACTCATCCGCCAGTTCTACCGTATTCCATTCGTAGCCGCCGTGAATGCCCGCTACAATTAAATATTGGCGTTCGCCCGCGCCGAACGTATACACTTCGATGGGGCGGCTTGAAGCGGAGTACCCGATGATGTTCGGCGCGGGTCCGTTTTGCAGATGGAACGGCGTGGATGTTTCAAACACATATGGCGTGTAAAACGGATTGGGTGTGAGCGTCGGCAAATAATAACTTGTCGGCGCAGCGTTGGAGGTCGGCGTGAAGGCTTGTGTGGGAATCGAGTCGCTTGCCGAAGCCGATTGACTCGTCACATAAAATGCCGCGCCGCCGAACAGGCACAAGATCACAACTCCGTTTGCCGCCCAGATCAAATACACCCACGCGTTCGATGATCGTCGCCGCGTTTTCATTCATTCTCCGACGCTCGCCGCCGCAGCCAATCGAGCGCGAGGTTCACAGACCACAACGGCAAACTGCGCGGCGGTCCGCCGTACGTGACGCGATGCGTCTTTTCGATCTTCGGCGTGATGAGAGCCATCTCCGCGGATCGTTCTTCGGTGTTGACAATGATTCCCAAAGCGGCATCGGCTTTGGATTCATTTCGCGCGTTGCGAAGTGTTTCGATAAGATTCGGAGACTGGAGACTAGAGACTGAAACTGTGTGCGGGATTTTTCGCGCGAGCAAGCCATTCAAATTGGATTCCAATCCGATCAGACTCCAGCCTCGGCTTGCCACGGCTTGGAGAGCGGCATCTTCCAGTGTGTCTTCATCCGCTCCGAAGACCACATCGCCGAGTCTCTCGCGGACGTCTTTCTCGATTCTTTCGATCATTTCATCCGCTTCGGGTTCGTTTTTTGCCTTCACTGCAATGCGAATATCAACCACGCCTGTGTGCGCGGCGAGACCAACCGTGGGGTTGCTCAACGTTTCGAGGTCGGCGATCTTTTCGTCAATGAGTCCTTCGCCGAGACCGGCGCAATGCAAAATTTTTATTTTGATGATCTGGTTGAGGTTGAATCGTTTCTGTAAATAGGGAACCACCGATTCGTGCAGGATGTGTTCCATTTCGTGGGGAACACCGGGTAATGAAATAACGACACTTTCGTGCTGCTCCTGTTGCATCCGCAGTTCAACTGCGGATGCAACTTCAACTTCATGTTCATCCCGCAGTTGCACTGCGGGATGAATAGTAGATGTTTCAACAATGAAACACGGCGCGGTGCCAACTGGGTTTTCGATTCCAATCGCGCCTTTGGGGGCGTAGGCTTGTCGCTTTTGATTCTCGGAAGGCTTGCGTCCATAACGAGATATGTTTTCAACGACTTGTTCCCACAAGTCTTCTCGGAATTCAAGTTCCACGCCTGCCGCGCGCGCGACGGCTTCACGCGTGGGATCATCCACTGTGGGACCCAAGCCTCCTGTGGTGATGACAATTTCCGCGCGTCGCATCGAATTGCGGATGGATTCCGCGATGCGTTCGACGTTGTCGCCGATGGTGATGGTGCGGAACAAGTCCACGCCCATGCCGCGCAACACGTGCGCGATGTAGCGCGTGTTCGTGTCTACGATCTCGCCGAGGAGGATTTCCGTTCCGATGGTGATGATTTCTGCAGAGGGCATAAAATATTTTCCGTCCTGAGCGGAGTGGGGCGTTCGTCCCCACGCAGTCGAAGGACAGTTTCAAGAGGATATTTGTTTATGATGGCTAACTGCGCTTCGGCTTCGGTCTTCGTCTTCGCTATCGCTTCGCTCAGACATCCGCTCAGCGCGGGAAATTTTCTAAAATTCTACTTCAACGCCAAGTTTCATGGCATGAGCATTTTTTAACGCGACCTGTGCGGCGACGGCGTCTTGTATCGCGTTGCCAACGGATTTGAAGAACGTGATCTCGTCATCCGACTCTCTGCCTGATTTTATTCCCAAAACGATTTCGCCGAGTTCAGCGTGGATGTTCCACTCGTTGATGAGTCCCGCTTTCATGGCTTTGACAATGTCGCCAGCCTCGTCCATGACAGTGGCGCGAGAATCGACAACGATGCGCGAACGCGCGACGGTTTCGATGGGGAGTTCCTGCATCTCCGGCGTGTACGCGCCGATGGCGGAGATGTGCGTCCCTGCTTTTACATCTTTATCGTCGAAGATGGGTTTCTTCGAGCCTGTCGCTGTGCAGATGATGTCCGCGTTTTCGATGGCTTCTTTGGGAGTCTTTGCCACGCGGATGTCTTTTGGGATATTTCCCAGCCCAGCCATTTCGCTGGCGAATGATTCTGCTTTTGCCGTGGTTGGATTATAGATGAACGCGGTCTCGACATTCCGAGCGGAACACGCGGCTTCGAGTTGAGTCTTCCCTTGCGGACCCGCGCCGAAGATGGCAACGACTTTGCTGTCTTTGCGCGCAAGCAGATCAATGGATGCGCCGCTCCCTGCGCCTGTGCGGATGGCGGTCAGCGAACTTCCTTCGAGCAATGCGATCGCGCGTCCCGTTTCCGCGTCGAAGACCAACACGGCGGCTTGGATGTAGGCGAGTCCGCGCGGGGGGTTGGAGGGATACAACGACACAACTTTGACCGCGAGCGCTTCGGTGGAATCCTTTTTCATGTAGGCGGGCATGAACAGGCTGATCGCGTCGCGGCTGGGGATGGGTAAACGCGTCCGCAAGGGCGCGACAGCCGTCCCGTCGGAAAGAGAGGCGTAGGCGTCCTTCATCGCGGCGATCGCGTCTTTCATCGGCAGGGCTTGTCGGACTTCATTGGCGTTGAGGATGAGCATGATTGTCTCCGCCGACGTTAGAGAACGTCGGCTGCACAGGATGATAACAAAAAACGCAGAGGGTGAACATTCTCCTCTGCGCTTTTGTTGGTGCTGTCGGATTCATTCCATTCCGAGGTAGGCTTTTTGCACTTCGGGATCGTTCTTGAGTTTTTCGGCTTTGTCGCCAAGCACGATCTCGCCGGTCTGCAACACGTAGCCGCGATGCGCGATGGAGAGAGCCATGAGCGCGTTCTGTTCGACGAGCAGGATCGTGACGCCTTCTTTGTTGATCTCTTCGATGGTGTCGAAGATGAGTTCGACCAACACAGGCGCAAGACCCATCGAGGGTTCGTCCATCAAGAGGAGGCGGGGTTCCGCCATCAGCGCGCGACCGGTGGCGAGCATTTGCTGTTCGCCGCCGGAGAGCGTGCCTGCCAACTGACTGCGTCGTTCTTTGAGGCGCGGGAACAGCGTGAAGACGCGGTCGAGGTTGCGGTTAACTTCCTGTTTGTCTTTGCGACTGAACGCGCCCATCTCGAGGTTTTCGGTGACGGACATGCGGGCGAATACGCCGCGTCCTTCCGGCACCATCGAGATGCCTTTGTAAACGATCTCGTGCGGCTTGTATTTGAATAGGTCTTCGCCTTCCAGCATGATCTGACCTTCTCTGGGTTTGAGCAGCCCGGAGATGGTGCGAAGCGTGGTTGTTTTGCCTGCGCCGTTGCCGCCGATGAGCGTGACGATCTCGCCTTTTTCAACTTTGAGGTTGATGCCCCTCAGCGCGTGGATGTTGCCGTAATACGTGTGGATGTTGTCAACACTAAGCATGGTCATTGGGATTCGCCTGCTTTCTTTTTGCCGTGCCGTTCGTGGGCTGTCTCCATGCCTTCGGTGGCGGCGCCGCGTCCCAGATATGCTTCGATCACGCGCGGGTTGCGTTGGATCTCCAGCGGACTCCCTTCGGCAATTTTTTCGCCGTAATCTAACACGGTGATATGTTCAGAGATTCCCATCACCACTCGCATGTGATGTTCGATGAGCAGGATCGTGATCCCCAGTTCGTCACGCAAGCGGCGGATGAAGGCGGTGAGATCTTCCGATTCACGAGGATTCATGCCTGCGGATGGTTCGTCGAGCAGGAGGAGTTTGGGCTTGGTCGCAAGGGCGCGGGCGATCTCCAGCCGACGCTGGGCTCCGTAGGGGAGGTTGCGAGCCAGCATGTCGCCTTGTCCCTTCAAACCGACGAATTCAAGCAAACGCTGCGCTTCGGCGAGAGCGGTTTTCTCCTCGTTTTTAACTGAGGCGGTTCCTAAAATAGCGCTGATGAACGATGCGCGCAGGAACACATTCTCGCCGACGAGAATATTTTCAAGGGCGGTCATATCGGCAAAGAGACGGATGTTTTGGTAAGTACGTGAAATACCGAGCCGCGCGATCTGGTCGGGTCGCAGGTTGCGGATGGATGTGCCGGCGAACTGAATGACGCCGTCGTCGGCTTTCCCAAACCCGGTGATGCAATTGAAGAACGTGGTTTTGCCCGCGCCGTTGGGTCCGATGATACTGACGATGGAATTCTCGGGGATCTCGAAATCCACCGAGTTGACGGCAACGAGTCCGCCGAAGCGTTTGGTCACTTTTTCTGCAGTGAGAAGCGTTGTCATAGTTCCTCGTCAATCTCCTGCGGCTTCGGCGGGCGGATGATGTAGTTCCCTTTGCGCCGCCTGCGATGGCCACAGACCTTCCGGCTTGGCGAGCATCATCACAACCAGGGTCAACCCGTAAAGGAGATAGCGGAATTCAGAGACTTCGCGCAAAAGTTCAGGCAAGCCGATCAGCGCGATAGCGCCGACGATCACGCCGGGGATACTTCCCATCCCGCCGACGATGATGAGCGCCACCACGTTGATCGAAACGATCAGTTGCATACTGGTCGCAAAGATCGAGCCGATGAGCACGGTGAATATCGCTCCGCCCAAGCCTGCAAATGCCGCGCCAAGCATGTACGCCAGCAATTTCGTTTGCACGAGATTCACGCCGAGCGCCTCAGCAACATCTTCGTCCTCGCGAATTGCCATCCATGCGCGACCCAGCCGAGACTCGCGCAAACGCCAAGCCACGAACGCGACGAGAATCGCGCTCGCGATGGCAAGGTAATAAATATCTTGAGGTTTTCCTAGCTCGATGCCGTCGCAGATGCGCGGCACATCTATTTTGAGGAAAGGTTCCAAAACTCCGATACACGGTTTTTGAATGCCGATGATTCCGCGTGGTCCGCCAAAGAACGGAGCGAGGAAATCTGACCCTGCCAGCAAACGCACGATCTCGCCAAACCCAAGAGTCGCAATGGCGAGATAGTCGCCGCGCACCCCAAGGACAGGAAGCCCGAGGAATGCGCCGAACAACATGGAGACAAGCACAGCAATGGGCACCGATACCCAAAATGAAATGTGCTGTAGCCCATATTCGCCATACGAGGTGAGCAAGCCAACCGTGTAGGCGCCTACGGCATAGAAAGCGACGAAGCCTAAGTCCAACAGACCGGCGAATCCCAAAGTGATGTTAAGTCCCAAGCCCATTAGGATGTACAAGCCAATGATCACGATGACCTGCGCAATGAACGGACCGGATACGCGGGGAAGCCCGAGCACAATAATTGCGATCAACGCGAAAAGGACGATCCGCATTGAAAGTTGACCGGTTTTAGGCACACGGGTATAGGCAGTCTTGACTTTAGTGCCGCTTGTTGACCAGAAAATTGTCCACAAGACAACGACGGCGATGAAGATCTCGGCTCCGCTTGTGGTCATGCCTGTCTGCCCGAAGAGGTACTTGGCTGTAGTTTCCCATTTTCCTCCCTGGCTGACCATCACGACCCGGAAGATGCCGGAAAAGAGAGCCATGAGTATCAGCACCAACAAGCCGTTCGAAATCGGACGTTGGACAGCCTTCGGAAGCAATAAAAATACTGCGCCGAGCAGCCCGGTCCCCGCGCCGAACGCGGTCAATACCCAGGCGTTCGTAACTCCTTTGCCTAGCGTAAGGATGTCGTAAAGAGTCGGGGAGGCGTTCAGAAAAACAGCGCGTATGTTGACCTGACTTCCGATCAACACAAGCACCGTGACCACCAGCCCGGTAAACAGACCTGCAACCGTCCCGGCGATCAATGCGTTTGCGGGTTTCTTTTGTTCAGACGAAGTAAAGATCCTGTGCGCGGCAATGAATCCCGCGGAAGCGAATGTTGCCAGAAGG
Organism: uncultured Anaerolinea sp.; assembly: GCA_964456775.1. Classification (GTDB taxonomy): domain Bacteria; phylum Chloroflexota; class Anaerolineae; order Anaerolineales; family Villigracilaceae; genus Defluviilinea. The sequence goes on from CAYWCN010000030.1 coordinate 20,710, forward strand.
ATAAACTGCCCGAGCGTGATGACATCCTCGATCACGAACCGTTTGGTGAAGACCTCCACCATCCCGATCATGCACAAGAAGAGGGCAATCGCCCCGCCGATCAAGCCTACCTTGGTGGCTGTCCAGAGGAAATTATCGTTTTTCATCATTTCATCTCCTCGCTTAAGCCTTCTGCCTGGATAATCGTTCGCCTAAAATGCCCTGCGGTCGGAAGAGCAGGATCATCACAAGCATGATATAGGCGATCACGTCTTTAAGTTGATACGCGCGAGGAATGCCCAACCCCTCAAGGAATAGCGACGGTCCAATAGATTCGAAGACCCCTAACACGAGTCCGCCAACCATGGCGCCGGGGATGTTGCCAATGCCTCCAAGCACGGCGGCTGTGAAGGCTTTGATGCCCGGGGTAAAGCCCATAAAGAAATCCACCTGGCGATACACAAGCGCAAATAGAACTCCAGCCGCGCCTGCCATCGCTGCGCCAAGCGCAAAAGTGGATACGATGACGCGGTTGACATCAATGCCCATCAAGGATGCCGTATCTTTGTTTTCCGAGACCGCCCGCATGGCTTTGCCGACTTTGGTATACATCACGACGAAATACAAGATACCCATCATGATCAACGCGGAGATCGTGACCACCACCTGAACTTTTAGAACGTGAATGCCGAATATGTTCCAGTTGCCGGTGAGGGCTTGAAGCGGCGGATAAGCATACTTGCCCGGACCAAAAAATCCGCGGAATGAATATTCCAGGAAGAAAGACGCGCCGATCGCGCTGATGAGAGGCACGAGGCGGGGCGCGTCGCGTAACGGACGATATGCGAGCCGCTCCACTAACATGGCAATGGACGCGGCGACCAGCATGGCAAATAAAATGGGGATCACTAACCCAAGAAGCGGATTCTTATCAACAAAACCGAAGCTGTTCAACCAGGTCGCCATAAAGTAGCCGCCGAAAGCGCCTGTCATAAAAATATCCCCGTGTGCGAAATTGATCATGCGAAGAATGCCATACACCATGGTGTAGCCGAGCGCGATCAGGGCATAAATGCTCCCTTGCGCAATTCCGAAGACAACGAAATCCGTCCATTGTTCGCCGGTATATTTTCCATTACGGACCGTGAAATATGTTCCAAGCACAATGATCGCTACAATGAGTATTCGGAACCCCCATAAAAATCCTGTAACCGCTAGATCTACTAATCGTTCGCCAGTTGTCGTGCGCATGAGCGGTGCTCCTCTAGCCGAAAATGAGAAGGTGGAACGGGCTATGCGCCCGTTCCACCTTTTACGAACTACGTTGTCTTACGGGTAAACTTTCTTGGGGTTCGGGTTGGTCGCGTCCTGCGGATTCCATGAGGCAGGATCGGCATTCACAACCTGATAGACTGCGATAACCGGGGCGCCGCAGTCGCCGGAGGGCGAGCAGCTCAAGGTTCCGGTGATGCCCTTGAAGTCTTTGGTCGCGTAAATGGCATCGCGCAAGGCTTGCTTCGGAACATAAACGGTTCCATCCGCCTCGACCACTGCTACCTGCTCCAAAGCGGCGAACAGGATGTTCGTTGCATCATAAGCGTGAGCGTGGAAGATCGAGAGAGGAGCGCCGCCATATTTCGCGTTGTGCTTCTCGATGAAGCCAGCATAACCTTCAGGGAAGGCGCTGAAGTCTGGGCTGGAAAGGTACATACCTTCAACATTAGGACCAGCGGCTTTGACGAAGTCTGGGGTGAAGATACCGTCGGAGCCGGCGAGCGCGACCGTTTCGAGTCCTGCGATCTCGCGGACCTGGGCGGTGATGAAGCCACCCGCAGCCACGAAGACCGGGTAATACAGGAATTCAGGACCGGCGGCGGCGATGGAGGTCAACACAGGGCGCATATCGGTCGCATCTTTGGCGACGGCTTCCTGAGCGACGATCTGACCACCGAGGGCGGTGAAGTTATCTGCGAAGACCTGTTGGAGGGCTTCGGCATACGCGGAACCATCATGGATGGTCGCGGCTTTGCGAGCGCCAAGCACGTTATACGCGAACTCAGCCACTGCTTTGCCTTGGAAGGCATCGCTGTGCGCGGTGCGGAGATAGCCGGCGTAGTCAGGACCACGGTTCGGGTCGGTGAGCGCGGGGCGGGTGTTCGAGGGCGAGATCGTGGTCAAGCCGGCGTTCGTGATCGCGGCGATACCGCCAACGGTTTCATCCGAGCACGAGGAACCGATCAAACCGACGAGGGACGTGTCAGCCGCCAATTTCGCGGCGGCGGTTGCGCCGCCATCGGGCGTGCAGCCTGCATCTTCAGTGGTCAACAGGATATCGTGACCGAGAAGTTTGCCGCCCTTGTCGTCAATCGCGATTTCGACACCGCGTTTGGAGTCTTCACCGAGTGTGCCATCAGCGCCGGAGAGAACACCCCAATACGCAATGTGAAGGGGTTCGTCAGGGGCGATCTTGACACAGCCGAGGGCGTCAGTACATTCGTACATTGCGGGGGCTTCCGTAGCGGGCGCTGCAGTGGCCGGGGCTTCTGTAGCGGGCGCTTCGGTTGCCGGGGCTTCCGTCGCAGGGGTACCGCAAGCCGAAAGAACGAGGCTCGCGAGAACCAGCAACGCAAGCAATACATTTAAGCGTTTCATTTTCTTACTCCTCCGAGATTATTAATTGAGTGAACATAGTATCCAATGGCGGATACAACAACCGGGCGGACAACGCTCTTCGTAGTCGGCATCACCTCCTTCGGTGAGATTCGTTCGACGTCTGTTTACAATAAAGCCGGAGAAAGTTCCCTAAACGAGATTTCTCACGGCTGATTACTAATGGTAAAGCAAATATGTTCTTGGGTCAAGTGCCATGCAAAGCGGTCATTCGTCTTTCGATGACGACGGTTTATACAACAACTGTTCGCGGATGCGCAGGTCGGTGTTGCGGATCTTCATTGCCAGGTCTGCGGCAAGGTTGTGCATCAACCGATACCCGAGTTGCGGATACGTTTCGCACAACATGATGAGTTTGTCGCGCGGGATGATCAACAGACGCGTATCGCTTTGTGTGGCGCACGCCGAGGCGGAGCGCAAGCCCTCATCCACCAGCGCCACCTCGCCGAACGACTGACCGCGCCGCAGCGTGGCGATCACATGGTTTTCAGAGGCATCGTCGGTGGAACTCACAAGCGCCGGGTCCACAAAAATATCCACCTCGCCCTGCGCGATCACATACAATTCCTTGCTCGAGGAATTCTCTTTGAAGATGAGATCGTTTTTTTGAAACGTGGCTTCCTGGCACAAACTTGCCACGAGGTCCAACTGCGTGGGTGTGAATTGAAAAAAGATATCGCTTTGTTTCAGAAAGTTGACAATGGCTTGGTTTGTCATGACGACCTCTGGATTGAAATTAGTGTAGCACAAACAATGAGGGAGTGCAACGCGTCTTCCTACGGGTAGAGTTGATTCAACCAGTCGAGCGGATTCACTTGGACGCCGTTCACCCACACCTCCCAGTGCAGATGCGCGCCGGTCACGCGCCCGGTCCCGCCGACCAAGCCGATCACCTGTCCCTGCTCGACCATATCGCCGACCTTCACGTGTATCTCCGACTGATGCCAGAAGCCGCTATACACGCCCCAGCCGTGATCAATGATCGTCGCGTTGCCGCGTACGGCTAAAGGAGCGGCGAACACAACTCTCCCCGGCGCGGGAGCCGTGATCGGCAATCCTGCCCCGCCGCAGAAATCGAGCCCGGAGTGGAATCCCTCGATCTTGATATCCGAATTAACGACTTCGTATTCCCGTCGTGTTCCATAACGAGAGGTAAGACAATTCGGGTCGGTGCCCGGTGATATGAAGACGGTGTTCCAGTACATGGTGGGAGTGGATGGACCCATGATCGCCATAAGGTTTTGCATTTCGGGTTCGGTCACGGCGGGGTCCAACGTGCTTGAGTCGTTGAGGATGATCGCTTCACTTAAATATCCGCCGGAAGCGACCACCACCATTTGCTCAAACGATTGCACGTCGCCATTCGGAAGCGTTGCCTCAATCCGAAGCGGATAAATTCCCGGCTCTTGCATCGCGTGGATTCCCTGTAGAGCAACCTGCTCGCCGTTCAATGGAAAGAAGTTCAGCGATTTGTCGTTCAACGTGGCGGACGCGGTGACGCCGTCCTGTGTTTTTATGCGGATGACTTCAGTCGAGCCTTGCACCATCGGCAGGGGAGAAATGCTCGCGCTCAAAAATGCGGACGGCAGCCCGGTGGCAGTATCCTCCTCGCTTCCTTCAACGGGAGAATACAACACGTCGCCCGGCAGCGCGCTCCATGTGCCTGAGAGTTTGTTCAATGACGAAAGCGTCCACGGGTCGCTTCCCTCTTTGATGGCGAGTTCGAATAATGATTCGCCGGTGGCGGGCGTGATGCGCGTGGTGAGCGATCTTTGTCCCGCTTCTAACGGGAGGATCAAACTGACCCCCACATACAGTTCGCTGGGGCTGATGAGGCGATTCAACTTCCTCAAATTTTCATCAGATACTTGCGTTCGCCGGCTTAAGCTTCGCAGTGAGTCGCCGTACCCAACGATTTCCGTTTCAAGCACGCCGGTGACGCCGTTGAGTCCGGGGATGACAATTTCCTGCCCGATGGCGAGGTTGTTCGGGTCGGCATCTGGGTTCGCCGCCATGAGATCGTTGAGCGAGACGTTGAAGCGCGCCGCAATGGACGAGAGAGTATCCCCGGCTTGGATGATGTACACCGGTTCGCTGGCTTGCGCATGCGCGGGTTGAATGCTGATGGGAATTAGCAGGACAAAAAGTATCAGGATGGGGAAGACTTTACGCATCTTTGAATTCTACCGCATCGCCGACCTCGAAATCAGCCCAACGATCCGGGTGAATTTCGAGGACGAACTTGGCGGGGAATTTTGAGAAGTATGCCGGTCTCCAAGACTTGGCAAGGACTTTGTCCACCACTTTCATTTCCGCGTTGATCCAGACGACGCAAAGATCGAAGGAAACGAACAACATGTGGATGGACGAGTCGAGGCGTGAATCCCGCTTCCCAACGAGGACCAAGCCTTCATCTCGCGAAAGAGGCGAGCGGAAGGTGAATCCGCGCAAGAGGGTGAGGAACGTGTCGCAGTATCGAACGCGCGGAGGCGAGTCGACATCCTTGCTTTGATTGATCACGCGGATCTGCCTGGTCATGAGTCGATTGTACTTTAACGTGTTGCCCTAAGCGAAGGGCGGCGCGTTCATCCCCCGGTCTTGAGAATTTTTTCCACGCTGGTTAACAATTCTTGCGGGCTGAAAGGCTTGGCGATGTAGTCGTCCACTTTGGCGATGTGCAAGCCGAGCACGCGGTCGATGCTCTGCGCTTTGGCAGTGACCACGATGACCGGAATGTTCTTCGTTTTTTCTTCGGCTTTGATTTGTTGATATACTTCCCACCCGTCCATCTGCGGCATCATCAGGTCGAGCAGGATCAGGTCGGGCTTTTCCTCTCGAATCATTCTCAACCCCTCTATTCCGCTGGCGGCGCCCCTGACCTCGTAGCCTCGGCGGCCCAGGATCAGCCGCATCAGGTCGATCATTTCCGTTTCGTCTTCGATACAAAGAATGGATTTGTTTTGAGCGCTCATGTTCAGATCGGACAAAAGTTTACCATAAACTAAAAACGATGAAGATCGTGTCATGGAACGTCAATGGATTACGCGCCGTGCTGAGAAAACGAGCCTTGGACGCGGTGTGGAAGTTGAAGCCCGATGCGCTTTGCCTTCAGGAGATCAAATCGCGCCCCGACCAATTGAGCGACGAAGAAAAATCGTTTCATGGATTCGATGCGGTTTGGAATCCCGCTGAAAAAGCGGGCTACAGCGGAGTGGCGACATTGTTGCGGACTCCCGCGCAGGAGACTCGACTCGGCTTGGGCGAGCCTCGCTTCGACGTGGAGGGACGCGTCATTTCCACGGTTCAATCTGGTTTCCGTCTCTTCAACATTTACTTCCCCAGCGGCACGCGCGGCAAAGAACGCGTGGACTATAAACTTGATTTCTATTCGCAAGTGCTGGAGGTATGCGATGCCCTGCGTAAAAAAGGCGAGCAGATCATCCTCACCGGCGACTTCAACACAGCGCACATGCCCATTGACTTGAAGAATCCCAAGTCCAATCAAAAAACTTCAGGTTTCCTGCCGGAAGAACGCGAGTGGGTGCAGAAGTTTCTCGACCACGGCTTTGTGGATATTTACCGCCGCTTGTATCCCGAACGCGTTCAATACACATGGTGGACGTATGTTTCCAACGCGCGTCAACGCGGCGTAGGCTGGCGGCTGGATTATTTCCTCGTCTCCGAGGGATTGATCCCTCGAGTGAAGGATGCGGTCATTCACGATGAGATCCTCGGCTCAGACCATTGCCCGGTAGAGTTAATTCTTGAATGACTCTGCCCGCAGGCGCGCCCATGTTCTTGAGGATTATTAGAAAATTATATAAAGATTTCAGGTTTACTATTCCCGGACAAGTCTCTTGGTATAATCCCGCTCGGAATTATCCGGAGGCACAGTGAATCCTAGTAGAAACCAATCATTTATCGTAACTTTCCTGCTGATCGTAGCCGTCGTAGCGATGGTGTACATGATGGTTCAGCGGGATACCAGCACGGGGGAATCGCTGACGATCAACCAGTTGGCGCAAGACATCAAGCTTGGAAAAGTCTCGCGCGTGGTCATTGACGAAGACAACAGCCTGCAAGTGATCTATACGAACGGCGCGCAAGACGGGGTCGAAGCCTACAAAGAGGCGGACTCCACCCTCGTTGACCAATTGATCACTCTCGGCGTGACGCAGGAACAACTCTCCCCAACGAATGTCAAGATCGAAGTCAAGCCGCCCTCGCAATGGGACGGATTGTTGAGCGGCGCGCTCTACATTTTGCCGGTCCTGTTCATGGCTGGCTTTTTGTGGTTCATCTTCCGGCAGGCGCAAGGATCCAACAATGCCGCCATGTCGTTCGGGAAATCCCGCGCTCGCATGTTTAGCGGCGAGCATCCCACTGTCACATTTCAAGATGTAGCCGGCGCGGAAGAATCCAAGCAGGAGTTGGCGGAAGTTGTCGAATTCCTGAAAGAACCGCAGAAGTTCATCCAATTAGGCGCGCGGATCCCGAAAGGCGTCCTGCTCGTTGGACCTCCCGGAACCGGCAAGACCTTGCTTGCGAAAGCGGTTTCCGGCGAAGCGGGCGTTCCGTTCTTCTCGATCTCCGGTTCCGAATTTGTTGAAATGTTCGTCGGCGTTGGCGCGAGCCGCGTGCGCGACCTGTTCGATCAGGCGAAGCGGCATTCACCCTGCATCGTCTTCGTGGACGAAATTGATGCCGTCGGTCGTCAACGCGGGGCGGGACTGGGCGGCTCGCACGATGAGCGCGAACAAACCCTCAACCAGATGCTCGTCGAAATGGACGGCTTCGACACGGACACCAACGTCATCATCATCGCTGCGACCAACCGTCCCGATATTCTCGACCCGGCGCTTCTGCGTCCCGGTCGCTTTGACCGCCGCGTCACGCTCGACCGCCCGGATATGAAAGGGCGCGAGGCGATCCTCAAAGTTCACGTCAAGGGCAAGCCGTTGGAGCCGAATGTCGATCTTGCTTCGCTTGCGCGCGGCACGCCCGGCTTTGTCGGCGCGGACATCGAAAACCTCGTCAACGAAAGCGCCATCCTTGCCGCCCGCCGTAATAAAAAATCCATCGGGCAATCCGAACTGGAAGAGGCGATCGAGCGCGTCGTGATGGGACCCGAACGCAAATCGCGTTTGATCTCGGACGAAGAGAAACGCATCATTGCCTACCATGAGGCTGGTCACGCCGTCGTCGGCAACGCCATCGCCGAAGCCGACCCGGTCCAAAAAGTGACCATTGTCGGGCGCGGACAAGCCGGCGGACTCACCTGGTTCCGCCCGGATGAAGACCGATTGCTTTACTCCCGCAAAAAGTTGCTCGCGAATCTTGCGTACATGCTCGGCGGGCGCGTTGCCGAAGAGATCGTGTTCGATGATATTACCTCCGGCGCGTCGAATGATATTGAACAAGTGACGCGCCTCGCGCGCAGTATGGTCACCCGCCTAGGCATGAGCGGCGAATTGGGCCCGATGATGTACGGTCAAAAAGAAGAATTGATCTTCCTCGGGCGCGAAATTTCAGAACAACGCGATTACTCCGAAGCGGTCGCGGAACAAATTGACGGCGAAGTCCGCAAGATCGTGGACGAGTCGTACAAGTTGGCGAAGAAACTTCTCACAAAATACCGAACGCAACTGGATGCCGTCGCCCAAAAACTGCTCGAAGTGGAAACGCTCACGCGCGATGAATTCGAAAAGATCTTCCCGCCGCCGTTCCCGAAAAAGAGTGGAACGCCGCAGGTCGCGTAAGTAAAGTACACAGGGAAACGGGTAGACACGTAAACACAAAAAGAGTCTCGCAATCGGCGAGACTCTTTTGATTCCCCATGAGTACGTGTTTACTTGTCTACGTGTCTACTTACTCGCGCCTTCTTTATGCTGTCTCACCAACTCGCGCCGCAGGATCTTCCCGACGGTTGTCTTCGGCAATTCAGTGCGGAACTCAATGTGACTTGGAACTTTGTACGGCGCGAGATGCTCTTTGCAGAACGCGCGCAGATCGTCCTCGGTCATTGATTCGCCGGGCTTCATCACGACCCACGCCTTCACTGCCTCGCCGCGATTCGGGTCAGGGATGCCTGCCACGCCCACTTCAAGCACTTTCGGGTGAGCGGCAATCGCTTCCTCCACCTCGCGGGGCCACACTTGGAATCCGCCTGGCTTGATGAGTTCCTTCTTGCGGTCAACGATGTAGAAGTAGCCATCTTCGTCCATGCGGCCGATGTCGCCGGTGAATAGCCAGGTCTTCCCATCCTTTAATTGCCGCAGGGCATTCCTTGTCCCGGTTGGGTCGTTGTGATAACCCTTCATCACCTGCGGTCCGCGGATGATAATCTCGCCGATCTCCCCTTGGGGCTTTTCTGTTTCGCCGTCATCCAGGTCAATCAACTTCACTTCCACGTCGGGCAGAGGCATGCCGATCGAACCGATCTTGTTCACGCCCACGAGCGGATTACAATGCGTCGCGGTCGGAGTCTCGGACATGCCGTAGCCTTCAAAAACTTTTCCGCCGGTCAATCGTTCGAACTCCTGCTTTGTTTCGGGCAACAGAGCGGCAGAGCCGGAGATACACGCTTTGATGGACGAAAGATCGTATTTCCCCGCTTTGACATCCGGGTGATTGTTGATCGCGTTATATAACAAAGGCACGCCGGGGAACAAAGTCGCTTTGTACTTGCTGATATTTTCCAACACATCTTTCAGGTCGCGCGCATTCGGCACCATCACCAAACTCGCGCCGATGGTCATGCCGAAATTCATCCCAGCCACCATGCCATACACATGGAAGAGCGGAATTCCCATCAACACTGTTTCTTTTGCTTCCTCGGCTGTGATGAACCACGCCTTCATTTGCAAAGTGTTTGCCACCACATTCTTGTGCATGGCAATCGCGCCCTTCGGGTCGCCCGTTGTTCCGCCGGAGTATTGGAAGAGGGCGGTGTCCTCAGGCAACACTTCCACGTTCGGTTTTGCCGAACTGGCGTGCTTCTTCAACAGATCCTGCATCCAGACATCACCGGCTTCCAATCCCGCGAGACGGTCGCCGTCTTTTTTCTCTCGCACCAGCGTGAACAGGATGCGCAGCACCGGCGGAAAGGTCTCTTTGATGTTGCTGACGATGATCTTCTTTAGATTGGAACGCTTTCGCACCTCGGTCAGTTTGCTATAAAAGCGGCTGAGCGTGAACATCACCTCGATGCCGGCGTCTTTCACGGGTTTCAGAATTTCATCCACCGGGTACGTGGGATTCACGGCAACGACCGCGCCGCCTGCTTTCAAAATTCCGTAATAGGCAATTACGAACTGCGGCGAGTTCGGCATAAAGATTCCAACTCGGTCGCCCTTCTTCACGCCCATCTCAACCAATGCCGCCGCCATGTGATCGGTCAGCGCGTTCATGTCGCGATAAGAAATGACCGCGCCCTTGAAGATCGTACAGGCACGGTCAGGATACTTTCGCGCGGCATCCTCTAAAAAACGGAACAGCGGTTGGTTTGGGTAGTCAATTGTTTGCGGAACCCCTTTGTCGTAATGAGCAAGCCACGGTTTGTCGGTCATGATGCCTCTCTTATTACTGGGATACTCTGAGTATATCAATGAAAATTTAAAAGTCAACCAACCGTCGGATGTTTTTCTCGATCTCATCCGCGATTCCATGCGCGACTCGGAACCACAAAATATTTGGATCGGATTCTTTAAACCAATTCGCCTGCCTGCGGACGAAAACCCGCGTCGCGCGACGGGTGAGCTGTTTCGCCTCCTCGACCGTGATTCGCCCTTCGAGCGCTTGCACACATTCGCGATACCCGATCGCGGACATCGTCGGCAGGGAGGGTGAGTAGCCGCGCGCGATCAGACTCTGCACTTCATCCATCAACCCGTTCGCATACATCGCGTCGATGCGTTCATCCACGCGCTGATACAGCTCCTCACGCGGACGAGTCAACCCGATCGTAATCAAATGATACGGCGATTCGCCTTGCCCGCGTTGCTCTGAAAATTTCCTGCCGGTTGTCATGATCACTTCCAACGCGCGGATGGTGCGGCGATAATTTCGCGGGTCGATCTTCTCGGCGGCGTCTGGGTCGAGTGCCTTAAGTTTATCGTGTAGCCAATTGATGCCCTTTGACTCTTTTTCGCTTTCTAATTCATTCCTCAACTCTTCATTCGGCTTCACTTCCGGCGGACTCCACCCTTGGGTCACCGCGCGGATAAATTGCCCCGTGCCGCCGACGAGAAACGGCAATTTCTTTCGCGCATGAATGTCCGCGATCGCCTCGGTCGCTTTTTGTTGAAATACTGCGAGACTCAAAATTTCATCCGGGTTCGCAATATCGATCAAATGATGCGGCACGCGCGCTTGCTCCTCGCGTGATGGTTTGGCTGTGCCAATATCCATGCCGCGATAAAAGAGACGCGAATCCGCTGAGACGATCTCGCTGTTCAATCGCTCGGCAAGTTGAATCGCAATTTCCGTTTTACCGACAGCGGTTGGTCCAACTATCAAAATAAGAGAAAATTTACTCATTTGAAAATACGCCAAATTAGAATTGCAACTGGCGTTATTACAAGAACAAATAGAAAAGTGGCAATTCCTATTCCAGTTGCAGTAAGGACGATCTCGCTGAAACCCACCACTTTTGAGCGCGGATCTATGATCATTCCAATAAATGAAAACTCGAAGAAGACGAATCCAATCAACCCAGAAATGCTTGCGTAGTGATATTTCTGCTCGAGCATGAGAATTCTCCAAATGCCATATCCCAAAGTGACAACTGGAATGATAATGAGTGCTCCGTACTGTAGCAAGATCGAAAGAATTTCCATTTCTTATTAGATTGCATTCTCAAAATACGTGATCTTCGGCGTTGACCCGGGCTTCCCCTCAATCGCGATCACATCAATTTGCCAAGCATCAATCTCGTGTTCAGCCGCGTAATGCTCTGCGGCAGAGATCATGTGCTGACGTTTTCGCGCCGTGATGGATTCTTCGGGCAAGCCCATTTTGTTTGATGTCCGTGTTTTGACTTCAATAAAAATAATGACGCCGACTTGTTTTGCGATGATGTCAATTTCGCCATAGGGAGTCCGCGCGTTGCGGGCGACGATCTCACATCCGCGCGCGGTGAGAAATTCGGCGGCAACTTCTTCGCCCCATTTGCCGACTCGCTGATTATGATTCATTCGAGGAATTCCTTCAACACGGAACGCAATCTCACCTCGATGCTTGGCTTGACGGGCTTTGTATTGGACGTTAATCGGTTGTAATGACCAAGCATGGTCTTTGTCGTATTTTCGATGGAGAATTGATGCGATGCCTGCCGCGCCGCCGCGCCCATTTTCTTTTGCAGATCTCTGTTGAGGCAGAGCGTTGTCAGTTTGGCGGTGTAGGAGGCGAGGTCGTCTGCCGAGAGCAGACCAGTTTCCCCGTCCGCGATGGAATCGCTGATGCCCGGCGAGTCGATGCCGACGATGGGAAGTCCAGACGCCATACCTTCGATCACCGAGAACGGATGGACTTCCGTGACGGACGCAGTTGCGAAGATGTCGCACATCGCCAGATACGATGGAAGTTTTGCATACGGAACAGCGCCGGTGAATTTCACGAGATCGCAAATGCCGAGTTCGTCGGCAAACTCTTTGATGCCTTCCTCGTGTTCTTTTTGCCCGCCGCCGACGACGAGCAATCTCGTGTTGGGGACGGCGCGCGAAACGCCCGCGAACGATTGCAAGAGGAGCTCGAGATTTTTTTCGGGGGCGATGCGTCCCATGTAAACGATGAGAATGTCTTCATCGTTGAAGCCGAACTCTTTGCGCGCGAGCGGTTGCGCGGACAAAAACGGATGCAGGTCTGCGCCGTTCGGCACAACTTCGATGTGACAGGTGACGCCGTATTGCCGTAGAATTTTTTCCATGCCGCGCGAGGGCGAAATGACGAGGTCCATGTTGTCGCAAAACGTGGGCATGTATGCCTGCAACATGCTCATGCTCACTTCGGCGGGCATGAGGGGGACACGGGTCTGCGCGTACAGATCGTAGCGCGTGTGATTTGTGAAGAGAACGGGGATGTTGCGTTTACGGCTGTAGATGTGCGCGAGCCGTCCGCTCATGAAGGGATGATGCACGTGAATAATGTCCATCGTCTGGATGATCTGTTGCGCTCCGGTGCTATGCCGCAAGGAGAGATAGAAGCCGGTGTCGGACAGAGGCATGCCGGGACTGCGTACGACGCGCGGATCGTCGTCCTGGTGTTCGAGGTCGCCAAAGGTGAAGACGTAAACTTCGTGCCCAAGCCTTTCGAGGGCGCGTTTATTGATGTCCACATAACTCGTCACGCCGCTGACGTAGGGTTTGTAGGCGTCTGTCATCATTCCGATTCGCATGGGTTAATCGTATCGGGAAGAGGGGGGAGAGTCAAGATAAGGATGAAGGATGAACGATGAAGCGTTTATGTGAAAAGTGGAAAATTGAAAGTAGAAAGTAGAGAGTGGGGGGTGAATTGGGGGAGTACCTAATATCGAGATGATCCCAACACAACAGGATGTCATTCTGAGCCGCGCTCTTGCTCTTTGCGGCGAAGAATCTCCACGATAGTCTTGGAGACCCTTCGCTATCGCTCAGGGTGACATATCATCACTTCAAGTTTAGGCACTCCCTGAATTGGTGAGAGGTAGAAAGGGAAAGATGACGTGTTAGAATGGCGGCATGACAGCGAAATTGATCCTGCGAGATAAAGAGTACGAGGTAAAACACGGCATGATGCTGCTCGATGCGTTGAAGAAATGCGGCGTTGTGCCTGAGTCGGTCATCGCCACCCGCGAAGGCGAGATGATCCTCGACGATGAAATTCTCAAAGACGGCGACGAGGTGAAATTGGTCGCGGTGATTTCGGGAGGCTAATGTCGTTGCGAGGAGGACGAAGTCCGACGAAGCAATCTCCTTGCCGTTTTGGAGATTGCTTCGCTCCGCTCGCAATAACGTACGAAAATTATGAAATGTAAAAAATGCGGAGAGAAAGCCTCGGTGAACATGCGCCAGCATAAACTGGCGTTGTGCAAGGATCATTACCTCGAATGGATCCCCGAACAGACCGAGCGCTTCATCAAAAAATATGAGATGTTCACGCGGCATGAAAAAATTCTTGTCGCGGTTTCGGGCGGCAAAGATTCGCTTGGGCTGTGGGATATCCTCGCGCGGCTCGGCTATCAAGCCGATGGGCTGTATCTTGGTCTTGGCATTGATGGCGGGATAAACTATTCGCATGAGTCGCAGCGTCTCACCGAAAAATTTGCGAATGAAAATAATTTAAAACTCCACGTCGTTGACATCGAAAAAGAATACGGTCAGCCCATTCCTGTGCTTTCTGAAATTTCGCATCGCGGTTATGGCAAGCCTTGCGCCGTGTGCGGATTGGCGAAACGTCACGAAATGAATCGCATCGCGCGCGATCTCGGCTACGATGTGCTGGCGACCGGTCACAATTTGGATGACGAAGCCGCGGTGTTATTCGGCAACACGCTTTCATGGTCGGCGGATTTTCTTTTGCGACAAAGCTCGGTTCTCGCTTCGACGGGCGGCTTGGCTCGCAAGGTGAAGCCTCTTTGCCGCTTCTACGAACGCGAGATGACGGCGTATTGCCTCGCGCGTGGAATCGAATACATCTACGAGGAATGTCCGTTCGCCGAAGGGTCGCAGTCCATTTACTACAAAGAGTTGCTCAACAAACTCGAAACGGATCGCCCCGGCGCAAAGTTGACGTTTTATCTGCGTTTCCTCGAAGCGCGCAAAAGTGGACAACTATTTGTGGAAAAGGATTCCAAGCAAGCGCATCTGCATCCGTGTGTGAAGTGCGGACAGCCCACATCCGCGCCTGAGCTGTGTTCGTTTTGTCGGACGATAGAGAAGATTTCTATAGAGGCATAATATGATCCCACATATACCCGTTGTAGAGATCATGCATCTCTTGGTGAAGTTAAGACGAAATCAAACGTTTATTCGAGTTGGTCGCATTTATTCCTTAGCATTAATTGCCCTTTCTGCTATTGGATGCGCTGGAATCTGGGTGGATTCCATGAACGGTACTGAGATTGCCTGCACTCTTCCAAAATGGGGATGCTATTCTGGACCCGCGCTCACTTTACCTGAATTTATCTCTGTATTACACGCATCGAACGTTTTACTCTTAGTGCCTTTGTTTGATTTATTGAGCGCAATTCTCTTTCTTGTCAAATTCCCTAGAACTTATTTGGTCGTTTTGATACTCAGTGGAGTGTCAGCATTTATTATTCAAAGTGACGCGCCATACGCGCATCCATATACAAATACAGCAACTGGTAGCGGGCAGTGGCTGACAGCGATTTCATCACTATTGCTATTTTTTTCATCCATACCATTGGCTGTGGCAGAAGATATGAGGCTAAATCCTAACCGCGATATTTTTGCAGGCTTTTTGGGAGAACCATAGAATGTTTGTTGTCTCCGTAGAAAACGCTGAAAACCGCGTTCACGACCATAGCTGCAAGCGGATATTAACTCAAACAAAATAACTTAGGCGTGATTCAGCAAATCTCGATGAGTATGGGTAGAAAGTGTATAATCAGATTGGAGGTCGTTATGGAAATGGTGAATGTCTCCATAGAGTTGCCGCGCGAGGTTCTCTCCGCATTGCGAAAAGAGCCGAAAGATTTTGTGCGTGAAATGCGCGTGGCGGCGGCGGTCAAGTGGTATGAAATGAAGACCGTGTCGCAGGCGAAAGCGGCGGAAATCGCGGGGCTTTCGCGCGCCGAATTCTTGGACGCGCTTGGACGATTCGGCGTGTCACCTTTTCAGTACGACTCGGACGAGTTGATCAAAGAATCTGGTCATGTCTGAGCGTTGGGTGCTAAATGCTTCACCGATCATTTCGTTGGCGCGGGTTGACCGCGCCAATTTGCTTTTTTCCATCCCTGACGAAGTTGTTGTGCCACAGGCAGTATTCGATGAAGTGATGGCTGGGCCCGTGACAGACGCGGCGCGGGTGTTTCTTCAAAGTAAAGAATCTGTCATCGTGACGAGTGAGTCTTCCTCCGAAATTACAACGTGGGATTTGGGGAGCGGCGAAACTGCGGTGCTTTCCTTCGCGCTTGCACACCCAAATTATGTTGCCATCCTGGATGACGCGGCGGCGAGAAAGTGCGCCAATAGTTTTTCGATCCCGGTCAAAGGGACTCTTGCGGTTGTGCTTTTGGCAAAACAAAAGAATCTGATTCCATCTGCCGCTGACGTTCTGCGCTCCCTGCGTTCGGCGGGATTTCACCTTGATGATCGCGTAATTCAAAAAGCGTTGAAGGACGTTGCGGGGGAGTCGTGGAGTTGAAAAAACCGACTTAAGTCGGCGTTACTTTTATAGAAAATATGTGCTAAAATGGGCGGAAATTTATGGAACCCATCAACATCTCAAAACAAACAGCAAGGAGATTTGTCCTCGGCAGGCAGGGATTGTGGCCCGGTCGCAGGTGGAAGGGTAGAAACGGAACCGCGCAGGCGATCAACGCATGTGAGGCGGTACAGCTTGATCCGCTGAATGTCATTGCGCGGAGCCAGGATATTGTGTTGCACAGCCGCGTGTTGGATTACAAGCCCGACTATCTGTATGACGTTGCATACAAACAACGCAAGTTTTTCGATTACGGCGGCTGGCTGGCGATGTATCCGATGAGCGACTTGCCGTATTGGCGGACACACATGGAGGGACGCGCGAAAGATTCGTATGTATCCCATTTTGTGAAAGGGCATAAGAAATTATTGGATGAAGTTCGCGCGGAGCTGCGGAAGCGAGGTCCGTTGGGGAACCGCGATTTCGAGGGTGAACGCGTGCAGGGCTGGAGTTACCGAGGGCGCAAGGAAACGTCGGTGGCGTTGTTTGACATGTGGCTTTCGGGTGAGTTGATGATCCATCACCGCGAGGGATTCGAACGCGTGTATGACTTCCGCGAGAATATCGCGCCGAAAGAATTTGATTATGTTGCAAGCGATAAAGATGCCGAAGAATTTTTCTTGCGGAAATTTGTCGCGTTCATGGGTTTGAAGCGCGAGGCGTTTCCGCGCACTCCCGAATTGAATAATTACATGCGCCGCGATTATTCTCCCGCGGCGGTGAAAAAGATCGTCGAGGCGTGGAAAGAGTCGGTGATGGCGAGGCAGGTTCAAGTCGAGGGCGGACGCGATACGTATCTCGTTTTGGGCGAGGATGTCGCGGCGTTGGAGTCGCTTGAAAAGGGACGAGTCCCCAAAGGATGGAATCCAAAAGAAACGACCACGCTGGAGGAAGTCACGTTTCTCGCGCCGTTGGATATCGTCAGCGCGCGCGGACGGGCGAAGAAGTTGTTCGGTTTTGATTACACGTGGGAGGTGTACACGCCCGCGCACAAACGCCGCTGGGGATATTATGTTCTGCCGATTTTATACGGCGATGATTTGGTGGCGCGGCTCGACCCGAAGTTGGATCGCACAACGATGACGTTGGAGGTCAGAGGCTTTTGGCATGAAGATGACGCGCCCGTGAAAGATGCCGATTTTGCAGACGCGCTGGCGAAGGGACTGATGCGTTTTGCAAAGTTCGTGGAGGCGAAGAAGGTGGATGTGAGCGCGATACAGCCCGCGAAGTTGCGAAACCATGTGAAGAAGATGATTAAGGGCAGTGATTAGTTATCAGTGATCGGTGAGCAGTTATCAGTGTAGGACTTACGCAGTTGCAGAAAGGATATAGGTAGGATGTTTGAGATAAGCAC
>CAYWCN010000031.1:0-37034 GCA_964456775.1 uncultured Anaerolinea sp.
GCGGCATCGCCAAAGACGGCGCGAAGATGGTCCACGCGGTGGCAACGACTCGCGTCCCCAAATTAACCGTCGTCATCGGCGGCTCGTTCGGGGCGGGCAACTACGCCATGTCAGGTCGCGCCTACGGCTCAAGGTTTTTATGGATGTGGCCCAACGCAAGGATCTCCGTCATGGGCGGCGAACAAGCCGCGAACGTTCTGCTCACGATTAAGCAAGAGCAATTACAGCGAGAAGGTAAACCAATTCTGAATGATAAAGAAATCGAAGCGTTCAAGAAACCAATTCTTGATAAATACGAGGGTGAAGGAAATCCATATTATTCAACTGCAAGGCTTTGGGATGATGGCGTGATTGATCCTGTAGATACACGTCAAGTTCTTGGGCTTGCTTTGTCTGTTGTGCTGAATTCACCTGTTGAAGAAAATAACTTTGGTGTGTTCAGGATGTAACTTACCCATGTCGTTGCGAGGAGGAGCGAAGCGACGACGAAGCAATCTCCTCGAAACAAAATTTTGTTTGAAATCAGGAGATTGCTTCACCACTTCGTGGCTCGCAACGACATAATGCTATAGGAGATTAACCATGACCTTCGAAAAATCATCAGGAAGTCCTCATCATTTTCTATCCCAATTAGCAGGCGGCTGGTCGGGTAATTCCAAGTTATGGTTCGAACCCGACAAACTCGCAGGCGAGTCACCTCTCGTTGGCAACATCCAACTCCTCCTCGATGGACGCTTTGTATTATTTTTGTACCAATCCTCCATTGAGGGCGAACCCCAACACGGAATGTTCACCTTCGGCTACAACACAACCCTCGACCGCTACGAATGCTCATGGGTCGACTCCTTCCACAACAACACCGCCATCATGTTCTGCACAGGCAGCGCCACCGAAAACGGATTCTCCGTCCTCGGCAGTTACCCCGATCCCGACGGCGGACCCGATTGGGGCTGGCGCACGCAAGTCGAATTGATTGATAACGATCATCTCGTCATCACCGCCTACAACATCCACCCCGAATACGGCGAAGCCAAAGCCACCGAAGCGACATTGACGCGCATAAAATAATGTTCAATAAAATTCTCATTGCCAATCGCGGCGAGATCGCCATTCGCGTCATGCGCGCCTGCAAAGAACTCGGCGTCAAAACTGTCGCCGTCTATTCCGACGCCGACAAAAATTCACAGCACGCGCAACTCGCCGACGAAGCGATTCACATCGGCGACTCCTCGCCGAAAGAATCCTATTTGAATGCGGATTCCCTCATCCGCGCCGCGCTCGCCTCTCAAGCGGACGCCATCCATCCAGGCTATGGCTTCCTTTCGGAGAACGCCTCATTCGCCCTTGCAGTTGAATCGGCAGGTTTGAAATTTATCGGTCCCTCAGCCGATTCGATCCGCGCGATGGGCGACAAAGCCGAGTCGAAGATCCGCATGAAGCAAGCGAGCGTGCCAACCGTCCCAGGCTTCGAGGGACTCGAATCCGAATCCGATTTCAAGCAAGCCGCGCAAGAGATCGGCTATCCCGTTCTCGTCAAAGCCGCGGCGGGAGGCGGAGGCAAAGGCATGAGGGTGGTGAATCAGCCCGAAGAGTTGAAAGAAGCGATCGAGTCCGCGCGCGGCGAAGCGCTGAACGCGTTCGGCGATGACCGTCTGCTCGTCGAAAAATATATCGCGGAGGCGCATCACATCGAGTTTCAAGTCTTCGGCGACCAGCACGGACATCTCGTCCATTTATTCGAACGCGAATGTTCGACGCAGAGGCGTTATCAAAAAATAATCGAAGAGACGCCCTCGCCACTGCTCACGCCAGAATTGCGGAAGCAAATGGGCGAAGCCGCTGTTGCCGCGGCAAAGGCTGTAAATTATTTCAATGCAGGGACAATTGAATTCATCTTCGACCCCCGACCTTCGACCTTCAACCTTCAACCTTTTTACTTTCTAGAAATGAACACAAGACTCCAAGTCGAACACCCCATCACCGAACTCACCACTGGTCTCGACCTCGTCCAATGGCAGATCCGCGTCGCGGCGGGCGAGCGTTTTCCATATTCGCAGGAGCAACTGACTCAACGCGGACACGCCATCGAATGCCGCGTCTATGCCGAAGACCCCGCCAACGGATTTTTACCAAGCACAGGAAAACTTTTGCAATACATCGAGCCGCGCGGACCAGGCATCCGCGTGGACTCAGGCTTCCGCGCAGGCGATGAGGTGACGCATTTTTATGATCCTCTTTTGGCGAAATTAATTGTGTTCAGCGAATCGAGAGAAACCGCCATTCAAAAGATGCAAGCCGCGTTGCGCGACTTCGTTGTGCATGGCGTGACGAGCAACGTGGATTTCATGCAAGATGTTTTATCGCACGAGGATTTTGCAAACGGAAAAGTTTCGACAAAGTGGGTTGAAAATAATTTCAATTGGAATTCACTCTCTGAGCCATCGCTCAACTCCATCGTTGCCGCATCTCTTGCCGACCAAACAATCGTAAATCGTAAATCTGAAATCGTAAATGAAGTTGATCCCTACAGCCCATGGAAGAATCCAAATGGATTCAGAAATTAATTTCATGACAAAGAAAAAAATTGATCTTCGACTCATCGTTGCAGGCGCGGCGCTCTTCGTCGTCCTCTACTTCGGCGCGGATAGTTTGGGAACCGCAGTGGGCATTGATTGGCGCGAGACGTATTACCCCGCCGCGCGCGCTGTGCTCGAAGGAAATAATCCGTATCTTGCCGCGCCCACGTTCCGCAACCTGCCGTGGACATTGATCCCCATGTTGCCGCTGGCGATATTTTCCGAACGGGTCAGCGGCGCGCTCTATTTCATCCTCACGCTCGCGTTGTATGCGTGGGTCGCCGTCCGATTGAAAGCCAGCCGCATCGCGTTGATCGCGTTTCTTTTATCGTCGCCCGTCGTCTACGGGATGCGCATGTTGAACGTGGACGCGCTCGCGCTCGTCGGCTTCATCCTCCCGCCGCAGATCGGATTATTTTTCGTCCTCATCAAACCGCAGATGGGCATCGCGATGATTCCATTTTGGATGTTCGAGTCGTGGCGCGATGGCGGATGGAGATCGCTTCTTCTCGCCTTTCTGCCTGCTTCACTTGCGACGATTCTTTCTCTCCTGATTTTTGGTACCGCTTCCATCGGCAGGTCGAACGATCTTCTGCAATCCGCATGGAACGCCAGCCTGTGGCCCTGGGCATTCCCCATCGGTTTCGCGTTGACGGTTCTCGCGGTCCGCAACCGACGCAAGGATCAGGCGATGGCGGCGTCGCCATTCCTTTCGCCGTATCTCGCGTATCATTCATGGGTCAGCGTTCTGGCAGGCTTGATGCAGCGCGACCTCGAACTTGTCCTCGCCGTGATCGGCATGTGGCTGGTGGCGGTGATTCGGATTCTAGGATACGGATGAAAACAAACTTCGAACACAACTCGAAAACGTATAGCATTGACATTGTCCCTTCGGGCAAATCTCATCGCGTCACGATGGGAGATAAAACAGTAAACGTTGAAATCCTCCGCGCCGAAAACGGGAAGTTGGATTTGCTCATTGACGGCGAACGCGTCACCGCGTACGTTTCATCCGATAATGCAAAACGCTGGGTGACAATCAACGGACGGACATTCGTGTTGACCAAATCGTCTGGCGCGAAGCGAAGGGGCGCGGGCGGAGATCAAGCCTCGGGGTTAGCCGCGCCAATGCCAGGCTTGGTGCGAAGCATGAACGTCGTCGAGGGAGAGTCGGTGACAAAAGGTCAAACGCTGATGGTCTTGGAGGCGATGAAAATGGAGATTAGAATCCACGCGCCGATGGATGGCGTAGTGAAAAAGTTGTTGGTCAAGCAAGGGCAGACGGTTGAGAGAGAACAAACGTTGGTTGAAATTGCGTAGGGGCGTGGTCCCCACGCCCAGGACGGCAGGACGCCGCCCCTACGTGAAATGGAGAAATTATGGCTGGAAAATATTTCGACGAACTTGAAGTCGGGATGAAATTCAAACACGGCGGGCGCACCGTCACCGAAATGGACAACGTGCTTTTCTCCGCGTTGACGATGAACACACAGCCTCTGCACCTCAACGAAGATTTTGCGTCGAAGACCGAGTTCGGTCAACGGCTTGTGAACGGAGTCTTCACATTTGGACTCGTCGTCGGTTTGACTGTCGCCGATCTCACCGATGGAACCATCGTGGCGAATTTGGGATACGACAAGGTCGCGCATCCCAACCCCGTCTTTCACGGCGACACAGTCTATGCCGAAAGCGAGATCATCGAGAAGCGCGAGTCGAAATCGAGACCCGAGGCTGGCATCGTGCGAATCAAATGCTGGGGCAGGAAACCAGACGGTACAATTGTGGTTGAGTTTGAACGGACGGCGATGTTCCTCAAAAAAGGATGAAGGTGGAAAGATGAATGATGAAACAATAGAATGCTGGACTTGTCGTTCGAACTCAGGTGAGCAACGGATTTCACCCGGTCAATCCATTTATGAAGGGAAATACTGGTTTGTTGAACACGCGTATCCTGTCAAACAGAAAGGCTGGATCGTGATCGTCCTCAAACGTCATGCAGAGGCGTTACATGAATTATCCGCCGATGAGTTTATGGAATTGGGAACCATCCAAACTCGCATCAGCAAGTTACTGCACGAGGTCTTGAACTGTCAAAAGGAATACGTCTCTTGTTATGCCGAGAAGGAGCATTTTCAGCATATCCACTTCCATATCTTTGCAAAGCCTTACGATCTGCCAGAGAACCTGTTTGGTGGAAAAAGTTTTGCACTAATCAATATATCCAAAGAGGAAGCGGTATCACCAGACGAGATCAGAGATTTTTGCAACCTGCTCCATGAGAAATGGTAAGCAATCCTGATGTTTGACTTTCGACTTTTGACGAACTGAGGTAACTTATGCACTCACGACGCGCAATCCTTTACATGCCAGGCGACGACCGCCGCAAGATCCAAAAAGCGACCACGCTGGGAGTCGATTCCATTTGCATGGACATGGAAGACGGCGTGGCAGCGAACAAAAAGACCGAAGCGCGGGAAGTCATTGCGGGGGCGATGAAGGAATTGGACTTCGGCAAATCCGAGCGGTGTATTCGCATCAATCAAATTGGTTCAGGCTTGGAGAAGCGCGACCTCATTGCGGCATTGGCGACAAATCCCGACACGATTGTTGTGCCGAAGATCGAAACTGCCGAACAAGTGAAATGGGTCAGCGAGCATATTGAGACCTACGAACTTTCGAGCAAGTTGAACATCGGGAGCGTCCGCTTGCTGGTGGGCGTGGAAACGGCGAAGGGAATCATGAACCTGAAAGAGATTGCCGAAGCGGACAAACGACTCGAAGCCATCATCTTCGGCGGGGAGGACTTCGCCGCATCCGTTGGTGCGGTGCGCACGAAAGCCGCGACCGAGTTGCTCTACGCGCGGCAGGCAGTGGTCACTGCGTGCGCGGCGAACGATCTGCAAGCGATTGACATCGTCTTCATTGACTTCAAAGACCCCGAGGGACTGCGCGCAGAGGCAGAAGAGGGAGCGCGGTTCGGCTTCAGCGGGAAACAGATCATCCACCCGAATCAGGTTCAGGCGGCGCAAGAGGCGTTCACTCCATCCGATGAAGCAATTGAATATGCAAAACGGATCGTCGAGTCGTTCGAGTCGAGTCAAAAAGAGGGCAAAGGCGCGTACGCGCTGGATGGCAAGATGATTGATATGCCCCTGCTCAAGAACGCGCAGAAAGTATTAGAGCGGGCGAAGGCGGCGGGAAAGATTTAAAACATCAGCCACGGATTTTTCGGATTTACACGGATTTTGTTTTTAAATTTCCGTGAAAATCAGTGTAATCCGTGGCTAAAATTTTTTGGAGGTCTTTTTGCTTTCCATTCTCTACGGCATCGCATCATCTTTATCATGGGGCGCGGGAGATTTCGCGGGCGGGCTAGCAAGCCGCAAGGTCGGCGCGTATCGCGCGGTATTGTATGCGGACTTTTTCGGTTTGCTGATCGTCATCGCCGCCTTGTTCTTTTATCCTGAATCATTTCCATCGGCGCGCGTTGCGCTCAACTCATTCATCGGCGGCGCGCTCGGCTCGTGCGGCTTGCTCATTTTGTATTACAGCCTGAGCATCGGACAGATGAGCATCGCCGCGCCGGTCTCCGCATTGTTCGCGGCGCTTCTTCCGGTCATCGTTGGCGCAGCGACACAAGGATTACCCAGTACGATCCAATTCAGCGGATTCGCGATCGCGCTCGCCGCAGTGTGGCTGATCTCGCAAGGCGACGGCGGATTCCACATCGTCAAACTCTCCGACTTGAAATTCCCGATTCTCGCCGGAGTGGGATTTGGCTGTTACTTCATCTTCATTCACAACGCCGTCAGCGACCCCGACGCGCTGTTGTGGCCCATGATCCTCTCGCGCCTTGCCGGGACACTTATGGTTTTCTCCATCGTGCTTGCGCGGCGCGAGTCGTTCCCCGTTCCGCGCAATGCGTGGGGCGTCGTTGGTATCAACGCCGCGCTCGACCTCGGCGGTAATCTCTTTTTCATCCTCGCCAGCAAAGCCGGCAGGCTCGATATTTCCGCGGTACTCAGTTCGTTATACCCCGGCGCGACGGTCATCCTCGCGTGGCTGATCCTCAGAGAACGCATCTCACGCGTGCAAATGATCGGGATCGCGCTGGCATTCCTCGCAATTTACTTCTTCACGATCCAACCCGGCAAATGATTCTCAAGGGCGGTTATTTTCCCCCGTCACAAGCCGACAAATACGGGTCGCGCCCCGGGAAGACGACCACCGTGCAAGAGAGACGATATCCATCCTCATATTTTGCTGTGACGAGGAACCCTTCGGTGGAAACAGTCGAAGATGATTCGTACAGTTTGTAATTTGCGCCCATGTGAGCGTCGAACCCATCTATCGTGCGCAACATGTTATCCGCATGCTTCGGCGCGATCTGGATCATCCCATCCATAAAGTGGACAGCCTCCACCGCGTTCGGGGGCATCCGCATAAACCATCCGCCAGCCGCGCCGAAGACAAATGCCCACATCACAAGCAGTCCGATCTTCACCGTCGAGAATCGCTCGAGGCGCGCGCGCATGTGACTCTCGGTCAACCAGCGAAGAATCCACGCGATGGGCAGAGCAAGCACCGCCAACGGCATGAGGATGAACAAGATCGCGATGATCTTCGCGC
Source organism: uncultured Anaerolinea sp. (assembly GCA_964456775.1). Classification (GTDB taxonomy): domain Bacteria; phylum Chloroflexota; class Anaerolineae; order Anaerolineales; family Villigracilaceae; genus Defluviilinea. The sequence continues at coordinate 7,206 of CAYWCN010000031.1, forward strand.
CAGCCGTCGTCATGTTATTTTGCAGAAGGGAGCCGATCAACACGAACAGGCTCACGGCGAGCGCGCCGTACGCTAATCCGCGCCAGGTTTCTACAGCCCAGCACGTCACAAAACCAACGATGCACATCCCCACAGCGACGATCAATCCATAGGAAAAAAGAAAATCAAACTCGAACCCAAGCGGCAGGTCGCGGTGCAGAAGAAAATCCACACCGAAGGCAGAAACAGCAAACGCGGCGCCCGCGATCAAACCGAACAAAGCGCCGAACCGCGCATAGCGCATTTGTGATGCGCGCGTGTTGTTGATCTCACTTTCCAGCGAAAGACCGAAAATTTTCATTCATGCTCCTCGGAAGTAACAGTAATTCTCCCACAACTCCCGCCCTTCTTCCACCCTCTGGAGTGTGAGTGTAGAATCTTCGGACAAGGAGTCACCCATGGGCAAACTTTCAGGCAAGACCGCCATCATCACCGGCGCGACATCGGGCATCGGCAAAGCGACCGCATTATTGTTTGCAGACGAGGGCGCGGATATCGTCATCACGGGACGCCGCTCGAAGTTAGGTCAAAGCGTCAGGGATGAGATCAGCCGCAAGGGGGTCCGATGCGAATTCATCCAAGCCGATCATGCCGACGGGGAGGATTGCTCCCGCGTCGTCGAGCGGACTCTCGCCTCCTTCCGCCGCGTTGACATCTTGTTCAACAACGCGGGCATCGTCACACACGGCACAGCCGAATCCATCTCGGACGAAATTTGGAATGAGACGCTCGCCATCAATGTGACAGGCGTATGGCGTATGTGTAAACTTGTTTTACCGATTATGAAATCACAAGGCGGAGGCGTGATCGTCAACAACGGCTCCGATTGGTCGGTGGTCGGAGGCAGGAACGCGTTCCCGTATATCGCGAGCAAAGGCGCGGTGGGAATGATGACGAAAGCGATGGCGCTCGATCACGCGCGCGACAACATCCGCGTGAATGCGGTCTGCCCCGGCGATACGCTCGTGGACCGCTGGCTCGAGACGGGATATTTTGAATCGTCAGACACTGCGAGTTTGGAAACCGAGATCAAGAAAGCCAGCGCGTATTTGCCGATGGGTCGCTTCGGCAGACCCGAGGAAATTGCCAAGGCGGTCTTGTTCCTCGCTTCGGATGATTCATCGTTCATGACGGGTCATCTGTTGTTGGTAGATGGAGGCAATACGGCGCAGTAGAGAGGAAATCGCACTCCTTCATTTCACATCCATTACGTTTCAACTCAAAGGTAACTTGATGGTGTAAAGTACGTCTTGACACAACAATAACGCCTTAGGCGGGGTTTGACTTTTCTTTCTGAACCTTGTACACTAAGCGCAGGAAAAGTTTTACTAGGAGATTGACTCATGGCTCAATATCAACTCATTATGCGGACGGGTCCCACCCCCGGCGCAACGTACGATCTGGAAGGCGACCAATTAACCATCGGACGCGATTCTTCGAATGAGATCGCCATCAACGACGCCGAAGTATCGCGCCGTCATGCGCGGCTGACGTTCCAGGGCGGCAAGTTCGTGCTGGAAGACCTCGGCTCGACCAACGGGACATTTGTGAACGGTCAGCGTTTGGCGGGTCCGCGCGTGCTGAAGGCGGGCGAAGTGGTTTCATTCGGCGAACAGATCGTGTTAGTGTTTGAAGCCTCCACCTTCGACCCGGCGGCGACGATCGCATCTCCGCGCGCCGCGGCGGCTGTGCCCTCCGCTTCGAGACCGGTCGCGCCGCCTCCCGCTCCTTCCCAGCAATACGCGGGCAACGTCCCTGCCAGCCCGATGGTAGAACCTGCGCCAGCGAAAAAGTCGCCCATGCTGCCAATTGCCATCGGCGTCGGCGTGTTGTTGTTCGTCTGCATCTGCGGAGGCATCCTCTGGTATATAGACAGCAACTACCTGTGGTGCACATTCTTCCCCTTCCTCGGCGGATGCTGAACGAAAATTGACCAAGCCAACCTTCGCGGCGCTAAATGCCGCGAAGGTTTTTTAATCCCTGAGGTAAAAAGATTTCCACGGCTGGTTTTCAATTTTGGGTTTTGCCGTTGCCAAACACCACCCTCTTGACTAGAATAGGGTCAATCTTCGGAGAAACGATCACATGGAACAAGCGCCCGCCTCATCGCCTCGTTGGAGTTCAACGACAAAACTTCTGGTAGGGTTGGTCATCGTCGGCATTTCAGCATTTTTGTTGAGCCGCTTTTCCAATCTCATCCCGCCGCTGTTGATGATCTTCATCCTCGCATATTTACTGCACCCAGTCACCACCTTCGTTTCGCGCGGATTGAAAATTTCGTGGAAAGCCTCGGTCAACCTCATTTACATCTTGATGCTGTTGATCCTCATCGGCTTGCTCACGCTCGGAGGTGTGGGACTCGTCGGGCAGATACAAAGCCTGGTCTCGTCGGTCCAACAGATCGTCACCGACCTGCCCGCCTACATCCAAACGTATTCGGGGCGGGTCTTCGAGTTCGGGCCATTCACGCTGGATATGAACACGGTTGACCTGAACGAGATCAGCCGTCAATTGATCTCCTACGTGCAGCCGCTTCTCGGTCAGACGGGCAACCTGCTCAGCGCGGCGGCAAGCAGCGCGGCGCAGACGATAGGCTGGCTGGTCTTCATCCTGCTCGTCTCATATTTTGTCATGGCAGAATCGAGCGGCTTGCAAGGCGACCTCGTCAAAGTGAACTTGCCCGGCTACTCGGAGGATTTCCGCAGGCTAGGTAACGAACTCAGCCGCATCTGGAACGCCTTCCTGCGCGGGCAGATCCTCATCTTCACGCTCGCGTTCGTGGTGTACACAATCCTATTTTCACTGCTTGGCGTGAGATACGCCATCGGGCTGGCGTTCATGGCAGGCTTGGCAAAATTCCTGCCCTACATTGGAGCATTCATCACATCCGCAACCATTGCCCTCGTCACCTACTTTCAACCGGATAAACTATTCGACTTGCAACCGCTAATTTACACCGTCGGCGTCCTTGTCATCACCTCCTCCATAGACAACATTATTGATAATCTCATCACGCCGCGCATCATGGCGCGCACGTTGAAAGTACACCCCGCCGCCGTGCTGGTGACCGCGCTTATCTTTGCCAACCTGCTGGGGATCATCGGCGTTGTCATTGCCGCTCCCCTGCTTGCAACCTTCACCCTGTTCGGCAGGTATATCACGCGCAAAATGTTCGACCTCGACCCATGGACTCCCGCGAAAGACGATCACTACACTGACACCGCATCCGATTGGCTGGCTCGCATCAAGAATTTCTTCCGCCCGGGATCTGAAAAACAAACAGACTCGATCACAAAACCCAAACCATCCAAGGAGAAAAAGGATGAACGACAACAACCACAGCGAACCAAAAACCGAAACGCTCGCCGAGACCGATAACTTCATGGCATGGCGCGCCGAAGAACCCGACGGCGAGACCACCTATCACATCGAATTGAACAACGTCACCGTGCATTTCTTCGAGGAAGAGTGGCGCGAATTCATGTCGCTGGTGCGCGAGTTGAAATAAACAGGAGATCACCGTCCCGCAGGCTGGGTCTTGAAGATTCGATAAACTTCAAGAAACCTGCGGGACGTTATTCACTGTATGAAACTCAACAACACCATCACCGACGTGCGCGGCATCGAAGTGGGACACGCGCAAGACGATGAGGCACTTACCGGTTGCACGGTCATCCTCTGCCGCAAAGGTATGGTCGCCGGCGTAGATGTGCGCGGCGGCGCGCCCGGCACGCGCGAGACCGATCTGCTCGATCCCATCAACCTCGTGCAAAAAGTTCACGCCATCGTTTTATCCGGCGGTTCGGCATTCGGGCTGGATGCGGCAAGCGGCGTCATGCGCTACCTCGAAGAACATAAAATTGGATTCAACACCGGCGCGGCGAAAGTTCCCATCGTCCCTTCGGCGATTCTCTATGACTTGAACCTCGGTCGCGCCGACGTGCGGCCTGATTCAGCCATGGGATACCTCGCGGCATCCCGAGCCTCCTCCGCCCCACCCGCAGAGGGAAATGCCGGCGCGGGCACCGGCGCATCCGTCGGCAAGATGTTCGGCGCGTCACTGGCGATGAAAGCCGGGCTCGGCACAGCCAGCATAGACGTGGGAGGAGGCGTGATCATCGGCGCGCTCGTAGCGGTCAACGCGTTCGGCGATGTGGTTGATCCCAACACCGGAGCGATCGTCGCCGGTTTGCGTTCAGGGAAAATCGGTCCGTTGCGCGTGGGAGGCAAAAGTCAATTTGCCGATACGCTCGCCATGATGAAAAAGCCCGTTGGGCGCGGCATCTTCAGTCTTGCCACACGATCCAACACGGTCATCGGCGTTGTTGCCACGAACGCGAAATTGAACAAAGCGCAGGCAACGAAAGTCGCGCAGATGGCGCAAGATGGTCTCGCGCGCGCCATCCGCCCCGCGCACACCATGCTCGACGGCGACGCTATCTTTGCCCTCTCCACCGGCGCCCGCAAAGCGGACGTATCCCTACTCGGCGCGTTCGCCGCGGAGGCAATGGCAGAGGCAATCGTTCGCGGGGTAAAAATGGCAAAGCCTGCGGGGGGATTGGCGGGACTGAATACTGCGTAATAGGTATTGCGTAATTCTTGCTGCATAAAAAGACGGCTTGCTCATCGCAAACCGTCTTTTCGATTCCAATACGCAATACGCAGTACGCAGTACGAAATAGGAACTTACTTCTTCTTCCCTTTCAACTCATCTTTCAATATCAACGTCAACACCACGCTCACGATGCTGACGATGATTCCGCCGAGGAAAGCATTCCACCAGACGGGATCGGCGATGGTCAGCGCGATGCCGAACGATTGACCGATGACGCTCGTGAGCCAGAACATGATGGTGTTGATGACCAGCGTGAACAGCCCGAGCGTGAGAATGATCAGCGGACAGGTGAGAATGCTGATGAGCGGACGCACCAGCGCGTTGACCAACCCGAAGATGAGCGCAAGCCAGAGGACCGAAGTCGTTTTGCTTGCCAGATCAATGCCCGGCAACAACCATATTGCCAGATAGAGAGCGACCGCATTGATCGCCCAACGAAGTATGAATTTTGTCATGTTAACTCCTCGTCACTTAATACGAAGCAATTCCGCTTCGGTTGCATTACATGCGCATCCAGATCAGCGTGCGGCGCGGAACAAAGCCAGCCGCGGCGATGGCGTCGGTCATTTCACCGGCAGGGAAGTCCATCGTCAATGTGGAGTTACGGGACAGATGATGCCGCGCGTAAAAGAGAATTTGCGTGAGGGCTTCCGCCGAATGGCTTACTGTATTCGTAGCGGCGAACAACGAACCAGAGCGCCCTCCGTATGGCACTGAGGTGAGCGTGGCGAGCAACTCGTCGCCGCGCACCGCCGCCCACTGCTCGAGGTCGAAGTCCATGAAGAGGTTGGCGAGCCAGGTCCAAAATCCGGGGCGAAGCGAGTTGAAGTCCCAGTTGTGGTACCAGGCGATAGATTCGGGATAGAGTCGGCGGAGCCATCCCAGTTGTTGAGTCCAAAAGCGCGGGTGGCGCGACACGATCTGAATATCGGGAGCGATCGGCGGCGGAGCAGACACGGACTTCAAGACCCACGAGGTGCGGCGCGCCATCTCGGTAAAGCCGAGATCGGTGTAGAGTTTTATTGCGTCGGGGTTGTCGTCGCGCACATGAAGCCAGATGGCGGACGTGTTTTTATCGCGCGCAGATTGGATCGTGCGTTCGGTAAGCGCGCGGGCGATCCCATGGTGACGATAATCGGGATGCGTCGCCACGTTCGCGATCAAATGGACGCGTTTGCCTTTATCACGGAACTGAATCAGACTCGAATTGCCGACGATGCGCCCGTTCTCCTCCCATACGAAACCCATCAACGGCAGTGACGTTGTTTCGGCAACGTGATTCGCCCAGCGCAGAAAACCTTCATCGCGCCCGGCGCGACGCATGTCGTTCACGTAACGCTGACCGTCGTTGTCCATCGTGTTCTCAAAACACAGCTCGATCAGGTCTGCCACAGCCGAAAGATCGCGCAACACATTCAACGCGCGGATGTGCGGTTGTTCTTTCGCTTTGACTTGCAGTGTGATGGCGGTCATCAAGTCAGATTATAGTACTGTTGGTTCGATTTGGATAATAAGAGTGACGAAAAATTTTTAGCCGCAGTGATCACAGAGAGCTTGAGAAACAACTCAGGGAACTCTGTGGCTAGATTGATTCACACATTCGGCAATTCGTTTGATGCCCTCTTCGATTTTGTCCGCTTCGTAATAGACATAACACAAGCGCATATAATTTTTCAACCCGCCGTTGCTCGAAAATAACGCGCCCTGGCGAAAGTCCACTTTGAAAGCGGATGCCCGTTTGCGGACTTCGCCCACGTCCACGCCTTGGGGAAATTCCAGCCAGAAGAAATATCCGCCGTGAGGGACAGTGTATTTGGCTTGCGGCAGATGGCGATTCAACGCTTCATCCATGACGGCGATCTGATTCACGTACTTCTGCTTAAGTCTGCCAATGTTGCTTTTCAACCCGCCCGATTCGATGGCGCCTCGCAGGATCGCGGACGTGAACGGATTCAATCCGCCGCCGCTGTCCATGAGTCCGCTGTTCGCGAATCGCTTGATGACGTGGTTGTGTGCCTGCATCCAGCCAAGCCGCAGACCGGGCGCGAGGATCTTCGAAAACGATCCCAGCGAGATGACCTGTTTCGAGTCTACGAATGCGCCGAAAGGTTTGGGAGGCTGTTGCGAGTAATTCAATAGTTGATACACCTCGTCCGCGACGATGAGGAAGTTGTGCTTTTCGGCGAAACCCACAATTTGTTCGCGTCGTTCTTGTGTGAGGGTGTAGCCTGTCGGGTTTTGAAAAGTCGGAATGAGGTAGAGAAATTTCGGCGCGGCTGAGGCAACTGCCCCTGCGAGCGAAGCGGGGACGAGTCCGTTTTCGTCGGTCTCGACGGGAATGACGTTCAATCCGTGATCGGCAAAAATCCGAAGAGCAAGAAAATACGACGGCTCCTCCACAAGGATCGTGTCGCCCGCTTGGGTGAAGAAACTGCAGATCAGGTCCAGCCCGTTCGAGATGCCCGTGGTGATGAGCAGATTTTCTGGTCGCACGTTGAAGCCGTATCCAGCCGTGAGAAAATTCGCCAGCGCCGCGCGGAAATATCCATTGCCCTGCTCGACGCCGTATTGCAAAATGGAACTGTCGCTTTGCGCCAACGCCTGTTGCGCAGACTCGCGAATCATATCGAGCGGCAACAGTGAAAGCGGCGGGTTACCCAAGCCGAGGTCAATCACATCGGGCGGTATTTGTGTTTGGACGACAGGGAGAGGTGAGGTCATGAGCGCAAGTATAATCGGAACCCCTCCTGAATTTCATTCGGCGGGGTCTCCGCTACGCTACGACAGTTCTTTGTGGCTTTGGCATGAGCATGATCTTCACATCCATTTTCAAAACAAGATAGGTTTTGCAAGTAATCAATTACTAGAATGACTCAATTCTTAGACCTGACAGGTCTCATCCGCGCCGCCCCCGACCAATGCCCTCGCGCGGACACAGGTCATAACCCGCCAACCCATCGCGGAGACCTGTCAGGTCTTTCCACCACGCAGGTTTGACGTCAAAGTTTTGGTATGTGTGATATAAGGAGACGATGAAAACTGCAAAATCAGTGAACGGCGTTACGATACGATTACCCGATGAACGCTGGGTTCACATCACGGAAGAACATACTGAAATGGCGGGTTATCTCTATGATGTTCTTGAAACCATCCAAGAACCGTTAGCAGTTTTCGAGGGCAACGCAGGCGAACTGCTTGCCGCTCGTGAAATCGAAACAGGAAAGTACATAATCGTCGTATATCGAGAAACAAGTGGAGAAGATGGCTTTATCATTACCGCATTTCTGACAAAACGTTGGAAACAGATCGAAAGGAGAAAGAAAATATGGCAACCCCAAACCTAGACCGCGTGCTGAACTTTGTCCCACAGGCATTGCAGCTTCACCAAAAGAACATCTGGCTTTCGTATGACGAGGAAGCCGATGTGCTGTATTTGAATTTCAAAAAACCAAGCCACGCGGACGACTCTGAGTTACTGGATAACGACGTGCTTGTTCGTTATGAAGGTGAAGAAATTGTGGGGATGACGATTATGAACGCCAGCAAGAAAACCAAGAAGTGAGCGCAAGAAAACCTCTCACTTCCGAAGAAATCTCCGCCCTTGTGAATCGCATTGCGGATGAATTTGCATCTGAAGACAGAGAAGAAGTGGAAATACTCGCAAAATGTCCGCCAGGCAAGCGTTGGCTTATCCCTTATCGAAAAGCCGAAGCGATACGCGCCGACCTTTGTAACAAACTCAGCAAAGACTTTCCCGAACTTTCTCTGCCTGAAATCAATATGAAAGTTTTGAGGTCGTTGACTCCTGTGCGAATGGGAAAGAATTACACCGAACCCGCATACCACGAGTATTTCGGGTAATCCGTTGGCACGGAGCGGGATAAATCCCTCCCTCAGTTCATGAAAGTCGGCTAAAAGCCGACTCGCTCATCAGCCCGAAGGGCTTCCACGCACTGAGGCAGGACTTTAGTCCGCACCGCACCAACCACGCAGGTTTGACGTCAAAGTTTTGGTATGTATGAAGGAATGTAAATAAGTATGTCAAAGTTAGTTGCTCTTAAATCTGGTAACTATGAAATACTCAACGATGCGTGGAACAGGGATTTCTCCACCCTCAAGCAACAGGCATTACTATTTGATCAAATTGGAATTTACAAGTTAAGCAACTTTTATAAAACTTTACAAGAAACTGAGGGTTTGGTCCAAAAAATAGCTCCAAGCATACCAGGCAGAGCAGGGTCAATTATTGCTGAATTAGAATGGCTACAACAGATGGAAATAATTTTTGAGTTGAGTATGCTAGATGAACTAAAGAGCCAATCCATGGAAAGTTTCGCTCAGATCGGCGGTCAAAAATTTGAGGATGCTAAAAAGCTAATTTTGAAAATACTAGAAGTTCCACCATCTAGTTTTACAAAAATTGAGGACGAGCCACGCAAACTAGCACTGATGAAGGAGCAGCATTTCACAGTTCTTCGATTATTATCAATTGTTATGGAAACAACAAAAAATTGTACAGTTGTAACTACACATCCTTATACAGAATATATGCGTGAATTACCCAATTCCAGCAAGAGCAATGTCACCCAAATTGTAATAAAAAATCTACCTCTACCAAGTAACGAAACGCCTTGGGAACAAATCATTGATTATCGAAAAGACGCAAAAACTCAAGAAAGACTTCTTGATCTAAGAAGATGGATCAGAAAAATTTCGACTGAGAATTTAACGCCACATGAAATTGAAGAAGAAATCGAATGGTTAATAAATGAGTTTGAAAATCACATGAAGCTTCATAAAATGAAAGCAAATACTGAGGCAGTGGAAGTGATTACTAAAGCGCCATTAGAATTTTTAGAATTGAAATTTTCAAAAATTATCGAACCATTATTTGTCATAAAGAAAAGGAAAATTAATTTATTAGAAGCTGAGATGACTGCGCCTGGCAGAGAAATATCCTATATCGTTAAGACGCAAGAAGCCTTTCAGCCTAATGAATAATTTATAAAGAAGGACATAAATGACGACCCCTCACACTCACCCCCACTCCCCCACCCTCCTCAAACCCGTCAAGCCCGTTGGCATCATTGGATACGGCGCGTACGTGCCGCGCTATCGTCTGCCCGCGAAAGAAGTTGCGCGCGTATGGACTGGCGGCAAAGGCGGACTCCCCATCAAGGAGAAAGCCGTCCCTGGGCTGGATGAAGACGTCATCACCATGTCTATTGAAGCGGCGCGTAACGCCATGAAACGCGCCCAAATTGATCCGACCGAATTGCGCGCGGTGTGGGTCGGGAGTGAGTCCCACCCGTACGCTGTGAAACCAACTTCCACCCTGGTCGCTGAAGCGATTGGCGCCGTCCCCAACACGCAAGCCGCCGATTGGGAATTCGCTTGCAAAGCAGGCACCGAAGCGCTCGTCGCCGCGATGGGCTTGGTCGGCTCGGGCATGGGCAAGTACGCGATGGCGATCGGCATGGACACCGCGCAAGGCAAGCCAGGCGACGCGCTCGAGTACACCGCGGGCGCGGGCGGCGGCGCGTACATTCTCGGTCCCGCCGAAGAATCGCTGGCGGTCATCAACGCCTCGTATTCGTACGTCACCGACACGCCCGATTTCTGGCGGCGCTCCGACGCGAAGTATCCCGAACACGGCATGCGCTTCACGGGCGAACCCGCCTACTTCAAACACGTCAGCGAAGCCGCCACGCATCTGATGGAAGCCAGCGGCACAACCGCCAAAGATTACAAGTGGGCAATCTTTCATCAGCCGAATACAAAATTTCCGCAACGCGTCGCGAGTCAACTCGGCTTCTCGATGGAACAGATCGAACCTGGACTCCTAGTGCCTGTGATCGGGAATACGTACGCGGGCGCGGCGATGATCGGACTCACTGCGACTCTCGACATCGCCCAACCTGGCGATCGGATACTCGTCGTCTCTTTCGGAAGTGGAGCTGGCTCAGACGCCTTCGACCTCACCGTCACTGACGCCGCTCCGCTCCGCGCCAGCCTCGCCACGAGGACTCAAGAATACGTGAAGCGCCGAACAGAAATTGATTACGCAACGTATGTGAGATTCAGGGGCAAATTACAAATGAAATGATGTCGTTGCGAGGAGGGCTTTAGCCCGACGAAGCAATCCCCGTCACAATGTTGGAGATTGCTTCGGGCGGACGAACGCCGCCCTCGCAATGACGAACAAGGTGTATACATGACAGAAGTCATCATCGCAGGTATCGGACAAACAGAGGTCGGCGAGCATTGGGACATTGGTCTACGTGAACTCGCCTTCGCCGCCATTCAAGATGCAGTAAGAGATGCGGGTGGATTGAAACCGCAATCGTTATTCGTTGGCAATATGCTCGCGCCGAATCTTTCTAATCAGGCGCATCTCGGCGTGTTGATCGCCGATTATGCAGGCTTGCTCGGCATCGAAGCCGTGACCATCGAAGCGGCAGGCGCGTCGGGCGGAGCGGCGTTGCGGCAGGGCTATCTCGCCATCGCCAGTGGCATGGTGGATGTCGCACTCGTCGTCGGCGTGGAAAAATTTACAGACAAGGTCGGCGCGGGTGTGGACGCCGCGCTTGCCACAACAGGCGACGCGGATTTCGAGTCTGTGCAAGGAATGACTCCCTCCGCGCAAGCCGCACTGTTGATGAAACGCTACATGCACGAATACGATGTCCCCAAAGATGGATTCGCTGGTTTTGCATTGACCGCTCACGCAAACGGAGTTGCAAATAAAAACGCGATGTTCCGCAAAGCGATCAAGCCCGAAACCTACGCCAAAGCGGAAATGGTCAGCGAGCCGCTCAACATGTTCGACATGGCTCCCAACGCAGACGGCGCGGCGGCGGTTGTTTTGACTCGCCGCGATCTATTGCCAAACAATTTCTCGCATCCACTGGTGAAGATCGCTGGTTCGGCTTCTTCATCCGACACACTCGCATTACACGACCGAAAAGATATGCTGTACTTCGACACGGCGCAAATCTCCGCAGGCAAGGCAATGAAACAAGTCGGCGCGGTGCTGGATGACATTGACCTGTTTGAATATCACGACACCTTCGGCATCTATGCCGCGCTGCAATTAGAAGCGATTGGCTTTGCGATCAAGGGTAAAGGATGGAAACTCGCTGCGGACAATGAAATCGGCCTGAAAGGAAAAATCCCCTGTGCCACAATGGGCGGAATGAAAGCGCGCGGCTTCGCGGGCGGCGCCTCAGGCGTGTATCAGGCTGTAGACGCGGTTATGCAACTAAGAGATCAAGCTGGGGCAAATCAGATCGCCAATACGAAAACCGCGTTGATACAAAGCCTCGGCGGTCCCGCGTCTACGGCGGTGAGTCATATCTTGCAAAGAGTGTAGCGCAATATGAATGTCGCATTACGTGGTTCAAAGATTGATTTAATTGTGTAGGTCACGCTTGAAGCGTGACTTACTGAACGACGAGCCGTTGATTGTATACAGCCTACAACTATTCTATTTCGTTGCAATCACCAAGATAAATTCCAAAAGACGTTGCTCCAACTCTTCTTTATTCTCACCATCGAACAAATCAGTTCCATGCGCGGTGCCTGGGTAGGTCTGCCATTCTTTCGGTTCCGCCGCGAGATCGAATAACGCGCGCGTTTCATCAGATGAAACTGTATCATCATTTTCCGCGGTGATGAATAACTTGGGAATGTCTGTGTTGAGATCAGCGGAAGTAATTTCAAAACCCCATTGTGAAATTTCGGGCGGGGATGCAATCACGATGAGTCCATCGGCTCCCGATTCGACTGCGAGTTTGGCGGAGGCACACCCGCCGAGACTCGCGCCAGCCAAAATGATTTTCTGTGCGCCCTGCTCGCGCATGAAACTGATAGCGCCGCGCAAATCATCCACAAACTTTTGGATTTCATCTTCATCAACAGAACCCGACTCCCTGCAACCGCGCCATTGAAACGTGAGCGCGGAGAGTCCCTGTGCGGCGGTGAGTTGTGCGAACTCTCGCCAGCCTGGGTCGCAGTTTCCCATCACAGAGAAGATGACAGCGGTATCGCCAGAGCCATATAGCTCGCCTGTGATTGTCGCGCCATCTGGTGTAGCAAACGTGACGGCATGAGATTTGATAATGTCTTCAGGCGGCGCGGCGGTGGGATCATTCGGCGCAAACGCAGATTCGACTGGCGTTACGAGAATCGGTTCGCTGGTTAATGTAGGAAAAGCCGTCGCTGGTCCGCACGCGGCAAGCAGACTCGCCATCCAAAAGAGATGAAGGATTTTCATTTGTTATCCAATTGGTTTGCTACGGTATGATCTCGCCCTCATGTGTGGCGAGATAAATTTGGGTAGTCTGGCTGATATCTCCCTCCACAAACAAATAAATTACATCGTCTTTTATGACAGCATTGGTAAACCAAAATTGGCGGGCGCCTTTGATATCGCCCGGCTTGAAAATCGGGTTGCCCACATACCGCTCCCAATGAATACCATCTGCGCTGGTGGCAAGCCCGAGTTTCATGTTGGCGCCCTGTGTATCGTTCACGCCTCGGTAAATCATTACCCAGCCATCCGCCGTTTGAAAGACGCGCGGTTGATGCACCCAACCATCATCCCATTCGCCCTGCGCTCCGGGTTGAAACACCGGCTCACTTTCGGTATAGCGCGCGTTGATTGTTGTGGGGTCATCATATTTCGTCCAGGTGAGGCCATCGCTTGAAGTCGCCATGCCGATCATCTGAATCCCATTGGATCCGACGCCGCTGTAATACATCACGTAACCAGTGTTCAATTTCAACACGTGTGGGGTCAGAACTTGATTCGCATCCCAATCCTCCGACTGCGGGCTTGGCAACAATACGGGCTTCTCATCTACCACCCATGGTCCCATTGGGCTTTTCGATGTCGCCCGCCCGATCACACTGATCGATGGATAGTCTTTCGAATCCCATGTGTAAAAATAAAGCGTCCAGGTTCCATCGTCTTCCGCAATCACACTGGAGGCATACATGGCTATTTTGGCGTATGGCACATCTTTGGTTTCGATGATTGGGGCATCCCCTTGCTTCGTCCATGTGTAACCATCCGTCGAAGTGACATACCCCACTTGCGACTCAGCCGGGAAACCGCGAAAGCCGTTACGAAACATGTGGAACAAGCCATCGTGATAAATCACCGCACCCGGGTCGGTGAAGCGGTCATCCCATGTGCCGGGCTGACCTTTCGGCACAATAGGTTTATCACCATACACGGTAAAGAATGGAGCAGGAGTGGCGGGTAATTGAGGTGTAGAGGTCGCCTGAGAAGTGGGTCTTATCGGAATCTCGGTAGGAGCTATTGTTGGAACTGATGTGGTTGGCGCGGCACAAGCAGAAAGTAGCAATAGTATAAGAGCTAGAAATAATATTGGTCGCATGGTTATCGCTCCTGTGATGAAGATATATAGCCTTATTGATCCGCATCCATGGCACATCGGAAGCCAATACTCAGATTGGGCTCCGAAGGATGCGTGCCGCGAAATGCGGAACGAACAAGATCATCAGTGAGATTCCATGCACCGCCCCGCAACACACGGGTTATGCCAGTGGATGGACCAGGCGGATTCGTTTCCGGTGAGTTTTTGTAATAGTCGAGGGCGAACCAATCATTGACCCACTCCCAAACATTGCCCGCCATATCCAACGCGCCATATGGACTGGCGCCATCCGGGTATGTCCCAATTTCTGCTGTATCGCCAATGACATCCTTATAGTTCAACAAGTTTTTATCTGGGGCGGCATTGCCCCAGGGATAAATAAACTCCTCGGTACCACGAGCCGCTTTTTCCCATTCGGCTTCACTCGGCAATCGGCGACTTGCCCATTCACAATAGGTCTTTGCCATATTCCAATCCACAAGAATTACCGGGTAGTTGTTGTACTTGTCTTCGCCGTAATAACTAAGGCGGGTTGAAGATTCTTTTGAACCCGGCATAACACATTTCCCATCCTTTACACATCGCGCATACATGCCATTGGTAATTTCGGTCTGGTCGATCCAGAAAGAATCAAGGATTACCGCATGTAATGGTCTTTCATTCTCCTCGCCGTTTTCGCTCCCCATTGTAAATTTGCCAGCGGGAACATAGAGAAGTTTCATGCCATCCTTTTCATTGACCTCGACTGAGCCAATGCTGAAAGTCGAAGTTGGTGTTGGCGCTTTCAACGCATAGACGGTACCTGAAATCGAAAGTATGTAGATGGTGTTGGCGCTTAATGCCGGTGCAGTCAAGAGGCGGCTATCAGCTTTAAATTTCCACAACTCTGCGCCGGTACTGGCATCCAGCGCGTAGAGATGTCGGGGTCCGTCGTGATTTTCATGATTACCTGATCCGACATAGATCACGTCATCTGCTACCAGCGGATCGCTGGTAGCCCAATCTTCTAGTTCGGTTTTCCAAAGTTCGCTGCCTGTTTGCGCGTCGAAGGCGTAAAGGTGTTGGTCCCGGTTGCCCACATACACGCGCCCATTCGCAATCGCTGGCGACGACCAGCCGGCGTCGGCTAAAGGCGACTTCCAAATCTCTTCACCGGTTCTTGCATTGAAGGCATAGAAATATCCGTCATCGTTGCCGACATAGACAAAATGGTTGGCTAAAGCGGCTCCATAAAACCAGGTTTTGCTTTGAATTTTCCACAGCTCCTGTCCCGTCTGAGCATCCAACGCATAAAAAGTGGGACCTACTCCAAAATATAACATACCGTCGCTAAAAGCCGGACTGGGCACAAAGCCTCGATGCGAACCTGTATTGTTCTCCCACACTTTTTTTCCGGTGAGCCTGTCTAGTGCATACACGCCGCGTTCGCTCACCGCGTAGACGACATCGTCAATGACCAGTGGCGCGCCGTAGCCTGCGCCGCTGATTTCAACCGACCAGATCTTTTCGCCTGAATCGCGGCGAAACGCTTGAGTGCGCCCGATTTCGTCGTTGTTAAATACCATGTCGCCTGCCACCGCCACTGCGGAAGGTAATCTGCCGGAAGCGGTATGCCAGATTTCGGCGCCAGTCTCGGTGTTTAGCGCATACAATTGCCCGTTTTGAGCGCCAACATACAATACGCCATCAACATATACAGGGGCGCTAATAGAGGCGAAGGAACCTAAACGTTTCGTCCATATCACAGCAGGCAATTCGCGTATAGCGGCAAAATCGTAAGCGCTTGTGCGTTGTGGATTGCCGAAGGCATGGGTGACATTGAACTCAAGCGGTATGGGCGCTGCTGTTGCGAGTGTTATTGTTGGAGCGGGTATTGAAGTAGTTGGCAGTGAAGTTGTTGTTCGCTCTGTTGTTACAGTTGGCACAACTAAAGTTGCTTGAGGTTGTGACGCACACGCAGAAATAATCCACAACAAGCTGGACCAAAATAAAAATTTTTTCATCTTTGTCAGGGACCGAATCATGGTTGCCATGTCGTTTGCCATTCTCCATTTATTTTTACGTTTAAATTGGATATCTGAAATGTTTTTACTCCAGCTGGTGAATATCCATCCATTGCCCAACCAAATTCAATTTCACCTGGCACAACTTCACCACCACCGCCACCCCCAGACACATTGTTTGTTGCATTTACATCCGTAATTGCGAGGCTTGTTATGTTTATATTCGGACCCACCCAAACTGTAAAGTTAAAACCACGTTCTGTTGGTATACTACCTGAAATTAATCTAACTTTATGCACAAAGATATGATAAGCATTTATGGGCACATCAATACTCGCTGTCCATTCATCACCCACCTGCGGGTTTGTGCCTGCATCAAATTGAAAGGTTGCAGTGTCTGGCAAAATTGCAATAATGGATTGAACCGAAACCAGAAGAGGGAAGGCATGATCTTTGCCTGAAATTTTGAAAGCGAATGGAAGGCTTTTATCTCCGGGGGCTATCACGCCAGCGGGGTTGGCATGTTTATATTGAATCGCATTTCCATTTGCATCCTGGATGGCGACATCGTCAAGATATACAAAGTTGATCTCACTGGCGCTTGCCCATTGATAACTGCCATACAAAATATATCCATCACTTGTAGATTCAGATTGTTGGATGCTGATAGAAAAATCTATGGGCGGCGCTATGGGAGTGGGAGGCGGGGTTACGTGGATCGTTGGCGCAATTTCTTGTGTGGGAGGGATCGTTGTTTCAGCAGGTGAGATTGGTGTCGGGGCAAAATCAATCGGCTCCGTGGCAGGCAGCACAGTCGGAAGAGATGTCGGGCTTGTACAAGCCGTCAGGAAAAGAATCAAGAAGAGGGGAATTTTGAATCGCATGACCGCCATCATAAAACATCAAAATCAAAAAATCCCCCTCCAATTGGGGGGAAGCGGCGAGAACCCCTCTGCGGAGGGGTAAAATTTTCAGAGACAGATCAAACCAAATTTAATTTCCTTGCCTGCGCCGCGGCTTGTGTTCGGTTATGCACTTCCAGTTTACGAAAGATTTGTTTGACATACCAGCGCACGGTGCTTACCGCAAGCACAAGTGTATGAGCGATCTGCGGATTGGAATGTCCATGCGCCATTAGGCGCAAAATCTTGAGTTCCTGTTCACTCAGCGGTTCCAGCAATGTTGACTGTATCTGAGCATGATTCATTTGACTTGCCAGAATTTTTTGCGCAAAACTTTTCAGCGCATGTTTTTGCGGCATGCGTTTCAAAAACGGAAGCAATGTTGTGCCTTGATCGAGAAACGGACGGATGCACATGTCAGGCAACGCCAGGTCCAATGCTTGAACTAAAGATTCCAGCGCCCTCTCGTTTTCCTTGCGCGCCTGATGCAACAATGCCTGAGTCAAACGGATCAGGATGATCGTGCTGTTGCGCGCCTGCCGTTCCGAATCGGCGAGCCGCCATTCGAGTAATTTTTCGATGCGTTTCCATTCGATGGGATCATTTGATTCGATGGACATCCTGCAAAACGCAAAAAACGATTCGTCGTTGAATAATGGACCGTGCCTGACAGGATGAAATGCTCCCCACCCCGAGGACCTCAACCAAATTTTCGCCGCTTCATCCCCAGCCGACAGTTGAGTCTGCGCCCGAACCCCCTTCACCCTCCCGAGCATTTCTTCCAGATGGTGTTGGAGAGAAATCGACTCGGCAACCTGCAGGGATTGCAATGCCTTTTCCGTTTTACCTTCTGCCTGCTCGATCTGAGCCTGCGTCATGTATCCCAATGCTGCCGCTACAGGCGACTCGGCGATGTTGATATTTGCCAACACAACGGAAATGTACTCACGCGCCAGCGTAAGTTGATTCCAAAAATAATGAACTCGTCCCAGGCGTACTTGCGGCAGGAACGCGAGTCGTATCATGCCTGCACTTTGGGCTAACTGCAAGGCTTCAAGATTGACTTCATGTGCCCGATAGAGTTGCCCGCGCATCATCGTCAGCGCAGACTCATCCATCAGCAGGGTGTACACGATGAACGGATTGCTGGTGCGATACGCCGTCTGACGCGATGAGCGCAAGATCGCTTCAGCCTCATCGAATTCCCCTGATTCCAGTTTTGCCGCCGACAACAGGGCAGTTACGATGGTTTTCAGGTAAGCATCGTCCTGCCGCACAAGGTGCAACGCTTGTTCGGCAAGCGCAACCGCGGAGGCGAAATCCTTTTTTGTACGAGCAATAATGGATCGGATCGCCAGCGTTTGAATGTAAGCGTTATGAAGATTGATCGGGGTTTGCCCGTTTTCTTGCATCGCCGTCTTTTGAATGAGAGGCGTGATCAATTCCTCCAGGCGGTTTGTCCAACGGGACGCAGAATCTGGTTCTCCGATCAACGCCAGAGTCCAGCCGTACCACATGCATAAACTCCATCGCTTCCACACGAGTTCGTTCGGAAGTTTTTTCAGAAAGGCAAGGATTGTCCTCACTTCGCCATGCATCATCCAGGCTTGGGCTTGCGGCTCAAGCAACTGGGCGGCATATTCAAAATCTTCGGCGGCAATGGCGTGATCTATCGCCTCGGGGACAAAACGATTTTCGCCCAACCAGTGACCGGCTCGCTGGTGTAAGCCTTTTGAGCGTTCCTCAGGATATTCCTTCTGCAATCGCTTTCGCAAGAATTCCGCGAAGAGGTGATGATAGCGGAACCAGGTACGCGAGTCGTCGAGCGGAATGACAAAAAGATTCCCCGCTTCGAGGGATTCGAGCATGAACTGACTATTGGCATTTTCAGAAACGGCGTTGCATAACGAGGCAGACATACGATGGAGAATGGAAGTTTGTAGTAGAAAATCCTGTCGCTCGGCAGGTAATTGAGCAAAGACTTCCGCCATAAGGTAGTCGGCAATATCGCGTTGATTGCCTTCGATGATCCATGTGTGAGGCTCTGAATGTCCATTCCGCATGGAGAGCGCCGCCAACTGTAAGCCTGCCACCCACCCTTCCGTGCGTTCCTCGAGCAGTTGAATTTGTTGAAGTGGAAGGTCCAGGTTCATCACCTGGTGAAAAAACTCGGTTGCTTCTGTAAAAGTGAATCTCAAATTGGCAGCTCGAATCTCGGTGAGCAGGTTTCGGGCACGCCATTTCGCCAGCGGCAGAGGCGGGTCGGCGCGAGTTGTGATGATGATTTGCAGGTGAGGCTGGGCGTGTTCGATCAGTTTTCCCAGGAACTCATGAATCTCAGAGGAGGTAATAAAGTGATAATCATCCAATACCAGCACACAAGCGGGTTGTTTTGCCAGATCATCAACCAGATTCGAAAGAATGATTTCGCTCGTCGGAGGCTGAATCCCTTCGAGAAGCGCCAATGAAGATTTACCAATGGACGGGTGAATCGCTTTTAGAGCAGAAATCAAGTAAACAACGAAACGGGAGAACGAATCATCTTCAGGTTCGAGCGAAAGCCATGCATAAGGCTGTTTCATCGCCTGAAGCGAATTCAGTACAAAAGTCGTTTTGCCGTAGCCTGCTGGCGCTGAGACGAGAGTCAAGGCAGAGGTGCGAGAAAGACTTGCTTCGAGCGAGTCTATTAAACGAGAGCGCACAACTACATTCGCGCGCAGATGCGGCGGAATAACCTTGGTGGAAATAATCGTGGAATTGACCATGCAAAAGAATTATAGCGGAGTAGCAAAAGCCAGAGAGGAAGAAATGCCGAGGAAACAGAATCAGACATCCCTGAGAAAGACGCGTAACAAATTGCCCTCTTCCAATTTTTCGCGAGTCGGGGGTACAATCCAGCCAGTCGAAAATTATATATAATGTATAATCCGAAGGAGCGCGAATGACAGGCTTCACTCCAGGACGACGCTGGCAACCCGCCTATTCCCCATTCCAAAAAGAGACGTTCGGCGAGCGCGCCTTGCGGGTGCTCGAATACAGCGTGAAGGGTCCGCTGTTCGGGTGCCGCATGTGCGGGAATTGTTTGCTCGCCGAGACCGCGCTGATCTGCCCGATGGAATGCCCGAAGGGTTTGCGAAACGGTCCGTGCGGCGGCTCGACATCGGAGGCGTGTTACGTTGACCCAAGCCGCCCGTGCATCTGGTATAAAATTTACGAACGCTCGTTTGAATGGGGGCGCGAAGATGTATTGCTCGAAGTTCTGCCGCCGCTCGATTGGGAAAAGGTGGGGAAAGATTCGTGGGGCGCAATTTTCAAAAACGCATGGAACATCGGCGCGAAAAAAATTTTTACTGGATTGCTTTCTGCTGAAACGCGCGCGCATACCATTGATGGGATTTTCCGTCCTGTGCGACAGCCCGCATGGTGGAATGGCGATTCGAAATATCACGCGCCCGCGTACGACGGAAACGCTTCCTCTCTTCAGGGACGGCTGGTCGCAGGCGATTTTGTCGTCACCGCCGAGATAACGCCTCCCCTCTCCTCCTCGACAGACAAACTAATCCGCAACATCGAGATGGTCAAATCGCTGGTTACTGCGGTGAATTTTACAGACAATCAAGGCGCGACGCCGCGCATGAGTTCGTGGGCGTGCAGTCAGGTGGCGATGAATCAGGGAGCGGAGCCTGTTCTGCAAATGTCGGCGCGCAACCGCTCGCGTGGAAGTGTGCAAAGCGAGATCATCGGCGCGACCGCGTTGGGCGTGCGAAATGTTTTATGCGTAACAGGCGATAGCGCGAAGATGTCGCCGAGTCCGCGCGACAATATGCAAATCAACGACCTGGATGCAATTCAAATGCTTTGGGTCTTACGCCGAATGCGCGACGAAGGGAAATTTCTCGACGGGCGCGAGATCAAGAATCCACCGATGTTCTTTTTGGGTGCGGCGGCTTCACCATTTTCATCCAATGTCAAGTTTCAGGCATTGCGCGAACAGAAGAAGGTCAACGCGGGGGCGCAGTTCTTTCAAACAAATTTAATCTTCGACGTGAATGGCATGGAACTCTGGTTAAACGAACTCGCAAAGAGAAATGTGCTGGATAAAGTTTTTATTCTGGCTGGAGTCACTCCGCTCAAGAGTTTGAAGATGGCACAGAAACTGGCTAGCGTTCCTGGGGTGTATTTGCCAAAAGATGTTTTGCATCGCATCGAAATTGCCGACCGAGCAGGCAACGCGCAGGAGGAGGGAATCCAGATCTCATTGGAGATCATCGGCAAAATACGCAGCTACGAGAAGCAGGGCATACACGGAATCCATTTGATGCCTGTGGGCTGGGATGAGGTCATTCCGAGGATCGTTGTTGAGTCGGGGTTGACGTCAAGGGGATATCAAACAAACAACGTGGTGCGGGATGGCATCCCCCACATCATTGAAATGGCGAGATAAGTTTTGCAACCAAGAAAAGGGCGGGATAACATCCCGCCCCACGAAATTGACTGGGAGTTTCATCATGCATACTATTTTGAAAAGCAATTCCAAAACTGTGACCATCGGTCACGATAAACCGTTTGTAATTATCGGCGAAAAAATTAATCCAACGGGAATCAAGAAATTGGGGCAGGCGCTGGTTGACCAGAATTTCGAGTATGTACAACATCTCGCCAAGCGACAGGTCGCCTGGGGCGCGGATGTGTTGGATGTGAACGTCGGGCATCCGCAGATCGATGAAGCGGCGATCATGCCCAAGGTGGTGGAGGCGATATTGGCGGTGGCGGATGTCCCATTGTGTATTGACTCAAACGAGCCGAAGATTCTTGAAGCGGGTTTGAGGGTCACGCCTGGGAAACCGTTGGTGAATTCAGTCAATGGCGAAGACAAACAATTGGCAACTGTTTTACCCATTGTCAAAGACCGAGGCGCGGCGGTGATCGGGATGGCGATCGGCAATGACGGCATCCCACCCACCGCGGAGGGACGTCTCGCGGCGGCGGGGAAGATCATCGAGCGCGCGGCGAAGATGGGAATCCCTGCGGAGGACATCATCATTGATCCGTTGGTAATGACGGTCGGTCACAATAGCCAGGCGGGGCTGGTCACGTTGAAAGCGATTGAATTGATCACAAAGGAATATGGCGTGAACATCAGCCTCGGCGCGAGCAACGTGTCGTTCGGTCTGCCCGACCGTCACGCGGTGAATAGCGCGTTCCTTGCATTGGCGATTCAGGCGGGTGTAACCACGTCTATTACTGACCCGATCAAGTTGGGCAATTCGATCAAGGCGATTGATCTGTTACTGGGCAGGGATGCGAATTCGATGCGGTATTTGAAGTATTTTAGGGCGACGGAGAAGTTGAGGGAGGAGGAAGGGAAGAAGTAATTGGTAATTGGTAATTGGTAATTGAGGGGTGAGAGATTGGAGACTGGAGATTGATGGGCTTCGGTGGTCGAGTAGACCCGAATGCTCTTTGAGGGGCGTATCGAGACTACCGCACCGCGAAATAACTTTTGTTACAAGATTACTCTTGATTCCTGCTGGTTTCGATACGGGCTTCGCTTCGCTCCGCCCTACTCAACCAGCGAGATTGGTTTTGAATTAATTTTTAGCTCATTTCCCACAACTTCAACAATATCGTTTTCAAACCCGAAGAAACTCCAAAAGGTGACTTGGGGTTGAGTCGCTTCGAGCATCAGGGAGATGGCGGGTTCTTTGTGACAATAGTAGCGTGACCGCCAGCCGCGCGTGGAGTTGGGGTCGGCGCGGATGATGGAGAAGTTGCCGTTTCCATCGAGCATCCCCATTTGAATCTTAATTCTGGAGTCGGACGGCTTGCCGTCCGTTTTTGTTTGAAGTAACAATCCATGTGCAGGAGCAAGCTCCTGTACTCCAGAGTCAGGGAGTAACCAGTGAAGTGCGTAATGATGCGATTCCTTTGCAATCAAATTATCAATTACAAGCCAGCGATCACCTTCAAGAGACATAACAGTTCGTTTGTAAGTGATAGGCTTGTATCCGTCATGTTCTCCTTGCCAGAGGTTCTTATCGTGCTTGAGAACTTTTCCCTTTGACCAATTTGTCCACGTGAAGCGACTGACCATGGTCATTTGGTCTTTGTTGTCAACGGTTACAGTGTTGTGGACGTTCGTGCGCGCGAGTCCATTGCGCCAAGGGGGTTGTCCGCTGTAGAGGTAGGTGCCTGCGTCGATGGCGATGTTTTGACCGCGAATCCATAAGTCCACGTGGAGTTGGTCGGCGTGGGAGGGACGGGAGGTATAGTCCGTGCAGTGAATGAGGGCGTGGGAGTTGGAGGAGCGGAGGAGGTGGATGCCGCCGTTGGGAAATGATATGTTGCTGAGCGGCGCTTCGACTGCGGTCTTCGTCTCCGCTACGCTTCGCTCAGACCTCCGCTCAGCGCGAGAGTAACCACATAACCAAAATATGTCTTCATCCCATGGACCAGGCTCGAAGAGGAAATCATTTTTGGTAATGTACCATCCCAACTGCAACAGCGGACGGTAGTCGGTGAAGTCGCAGCTGTTGAGGGGGAGGACGAGCGCGCCATCGTTGGAGCCATAGTTGGGCATTTCGCCTGTTTCGGGGTTGATGAGGTTCAAGAGGTAATTGAGGGAGGATTCAACTCGCTGATAGATGAGACTAGAGACTGGAGACTGGTTGAGTTCGCCAAGTTGAATCGCGTAAAGGTAAATATGAAGGACGAAGCGATGGTAGTTGAGGGAGTACATTGAGTAAGTACCATCGGGAAAAATTTGTTCGGCGGCGGATCGTTCGAGGAGGTCTCGTCCGAGGGTGAGATATTTTTCAGCATGTTTGAGTTCGGGGGAGAGCAGACCAACCATCCATAAGCCGAAGGCTTCGCTGATGGTGTGGTTACTGCGCGTGGAGATGGCGTAGCCGATGTTTTTGTAGATACGTTCGGCTTGCGCGGCAACATAGAGGAGGAATTGTTCTTTGCGTTGAGGAGTCGAAGAAGGAGAATTGGAGAATTGTTGGAAGCCGAATGTCCATGCCATGAGGCGGAGGGCGATCTCTTGTCCATCCATCCAGTTGGGTCCTGTGTTGGGAGGGTTATGTTGCGCCCAATCTTCGATGAGAGACCAGAAAGCTTCGGGACATTTTTCGTCGTGAGAGGCGGCGTAGGCGCGGACGAGGGTATAAACAAAGGCGAAGCGATTCGGTTCCCAGATGAATTTGATGTCAACATGTCGCTGCGAGGCGCTCTTGGTTTTCGCCGAAGCAGTCTCCTCGTGGTTGGGGGTTGCTTCGTCGGGAAGAGAAAGCGCCCTCCTCGCAACGACATGATCGTCGGAGATTTGTGACCAATGTTTCGCCATGTCATCCTGAGCGCTAGCGAAGGATCTCTCCTCCCGCGACACGAGACTCTTCGCTCCGCTCAGAGTGACATAGTCTACGTGCCAGTTGGGAGGAAATCCTGTTTTGATGAATTGGTGGGAGAAGTATTTTATTTCGCCGTTGAGGATGCGGTCTGCTTCGGTGATGGCGGTTTGGGGATTCCATGAGATATTTTCTGGCAATCGCCCTTCGTCTACGGGACGAAAAAAGCGTTCGTCCCTCCGCTCAGGACGAAAGTGTTTGATGAGATGCTTGTAATCCCCCCACTCACCCATCGGCATCTGCAAGCGGATGAGTCCCGTGTGGAGGCGAAAGGCGTAGGCGGCGCGAAAGGCTGACCAGCGCGGACCAAGTTCACGGTAGAGAGAAGCGAAGTTTTTTATCCGATTGAACATAATTTTCTTAACACGAAGGACACGAAGTACACCAAGGGGATTGAGTGATGGTAATTATCCTTTGCTCAAGACTTTCGTGAAAGATGGTTGAAAAGAAGTAACCGTGTTGCGCCGCAGTTCAAACCTTTGTGACCTTCGTGTCCTTTGTGTTTAAAGATTTTGCATGACGAGAGAGGATGATCCATATGAGCGGGAGCCCGATGATGATCAATGGCGGGGCGAGGCGGCTTCCCGACGACCATTCGAATGACAGCACGCCCGCGAGAAGCGTGAGCATGAGATACAACGTACTGATGATATGATGCGGATACCCGCCGATGACGAGTCGCTGATACAGATGCGTGCGATGCGCGGCGAGAACATTTTCGCGTTTGAGCGCGCGGCGGATGAACGTGACGCCCGCGTCCATGATGAACGTCCACATCAGGAGCGTGCCGAGCATGAGCGCGTCGCCGCCCTGATCGGCAGAGAGCAACGGCAGAACCGCAAATGTATAACCGAGGAATGTGCTGGCAACGTCGCCCATGAAAATTTTTGCGGGATGCCAATTGTGCGCGAGAAAACCCAAACTGCTCGCGGCGATGGCAAGCGCGACCGCAAACACAAACACGTTGTGCATGTTCGACGCGAGCATCATCCATCCCAGCCCGCCCGCAAACGCGACGCCGCCCGCGATGCCGTCAATGCCGTCCATGAAGTTGTAGGCGTTGGTGAGTCCGATGATCCACAAAAACGTGATGATAACTCCGACGACGCCCAACTGCAATTCGCCGAACAGCGGGATGGTGACCGTTTTGAAATATCCCAGCCCATAGATCGAGACCGCCGCGACGAGTCCCTGCACGGCAAAACGAATCTTTGGTGATAATGACGAAACATCGTCGCGCCAGCCCAGCCACGCGATGACAACTCCGCAGACGAGATAGATCAACGCGCGATCTATCCCCGCTTCTTTCGCGGACCATAAGCCTGCTCCCGCTACGAGGACGACGATCGCCACCCCTCCCCCGCGCGGCGTGGGCATGGAGTGTGAACTCCGTTCGTTGGGATGGTCGAGGATCTGTCGCCGCTCCGCGTAACGGCGGATGAGGTAGACGAGGAGGTACGAGAGGATGACTAAGATGGAGAATACGGCGAGGGAGGACATTGAGGATGATTGTAATGGAGAATTGGAGAATTGATCCCCTACGGGGACAATGTTCTGTTCGATGGGGTTTTATCGCGTCCCCTTGCCCGCCCGACGATGAACCGTCGGGCTATTCGTACAAAGTCCGCTCAAGCGGACTGAGATAGCTACAAAATCTTTTCTTTTGGATGAGACAAATTTGTGCTAACAAACCCTTGAAAATTAGTTAGCAATGTGCTAACATGCAACAGTGTACAAAATCATCATCAAAAAAGAAGCCGCAAAATCGTTGAACAGGCTTCCGCGCAACGTGGCAAAAACAATTCGTGAGAAATTGGTAGCCATTGCCGCTGATCCGTATGCAGAACATCCGAATTCAAAGAAACTTCAAGGCAGAGAGGGCTATCGTTTGAGAGTTGGTGATTGGCGAGTAATTTACGAAATTCAAAATGATGTGCTGGTGATATTGGTTTTGAAAGTCGCTCCACGTGGAGAGGTGTATCGATGAAAGAAAATTTGCAATTGATCGAACGAAACGGCAAGCCTGAATGGGCTGTGCTTCCCTATGATGAATATCTCAAACTGCTCGAACAAGCGGAGATGCTGGAAGATATTCGCGATTACGATAAGGCAAAAGCCGAGATTGAACGCGGCGAAGATGAACTCATTCCCGCCGAGGTTGTTTACGCCATCCTTGACGGCGAGAATCCCATCAAGGTCTGGCGTGAATATCGCGGGATGACTCAACAACAACTGGCAGACGCGGCGGGAATTAGCAAGCCGTATCTTTCGCAAATTGAAACTGGCAAACGGACAGGGGCAACTGATATATTGTCAGCGATTGCTAAGGCTTTGGACGTGTCACTGGATGAAGTTGTAGAACGTGAGAAAGAGTAAAAATTGGCGGCAAAATAGCCGCCTTTTTATTTACCCAACTCCGCCCCTATCCCCTCCTCAAACGCCAGCGGACTGAACTCAAAATCCCTTTGCGCTTCGGAATAACTGAAATCTTTGTTCTCGTTCAGCCGCAGGACTTGCTCCGCTTTGATGGGGAATGGAATCCGCAAACGCTCAAAGAGTGAGAGCATTGCAACAACAGGTTTCGAGGGGATGTGAAATTTCCACACACGCCTGTTCATCTGTCTGGTAATCGTATCAATAACCTCGTTGTACGTCAGCGGATGTTTCCCTGCGATGTTGTAACTCTTTGAAATTGTCTTGTCGTTTGATAAGCAACTCACCATTGCTTGCGCAACATCGTCCACGTAGATGGGTTGTTGCAGAGATTTTCCATCGCCGAAAACAGGAATAATTGGAGAGACTTGCATAAAACGAATCAGCCGCCACATATTTCTGTCGCGCGGACTGCCGTAGATCATGGTCGGGCGCAGGATGGTGTATTTCAGTCCGCTCGTTTCAATGGCGAGTTCCGCCGCCACGCGGACTTTTTTGCTCCTGGCATTCAACTGCGTGAAGATGGCGGTGGTGCTGATGAAGACCGCACGCTTGATGCCCGCATCTTTCGCGGCACGGATGATCGAGTCCGCGTGACCGAAGCCGAGCGAGGCGATGTTGACGAGGGCGTCGGTCCCCTGCATGGCGGAGGTCAAGGCTTGGGTATCGGATAAATCTCCCTCTATCCATTCGATCTTGGGATCAGAAAGAGTCGAACGGTCGCTGGATGCGCGATAAAGACAGCGGACGTCGAATCCGTTTTTGAGGAGGAGTGGGACGACGCGCGAGCCTGTAAAGCCCGTCGCGCCTGTGAGGAAGATTTTCATAAAAGTTTTTTACCACAAAGAGTCACGAAGTGACACAAAGGTTTTTCCTTTGTGGTTTAGGTTTTCTTCACCAACCACATGAGTAAACTCAGCGTTTCATTCAACTTATCACGTCGGTCGAGATGCTTGACCAAGTACTCGCGGGCGTTTTGTCCCATTTGTTGGACAATATCCATATTTTTTGAAAGGTCGAGGATCGTCTCGGCAAGTGTTTCATCATCATTCGGCTGGACGAAGACGCCGCCATACGAAGATTCAATTAATTCGCGCGTGATGCCGTCAATGACTAAAACAGTCGCGCGTCCTGCCGCCATGTAGTCGAAGACTTTGTTTGGGTACGTGGTGCGGAACATGGGGATGTCCTGCAAAATAGCGAGGCACACATCCGCGGATGCGACGACGCGCGGCATATCCTTTTTGGGGCGCACGCCCGCAAAGGTGACGTTTGTGAGTTTCATCCGTTTCGCTTCGTTTTGTAGGCGTGGGCGTTCTTTCCCGTCACCAAACAGGACAAAATGAATTTTGCCGAACGGCTTCAAGCGTTCCACCGCGCGGAGGATGGTGTCAATGTCATTTGCTTGTCCCAACGCGCCAGCATACAGCACGACGAATTTATCTTGCAATCCCAACTCGTCGCGAATGGATGAGCCATCCACTTGCGGATTAAACATGTCCACGTCTGTGCCGTAGGGGATGAAGGTGATCTTCTTCTCAGGCACATCCTTGCTGATCATGTACTCTTTGTAGGCAGGTGAATTGACCAAAATATGCGTCGAGCGGGCATACAAAAACTTCTCCAGCCACCGACCCAATGAAATCACCAACGGATTCTTCAACACACCCATGCTCACGCCGAACTCGGGCCACAGATCGCGGACTTCGAGCAGGAACGGCTTGCGTCGAATCCACGCGACGAACCACGCGGAGACCGCTTGAAAGATCGGCGGCGTGGTGCCTAGAACTAAGTCCACATCCCTAACTTGAAACGCTGTCCACACCGAACTGAACATGAAGCTGAAAAACGAGATCACGCGCCAAAAATAACTGCGATGCAGAGCGGGATAAATATACGCGCGCAAAATCCGCACGCCGTCAATGACCTGCTCGGCGAAAACTCCTTTGCGTTCAACAGTCCGTTTGCCTGTTTGATAATTCAAATCGCTGGCGACGATAACGAGCTCGTGTCCGCGTGATTGTAAAAATTTCGCCAACTCGAAATGACGTGTGTGTCCTGGCTCATCAGGCGAGACGAAGGCTTGATTGATCAGCAGTATCTTCATTGGAAGCGATTATAAATTATTTACTGAAAGAAAAATTTCAAGTCTTTCAAACATGGTCTCTCTCTCGATTAAATATCTCTAACGAAAATAATACGCATGATCATGTAGTTTACGTTATAATTAACTACAAGGATCGAGGAGCAATGACATACGATCCTTACATCAAATCTCTTTAACTTCTGAAAGGAGTTGTTATGGGCTTTTTCTCGAAAATCCTCGGCAAGCTTGGTATTGGTAAGAAAGAGGAAGACAAACCGGAATTCGCAGGCATGTCGAAACCTGCCGGTATCGTCACAGGCAAAGCACCGGTTGCGGCGTCCAAACCTGCCACACCCGGCGGCGTAGCTCGCCCCGCGATGGCAACTGCGGAAGGCGCTGCCGCCGCTGTGCCAGCCGCTATGGAAATGGTGGACGTAGTCGGCAAACTCGAAGGGCTCGCCAAGGCGAACCCCGCCAAACTCAACTGGAAAACTTCGATCGTGGATCTGCTCAAGCTTCTCGATCTCGAATCCAGTTTTGAGGCTCGCAAAGAACTCGCCACCGAACTCGGCTGCCCCGCCGAACTCATGGGCGACTCAGCCAAGATGAACACCTGGCTTCACAAAGAAGTCCTCAAGAAGATCGCCGCAAACGGCGGCAATATTCCGAAGGAATTGCTCGACTAAGAAAATTCAGATAGACCAACAGCGCGGACGGATACAACGTCCGCGCTGTTTTTGTTTGCGGACGCGGCGCTTCGCTTCCCCCTTGCGGCTGGGTCGCCGCTGGCGAATCAGCCGTCCCTTCGGGCTGACCGGGCGCGTCATCCCGCAAACATCCCTGCAAAGAATCCAGTTTGAGAGTCTTTGAGAGTCCAGCGGGATAGAATTATCCTTGCGAAAGGAAAGCAATCATGGAAATTCCAAGACACTGGAGAC
>CAYWCN010000032.1:0-32702 GCA_964456775.1 uncultured Anaerolinea sp.
ATCCCAGTGACCACCACTCGTTCCTTCTTCGCGGTCATTGCAGACTCCTTTTGATCTTTATTTCATTTGACAAATCGGGAATAGGCGCGGACATCGTGAATCTAAATTGACTAAAGTCAGGCGATTCTAACATGATTATCGCATTACAATTGAGCGATGAAGCGCCCATTTGTATTCATCAATGTGGCGATGACCGCCGACGGCAAGATCGATACGTCTGCGCGTACAGGCGCGGCGATCTCCTCTCCGCGCGATAAGGAACGCGTGGACAAACTTCGCGCCGAATCAGACGCGGTGATGGTGGGCGGGCGAACCGTACTCAATGAAGACCCAAAATTGACTGTGAGATCTGAATCGTTGCGCGCTGAACGCATTGCGCGCGGGTTGCCTGAGAACCCGATGAAAGTTTGCGTCGTGTCAGATGTAGGGGCGAACGGCCGTTCGCTCCTACTTGAATCTCATTCAAAATTCTTACGCGATGGGGAAGCGAAGGTCGTAATATTCACAACAAATCGCACATCTAAAGACAAACTTGACCTGCTCCGTTCACAAGGCGCGGAAGTGTTCGTCCATGCGGGCGAACGCGTGGATCTGACTCAAGCGATGCAAACGCTCGACGAACTCGGCGTGAAGCGTTTGATGGTGGAAGGCGGCGCGACATTGAATTTTGAATTGTTGCGCCTCGGCTTGGTGGATGAAGTTCAGGCGTACATGGCGCCGATGATCTTCGGGGGCGAGTCGGCTCCCACGCTTGCGGCAGGCGCAGGCTTGGAAAGAAGCGCAGCCGTCCCATTGAAATTGATAGACGCGGAGAAATGGGAAGACGGCGGCGTCGTTTTAAAATATTCGATAGAGAGGTCAGCATGATTACAGATCTGCATGAAAAATTCGATGTGTTGCTTCAGAACGAAGGCGAACACGAATGTGAGGGGATCGGGAAAGATAAAGTGTGCGTGCGCGTGGTGGCAATGGCTGAATTGCCCACGCGCTTTGGAGAATTCCATATTATTGCTTTTGAAAATAACCGCGACGGAAAAGAACATGTCGCCATTGTGAAAGGCGATGTGATCGGCGCGAAAGATGTGCCGGTGCGTTTGCATTCGGAATGTTTGACGGGCGACGCGCTGGGTTCGCTGCGTTGCGATTGCCGCGATCAACTGGAAGCCTCGTTGACGATGATCGGCGCGATGGAACGCGGCATGGTTTTATATTTGCGTCAGGAAGGGCGCGGCATTGGGCTGGTCAACAAGATTCGCGCCTATAGTTTGCAAGACCAGGGTCTCGATACGGTCGAGGCGAATCACGCGCTCGGTTTCCGCGATGATGAACGCGATTATGCCGTCGCCGCGCACATGCTCATGTCGCTCAAGATCGAATCGGTGCGGCTCATCACCAACAATCCGAAAAAAATTCAACAGCTCATTGATTATGGCATCAATGTTTCAGACCGCATCCCGCACATCATGGAGCCGAACGAATACAATCGTTTTTATCTCGAGACCAAAGCCGCCAAGTCGGGTCATCTCATGGATTTCCACGGCAAGAAACATCTGCCCGAACAAAGCGACCGCCCGTTCATCAAAGGCATGAGCGAATTGCCAGTGGATGTGTTAAGTGAATAGCCCATTACACAAACGTCCCGCAGGCTTCTTCGAAGACTTCATCCTGCGCAACCCAACCTGCGGGACGGTGGATATGAACAATGAGTAAAACAATTGTCATCACCGGCGCCACAGGCGCGCTTGGAAGTTTGACGGCAAAGACGTTTGCCGCGCGCGGGGATTCGCTGGTGTTGCTCGATAACGATCCAAATAAATTGGATTCCCTCGCCCGCGAATTGAATCTGCCGGGCGAGCGGCTCTTCACTGCGGTCGTTGACTTGCGCGATGGGGAAGCGGTTCATTCCACAGGGGAGGCTGTCTCTGCCAGGTTCGGCAGTGTCCACGGGTTGATCCATCTCGTCGGCGGCTGGCTCGGCGGCAAAACGATCCCCGAAACCAGCATGGACGATTTCAACTCCATGTTCGGCCAGCACGTACAGACGACGTTTCATCTTTTTCGATCGTTCATGCCTCTGCTCGCCAAAAGCGGCTGGGGACGCGTGATCACTGTTTCGCCGTCCACAGTTCCCAATCCGTTGCCGAAGCGAGGCGTCTACACTGCCGCGAAAGCCGCGCAGGAAAATCTCATGCTCACGCTGGTGGCGGAACTGAAAGAGTCGAACGTCACCGCGAACATCATCCAAGTGAAAGCGATTGATGTTGACAAGAAAGGCGCAGGCACAACGCCCGACGAGATCGTCGCGGCGATGGTGTATCTGTTCTCAGAGGAAGCGTCGAAAATTACGGGCGCGAGGATACCGCTGTATTAAATGAAAACTCCGAGTTCTCGAAGAACTCGGAGTTTTTTTGTAGCGGCTATGGTCTACGGCTCGCTGATCTTCAGCCAATCCATTTCCATCTCGATTGGCAACACGTTGAACGAGGAGACAGAGATACCGACCTGTCCGCTTCGAAGGGCAAATTTCCTTTCGGTGATCGTGTTCACGTCGTCGCCGTTGATGCGCAGGGACAGTTTATCGCCGTCGCAGGTGATGGAATAGGTGTTAACGTCCTTGCCGATATTGATCGAATTGGAACCGCCGTTCGTGATTTGGTTGTAAGCAATATCTCCGTCCGACTGGATCTCGGCGTACAGGATATCGTACAAACCGTTATTGGCGATATTGAACTCATACCAACCTTCATCCGGCGTATACCGGCAGATGAGGCTTACCGAGTTATTGTTCTTACCGCGGTTGTCTGCGATCACCTCGAGCGTCACATTGTCGTACTCGAAAGCGCTGTAGAACAGGTAGTAATAGACTTGCTTGCTCTCGAAGTCCCAGGTCAGTTTTCCGTCTTTGGCTTCCACGGTCACCTGATCCGGGTCCGCGCTGCTGTCGCCGGTCACAGTGAACACGTTCCAGTCGCTGGAAAGCGGAGAATCGAATTCTTCGGTGAAGAATTGACTCGCCGGCGGCGCCGGCGGATCGGTGGGCGCGGCTTCTGTATCGGTCGCTTGAGGCGGCGCGGGCGGTTGAGTCGGCTGCTGTTGCGGCGGGTTTACGGGCGGTTGGGCAGGTTGTTGGGTGGGAGAACTGCCGCCGCAAGCCAGCCCCACGATCAGAACGAACGAGATCAGGAAAAACAGGGGTTTGAATGTTTTCATCACATCCTCCAGGTTAATTTTCCGCAAGTATACGCAACGGATGCATAAAAAGCAACTATTTGTCGAAGCCACTTTTATGGTACATTCGTCCAGCCATGTCCCTTTTTGCCATCTCTATCTTATTGGTCAGCGCGGTCCTTCATACGGTCTGGAATCTCCTCATCAAACAATCGCAGGACAAATACATCGTCACCTTTTGGATGGTGACATTCGGGGGCATGTTCGCTTTCGTTGCCTTATTCTTCACCGGCCTGCCTCCGCGCGGAATGTGGATCTTTGCCATCATTAGCGTGTGCGTCGAGGTGGTGTATTTCATTTCGCTTTCCTACGCGTATCACGATAACGATTTCTCGCTGGTCTACCCGGTGGCGCGCGGCGCGGCGCCCGCGTTCATTGCCCTCTGGTCGTTCTTGTTCCTCCGCGAAAAACTGACCACCGGCGGGGTTATCGGTCTCGCGCTGATCATCGGCGGGTTGGTCATCATCGGCGTGAACATGTTGACCCAGGCGAACGTGACCCGCGTCCATCTCAAGGGAGTCGCGGTCGCGCTCTTCATCGCCTTTTTGATCTCGGTCTATTCCACGATTGACGGCTCCGCTGTGAAGAATGGATATGCCTTTCCATACGTGATGACCATGTTCACGCTCGTTCCCCTTGTCATCTCTCCGTTCATTTTCCGACGGTATGACTGGGCGCGTGTGAAGGATGTTTTGGTCAAACAACCGGTCCGTGTTCCGCTAGCGGGGATATTGGGCGTGCTGGCATACTTGATGGCGGTTTTTGCCTATTCCATCGCCCCGCTGAGTTACGCCGGCGCGGTCAGGGAGGTCAGCGTGGTGTTCGGCGCGTTGACTGGTTGGTGGCTGTTGAACGAACGGCTGGGAGCCGTCCGCGTGATCGGCGCGTTCATCATCTTTGCCGGGATCGTGATGATCGCTGTGTTTGGGTGAAAAAACATTAGGAACGATGAAAAACAAGAAGTGGTAAGATAGAACAACAAAACGCCTCCTCAGGAGCCTCACCGAATGGAACCCATCGGAAATAACGTCTACATCGAAGACAAATATCTCGGCGTCACGCTGGGAGTCATCAGCCAGCCGCGCGGACTGGTGTTGATCGACGCGCCCCCCTCGCCGGAAGACAGCCGCATGTGGCGCGCCTCGCTCATGGGCATGGGCAACGGACCCGAACGTATGCTGGTGAATCTGGATTCGCATCCCGACCGCACGCTCGGCGCGCGCGCCATGGACTGTACCGTCGTCGCGCACGAGAAGACCGCGTTCGCCTTCCGCAACCGCCCCAACACCTTCAAAGCGCAGGGCGACGAGACCGGCGCAAACTGGGAAGCGATCCCCGGTTTGGGGAGCGTCCGTTGGGCGCCGCCGGAGATCTCCTTCACGAATCAACTGTCCCTGCATTGGGGCGAAACGCCGATCCTGTTGGAGAGTCATCCCGGCCCCACGCGCGGAGCGATCTGGGCGATCCTGCCGGACGAAAAGATCATCTTCGTGGGTGATGCCGTGTTGAAGGGACAACCTCCATTTATTGCGCATGCCGACCTGCCCGCATGGATCGAAGCGCTCAAACTCTTGCAGAGCGAATACAAAGGCTACACGGTCGTCAGCGGACGCGGCGGCGTGGTCACCTCGCAAGTTGTCAAACATCAAGCCGAAGTGTTGAAGCGCATGTTGGATAAACTGGAAAAACTCGGCAAGAAGCGTTCCGCCGCCGCCTCCACAGATAAACTCGCCGAACAAATGTTGAAAGATTTCAGGGCGCCCTCCGCGCGGCAGAAACAGTACGCGCAGCGTTTGCGCTACGGAATTCATCAATACGTCATTCGTCATTACCACACCTCGTCGCGCCACGCGCTGGATGAATGACATGGATAACGCGCCCCTCTTTGAACTTACGCGCGGCAGCCTCGTCGAGTCGATTCACTACGGTTCGATCGCCGTTGTTGATTCGAACGGAAAATTACTCGCATCCTACGGCGACCCTCACACGGTCGCTTTTTTGCGCTCGAGCGCCAAACCGTTTCAAGCGCTTCCCTTCGTCGAGCATGGCGGCGCGGAGCATTTCAACTTCACCGCGCGCGAACTTGCCATCTCGTGCGCCTCGCATGTCGGCAGTGACATGCACGTGCAAACCGTCGAAGCCATGCAAAAAAAGATCGGGATCGATGAAACCTATCTGCACTGCGGCGCGCACATGCCCGACGATGTCCCCGCGTTCAAACGACTGATCGCGCAAAACGAATCCCCAACGCCGAACCGCAACAACTGCTCGGGCAAACACACTGCGATGCTGGCGTACGCGAAAATGCGCGGACTTCCATTGGATAACTATCTCGACCTCGACCATCCGATTCAGCGGGACATCCTCGCTTCTTTCTCCGACTTCTGCCTGGTTCCCCCTCAGGAAATTTCCCTCGGCGTGGACGGCTGTTCCGCGCCGAACTTTGCTGTCCCGCTGTTCAATGCCGCACTCGCCATCGCGCGTCTGTGCGACCCGCGCGAGTTAACCGACGCGCGCGCGACCGCATCGAGGAAGATCACCTCCGCCATGACCTCGCACCCTGAAATGATCAGCGGCTTCGGCGAATTCGATTGTGAGTTGATGAAAGTCGGCGAGGGAAAAATTATTTGCAAGCGCGGCGCGGAAGGGTTTCAGATCGTCGGCTTACTGCCCGGCGCGTTGCGCGAGGATTCGCCGGGCATCGGCATCGCGTTGAAAGTGACCGACGGCGACGCGACACGCTCGAAGGCGAATCTCGAAACGTACAGCCGTGTGCGCCCGGCGGTGGCGCTCGAAGCCCTGCGTCAGTTGGGTGCCCTGTCTACGAAGCAGGAGCAGGGTCTAGCGTCGTTCGGACCCGGGCTTCCAATCAAAAATCTGCGGGACATTGTGACCGGTCAATCGCGCCCGGTATTCGAACTTTAATGCCTTAAACACGAAGGACACGAAGTCCACAAAGGAAAACCTTTAAAAGACCTTCGTGACCTTAGTGTACTTTGTGGTAAAGGCTCTCAATCCATCAACGCTTCGATGATGTTGTTGCTGTCTGTGAGTCGTTCCGCGAGCAGGCGCACGATCCATTCGTGGAACTGGGCGGCGATCTGCGGGTCTTTTTCCTGCATTTCTTTTAACGATTGACCGCTGAGGCGATACACCGTGCTGTGGCGCGAGGCGATTACCGAGGCGGTGCGCGTCTCGCGCAGGTATAGCCCGATCTCGCCGACGGTTGCGCCGCCGCGAATGCTCCGCAGGCGCATGCGTTTGTTGTTGGGGAGTTCCAATTCGATGGTGACCAGCCCGGATTCAACGAAATACATTTCCTCGGCAGTGTCGCCTTGTTTGATAAGCACTTCGCCTTCGCGCAGTTCATTTTTCTCCAGATATTTCAACAATCGTTCCACATCCTGCAAGCCGGGAAAGACGCGCTTGATCTGATGCTCGACGCGTTCGATGAAGCCGGTCAGGTCGTTCATGCCCTGTTTGGCAAGGATGCGGTTCTCGCACCATTCCACGCCTTCATCCAAAGTGGGCTTGATGATGAAGGTGTCGTCGGTGGCGTCGTGCAAGCCGCCGCGCTCGAGGTTGGTCACGATCTCCGGTTTGACCTCCGTCCACACCATGAGGATATTGTTCGCTTCCGCCACTTGTTTGAGGCGCGTGATGCCGAACACCGCGGACGAATCAAGATGGGTGACGCGATAAAAGTCGAGGACGATGTATCCAAGCCGACCCTGCGAATGATCCGCAATGCGCGCGCGCAGTTTGTCCAGAATCCCCTGGATCGTCCCGAAGAAGATGAATCCCTGCAGGCGCATGATGAATATTTCAGAGCCGTGCTGGTGCAGGATGTCGCGGTGGATCTTTGGGCGGTCTATTTTGCTGTGATAGATCGAGCCGTTGAGCGTGTTTTTGATCACGCTCACGCGGCTGTAACTGACCACGAACAACGCGGCGGCAATGAAGATGCCCGCGGCGATGCCTTCGAGAAAACCGACTGTGGCGATGATGAAGAGGATAACCCAGACCAACAAGTAATCGAGGAGCGGGAGCGACTTGCGCGCGTCGATGAGCCAATCGGAAAGGAACGATAAGCCGAGGTACAGCAACATGCCGCCCAACACGGGTTTTGGGAAATATGAAATGACCGACGCGCCGAAGAACAATGCAAGCCCGCAGAGGGTTGCGGAGATGAGGTTTGCCAACCGACTCTTTGCGCCGAGACGGTGCGCGAGCGACGACAAGCCCAAGGTTTGATATCCGACAGTACTGCCGCCCAACCCGCCGATGAGATTTGCCCAGCCCGCGCTTTGCAGTTCGCGGTTCAGGTCAATATCTTGTTTTACCGTCACTTCGAGCGCGCTGGCGTTCAACAATAACGCGATCACGCTGAGCGCGAGGATGGTGACGATCTTGCCGGAGTTTTGGAGGATAGCGACCCAATCTATGAGCCCGAATAACGACGGCGTGAGCGGTTGATACAAGCCGCCCAAGGGGAAAGGTCCGAGTAACAATCCGCGCGCCGAGGCTTCGTCCACGGAGATTCCCGCGATGAGCAAATAACCGTAGAACAATGCGGTGGCGATGACGAGCGCGCCCGGTGTGATGAGAAAATGATTCGAACGCCGCAGGATCAACAGCAATGCGACAGCAAAGACCGCGCCCGGCACCCAACTGGCAAGATTATTCGCAGTGAACAATTGTGACAGGCTGAGCGGTCCGCTCACCATCACGCCGAACGCGCCGAGGCTCAATAACCAACCCGTGCCTGCGAGAAATCCGCCGACGACCGGATAGGGAACGTAGCGGACAAATCCGCTGGCTTTGAATCGCCCAAGAAGCAGGAAGAAAATGCCGGTCAAAATGGAGGTGATGGAGATCGCGGCGATCACCGTCGCGTAGATCGAGTTCGGCTCCCCGCCTTTCATCGCCAGCGCGATCGCCGCTCCGATCAACCCGACGATGGCGGCTGGCGTATCCTGCGGGACTCCAATGATGCCGGGCAATGAGGTCGTGAGCGTAATGACGATGCCCATCACCAACGCTCCGAAGAGCATCAAGCCGATGCCGCCGGGCAGGAATTGGCTGAGGTCGCCGGAAAAGATGAGCGCCGCCAGCGAGATCTCCATGCTGATGGTAACGATGGCGGCAATCAATCCGGCGGTGAGGCTGGGGAGCAGAATTTTGGGCTGGAATTCCTGTTTGAATTCGTTGATGTTCATATCTGCCTTTGGACTTGTGGGGGATTTGGGACGAGGGTGGGTTCGCCGCGAGTATAGCATGATAATGACAGGATTTGCCACAAACTGCGGCGGGGTGTAAAATCCCTGCCATCTTGTTGGCTGTACCGGGAAGAAGACGATATTTTCATCATGGCAAAATCCGACCTGATCCTGCTCGCGCTCGATGAATCGCCTACGCTGAAATTGTTAGACAGCGTTGTGCATGTAAAGTATCAGACGGCGATCTCGAAAGACACGAAAGGATTGAGCCTGCTGTTGCAGGAGAATAATCCCGCGCTTTTACTGTTGGGGGAGAAGTTTGACGGTCACGACGGCTTGAAGATCGCCAAAGAACTGCTGGAACGATTCCCAACCCTGCCGATCCTGATCTACAGTGAAAAAGCGACCCCTCAACTGATCAAGGGTATCTTCCGCTTGGGGCTGAGCGGCTACATCGCGCCTCCCTTGGGGACCAGCGATATTGTGGAGGCTGTGGAGGACAGCCTGCGCAACGCGGGCCGCGCCGGCGACTGGCTGCGCCGCGAGATCAAGCGCACGACTGCCTCGCTGAAACAAAAAGCGCAGATCTCCGATGCCGAACGCGCCCGTCTTGAGTCGGTGTTCAATAATATTCACGACAGCGTGATGATCCTCGATGAAGAGAAAAAAATCCTATTGGTGAACCCTGCCATGTGCCGCCAGCTTGGGCTGGATCCCAAAACGGCGCAAGGCAAGCCGGTGATGGACATTGTGACTCACCCCGATGTGACTGCCTTGTTGACGAGGAAGAATGGCAGTGACCCGCTTCAATATTATGAAGTCAGTTTTCCGGATGGCAGAGTAAGCAACGCGCAATTTACCGAGATCCAAAATGTGGGATACGCCATCACCATGCAGGACATCACCTATCTCAAAGAAATGGATCGCGTGCGGAGCGAATTCGTCCACACCGTTTCACATGACTTGCGCTCGCCGCTGACCTCCGTGATCGGGTACACCGAACTGGTGGAACGCGCCGGCGAATTGAACGATAGTCAGCGCGATTTCCTCAAACGGATCCAAGAGAGCGTACAGCACATCACCTCGCTGATCAACGACCTGCTCGACCTCGGCAGTGTGGAAGCGGGATTAGACACGCGCCGCGAACGCGTTCAATTGGAAGTGATCCTGCGGTATACGCTGGATATGCTGCATGGACAGGTCAAGTCGCGGCGGCTCAAGGTGCAGACCGATATTGCGCCGTCGCTTCCGCCGATCCGCGCGAATCCGATCCGCTTGCGGCAGTTAATGGATAATGTGGTCGGCAATGCCATCAAATATTCCTACAACGGCGGGGAGGTCCACATTTCGATTCATTCGGAAGGGGATCAGATCATCCTCAACATCCGCGATAATGGACCCGGCATCCCGGTGGAGGATCAGGCGCACATCTTCGACAAGTTCTACCGCGGGAGGAATATCACCGAAAGCGTCACCGGCTCGGGGCTGGGACTTGCCATCGTCAAGACCATTGTGGATAACCACCAGGGACGCATCTGGGTCGAATCGGCGGAGGGTAAAGGCAGTTCGTTCTTCATCGTCTTGCCAATCCAGGCGGAGCCGGCGCCGGCTGGGAAGAAGTCTTTATAAAAAATCTCCGTTGTCCAACGGAGATTTTTTATTTCTGCGATAAACGCGAAAGGATGGAGTCGCTTGGTCTGCGCTTGGCAGGTTCAGGGTCGGTACCGGTGCGCATGCTTTCCATCTCACTGCTGAAGCGCATCCAGTCGTCCACGAGAAGCACGAGATGCGGGGTCTTGTCTTTGAAAAAATAACGCGAGAGGAAAAATTCGAGCACCTTGCGCGGGATGGGATAACTTTTCAGGTCGATCACCAGCGCGGTCTTTGTTGCGAGCGGCGCGTCGCGTTCGTTCAACCCTAGAATATCGAGCCACGCGCCCAGTCCGCTGGGTTTGAAGCGGAACAGCAATCTCATTTCGGTGGTCGTTGTGCGGACGATGCGCTTGTAGGAAATGTTCAACCGCAGGAACGGCGTGACCATTTTCAAGTGATCGGGGTAAGGCTGAACATACGCGAGAAAACGAAAGACGAAGAACAACACGCCGACAAAAATTCCGAGGATGCCCACTGCCGCAGGCAGCATCCAACGCCAGGCGAGGAATTGTCCCATGCCGATGTATTCGCTGTAGGCGATTATGAGCATCACCAGCCCGATCGCCAGCGTGGGAGTCCACCAGCGGTTGAGCATAGTACGATACACAACCAGCGGATATCTTTTACCGGCTCGTCTTGCCATGCTTCTCTTACTCGTCCTCGTTCATGCGGATGGAGAGACCTTTGTCTGCCTCGTCTTCATCCAATCCGCCGTTCAATTGACCGCTCAATTTGCGGATCGCTTGCGTGAGGTCTTCACCGCGCAGGCTGAATGTGACATCGCCGCGCGTCTTTTCGATGATGCCGCGCGCGAGGTCCGTTTGGCGGCGCAGACCGTTGGTGATCGCGTCGGGATAATCGATCGTCACCAGCACGGAATAAATTTCGTCCATGTGACTGAGCAGGCGTTCGGCTTCCTGCGAATACCCCGAGCGGAGGATGTCCAATGTGCGCCTCCGCAATTCACCGACGACCTCTGCCAGCCCGTTGAGATACGTGTTATTTTCCACGCTCAATTCTTCGGGAGTCTGAAGCGGCTGGTTCTGGATCAACGCGCAGGTGACGTTGGCTTCCACAAATTCTTTGAGCGCGTCTTGTGTGTATCCCGCGTAGTACAGGTCGGGATGATTCGCCAGATCGGCGCGCAATTTATCTGCCAGTGTCCGCGCTTCATCGAGGTGTTCTTCCATTTCCTCCTGCGCGCTCCGATGCACCGCGCGGATGGCGAGCGAGCAGGCGCGCGTGAGTTGACGCGTGAGCGTAAGCGCCTGGTCGCGCAGTGCAGTGCGCACGTCAAAACTTTTGCGAATATCGTCGGCGATCTTTTCGAGTTTGTGCATGGTCATTCCTTCGGCGGTTCCGGCGGATGCAGATTGCGGAAGAGGCTGTCGGCGAGCGTATTTCCGCTGGGAAGTTTGATCTCGCCGAACGCGGCTTCGTAGCGCGCCAAATTTTCGGTCAGCGCGCGCAGGAGCAGTTTTGCGCTGAGCGGCGTCATCACCACGCGCGCGTTGATGCTTGCCGTCGGTTCGCCGGGGATCATGTGACCGAAATCAACGACGAACTCGGTGGGCGAGTGCGAGATGCGCGCCAAGTTGGCGTACGCGGGTTCGAGCCCATCTTTCACTTTGAGTTTCGGTCCTGCGGGCTGCGCCAAAAGGTTCGGCGGCTTCGCGGCTTGAGGATCAGGTGTGGTCATAAATGGTTTCAAGTAAGGGCGAATGGCTATTCGCCCTTACGTTATTAAAACGGAATATCATCTTCAGCCGGCATCTCGGCGTGTTCCATGCCGCCAGCCATGGGCGCGTCGCCTCCGCCTTCACCGCGCGCCGACAAAAATCGAACCGTACCAGCCGTCACTTCGAAAGAGGCGCCCGAAGTCCCATCCTGTTTCTGCCAGATGCGAGGTCCGCCGGTGTTTTTGTCGGGGGTGAGGCGTCCCTCCACTAGAACTTTCATACCTTTCTTCACGTACGTGTTGCAGACCTCCGCCTGCTTGCCCCACGTGGTGACGCGGAACCAGATCGTTTCTTTCACCTGTTCGCCGTTGCCTGTGGTGTATTGGCGATTGGTGGCGACCGAAAACGAGGTGACCGCCTGACCCGAAGGCGTGTAACGCATTTCAGGATCCTTGCCGACGTTGCCGACGATGATGAGGGTGTGATACATGGGAGATTCTCCTTGTGTGTAGGTACCCGCCGAATCCGCGGCGGGGAAATATGGACAGTTCGTATTGTACTCCAACATGATTTAACGACAAAGAGAAAAGTGAGCCATGCTATACTGCCATCAGGAATGCCGACTTAAGTCGGCGCTACAAGGAACACAATGACCATCACCTATCGCCCAGGCACTCTCGAAGATTCGCGCGCCGTGTTTCAAGTCTTCGTCAAATCCATCATGGATTACAGTGAACGCATGAACGTGATGGCTCTCACGGGCGGCAACGACCCCGAAGTGTTGAAATCCATGTGGGAGCGGCGCAAGCCGATGTT
Organism: uncultured Anaerolinea sp.; assembly: GCA_964456775.1. Classification (GTDB taxonomy): domain Bacteria; phylum Chloroflexota; class Anaerolineae; order Anaerolineales; family Villigracilaceae; genus Defluviilinea. The sequence continues at coordinate 12,596 of CAYWCN010000032.1, forward strand.
CGAATTCCTCGCGCAGACCTCTCCGCACTTTTGGGTTGCAGAGCAGGATGGAGAGATCGTGGCGTACGCGCGCTCGATGGAACACGACGGCTTGATCGAGTTGACCGAGTTCTTCGTCAGCCCGCTTCATCAATCAGGCGGGCTGGGTCGCCAATTGTTGGCGGATGCGTTCCCCCAAACGGATTCACCCCTCCGCGTCATCCTCGCCACCCTCGACGAACGCGCGCTGGCTCGCTACATGAAATCAGGCGTATACGCGCGTTTTCCACTCAAATATTTTTATCGCCAAGCCGAAAAAGTGGACTTCACAACCGACCTTGCCATCGAGCCGATGCAACTGAGTGTCCATCTTGAAAGAATGAATCGGATCGACAAGCAGATCATCGGTCATTCGCGTCCAGCAGTCCATGAATGGATCATCACCACGCGCGACGGATTCGTCTACAAGCGCGGCGGCGAGATCGTCGGCTATGGCTATGCTGGCGCGAGTTCAGGTCCCTTCGCGATGTTGGATGAGAATGATTTCCCTGCCGTGCTGGCACATGCAGAAAACTTCATTGCCGAAAAAGGCGGCGAGTTCGGCGTGGAGACTCCGCTCATCAACAAAAAAGCGATCCAATACTTTCTGGATCGCAAATTCAAAATTGATTCATTCACCGCGCTGTTCATGTCCAACGTCCCGTTTGGGAAGTTTGAGAATTATCTGTGCTTTAGTCCAGAGTTTTTTATGTAGGAAGCTCAAACCGCTTGTTTGGTTTGCCATCCAATGTATAATAAATGCCTTATGAGCTTAGGGAATTATGCCGCAGAGGTATATAGGTACTTGTACAGAAGAATTTCTGTATAACCACCCAAATAATGTTATAGTCTGGTTAAGACATAGTTAGCCGCCTCCTTCAGGATAAATTTTTACAGGAGAGTAAACATGGAACTGCCAATAGTAATTTCACTCTTATCTTGTACCTTCGGTATCGGCGCTATTTTGGCGGGCATATTTGGTTACTATATCTCTTATTTGATTAATCGTACAACATCGTCTCAGCCTCGACGTGGTGCTGTCCTAAAAGACACTTTGGTTGAGATTTCAAAGCAATTAGCAGAAGTCAATAAAGGTACTCATGAAAAAACTATGCAGTTCAAAGAATGTACAATTGAAATCGCGATTGAAACCGAAACGAAAACCATCGGAAATTCTAAAAGTGAAATACCTCAAATTTATGTTTTAGAATGGGGAGGCTCGGCAAAGCAAGCATACTCAAATAAAATCACTTTGAAATACAAACCCATAGAAGGTCAACCAGCACCTCAAGCGGTTGTTATCCCAGTGGGTCAATCTGAAGATACTCCAAAATGGTCTACTGGAGAGATGACTGATACACCTGAAGGGAAGTGAGGAGTTATGGCTCAAGAATTTAGTGGCTCATACTGGTTATCTACCCACTGGAATGAATTGCGTGAACTTAATAATTCATGGGTAGCGGTTAATTCTGAAGGCTTGGTAGATTCTAATAAATCGCTTGATGGCTTGATGTCCGCCATAGCAGAACGTAGGCTTGACATCTCATTTCTGACCTTTGCATTTGTTACATTTGATGTTAGGGTGCGATCATGAAACAAGTTATTTACTCATCAAGTAACAACTATGTACAAGTAGGACAATTCTTTCAAGCATATGCAACTATAAAAGTAATTGGTCCTGTAATTGGCGCTAGAAGATTATTTGCTACAACGATATTTGGACTAGTTGATACAGGCGCGGTATATACTCAATTTCCTCAAGCAATCGCAACGAAAATAGGGTTACCTAAATCAGCCAGCACACAGCAAATTGTCACATTAGCTGATGGGTCTACAACGGTGATGGATTTATATCCAAATATTGACTTTGAATTTGAAGGTAAGCGATTACCTCCAATTAGTATCCTCTTTCATCCTTCTGGAAACAGCCCTGCAGTAATTGGATTAGAAACTATCAGAGGAGCAATTGAACTTGGTTTCGATACAAATAGTTGGCATTGGTCATGAAATTTCATTGCAAAAGTAGCCAGCGGCGGCTAACAAAACGCTAGCCAAAACAAACTGCCCTTTCTAAAATGGAAAGGGCAGTTCTCTTTTCCTGAAATACCAATTACTGTTTACCTACCATCATTCTCGCCGCTCTTCGACCGATCTCCACCGCGAAGTTCGTACCGCGATCCCATGGGTAGACCTGGCTCATCGAAGCGAAATACAATCCCTCGATGGGAGTTTGAATCGCGGGGATGTTCTTCGAATGATTCACCAGCGGCACGGGCTGGGCGTAATTCGTTTTGTTTACCCAAACTTTTTTCACCCAATCTTTTTCAAACGCGGGATTGATGCGTTTGAAGGCGGGCATGAATCGCTCCAACAATTCTTCATCGCTCAACGAAAAATATTCGTGACCTAACTCAAGATAATCGCCCGCGTAGATGATGTGATCGCCGCCGAAATGATCCTTTGAAACAAAGTTCGTATGCTCCACTAACGCGAGCATCGGGAAGCCTGCTTCTTTGGGGAGGCTGAACCAGTAATAGCCCTGTTCCGATAACTGATGTTTGAGCGACAACACCATCACCACCGCGCCCATTGATTTCAACTCAAGCAGTCCCTTCAAATAATTTTCAGGAAGATCAGGACACATCTTCGCCATCAGGGATGGGGACGTGGTGACCAACACCTTATCGAACGACTCAACATCCACGTTCAGACCGCCCGACGCCTGATTCTGTTTAATGAACTTGATCGGCGCCCCCAGCCGAATCTCCACGCCCAGCTCGCGCAGTTTCTCCGCAAACGAGTCGGCGAATTGTTGAAAGCCGCCCTCGAATGTTCCCAGCCGCGTCGTCCGCGCTTTGATGCGCGCCCACATCCACGCCATGTTGACATCCTTGTAAAACGGACCGAACTTCCCAATCAGCAGCGGCTTCCACATCTGCTCGTAGACTTGTTTGCCCGCCCATTTCAACATCCATTCATCGGCGGTGACTTTTTCCAGCGCGCGCCAGTTGTCGGTGAGGCGAAGAAACAGCCCGACGAATCCGAAGCGGATCTTGTTGAGTCCAAATCCAAGTCCCGGAAAGCGAAGCGCGTTGAGGATCGAGTCGAAGGGATAGAATTTTCCGTTGAAGTACATCACCGTCAGCGGGCGCGGGAAGATGACTTTATCCTGCAAGCCGAGTTCTTGAATTAACCCCATCATCGAAGCATCCGATTGAAACCAGTGATGATAGAACTTCTCGACTGACCAATCCCAATGCGGCTCTTTGAATCCGCTTGCGAGTCCGCCGACGTAATTTGCCGATTCAAAAACGGTTACTTCGTGCCCTGCTTTTCTCAAATCATACGCGGCGGCAAGCCCGCCAAACCCCGCTCCGATAATTGCGATTTTCATTTATTCTCCGTAGAACGTCCCGCAGGCTTCTTGGTGAAAAGTAAGTCATTCACTCAAGCCTGCGGGGCGGTTTTTCACTTGTTATTTTTCTGTTCAAGTTTCCCAGCAAGGACTTTGAGCCTGTCCCATTTTTGGCGCACCACGTAGATCATTGCCAGCGTTTGCAACCAGCGCGCTTCACACTGTGGGTTCAACGCCAACTGCTCGAACACTTCCATTGCCTGATCGTCTGTGCGGCGCGTTTTCGAGTATTCGGTTGCCAACTGAACAAGATATGCCTCCCGCTGTTTGCGGACTTGCGTATCTTGCATGATCCTTTGTTTGGTCTGTTCCACGCGCACGCGCACTTTGCCGATGGCTTCTTCCAATTCATCCCCAGTGAACGGCTTGATGAGATATTCCTGCACGCCGACAGCAATGGCATGGCGGAAAGTTTCCGCGTCTTTTTCCGCCGAGATGATGATACAACCCGTTTCAGGATGCGCCTTCGCAATTTCGCGATAGGCGGTCAAGCCGTCCATTTCGGGCATGTTGATGTCGAGCAGGACAATGTCGGGGCGATGTTCCTTCGCAAATTGGACAGCCTGCAATCCGTTCGACGCGATAGCGACCACTTCGACATCATCAATCGTGGCGAGCATGAGACGGGTATTACGCCGCGTCTCTTGGACATCGTCAGCGATTAACACCTTCAATCTTTTTCTGCTGCGGAGGTCTGGTTGCGCCATTTCCTTGCCTTATACAGATGCGTATTTTTTCAAAGGATCAAGCTCAAGTATAACCCAGCGAAGATGTCTGATTCACAACTTTTTCGTTTCATCCCGGAGCGAATCGCTCCACTTAATTCCCTCTTTTGCCAGAAAATACGCGCCGAGCAATGTGATTGGAAGCCACAACGCGACATGCAACGTGAGGGTGTACCCGGCGGCGGTGGCTTGATCTACGCCGTAGGCGGTGAGGACGGCGATGCCAGGCGCGTCAAAGGTGCCGATGTAGCCCGGCGCGGAGGGGATGGTCGTGGCGAGGTTGACGATGCCGTTCATCAGCATCAGCGCGAAGAACGAGACCGTGAAGTCGAAAGCGTGCATCACGAACCAGTATTTTCCCGTTTCCAACAGCCAGATGATGACCGAGGTGAAAAAGACCATCAATACATTCCACGGCGAGCGGAGGGAGGCGAGACCATCAAGAAATTTGTTCATCAAACTGATGATGCGTTCATGCAGTCTCTGCGGGGTGAGGCGATGGATGAACCACAGCCCGATCCTTGCCGTCAACTGCGGGAACATCGCCGCCATGAGGAAGACGACCAGCGCGCCGATAAAGATGCCTGTGCCGATCACCGCCACTTGTTGAATGTTGCCGACGACGCCCGACGCGCTCGTCAGTTTTGCTAACTCAGGAAGATTGACGAAGACGAATCCCAGCATCACCACGCCGTCGAAGATGCGTTCGACAATGATCGTGGCTAACGATGCGGAAATCGATACGTCTTCTTTGCGTTTGAGGATCACCGCGCGTAATACTTCGCCCGCGCGCGCGGGATAGATGTTGTTGCCCATGTAACCAATGGTGGTGATGGGGAACATGGTCTTGGTGGGAATCTCTTTGATGGGTTTGAGGAGGTAATGCCACCTCCACGCGCGGACCCAGACGCCCACGAAGTACACGCCGATGCCGGGAATCAACCAGACGTAATTTGCTTTTTGAACCGCGTTCCAAAATTCATCCAACTGCAAGCCGCGCAGGGCGAGCCAGATGAAGAGGAGGCTGATGAAGACTCCCAGCCAGAAATGCCATTTTTTCATGCGCGGATTTTATCATGGGGTGTGTGCCAGCCATCCGCTGGCGAGGCAGGCTGAGGGTCGAGATGAGGCGGAGCGGTTTTCGTCCCTGAAATTTGATAGAATAAAACCATGTCCATTGAAATTTCGGAGCGTATCGCCCTCCTGAAAAAGATCCATCTCTTTTATGGATTGGATGATGCCGCGCTGTTGGGGCTGGCGCAGGAGATCGATGAACGTTCGTTCGCTCAAGGGGAGGTGATTGTGAAACAGGACGCTCCCGCCGATAGTTTTTATATGATCCATGCGGGGAATGTGCGCATTGTCCGCAAACAAGATGGGAAAGAGTTTCAACTTGCGCGGTTGGTGAAGCACGATTATTTCGGCGAGATGGCGCTGGTTTCGAACCGCCGGCGTTCGGCGACGGTCACCGCGATGGAGGCTACCACCCTGCTGGTGTTATCGCGCGATGATTTCAAGAAGTTGTTCCGCGAGCATCACAATCTGAAATATAACCTTGATGTGGCGCTGAGAAGCCGGCAGCTCGCGCGTCAACTCCGTTTCAAATGGCTGGGGACTGATGAAGTGATCTACTTTCTGGCGCGCAAACATCCCATTCTGTTGTGGGAAAGTTTGGTTTTGCCAGCCATCGCGTTGATCTTGCCCGCGACGTTTTTTTACCTGTGGCTGAGGATGCTGCCGTGGAGCATTGTTGCGATCTTCGGCGCGGGTTCGCTGGTTGGGATCGCGTTATGGGTCGTTTGGCTTGTTATTGATTGGGGAAACGATTACTACGTGGTGACCAATCGAAGGGTGGTCTGGCTTGAAAAGGTTGTTTTGCTTTACGATAGCCGGCAGGAGGCGCCGCTGGCGAATATCCTTGCCGTGGATGTGGATACCGACCAACTGGGCCGCATTGTGGATTATGGCAGTGTTGTGATGCGCACGTATGTGGGGAAGATCATTTTCAATCAGGTGAGCCATCCTCATCAGGCGGCGCATATGATCGAAGAATACTGGGAGCGCACGAAGGAGCGGGCAGGGATGGAGGAAAAAGAGGCGATGAAAGACGCCATCCGCAAGCGGCTCAATATCGAGAAGCCGGTGAATCCAAAGGCTGAGCCTGTGCCACAGCCCGAGCCTCCCAAACTCGGACGCGGACTCGCATCTATTCTGCGAATCCTTGGCGCGAACACGTTGAAAGTTCGTTACGAACAAGGGGATCATGTTATCTATCGAAAGCATTGGTTCGTGTTGATCAAGCAGGCGTTGATTCCGCTCGCCTGCATTGCCGGCATTTTGGTCCTTTTTCTTTTGCGCTGTTACCAATTGTTCGTGTCTTCCGAAGAGGCGTTCATCCAGATCGTGGACGGCGTGATGAAGGTTGACGCGTATATTCTGGCATTTCTCATGGCGCCAGTGCCGTTCATCGTATGGGCAATTTATGAAGTGCTGGATTGGAGCAATGACCGGTTTGAAGTCACAGCCGAACAGATCGTTGATATTGACCGCAAACCCTTTGGCAACGAGTCTCGTAATGCCGCCCAGCTTGAAAGCATCTTGAGCACCAACTATGAGCGCAAGGGCTTTTGGGGTTATGTTCTCAATTACGGAACGGTATACATCACCGTCGGCGGCGCGAAACTGGCGTTTGAAGATGTTGTAGACCCCGCCGCTGTCCAGTCGGATATCGATCGTCGCCGCCTTGCGCGCAAATTGAAACAGGATCAAGCCAAAGCGGCCTCCGACCGCGACCGCATGGCGGAGTGGCTTGCGACCTATCATCATAACGCCGAAGAATTTCGAAAAGCGGAAGAGGAAAAGAGGAATCAGAAGAATGGCTCTGCGTAACATCGTGACACTTCCCGACCCTGTATTGAAACGCAAGGCTCATGCAGTGACAAAATTCGACAAGTCTCTTCAAACATTGATCGACGACATGGTGGAGACCATGCGCGAAGCGCCGGGCGTGGGACTCGCCGCGCCGCAGATCGGGTTGTCGGAACGGATCGTGGTCATCGAATATTTTGAAAAGCAGGAAGACGAAGAGAAAGAAGACGCGCCGAAGAAAGTGTGGGCGGTGATCAACCCGGAGATCGTGAAAGCCTCGCCAGAGATGATGCTGGGCGTGGAGGGATGTCTCTCCATCCCCGGCTTGGTGGGGGAGGTGGAGCGTCACGCGGAAGTCCATGTGAAGGCGATGAACCGTCACGGCAAACCGGTGCGGATCAAAGCCAAGGGCTGGCTGGCTCGCATCTTTCAGCATGAGATTGACCACTTGAACGGCATTATGTTCACCGAACGAGCCACGCGCGTCTGGCAGCCGAAGCAGGAAGTGGATGCGGAGCAAGAAGTTTAATTCGCAATACGCAGTACGGAGTAGGATACTGCGTATTGCGTACGGCGTATTACGTGCCGATGGATATTCGACGATTGACTTCCGATGATCTACCCCGTCTGCGCCAATTTTGGATCGAGCAATGGAGCGGCGATTTTGTTGTTTCGCATGGAACCGTTCATCACCCTGAAGAGGTGGAGGGGTTTGTCGTTGAAGACGGTGAGTTTTGGGATGGGCTGGTCACGTTCAAAATATCGAATGACGAATGTGAAGTGACTTCACTGGACGGCTTGCGCGAAGGGCAGGGGATCGGTACAAAGTTGTTGAGAAAAGTGATTGAAGAAGCGCGCGCCAGAAACTGCAAGCGCGTGTTCCTTATCACAACGAACGACAACCTCTATGCCCTCGGTTTTTACCAACGCCGCGACTTTGAACTGGTGACCATCCGCCGCAACGCAATGGATGAAACCAGAAGACTCAAACCCGATATTCCGATCATCGGACAGAACCGCATCCCCCTGCGCGATGAGATCGAATTGGAGATGCTGTTGGTGAACGAAAGCAAGTAAACAGGTAAACACGGAAACAAGTAGACATGTAAACAAGTAACATGCAATACGCAATACGCGGTACGAAATAATCTCTAATTCTCCAATCCTCTAATCCTCTCTTCCAATGCACCTCCGCCACCTCTCCCTCACCAACTTCCGCAAATTCACACGGCTCGATCTGGATTTTCCGCAACGACCTGTCCTGCTCACGGGCGCGAACGCGCAGGGCAAGACCACCGTGCTCGAAGCCATTTACTTTCTCGCGGCATTCACGTCCTTTCAAACCAACACCGACCGTCAACTTATCAACTTCACCGAAGCCGATAAAAAAGATTCGCCCGCCGTCGCGCGCCTCATCGCGGATTATCAACGCGGCGTTCGCAAACATCGCATCGAGGCGCGGCTCATCCTCGAACCCGTCGGCGTGTTGAACGGTCAACGCCTGCGCAAAGAGGTCTTGCTCGATGGCGTGAAGAAACCCATCAACGACGTGGTCGGTCATTTCAACGCGGTCGTCTTCGTGCCGCAAATGTCGCAAATCATCGAAGGCGCGCCCGAAGACCGCCGCCGTTATTTGAATCTCGCGCTGGCGCAGTCCACGCCTGCGTTTGCGCGCGCGCTCGGCGAATACAATCAAGTTGTCACACAGCGCAACGCGTTGCTCAAAGCGTTGAGTGAACGCGGGGGAAGCGGCGACCAACTTGAAGTCTGGGATGACGCGTTGGCGCGATTCGGATCGCAGATCATCTTGTGGCGCATCGAAGCCATCCAGCAGATTCAGACCCTCGCTTCGCGCGTCCATTTCGAGCTGACTCACGGAACTGAGACTCTTCGCCTCTCCTACCAGCCCGCGTACGATCCGCTTCCGCAACCGAATGGACAGCTGGGTTTGAAGATGGACACCGTCGTTGACCGTTCGGGCTTGAAACTGAACGAGATCGAAAACGGATTCCGCGAACGACTGCGCGAGATTCGCAACGACGAAATCGCACGCGGCGTGACGACCATCGGTCCGCATCGCGACGAGTTGCGATTCATCGCCAATAAAGTTGACCTCGGCGATTACGGCTCGCGTGGACAAATCCGCACCGCGTTGCTCGCGCTCAAACTCGCCGAAGTGAATTGGATGAAAGAACGCACAGGCGAGTGGCCCGTGATCCTGCTCGATGAGGTGATGGCAGAGTTGGACTTGCAACGCCGCGCCGATCTGTTGAAATATGTCGGCGAGAGCGAGCAAGTGTTGTTCACGACGACCGATCTGAAATTGTTTGCGCCTGAATTTGTGGAGATGGGGGAGGTTTGGAAGGTGGAGGGTGGGAGGGTGGAGAAATAGAGAATTGGAGAATTGGCGGGTGTAAATAGTAATTGGTAATTGGCGACCTGTTTACGTGTTTACTTGTGTACCTGTATACTTTGACATTATGGCTCTTTCCGACTCATTCATTCAAACTATTCTTGAAAAAATAGACTCACCCGATGTCGTTGGCGTGAGCATCGTTGGCAGTTATGCGCGCGGACAGGAATCAAAGTACAGCGACGTGGACTTCGATATCTTTGTCAGCAAAATGCCAGCAAAGGAATACGACAAGTACACGTTGAAATATTTGGAGGGTAAACTCCTCAGCCTGAAATATGCTTTGCTCGAGGATGAACATGCCGCGTTGACGAATCCGCGCCGCGCGATCTGGGCTGTGCCAGGCTTGAGCGGGATGAGAATCGTGCTGGATAAAGCGGGCGAATTGGCAAAGTTACAGAAAGCCGCGCAGGCGTTTGATTTCTCTCCTTTACAACCTGCCGCGAACGAATTTGCTGCGGAAGAAGTCATGGGTTGCGCCGAAGAAGTTCACAAGATATTGAACGGACTCTCGCGTGGACATGAATCAACGGTGTTGTATTCCGTTTGGGGATTGGTGAAGAACATGCTTGAAGCGGTCGCTGTGCAAAGAGGCATTATGATCGTCAGCGAGAATCGCTATTTTGATCTGATTCAGGATTCGGTTGGACGCGAATCGAAATGGGTGAGCGCGTTCCGCAAAGCGTGGGGACTCGACCCGAACGCGTCGCAATATCAACCGCGCGGCGCGGCGGCGCTGATGTTGTATCGTCTCAGCGCGGCGATGTTCGATGCCTTCATCCCCGATAAACATCGCGACGTGGTGAATAATGCATTGCGTCTCATCAAGGAGACTGGCTACGCATGAATTCTCTGGCGAAACGCGCGGTGAAAGTCCACGAAAAATTGTTGGAGTTCTACGGCGAGCCGATCTGGCGCAATCCATTGCCTGCAATCCACGAATTGGTTTCGACCATCCTTTCGCAGAACACGAACGACGTGAACCGCGACCGCGCATTCAATTTGCTACGAGCAAAATTCCCAACGTGGGAGGAAGTCCGCGACGCGAAGACAAAAGAGGTGATCGAAGCGATTCGTCCCGCAGGGCTGGCGAATCAAAAAGGTCCGCGCATTCAGCAGGTGTTGAAAGCCATCACCGAAGAACGCGGCAGTTTGGATTTATCGTTTCTCAAAAAATTATCTGTGGATGATGCGCGTGCTTGGCTGACCAAATTCAACGGCGTGGGACCGAAGACCGCCGCCATCGTGTTGTGCTTTTCGTTGGACATGCCCGCCTTCCCCGTAGATACGCACGTCTACCGCGTGACGGGTCGCATCGGACTCCGCCCCGAGAAAATGAACGTTGAGCAGGCGCATCCGCACTTGGAATCTGTATTCCCACCCGAGACCTATTACGCCGCACACTTGAACATTATCCGTTTGGGGCGCGAAATCTGCACCGCGCGTAAGGCGATGTGTGAGAAATGCCCGATTGTGAAGTTGTGTGATTATGGAAAACAGAGACGGGAGACTAGAGACTGAGCGGTTCAGTCGAATCTCCAGTCTCTAGTCTCTAGTTATCGGTTGTCGCCATCTCCCTTGATTTTCCCCCGCTCCAATCTATCCAACAATTTAGCGATGTTCGCTTCGGCGATCTCGTCCAACGACAGGTCTAACTCGGTGGCGACTTGCGAGATGTACCACAACACGTCGCCGAGTTCGGCTTTGAGCGCCTCGCGCGTCTCTACGCTGATCTCGCCCTCCTTGTCGCGGAAGACTTTCTTGATCTTGCCCGCCACTTCTCCCGCCTCGTTGACGAGTCCCAGCGTGGGGTAGATCACTCCATGCCCGATGATGGGATATTTTGCGGTGGCGCGTGATTTGGTTTGGTAGTCGTTGAAGTTCATTGGTCTCCTATTTCCACTTTCTAGTTTTCCACATATCGTAGATAAGCCATAAATTCATTCCAAATATTGGTACTAAAACTATCAGTACACCAAGCCAAAACCCTGAATTAGTCAATTGACTTTTAGGAAGCGTAAACCATGCTGCTATAGCTATAAAAAGCAAGGTGATTACTAAAGGGCTAGAAATCACAAATAAATCAACAGGAACCTCATTCTTCTTTTGCCTGCCTAATAAGTTGAATAGATCGTCTTCCGCAACATAAATATTCTGGCTTAAGGGTGGTAAGCTCTTGAAGAAAACAAATTCAATTCTTGGATAAAGAATTGCTCTTTTCGTGAAAAATGAAATAACGAACAAGGGAACCAATATATACAATAAGTAGAAGATTGATTGGAAGACTAAGCCGATGCCTTCGTACATTTCACCAGAGGCAACAGGAATTTGTTCGTTTATTCGTAAAATTAGGTCAAAGATATTTTTCGTATTTAGCAAGACAAGAATTGATGCGCCTACTTTGCCAATAAATTGCCCTACGGTTTTCCAACTCGCCAAGGTGTTTGATAAATTATTACAGTCTCTTGAGGCTGAAATTAACCAATTTTGATAATCCTGATAATACTTCTTGCTCGTAGGAAGCGTCGTCGCAAGTTGGGTGTAAGCTAAGCTTAATTCTAATGATTTGTCTCTAAAATGAGACTCAATAAAGAAAATGATAAGTGGTTTCCAGCAGAATATTGAGAGCAGTTTTCTAAAAGGGTAAAAAATAATGCCAATAATTGTGGCAATGAATTTTCCAATGCTTGATTCAGGCCGATTGAATTCAATAAACGCAAAGGCATCTATAAAGAATGATTGCTTAGATGTAAAATTAATGACCGCATTGTATTTCTTGAATAAATCATAGTGAGCAGATTGGAGTTTTTCCAGATCGGGGGCAGCGTATTCAAGATTATTCATCATTGCCTCGTTTATCGAATCCGTTGACGAAGGATCTCCACCACTCATCCCTCTCCCCAGCCACGAAAGGAGTGTACAACGTCAGCCGATCCGTAATCCCCTCATAGCGCTTCTTCAATTCGCTTGCCAACTTGCTTTCCTCTGTCGCCAAGCAAAACTCGTTCAGCATCTCATCCGTGATGAGCATGGGCATCTCAGACCATTCTCCCTTCGCCGCATGCGCGGACAAAGTCTCCGCGACGCCGCTCCAGCCGTGCAAGTCCATGACGGGGCGGTAGGATGGTGTGGATGCGTAGAACGAGATCTGCGCGCGCGCGAAATTCATCTCTTCGGGAGTCGTCGCAACGAATGCGGTCACCGATACACTCACATCTTTCCTGATTCTTCTTTCTTTCACCGCTCCTTCCTCAATCGCTGGAAGCATCACCTCTTTCAAATAACGTGGACTATTAAATGGATGGACAAGGAATCCCTCGCATAATTCACCTGCGAGTCTTGCCAATCCTGTGTTTACACCTGCAATATAAATCGGAATATTTGGATGTTCAATCGCTCCTGCATTGAAGAAAGGAGACATGAGAGTTACTTTGTAATACTCCCCGCGATAATTCAACTTCGTGCCATTCTGCCAGCAATCCCAAAACGCGCGGATGACTTCAATTTGTTCGCGCAATTTCTTCACAGGCGACTCGGGCCACGCCTGACCGAACCTCCGCTCGATGTGCGCCTTCACTTGCGTGCCAAGCCCAAGGATGAATCGTCCGCCCGATTGCGCGGCTAAGTCCCAGGCGGTGTAGGCGAGGTTGGCGGGCGAACGCGCGAAGGAAACTGCGACAGCCGTCCCGAAGTGAAGACGCGTCGTATGTTCGGCGATCAACGCGCAAGGGAGAAACGGATCGTGTTGAGTCTCCTGAGTCCACAGTGCGTCGAATCCGATTTCCTCCGCGGCTTTCGCGATCGCGGGAACGTCTTTCAATCCAGTGGGTGGTAATGCGGCATCGAATTTCATGAGGTGAGTATACAGGTAAACAGGTATACACGTAGACATGTTTTCCCTGTGTACTTGTCTACTTGTTTACGTGTCTACCTTTTATCTATCCGTCCAACAAGTACGCAAGTATCCAGTTTGTTGTTGCATTCAATCCATCGAGATGCGCGCGTTCGTAATTGTGCGACGCATCAATGCCAGGACCGATCAACGCCAGCGCCACATCGCCGCCCGCGCGCCAGAACGCCTCGCCGTCCGAACCATAGAACGGATATACATCCGTCTTATACGGAATTTTATATTTCTCCGCCAACTCGCGCATCTTTTTATTCAAGCCCTCGTGATACACGCCGCCGCTGTCTTTGATGCACAACGTCGCGCTGAACTCATCCGACTCCTGCCCCGCGCCGACGACCGCCATATCCACCGTGACCAACTCCGCGACATCCGATGGGATTCCTGCCGACGCGCCGTGACCCACCTCCTCATAATTGGAGATGTGGAAGTACGCGCTTCTTTTCGGACTTCGTCCTGACTCGGCCATCGACTTGATTGCCGCCACGACATTCGCCACGCACGCCTTGTCGTCGAGAAACCGCGAGCGGATGAATCCATTCGTCACCTCAACGCGCGGATCGAACGCCACGCAATCGCCAATGTTGATCCCCAACTCGCGCGTTTCTTTTTCGGATGTTGTGCGCGCGTCGAGTCTCACCTCCATGTGATCTTCGTTGCGCGGAGTATCTGTCGGTCCAAAGATATGACCCGACGCATTGTCAATCAACACCGAGCCGCGAATCTTCTCGCCCTTCGACGTGAAAATCCACACGCCCTCCGTTTCAATCGTGGGCCACTGCACTCCGCCAATGCGACTCAACTTCAGCCGTCCGCTCGACTTGATCTCCTTCACCACCGCGCCAAGCGTATCCACATGCGCCGTCAGCGCAACGGGAGGCAGATCGCTTTCTACTTTCCACTTTGCAACCAAAGCCCCTTTGCGAGTTCTCGACAATTCCAATTGCTTATATTGCGACAACTCTTTTTCGACAAATGCAATCGCAGGCTCCGCAAATCCTGTGGGCGAGGGGATGTTGAGTAACTTCACTAAAAAGTCAACGAAATATTCTTGATTGATGGATGGTAATGACATTATTTTCCTCTTTTCAAATAGCCTCGCTGGTTAAGTAGTCCTGAGCGGAGCGTAGCGAAGTCGAAGGACGTATCGAAACCAGCAGGTTTCAAGTGTAATTTTGTAACAATGAATTCTTTACGCCATGGTGGTCTCGATATGTCCCGCGACGAGCATCGCGGGACTACTCGACCACCAAACTTTCCAACTTTCAAACTTCCAAACCTTCAAACTCCATGATCTTCTTCCTCCACTCCTGCGGAACGGGAATCGTCTTCTCCTCCCGATAATCATACGTCACCATCACCACCTCCCCTTTGGCAATTTCCCTGCCAGAATCCACATCCACGATATTCTGCTCCGAAATCATGGACTTGTTCCCCAACTTCGCAACATGCAAGCCAACCTTGATCTTCTGCCCAAAATAAATTGGTTCGAGGTAGGTAATGTGCACATCCGCAAGAATTATGCCGAGTTCCGTGAGAGGCTGGTCTTTCGTGAACAGCCCCAACTCAAGCAAGTACGCGATCCGCGCCTGCTCAAAATAGGTGAGATATTTTGAGTTGTTGACATGTCCCTGCGGATCCAAATCCCCGTAGCGGACTTCGATGGGATGATAGAAACGATAACTCATGGCGTAGATTATACCCCGCCGTAAAAATTAGAAAATTTGTGCTATACTCGCCCTGTGGCAATCATCCGCTCCTCGGACATTGGCAACTACCTCTACTGCCGCCGCGCGTGGTGGTACAAGAAGCAGGGAGTCGAATCGGAGAACCAAGCCGAAATGGCGGCAGGCTCCGAACTCCACCGCCAGCACGGACGGAAAGTCCTCGCCTCCACCCTCGCGCGGACGGTTGGCTTGATCCTGTTGATGCTTGCATTAATCCTGCTAGTCGCCTATTGCACCGCCCGCCTCATCTAAAAAAATACGAAGTACGCAATACGCAGTATGACCTCGTACCCCGTAACTCGTAACTTGGCTCTCTATGCTCTACCTCGCCCTCCTCTTCCTCCTCCTCGCCTTCATCTTCTTCTGGCAATCCAACCGCCAGCGGAGCGAGGCAGGCTTGCCAGGCGGACGCGTCATCTACACCGACACGCGCGGCTGGAGCAAATTGGAGAAGCCGCTTTTCTACGCCGCGTTGGAGTTGACAGGCAAACCCGACTATCTTGTTGAGCAAAATGGAAAGATCATCCCCGTCGAAGTGAAATCGGGACGCGCGCCCGAAGCGCCGTATGACTCGCATATTTATCAATTGGCATCGTATTGTTTGCTCGTGGAAAAAACGTACGGCAAACGTCCGCCGTATGGGATCGTCCATTATGAGGATAAAGATTTTTCAGTGGAGTACACAAACGAATTGGAACAATCCCTGTTGGAGTTGATCACCGAGATGAAGCGCGATGGGATGAAGAGAGAAGTTGAAAGGTCGCACGAACAAGCGTCCCGTTGTAAAAGATGCGGGTTTCGATCCGTTTGTGATCAGAGTCTGGCGTGAAAGATGTAGACACGGAAACACGGAGACAAGTAAACACGTAAACAAGTCGTAACACGTATCTCGTATCTCGTAACCTGTATCCCTGTCTACCTGTATACTTTATAATACCCCCATGCCCGAACCGTTCATCCCCAAGCGACCTGTCGTCACCGCGCATCAGAAGATGCCCGAAGCCGTGACCGAAGCGGAAGCGATGTCTGCGTATTTGAAAAGCAAGGGTATCGATGCGCCTTGCGGTTCGATCTACGATGAAGATTTGCGAAAGCGCGTGCGCGGCGGCGAGTTCGATATGCTCATCATCGCGGGCGGAGACGGGAGCGTTCTGCGCGCGGGTCATCTCTGCGCCCCGAGCGGCGTGCCGATCCTCGGAGTTAATTTGGGCAGGCTCGGCTTTCTCATTCAAGTGGATCGCCGCGAGTGGCGCGAGTACTTTGACAAATTATTCAACGGCGAAGCGTGGATCGAAAACCGCATGATGCTTCGCACGGAACACATCCGCGCGGGCGAGTCGTTGGGCGAGTGGTACGCGTTGAATGAAGTGGTGGTCGGGCGCGGCGCGAACTTGCGACCCGTTCACTTGACCGCTTCTGTGGATGGAAGCCTGCTCACCCGTTATCTTGCGGATGGATTGATCGCTTCGACTCCGACGGGTTCGACTGCCTACGCCCTCGCGGCGGGCGGACCCATCCTGCCGCCGAAGTTGCGCAATATGTTGCTCGTGCCGATCGCGCCGCATCTTTCAGTCGATCGCGCGGTCGTGCTGGCGGAAGGCTCGACAGTGACTATGACGCCAAAAAGTGAGAATGTTGTTCTCAGCGTGGATGGTCAGTCGCCGATCATGTTGATGGAAGACGATCACATTGACGTGCGCGCGGCAGACATCAACGCGCAGTTCGTCCGCTTCGGCGACCCTGGATATTTTTATCGCAACCTCACCGCGCACATGAATGAGAACTCGTTGGGTATGCCGAGATGAAAACCATTAAACACAAAGTACACGAAGTACACAAAGTGAAAATCTGTGGAAGGGCGATTCGCTCATCATTCGCCCAACCTTAGTGACCTTTGTGTCACTTCGATAAACTCAGTGCAAGCCTTCGTGGTAAAAAATTAGAGATGCCGAGATGACAGAAACGACCGAAACTCTTTATTGCTACAACCATCCAACCCGCGAAACATCTCTGCGATGCAACAATTGCAATCGCCCTATTTGCGCGTCATGCGCGGTCCGCACGCCGACGGGGTATCGCTGTAAAGAGTGTGTGCACGAGCGGCAGAAAACGTTCGATACCTCCGAATGGTATGACTACATCGTTGGCTTCATTGTTGCGAGTGTGCTTTCAGGGATTGCGTCGTTTCTTGTCACACTCGTCGGCGGGATCGGTTTCATCGGCTGGTTCCTCGTCATCGCGGGCGCGCCGACGGCAGGTGTGGCAATTGCTGAGGGCGTGCGCGTCGTAACGCGGAAGCGGCGTTCGAAAAGTTTGTTCATCACCATTGCCATCGGTGTTGTGCTTGGCGCGATTCCCATGATCTTGTTGCAGATCATTGCATTCCAGATTTTTGGAATTATTTTTCAAGTGATCTATCTTGTGCTTGTCACTCCTGTTGTGTACACACGTCTTTCTGGAATCCAATTGTTCAGATAAAAATTAACCATGCTAACCGAACTTCACATCCACAACTTTGCGATCATAGACAAACTCGACCTGCGTTTTGGTCCTGGGCTCATCATCCTCACGGGTGAGACGGGCGCGGGCAAATCCATCATCCTCGATGCCGTGGTCATGCTCATCGGCGGCAAAGCGGACACGACCTTTGTGCGCACCGATTCAGATGCCGCGTTCGTCGAGGGTGTGTTCCAGCTCAAAGGTCCCGAAAGAGAAGCGGTGCACTCCATCCTGCAACGCGAAGAATTGATGGATGATCCGAATTATGTGGTGCTGATGCGCGAAGTCCGAAAAGAAGGACGGAGTGTAGCGCGCGTCAACGGGCGGACGGTGAGCGTTTCTCTTTTAAAAGAAATTGGATCGCTGGTGGTGGACATTCATGGGCAAGCGGAGCATTTATCACTCCTCGATTCACGCGCCCATTTGGGCTTGCTCGACCGCTACGCGGAAGTTTCGCGTCCCCTCAGCGAATATCGTCAGACGTATCATGCATTGCTCGGCGTGCGCCACGAGTTGAATGAGTTGCGAAAAGCGCAAGCGGATGCGGATCGGCGCGTGGAGTTTCTCACGTATCAAGCCGAAGAGATCGAAGCCGCGCGTTTGAAGGCGGGCGAAGATGATGAACTGCGCAAGGAGCGCGACCGACTCGCGAATGCCGAGTCGCTGGCGCAGAACGCGCAAGAGGCGTTGGCGGTGTTGGAAGAAGGCTCGCCTGAGACGCCCGCCGCAACGGATCTGATCGGGCAAGCCGCGCAAGCCTTGCATGCGCTCGCAAAAATTGACTCGGCTCAAAGCGAGTTGGCGAATCAAGCCGAAGTGTTGATCGAAACGATCTCGGATGTGGTTCACAACTTGCGCGATTATTTGGAAGAGATCGAATTCAACCCGAAGCGACTTGATGAAGTGGAAGAGCGGCTTGATTTAATTCATTCGCTCACGCGCAAATATGGCGGGAACATTCCCGCAGTGATCGCCTCGGGCGAGAACGCGCGCAAACAACTTGAAACCATCACGGGCGCGGCGGATCGAATTGATGAATTGGAATTGGAAGAAGCAAAACTGCTTGAGAAACTTGGCAAGCAAGGATTGGCGCTTTCAGAAAAGCGCAAATCTGCCGCCACAAAAATGGGGCAGGGCATCGAAACCGAACTCGATGATCTGAAAATGTCTGCCGCGAAGTTTGGCGTGGACTTCCAGACCAAGCCCGATCCGAACGGCGTGCCGCTGAACGGCGGTCCGCGCATTGGGTTTGACCAGAATGGAATTGACCGCGTCGAGTTTTTGATCGCGCCGAATCCTGGCGAAGGACTCAAGCCTCTTGCAAAAATTGCCTCGGGCGGCGAAACGTCGCGTTTGATGTTGGGGTTGAAAAATGTTCTGGCGCGAGCGGATGAAGTCCCTTCGTTGATCTTCGATGAAATTGATCAAGGCATCGGTGGGCGCGTGGGCATGACTGTTGGTCAAAAGTTGTGGAATCTCTCGCGCTCACATCAAGTATTTTGTGTGACGCATCTTCCGCAATTGGCTGTCTTCGGCGACGAGCATTATCAAGTGCAAAAGTTGATCCAGGGCAATCGCACGCTGACGCGCGTCGAACGTCTCGATGGCGAGCCGCGCCTGCTCGAACTCTCACAGATGCTCGGCGAAGTGGGCGAGGGGACATTGAGGTCCGCGCATGAGTTGATGCAAGTGGCAAGGCAGATGATCAAGGGGAAGTAGTTGTGTTATACTTTTTTGCGAGGAACCAGTCATGAAAAAATCCTTGAAACCCCGCAAAGTAGATTTTACTGAGCTGACTCGTATGCTCGAAAAATACGAGCGAAAGTTCGGGTATTCAACCATCGAGTTCTTCCGCCGCTATTCAGATGGGAAATTGGGAGACAACGATGAATTTATGATGTGGGCGGGGGTATATCATCTCTACCTCACATCACTTCCTGTTCGTCAATTCATGCGTAATGATGTTGCATTGGCGGGATGAAAATCACGGATTATTTCTCGGGGATTGAGAGAAGTATCCGCCGTATCGAAGGGGCGGAAGTATCGGGTCAAGTCACAAGCCTGGCATCGGACGACTACAACGGTCTGTTACGATGTCGGGTTTTGTTTTGGGATGGTAGCTATCTCGATATTTACGAGGTTGTGAATACTGAGTTGGGCTACCCCGTCAAAGTCCATTATTCATATACGTATCTCGCTTCTGGAAAACCTATTTTCCGTTACGATAATGCTCCTCACCACCCAGAGATTAAAACACATCCGCATCACAAACATAGTGGGGAAAATGATAAGCTTCTTGCCGCCGATGAACCCACCCTGTCAAGTGTTTTGAAAGAGATCGAAACTCTCTTGAGAGAAAAATAATCCCTGCCGTTAAGCAGGGACCGATTCATTTTCAACTCGATTTTCCATACGCCGTCTTCAACGGCGGTAGTTTGTTCCCTTCGCCGCGTTTCTTCACTTCCACCCAAATGGACTCGGACAACTCATAGCCGATGATGTGATCGTGCGGTTTCATCTCGAGTCGCAAGGGTC
>CAYWCN010000033.1:0-32609 GCA_964456775.1 uncultured Anaerolinea sp.
TTATCCTTTCCTGTTTCTTTATGCTCCTATTTATGAAACTGTCGGGTGACTAGTTATTGTTTAGGTTTTCCATTTTGCGATGAATGGACTGAAACAGAGGCAGTATCAGTGAACTCACATGAAGAACCTGGGCAAACAATCATAACCAAGGACACATGCAAGCCGTATGGAAAAATTAAATATCCAAATGATCCGAAAGGCAATGTAATTGAGTGTGCTCGTTCCAGTAGGTCTATTCAAATAGAAGCGCGGTCGATTGTTTACTATGCACTCCTTGACGACGGAACAATATGGGTTTGGAGTTCAAGCGGACCTTGGTACGTTGGTTTTGGCATTTTTGTAGAATTATTCTGTCCACTTGCTGGCTTATTCTTTGGCTTTGTACCTTACATGGTATTTGGGGTAAACCGAAAGAACAGACATAAATTACAAGCAGAGGAATAAATTTACAGCCTTTTTACTTGTAAGCCATACGCGCGTTACCTCCGCATCCTACAATGCGGATAACGATTCAAAGGAGGATCGTGCGTATGAAAAACATCAAACTTTCCCACCTGTTGTTCAGTTTGGCAGTGATCGCCGCGCTCGTGATGGCGGCGATCCCCGCCGCGCCCGCGTATGCCATGGCAACCGAAGCGCCGCAGACGAGTCTCACCGCCACTCATGCCGGTCAAGCCGTTTCAGCCGCGATTGTCGGTGTGGTCGTGTGCCGGAACAAGGTCATCTGGCGAGACGGGCATCGCGTGTCCATTCGAGTGTGCAAAGTGGTGCACAGGCACAACCCGCAATAAGCGCGAATGAAATCAAAAGGACTGACCGCGAAGGTCAGTCCTTTTGATTCAGAATTTGACCAAGCGCGTCTTTGAAGACTTCATACGGCTGGGCTCCGACAATCGCGTAACGGTCATTGATCACATACGTCGGCACGCCCGTCACGCCGATCTGATACGCCCAGCGGACTTTATCCACCACGTCTGCCGTGTATTTTTCGCTTTCCACATCGTTCTGCATCTCGTCCGCGTTCAAGCCCGCTTCTTCCGCCGCCGAGCGAAGCGTCTCCCATTGACTTGGGTCGTGTCCCTCGGCGTAGACTTTGCGGAAAAGTATTTTGTGAAATTCATTTCCCTTGCCGTTCACGCGCGCGTATTCCGTCGCTTCGTGGGCGAGGCGCGTGTTGTAGACCCGATCCGTCGAGCGGAATGGCATCCCATACTTTGCGGCGATGGAAGCCAGCCGTTCCTCCGAACCGTTGGTGCGGGCGCGCTTCACGTGTTCAGGCAAATCGCGTCCCTCGGGCGGCGTATCGAAATACAAATAGAACGGACGCCACTCTACATCCACTTGATATTCTTCTTTCAACCTCTCGACCACACCCTGGCCGACATAACACCACGGTCAGATATAATCGGAGAAGATGGTTAATTTGAAATCCATAGTTGTCCTCGAAAGGTGACAGTCACTTTTGCGAAGCACTCCCGAAGCAAAGCGGAGGGAGCAAAGTGACTGTCACCTGTTAGTTGATGAATCGAATTTCGCGATGGTTAGACTGTCGTTTCTCGTTCTTTCTTACTCAATGATTCGCTTTAAGTATTTTGCCGCAGAGTCACAGAGACGCTGAGAGAATCTCTTTATTTTTTTCTCTGCGAGTTAATGACTTGTCAGCGGTACAATAAGCCATGAAAAACTTCGACCCCAAATACAACTCCATTCCTAAAACTGAAATCCACATCCACCTCGAAGGCGCGATCCGCACGCAGACCATCATTGATATTGCCAAAGAGCACAACTTGAAACTTCCCTCATACGAAGCGGACGAGTTGGATAAGCACGTCAAAGTCTACGATCAACTGCGTGACTTGGAAACGGTGTTGAAGGCATTTGGGATTTTTCAGAACAGCATCACCTCGCCGAAAGTCGTCGAACGGATCGCGTGGGAACTGTTCGAAGATTCGGCAAAGCAAAACATCAAACTGTTTGAAGTGCGCTTCTCGCCCGATTGGGCATTCAGCGGACACCACGTAGACTGGGACGCCTGCCTCGAAGGTCTGCTCCGCGCCAAAGCCCGCGCCGAGAAAGAATTCGACATGGCGATCTGTTACATCGCCATCACCTCACGCAGTTTGGGACCCGAGTCGTGCGTCAAAACCGTGGACTGGGCGATTCGGCATAAGGAACACATCCCCGCCATTGACCTCGCCGACAGCGAACGGGATTTTCCGCTTCGTGATTTTGTCCCTTCGATCATGAAAGCCAAAGAAGCGGGCTTGAAAGTCACCATCCACACAGGCGAGGATACGCCCGCCTCGTTTGTCCAAGAGACGATTGAACTCGCCAGCCCCGACCGCATCGGACATGGAATCCATGCGATTGAAGATATGAAAGTTGTGGAACTCATCAAAGAGCGCGGTATCACGCTCGAAGTCAACCCGTGGAGCAACTATCTCACGAATTCCGTCCGTACGATTGAAGAGCATCCGCTCAAGAGATTATTCGACCTCGGCGTGAAAGTGACCATCAACTCCGACGACCCCGAAGTGCTGGAAACGAATCTCAACAACGAGTACCGCATTGCGCATGAAGTGTTGGGCATGAGCATGGACGAGATCGCCGCGTGCAATCGCAACGCGTATGAAGCGTTGTTTATTCCTGAAGTTGAGAAGAAAAGAATTTGGGAAAGGTATTTTCAATGACACGCGCTCGCTTCCCTGTTACTGTGCATTTGTTTTTCTTCCGCGAGAATCAAATCTTGTTACTGCGCCGATTCAACACGGGGTTTCGGGACGGCGAGTACAGCGTCCCTGCGGGGCATTTGGATGGCGGGGAAACGGTCAGGGATGCGGGAGTCTGCGAAGGAGAGGAAGAGGTCGGTGTCCGAATTGATGCGGGTGATCTGATCTTCTCGACGGTCATGCATCGCATCGAAGACGATGAGCGAGTGGATTTCTTTTTCACGGTCCATCAATGGGACGGCGAACCGTTCAACGCCGAGCCTGACAAATGCGATGATCTACGCTGGGTGGATGTGAACGCGCTGCCGGTGAATATCATCCCTTATGTGAAGCAGGCGTTGACGAATCATCAAAAAGGGATTCCGTTCGACGAATATAAACTGTAGTTCAAGCATCATCCCTGCGGCGGCGATGATGGATGCCCTTGTTTTTGTACATTTCATCGTCTGCCAGGCTGATGAATTTCAACAGCGAAGATCCCGGCGCGCTGGTGGACGCGCCGATGGATACGCTTAATTCGGGTTCGCGATAATACTTGTTGTTCATCACCACCAGCGATTCCACGCGCTCGATCATGTCCTTTGCCGCATGTTCGTCTGCGCCGGGCATGATGAGGATGAACTCGTCGCCGCCGATACGCGCGGCGATCGTCCCATTTTCTATACTGGCTTTCAACACTTCGGCTGTGCGGCGGATCAATTTATCGCCAACGCTGTGACCGAATGTATCGTTTGCCAGTTTCAGCCCATTCAAATCTACGATGACGAAACTGATCGGGTCTGTGCGGTTTGCTTCAAGGTCTTGCAGAGTCTCTTCAAAGAACGCGCGGTTGTACAAGGCGGTCATCACATCGTGCGTGCCGAGGTAGCGCAGGTATTCCTCCGCCTTCTTGCGCGCGGTCACATCCTGCAACGCCACCAGCACCCAGTCGAAATTGTTTTCATGCCCGGGCATCAACGTCCAATGCAGATGCACGTTCACGGGTTCGCCCGTCAATGAGTAATTAATTCCCTCGCGCTCGTAATAGGTTTTGCCGTCCCACATGTCCACGAGTTCGTTTTTGAAATGCTCACCCATGCTATCGCGAAAAACTTTGCCGAGGTTCGCGAGCAACGAGTCTTTGTCCATTGCCTCGAACAGGCTGAGCGTTTTGCGGTTCACGTCGAGGACGCGGATCATGCCCATGAAGCGGCGTACAGCCTGAGGGTCCGAGTTGAGACGCGCTCGCAGGTCCGTCACGCCTTGCGCGCGCAACGAGTCGAATTCCTTTTTGATCGCCGAGTAGTCCTCCTCCCACAACGAGATCGGCGCGTATTCGAACAAATTGTGGAATCGTTTTTCAGCCTGTTTCAACGCGGTGATGTTTTCGATCGCCACGAGCACGCACTCCCACGTGGATTCGCATTCGGGCAAAATGCGCCAGTGCAAACGGATCTGAAGCGCTTCGCCGTCCAGTCGATAGTTGACGCCGTCGCCCGACCAATTCAACTCGCCGTTCCACAACGCCGTCAATTCTGAACGCCAGTGCTCGCGCATTTCATCGCGGAACATTTTGTCGAGATTGGCGAGCAATTCTTTTTCGGTCTTTGCTCCAAATAGATTCAACGTCTCGCGGTTGACGTGCGTCACTTTGATCAGCCCAAGAGTTTTATCAATGTCTTCAGGATGTTCATTGAGAAACGTATCCAAATCGTTCACCCCGCTTGCGCGCAACTTGTCGAAAAATATTTTTATCCCGCTGTAATCCTGCTCCCACAGCGAAATGGGAGCGCATTCAAAGAGACTTTCAAAATGATCCCCAGCCTTTGGCTTTGGCATGGCGCATCTCCTTCTGTTGAATTGATTATACAGCCGACATTGATTTCACTTGTCGACAATTCTGAAAGACGATAAGATTTTGACATGGGCTTCTTACTTTTGGAAGGCGGAGCAGAATTCGGCGGGCGGATGCGCGAACCAGACTTGCGCGCGCTCGAACTGGCGGGCGGATTCGACGCCCCGCTTCGCATCGTCCCTGCGGCTGCCTCGCCCGACCGCAACCACATCCGTGCGGGAGGCAACGGCGTCCGCTGGTTCGAGTCACTCGGCGCTAGGGATGTTGAATCAATTCCATTGATCGACAAACCCAGCGCGAACAATGATTCGATTGCAAAATCTTTGCGCGAAGCAAAGTTGATCTATCTGCTCGGCGGCTTCACGCATTATCTCGGTCAGACATTGAAAGATAGTTTGGCATGGAAGGCTTGCATCGAAGCATTTGAAAACGGCGCGGTCATCGCGGGTTCGAGCGCGGGCGCGATGGTGATGTGCGAGTTTTATTATGATCCGTATCAAGGGAAGATTCACGAGGGGTTGAATTTGGTGGGCAATTCACTCGTCCTGCCGCATCACAACACGTTTGGCAAAAATTGGGCGCCCTCGCTCTTGAAACAGATTCCCAATGTCACATTGATCGGCATTGACGAACAAACTGGCATGTTGAACGATGGCGAAAACGGAATGTGGAATATCTATGGCGCGGGCGAGGTGACGTTGTATCGCGAGGGACATGCGGAAATATATAAAGTTGGAAATGCGTTTTCGGTTTAGAATCTGGCAATCCCGAAGGGATGGTAGGATTGTAAAAAATCGCCAGCACGTTTTCCAATCCCGAAGGGATGACATGATAGACAAGACAGCTATGACACCCCTTCGGGGTTTGGACCAAAACATTTCGAATCTATAAAAATTTCACTCCTTCGGAGTTCTAACTGATATGTTTGATCTCTCATCAGCACGTTTTGCATTTCTCGATCTGGAAACAACGGGACTCTCTCCGTGGTTTGGCGACCGCGTGTGTGAGGTGGGAATTGTCGTCACAGAGGGGAAACGGATCAAGGAGCAATTTCAAACGCTGGTGAATCCTGAACGTCCGCTTTCGGTGGGGGCGGCGAGTACGAATGGGCTGACGGATGCCGAGTTATCGTCGGCGCCGCGATTCGCTGAGGTGGCTGAATCAATCGTCGGCTTGGTGAATGAAGCGGTGGTCGTCTGTCACAACGCGAAGTTCGATCTGCAATTCCTCGATAGTGAATTCAAGCGGCTTGGGCGCGATATCCAGATCCCGAATTTGATAGACACGCTAATGATGGCGCGTCTGTATTACGAGATGCCGTCGTATAGTTTGGGATTCATCGCCGAGTCGTTCCACCTGCCGATGACGGTGAAACACCGCGCGTTGGACGGCGCGCTCGCGGCGCGGGGAATCTTCTTTGCGATGATGGAACAGATGAAGCAGTTCAACAAACCGCTCGATGAGTACATCGGCATTTACAACTCGCCCGCGTGGCCCAATGAGGGCATCGAACTGCCGACCGAACTGGGCGAGGCGATCTACAGCAACAAGCGCATGTTCATCAACTATGTGGACGGTGACGGCGAGCAAACCGAACGCTGGATCACGCCGAAGCAGCTGATGGGTTTGAAGGATTACGTGTATTTGCTCGCGTTCTGTCACTTGCGAAACGATGAGCGCAGTTTTCGATTGGATCGAATCACGGATGTGCGAGTGGATGAAGGGAGTTAGACCTGTGAGGTCTCACAGACCGTACAGGTCTCATTGAAAAATATGTTTGAATTCACCGAAGACGACTTGAAATTGAACCAGCGCGGTTTCCTCACGCAGGGACAACGCGACTACTTGAAAACGATCGGCGAGGGCGGCGTGAGAGTTCAGAAATGGAATATCAAAATCGCCGTTGGGTTCATGTTCTTTGGGATGTGCCTGATCCTGGCGATGTACCTGCAAAATGAAAGCACGCGCGCGGCGTTGTTTTCCAATCCGTTGAATATTTTGGTCTTCCCCGCGATCATCATTGTGGTTGGGTTGATACTCGCGTTCAGCATCTGGCTCGCGCGGCGGATTTCCAAAATGTTGAAGAACGCGGAGTTGAAAACTGCGGAGGGAAAGATTCGCCTCGATTCTCACTTCAACTCAGGCGCGGGGTTCACCAGTTATTACGTTTACGTTGGCAAGAAACGCTTCGGCTTTGCAGACGACATGAGTCACACGTTCAAGGAAGGGGAAAAGTATCGCGTGTATTACGTCAAGGCGAGCGCGTATGAGTTGATCATGTCGTATGAGATAATAGGTTCGTAGAGGCAGTTTGGACCTGCCCGATTTGAAGGAGGCTGACATGAAAAGCGCATTCCTGTTTCTCTTCATTGCATTGTTGAGTACTGCATGCGCGCCGCAACAAGCAGTGACAGTCACCTCTGATGTGACTGTCACTTCGGCGCCTCAAACTTCCGAAGTCTTGACCGAAACTCCACTTTCAAGCGGAACTGTTCCTACAACAGAAGCCGTTCCTTCCGCAGAAGCGACAAGCCTTGCATCTATCTTTAAAATCTTTGCAGAAAACGTAAGCGATACAAATGTAGACCTGAAAGTAGACGCAAACGGTGCAGTATCACCTGTAAATGGAACAGCGACTCTAAACTATTCGCAGGGGTCTGGTCCAATATACATATGCACACCGCATTCCAATAGCGGATTATTGGAAGGGCTGATTGTTACCGCATATTCAAACCCATCAAATCTATTTAAATCTGCAGGAACGTTAGATATTGGAGCATTAAGCTGCAATGCTTACAATGGTAATCCTTATAACACTGCAGGAGACGGAATATTTGCGCTCACGCCAACAGCCGCAGGCACAGACTCCAGCTTCAACCTGGTCTTGTCCTTTGTAAGCGCACCATCAAATAATAATGGTGGTGGTGGCGGACAAGGTGGAGAAGAAGGTGGAGAGGGTGGGGGAGGAAACTGTACACCACCTTTACAATGGGATCCAGATTTGCAAACTTGCGTTGGTAATGTAGACCCATAATTCAAAAGATTTTTTAACTTAACCTTCTAAACTTAATTGATGAGACAAAAAATTTTTATTTTTATTTGCAATTATTTTACTTTTATCTTTGGTTTCTTCTATAAACTATTTTAAATTTGAATACAAAAATAGTAGTAACCAATATATTTCTAAAAATATGACTCAGCCACATCCAAAAACATAGGCTCTCCAATCCATGAAGAGAATGTCGTAAAAAGGATTTATTATGATGACAATGCGACAGTTGTTCAAGGAAGGGGAGAAGTATCGCGTGTATTACGTCAAGGCGAGCGCGTATGAGTTGATCATGTCGTATGAGAGGGTGTAGGGGCGGACCCTTCGACAAGCTCAGGGCAAGCTATCCGCCCCTACGGTACAATCGGGGACATGAAAGAATTCATCTACTCTCGCAACGCAGTCTACGAAACCCTCCGCGCCAAGCGCAGGGAGGTGTTCAGAATCGAACTTGCCGACAATGTGCAGATCAAAGGCAAACTTGCCGATGTGATGTCGCTGGCTTCGCAAAAAAAGATTCCAGTCGTCAAAGCGAAACGTCCGCAATTGGATAAGATCCACGAGCACAATCAAGGCATCGTTGCGGAGGTGAGCAAGTATCCGTATGCCGACTTGCTCGATATTCTGGAGAACGCGCGCAAGAAGAACGAACCTCCGTTTGTGTTGCTACTCGATTCGTTGAACGACCCGCAAAACTTCGGCACGCTGATTCGCACGGCGGAGGCAACAGGCGTGCATGGCATCGTCATTCCGCTGGCGCACACGGTGGAGGTCACGCCTGCGGTCGTCAACGCGTCATCAGGCGCGAGCGAGCATATGTTGATCGCAAAATCTAATCTCTCGCAAGCGATCGACACATTGAAAGAAGAAAATGTTTGGGTAGTGGGACTCGATCAAGACGGGGAAACGGTCGGGGCGAAGACTCAGCGTCACTTAACTGGATCAACCGCACTCGTGGTCGGAAGCGAGGGCGAGGGCATCCGTCAACTCACGCGCGCGAAATGTGACATCGTGTTGAAACTTCCGATGCGGGGGGAAGTCGAATCCCTCAACGCGGCGGTGGCGGGATCTGTCGCGTTATACTTGGCTTATCTTGCTCGTACTGCGTAGTACGTACTACGTAATACGCAGTACGCAGTACGCACTACGGAGTACCCATGCCTCAAGCAACCTATCATTTCCCGCGCGGATTTTTATGGGGGACGGCGACATCCTCTCATCAAGTGGAAGGCAACAACACGAACAACCAGTGGTGGAAGTGGGAACAAGACGGTCACACCAACGGGATGTCTGGGCTCGCCTGCGATTGGTGGGGAGGACGCTGGAGGGAAGACTTCGACCGCGCCGCCGAAAGCGGACAGAACGCGCATCGCTTTTCGGTGGAGTGGAGCCGCATCCAGCCGACGCCCGACACGTGGGATGAAGACGCGCTCGAACGGTATCGCGCCATGTTGCGCGGATTGCGCGAGCGCGGCATGACGCCGATGGTGACATTACATCACTTTACTGATCCGTGGTGGTTCTGCGAAATGGATGCGTGGGAACACGATGAGTCTGTCGTGTTGTTTGAAAAGTTTGTCCGCAAGACGGTGGAGGCGTTGAAAGAATATTGTTCGTTCTGGTGTACGGTCAATGAACCGAATGTGTACGCGTTGAGCGGATATGTGGCGGGCACGTTCCCAACCAAACGGCGCGGACTGAACATCGCACTGCGAGTGCAGGCGAATATGGTGCGCGGACATGCCGCCGCGTATCGCGCCATCCATGAGATTCAAAAAGATGCACGCGTGGGCTATGCCCTGCATTATCGTCCGATGGTCGCGCACAACAGTTGGTCGCCGCTCGATAGGTTCATGCGGAATATTCAATCAGACGGGATCAACATAGCATTCCCCAGCGCGATCAGCCACGGTGTGATGAAATCGCCGATGGGAAGTGTGCGCATCCCCGAAGCGAAAGGCACGCAGGATTATCTCGGCGTCAATTATTACTCGGTGGATACGGTAAAGTTTGACCTTACGAATGTAAAAGAATTATTTGGAAGGCGATATTACCCCGATGATTCCGATCTCAGCCCCACAAAAATGATCGCCAATATTCCGCAGGGAATCTTCGATTCGATCAAATGGGCAACACGGACGTATCCCAACCTACCGATCTACATC
This sequence comes from uncultured Anaerolinea sp., assembly GCA_964456775.1. Lineage (GTDB taxonomy): Bacteria > Chloroflexota > Anaerolineae > Anaerolineales > Villigracilaceae > Defluviilinea. The sequence goes on from CAYWCN010000033.1 coordinate 9,778, forward strand.
TCCGAAAACGGAGTGGAAGACGCGGAAGATAAAATGCGTCCGCGTTACATCGCGCAACACATTCATCAGGTATGGCGCGCGGTCAACTTCAACTTCCCCGTGAAGGGATACTTCCACTGGTCGCTGGTGGATAATTTCGAATGGGAACGCGGCTGGACGCAACGCTTCGGTCTCTGGGGCTTGGATGTGGAAACGCAAAAGCGCATCAAACGTCCGTCAGCGGATTTGTACGCGGAGATTTGCAAAGAGAACGGTCTGTCCTCCGAGATGGTGCAGAAGTATTGCCCTGAGGTGTTCGAGAAGTTGTTTCCTGTTTAACGCGTAAGGGCGGACGGCCGTCCGCCCCTACGAACGATATGAATCTCCCAATTGATTTTGTTTCAACAATTAAGAATACGTTTAGCGAAGAAGGGCAACAATTCCTCGTGGACCTCCCTGCGTTGATCGAGGAAGCATTGCAGCGTTGGGGGTTGACGAACATTCAACCCGTCCCGAATCTCTCCTATAATTTTGTGGCGTTCGCAGAATCCCCCTCTCCCAGCGGGAGAGGGGTTAGGGGTGAGGGAGATGTCATCCTCAAAATCGGCATCCCACGCGATGAGTTGACGAGTGAGATCGCGGTGTTGAGATTGTTCGACGGGGAAGGCGCGTGTCAATTGATTGATGCGGATGAGGAGAAGGGATTTCTTTTGCTGGAACGGTTACAGCCTGGCGAAATGTTGTCCACGCTGGAGGATGATGAAAAAGCGACGCGCATCGCGGCGGAGGGGATGAAAAGGATTTGGCGCTCGGTTGATCATGTCACCCTGAGCCTCGAAGGGGCGAAGGGTCTTGACCACGTTGGTGGAGATCCTTCGCTATCGCTCAGGATGACAAGCCAAAGTAAATTCATCCTCCTCTCCGATTGGTTCGAGGGATTGAAGCGGTTGCGGGAAATGTTCAACGGCGGGACGGGTCCGTTGGATGAGAAACTTGTGGCGAGAGTCGAAAGATCGGTGAAAGATTTGTTGGCAGAGAATCACAGTCCCGTTTTGATGCACGGAGATTTTCATCACTTCAATGTGTTGTCTTCCGAACGCGGGTGGCTGGTAATTGACCCCAAGGGAGTTATCGGTCCTGCGTGCTATGAGGTGGGTCCGCTGATGATGAACCCGTGGGAAAGCCTGCCACGGGGAAGCAGGTTGAAGTCGCGGATAGAGAAGCGGATTGATATCCTGCATGAGCAGTTGGGATTCGAGCGTGAGCGAATCCTTGAATGGAGTCTGGCGCACGCGATCCTGTCCGCGTGGTGGGGAGTCGAAGACAATACAGGCTGGGAGTATTCGATGCAGTTTGCGGATTTTCTTTCGTCGCTTAAATAAAACGACCTCCCGCGAAGGAGGTCGTTTTTACAATCGTGTTGGTTATTTGCCGATGAGGGCAAACACGGCGTAGGCAAGCGCGAGGATGCCGGCAACCATGGCGGCGGCGGGCAACGCCACGAAGGCGCCAACGCCAACCCACAAGAAGTACAACCACATGCACCAACCAGAAATCGTCGAAGGCAGTTTCATTATAAATCTCCTTGAGTAAAATGGATTTTGACCGTCCGTGTGGGCGATTCTACAAGTGATAACCCTGCTCGAAATCAGAAGTTGCGCGGTCTGCGTGGTAGAATTTGGTTACACAATTCGCTCTCGCGGTGTTGACCGCGGGAGAATTTTTCTGCCATGACCACACTGACCGCGCCCGCCGAATTTTCATTGCATAAACAAGAGACCTATGACCGCTCCAGCCCCGCGCGCTGGGTCTGGTCGCACGCCTCGCGCCATGGGTGGATCATTTTCATGCTGGTCGCGGGCGCGGTGGGCAATGCGAGTCTCGCGGCGGTTGTGCCAGTGCTGACCGGCGACGCGTTCAACGCGATGCTCCAACCAACGCCTGATACCAGCGTGCTGTTGCCGCTGGCGTTGATCATCGGCCTCTCGCAGGTCGTCCGCGGCGTGCTGCAACTGGGACGAAACTTCGGCGCGGAATTGCTCGCGCAAAAGATGGAATTTCAAGTGCGCAACGAGTTGTACCTCTCCCTGCTCGGCAAGAGCATGACCTTTCACAACCTGCAACCCGTCGGCGATACGATGGCGCGTTCCACGAACGACGTGCGCGAGGTCAACCTGATGTTCAGCCCGGGCGTCAACCTCGTAGTCGGTTCGTTCATCTTCATCCTGATGCCCATCTTCGTGGCGGGACGGTATCATCCGTCCTTGGTGATCACGCCGGTCGTTTTCATCATCCTGTATTTTTTCTTCCTCATGCGTTATTTGAAAACACTTGCCCCGGTCACCGATGAAGTGCGCGCTTCGTTCGGCACGATGAACACGCATCTCTCCGAATCGTTGGACGGCGTGGAAGTGGTGAAGGGCGCCTCGCAAGAGAACGCCGAAGTGGACAAGTTCGTGATGAACGCCAGCCGCGTGCGCGACGCGTTCGTGATGCAAGGCGACCTCGAGGGACGCTACGTCGCCATGCTTCTGCTCGGTTCTGCCTACGCCTTCGGGCTGTTCCACGCGCTTCTGCTTTTTCGCAGTGGACAGATCAACGTCGGCGCGGTGGTGGCGTACTTCGGACTGTTGCGTTTGCTGGAGTTCCCCACGTTCACATCCACGTTTGCTTACTCGCAACTCTCGCTGGGACTTTCCGGCGCGCGCCGCATTTTGGAGTTGATGAACCGCGAAACAAATCTGGATCAGAACGCGCAGGGATACGCTCATCCCATGCGCGGCGAAGTGGAATTCCGCAACGTCAATTTTGCGTATGATGGTGAATCTGTATTGGAAGATATTTCGTTCAAGGTCAAACAAGGACAAACCGTCGCCATCGTCGGGCAGACCGGCGCGGGGAAGACCTCGCTCGTCAAACTCATCAACCGCACCTACGATACATCGCAGGGACAAATTCTCATTGATGGCGTGGACGTGCGCGATTGGAATCTCGCCTCGCTCCGTTCGCAGATCTCCATGATCGAGCAGGATATTTTCCTGTTCACGCGCTCGGTCAGCGATAACATCGCGTTCGGCAAACCGGGCGCGACCCAAAGCGAGATCGAATCGGCGGCGCGGTCTGCGCAGGCGGATGAGTTCATCCAATCCTTCGACAAAGGCTATGAAACCATCGTCGGCGAGCGCGGTGTGACTCTCTCCGGCGGACAACGTCAACGCATTGCGCTCGGCCGCGCCTTCCTCACCGATCCGCACATTTTGATTCTGGACGATTCCACCTCCGCCATCGATTCGGCCACCGAAGACAAGATTCAACGCGCCATCTCTAACGCCGCGCGCGGACGCACGACCTTCATCATCACGCACCGCCTCTCGCAGATCCGCTGGGCAGATCTGATCATCGTGTTGAAACAGGGACGCATCGCCGCCATCGGCGCTCACGACGAGTTGATGAACACCTCCGAGGCGTATTCGAGGATATTTCGAGAGTAAATTTTCCGTCATTGCGAGTGAGCGATAGCGAGCGAAGCAATCTCCACCACAAGTAGGAGATTGCTTCGTCGGGCTAAAGCCCTCCTCGCAAAGACGGATGAGGATGTATGGGCTTCTTTACCGGACTTGCAGACGAAAAATACGACCGCCAATATACCGACCGCGAATTGATGCGGCGCATCTTCGGCTACTTCAAGTCGCAGTCGAAACGCCTCACGTTGGTCATCACGCTCGTCGTCGTCATCGCGGGCATTGGCGCGGCTCTGCCGATCATCGTTTCGCGCATGATAGACATGCTCAAAAGCGAACCGACGTTCACCGCCATCAGCCTCGTTGGGCTGGCGGTCTTGATCCTCGGCATCGGCTTATGGGCATTGAACTGGGCGCGGCGCAGTCTCGTCGTCCGCGCGGTGGGCGACGTGGTCCTCGACCTGCGCACACGCGCCTTCCGCGCCGCGGCGGAACACGACCTCTCGTTCTACGACCAATTCTCCTCGGGGCGCATCGTTTCGCGCATCACCTCCGACACGAACGATTTTGGTCAACTGGTCGTCATCGTCACCGACGTCGGCGCGCAATTCGTGCAAGCCATTTTTCTCGGCGTCGTCCTCTTCCGCACCGACTTGAAATTATCGTTGATGTTGATGACCTTCCTGCCCATCATCTTTGCGGTGGCGTGGGGCTTCCGCGCCATGGCTCGGCGCGTCACCAAGCGCGGCATGAAAGCGATGGCAGACGTGAACGCCGCGATCAAAGAGACCATCAGCGGCATCGCCATTGCGAAAAATTTCCGTCAGGAAGAAAGCATATTCAAATCGTTCGAAGAGTCGAACCAGCAGTCGTATCGTGTCAACGTTCAGCGCGGCTTCGTGTTATCGCTGGTCTTCCCCACCCTCAACGCGCTGGGCGGTATCTTCGTCGCCGTCCTCGTGTATGTGGGCGGCTTCAGCGCGGCGCAAGGCATCGTCACGGTGGGCGCGTGGTATCTCTTCATCATGAGCCTCGATCAATTTTTCTTCCCCGTGTTGAACCTCTCCGCGTTCTGGGCGCAGATCCAAGCCGGGCTGTCGGCGGCGGAACGCGCCTTCGCGCTGATAGACGCCGACCCCAATGTGGTGCAAACGGATTCACAGGATGTGCCGATTCTCAAAGGCGGGATTCACTTCGACAACTTGAATTTCCGTTATACGGATAAAGAACCGATCCTTTCGACCTTCAATCTGCTCATCCACCCCGGAGAGACGCTCGCCCTTGTGGGCCACACCGGCGCGGGGAAATCGTCCATTGCGAAGTTGATCACGCGCTTTTACGAATTTCAACAAGGACGTTTGCTGATCGACGATCACGACATCCGCACGTTCGACCTTACGCAATATCGCAAGCAATTGGGCATCGTGTCGCAAGTCCCATTTTTGTTTTCAGGGACAGTGGCGGATAACATCCGCTACGCCGCGCCGGACGTGTCGGAGGAGGAAATCTTGAAGATGGCGCGCAGTATCGGCGAGGGCGAATGGTTGGATACGCTCCCGCATGGACTCCAGACCGAAGTCGGGGAAAGAGGCGCGCATCTCTCGATGGGACAGCGTCAACTCGTGGCGTTGATGCGCGTCCTGATGCAGAAGCCCGCCATCTTCATCCTCGATGAAGCGACTGCCAGCATTGACCCGTTTACCGAATGGCAGATCCAGCAGGCGTTGAATCTCATCCTGAAAAAATCAACCAGCATTCTCATCGCGCATCGTTTGTCCACCGTGAAAGCGGCTGATCGAATCGTGGTGATGGACAAAGGCGCGATCATCGAAGAGGGAAATCATGAAGGCTTGCTTGCGCAAGGCGGGCATTACGCCACGCTGTACAACACGTATTTCAGGCATCAAAGCCTTGCGTATGTGGAGAAGGCAAAAGAGTTTATTGGTGATGATTAAATCAGAAGTCCCGCAGTTGCACTGCGGGACTTCTATTTTTCCGATGCTCCGCAGTTCAACTGCGGAGCATCTTGCTTTTATATATGCCTCGTACTGCGCGGATCCAGCGCGTCGCGCAAGCCGTCGCCGACGAAGTTGATACACAACACGGTCAGCATGATGAACATGCCGGGGAAGAGCCACAGCCACGGCGCGGTCTGTAAATACTTCACCGCGCTATCCAGCATGTTGCCCCAACTCGCGGTGGGAGTCTGCACGCCGAGACCGAGGAAACTCACGTAGGCTTCGCTGGTAATGGCGTTAGCAACTCCCAACGTGGAGGAGACGATGATGGGGGCAATGGTATTGGGCAAAAGATGTTTGAAGATGATGCGCGCGTCCGAAACGCCGAGCGCGCGCGAGGCGGAGATGTAATCCATTTCTTTGAGCGATAGCACATTGGCGCGGACGATACGCGCGAGATACATCCAACTCGTAAACCCGATGACGAAGATGATGACGACCACGCTCCCGCTGAACGCGCGCCCGAGGAATTTTATTTCGGGAACACTGCCGCCGAGGGCTTTCGATAAAACGATCAACAAGAACAAACTAGGGATGATCAACATGGCTTCGGTGATGCGCATGAGGATGTCGTCTATCCATCCGCCGAAATATCCAGCCACCGCTCCGACCAGCACGCCGACGATCACTTCCACGAATGCGGCAAAGATGCCGATGGTGAGCGAGATCTGTCCGCCGTAGATCGTGCGCGCCAGAATGTCGCGCCCGATGGTGTCTGTCCCGAAGGGATGTTCGCGCGAAGGCGGCTGAAGTTTTTTGGCAGTATCGTTGCAGTTGGCATAATCCTCGGCGGTGAGATATTGACCGGTCGGCTCGCACATGCCGCGCGAGAAGAAGGCTCCGCCCAGCCAGATGTATGCCAACAGGAGGATGATCCCGCCGAGCGAGATGAGCGCGGCGGGATGCTTCCGAAACCGCCTCCACGCCATCTGCCAGGGACTCAACACGCGAATCTTTTCTCCCTCTTGCATTGACGATGCGGATAGCGTTGTACTTGTCATTTCATCCTCTTTGAGTTGGATGTTACGCAATGCGAATGCGGGGATCGAGGAAGGAATACATAATGTCGGTGAGGATCTGGAAGACCACAACCGCCACACCGGTCATCATCAAAATTCCCATCAAGACCGGGAAATCAGATTGCGATGTGGAGGTGATGAACAGCCGCCCGGTACCGGGCCAGGCGAAGATCGTTTCCGTGAGGACTGCGCCGGCAAGCAGGAAGGGAATATCGAGTCCGATCAGCGTGACGAACGGCAGGGTGGCATTCCTCAGCGCATGGCGCATCACCACAGCCAATTGACGCAATCCTTTCGCGCGCGCGGTGCGGATGTAGTCGAGTCCCAGCACCTCGAGCATGGAGGAACGCACGTAACGGCTGTAGCCCGCGATGCTGATAATGGACAATGAAGCGACAGGCAGGATCATGTGCAGAGCGATCTGAGCGGGCGTTTTCCCGGCTTCCGGGTCGAACATTCCCACCGTGGGCAGGTAGGGGAGTCCCCACTCCTTAAAGTTGATGCTGAACAAGTACATGGCAAGCAGCGCGATCAGCGGAATCGGCATGGCATACCCGATGAACGAAAAGGCGGTGATCGCGTTATCGAAGAATGAATATTGCCGCGTGGACGAATATACCCCGATGACCAAAGAAAAAATGATGATAACGATCTCGACGGTGATCATTAACAATAGCGTGTTAGGAATTCTTTCCGTCACAAGCTCGACCACCGGTCTTTTGCTGATCAATGAATTTCCAAAATCGCCGCGCAGAACGCCCAGGCGTTTGCCCGGTGTTTCAGCGACGCCGTCTCCGTCCATGTCGATCTTCATCCAATCGTTGCCCGCCAGCCAGACGAGGTACTGCACGTAGATCGGCTGATCCAGCCCCAATTGGCGTCTGAGGCGTTCTCGATCCGCCGGCTTGGGAGGCGTGCGGACTCCCAGCGAAGCGATCGGGTCGCCGAACGCCTGCATCAACAGGAATAATGCCAGGCTGATGAGGAACAACTGTGGGATCGCTTGCGCGAGCCGTCGCAGGATGTAATTGAACATGGGCGCGAGACCTTGTGATATATCAACGGGTGGAACGGATCGAACCGCCCCACCCGTTGAATGGATGACACAACTATGGGTTAATGAACCATTCGTTCGCGTTCCAGAATGGCGTTGCCCCGGAGAATTTCACTCCTTGCAGGCGGTTGCTCACAGCCCACAGGTCGGGGTCTTTCCACATACCCACCCAAACCACATTGTCGAACATGGTCTGCCCGATCTGATAATAGAGCTGCTTGCGAGCCTCCACATCCGTTTCGGTGGCTTGCTTGTCGAACAATTCGTCCAGTTCGGGGTTGCAATAGCCCTGCCAGTTTCCGCCGTCCGGGTTATCCGGTCCGACAACTTGCGAGCAAAGCCAGTACGAGGATTGTTCCGGGTCGGGGAAGCTGGTCACGTCCGACCACTCGGCAATGTCATAGTTGCCGGTCGCGATCGGACCGCCATCCGCATAACTGTTGAAGAAATCGTCGCCGTAGTTCACCAACTCCGCGCCGATGCCGACCTGCTTCCACATCTGTTGGACAACGGCTTGCACATCTTTGCGCAACTGACGCTGGTTGGAAATATAACGCAGCACCAATTCCACGCCGTCTTTATCGCGCGTGCCGTCGCCATTGGAATCCTTCCAGCCGGCCGCGTCGAGCAAAGCACCCGCTTCATCCGGATCGTAAGGATAGGGTGAAAGATCGGGGTTTCCGTACGGAGGCGTGCTGTCCCAGAAAGTGGCAGGGACGGTGGTGAGACCTCCGAGCAGGTTGTTTACGATCTGTTGGCGGTCGGTTGCCATCACGATTGCCTTGCGCACATTCACATCCAACATGGCGGGGTTGGCAGTCGCCGGGTCGAGATTCAAGAACCAGCCTTCATCATACCCGGAGGGCTGAGTCACGAACTTTGCTTTGCCGCTTGAGTTGATCGCATCGGCTTGCGACCAATCGAGGAAAGTTCCAATGTCCGTGTCGCCGGCTAGAATGGCAACCTCTTGCGCGGCATCGTCCGCGATGCGGATGAACACCTGTTGTAACTTCGCCGGGTGGATCCAATTCGGGTTGGCTTCGAAGATCAGGTGGCTGTCGGTTTCCCATTCTTTGAACACGAATGGACCAACGCCAACCGTCGGCGCGGTATTCCATGCGGCGTTATCCAGCGTGCCTTCCGCCTCGAAGACCGGGCGTAACACATGTTCCGGCAGAACGCCGGTGTTGAACAACGTGGTTAGCCAGGCGGCAAACGGCGCGTTGAAGTTGACCACGAGCGTGTGATCGTCGGGCGCTTCCATGCTGGTCACATAATCCGCGTAGGGGTAAGTACTGCTGACCACATTCTTGTCCGACACGAACATTTCGTAAGTGAAGACGAAATCGTTCGCAGTCACGGGTTCGCCGTCGCTCCACAGAACATCGTCGCGCAGTTTGATCGTCAGCGTCTGACCATCCGCGCTCATACCGCCGTTCTCGGTAGTGGGAAGTTCGGCGGCAATGTCGAGCACCGGGTTGTTATCTGAATCGAACGACCACAAGCCCTTGAGCCACAATTGCGTGGTGATGCTTGAAAACCATTGAGTTTGATAGAGCGGGCTGAGAGTCGTCGGCTGTTGCACGAACGTGACAACGGCAATGCCGCTAAACTCAGGCGCGGCAGGCTGTGGTGAGCTGAATCCGCAAGCCGAAAGGATCAGGCTTGCAAGCGCGAACAGCGTCAATAACACGAACAGGTTGCGTTTCATAATTCTCCTCCGAAAGAGTGGGCTTTAACTGAAAACGATGTGAAATGAATTGGATATATTTTCAGCGGGACCTCCTTGCAATATGGATTCGAAACATATGCGGCAACACAGCGCAAGTAATTCGCGCGCATAAGCATTTATACCATTGGATGAAACCCCGCTTCCTACCGGACCCCGGCCTGGTTCGCCAGCGTCCGGCTTGTCCCTAACTTACATTTGCCAACCGCGGATCAAGCGCGTCGCGCAGACCGTCGCCGAGCAGGTTGAACGCCAGCACAGTGAGCATGATCGCCAGCCCGGGGTAAAACACAAGATGCGGCGCGGTGAACACCTGGTTGCGTTCCGAACCAAGCATCGCGCCCCACTCCGGCGTCGGGGGCTGGGCGCCAAGCCCAAGGAAGGAAAGAGCCGCTGAATCCAAAATAGCGGAAGCGATTCCCAGAGTCCCCTGCACGATGAGCGGAGTCAACGCGTTGGGGAGAATGCGGCGGAACAGGATGTCGAAAGTATTGCCCCCGAGCGAACGCGTTGCAGAAACGAAATCCATCTCGCGCACCGAAAGCACGCTGGCTCGCATCACACGCGCATACGCGGGGATCGAAACGATACCGATGGCGATCAGCGCGTTGATGAGACCCGGTCCGAGAACGGTAACAATGGCGATGGCAAGGAGCAACGATGGGAAGGCGAGCACAACATCCATCACGCGCATGATCAAATTATCCACCCATCCGCCCTGATAGCCTGCCAGCGCGCCGAGAACCGTGCCGATGATAATGGAAAATGTGATGGTCACGAAGCCGATCACCAAACTCAGGCGCGCGCCATATAATAAGCGGCTGAACTCATCGCGAATATTTCCATCCAGCCCCATGATATGCTGCGGATTATCTTTCGGGCAGCCAAGTATGTGGATGCACGGCGGTAATCGTTTTTCGATTTTCCCGGCATAGTCTGGTATATCGAGCATGGATTTTGTGGGGTCATACGGCGCCAGCCATTGCGCGGTCAGCGCGATGAAGATCAGAATCCCCAGAATGACCATGCCTACGATCGCAGACTTGCGGCGGAAGAGGCGTTTTCTGGTGATGCTCCACAGGCTGACCGATTCGGCTGAGATGGCTTCCGCGTCCAATTTGGCTATAGTGTTTGCCATGATTAATTCAACCGTATGCGAGGATCAAGATAAGCGTATGAGAGATCAACAAGCAAGTTCAACGTAACGAAGAAAACGGCGATCACAACGGTGAACGCTTGCACGATGCCGTAATCGCGGGCGGTGATGGCTTCATATAAGATGCGCCCAACTCCCGCCAGATTGAACACCGTTTCAGTCAACACCGCGCCGCCGAGCAGACCTCCCAGCGAGAGACCGATCACCGTCACGATGGGGAGCAGGGCGTTCCGCATTGCATGTTTCAAGACCACGGCTCGTTGTTTCAATCCTTTGGCGCGCGCCGTGCGGATGTAATCCTGCCCCAATACTTCGAGCATCGAGGAGCGCGTCATGCGCGCGATCAACGCGGTGGGAATGGTCGAGAGGGCGAGGGCAGGCAGGATCATGTGTTGAACCGCGTCTTTGAAAACCTCGGTATCACCGGCGAGAAGGCTGTTGACAATGTTCATTCGTGAAATAAAATCCGCCGCGATAAATGCAAAGGTGCCTTCCGTCAGGTGCAACTTCCACACCTCAAAGAAAGGTTCCGGGATCAAGCCCGGAGAAAGCCGTCCCGAGGGAGGCAGTTGAAAGGGCGTGCCTTTAAAAGTGAGGGAAAAAACATATGCGAGCATCAGCCCCAGCCAAAAGACCGGCATCGAAACGCCGATGTTCGCCCACAGCATCGTCAGCACGTCCACCCATGAATTGTGACGCACTGCTGAAATAATCCCCAGAGAGATGCCTACAAACATGCTCAAAAATAACGCGGAGAAAGCCAATTCAATTGTGATCGGCAGGCGTTGAATAATGATCTCGCTCACCGGCAACGAGAAGCGGAAGGACTTTCCAAAATCGCCTTTGAGCACTTCTCCCATATAAACAACGAACTGCGTTGGGATGGGTTTGTCTAACCCGTGGCGGCTGATGAACTGATTACACACCTCATCGGTGGCTTTTTCCCCCAGCATGGCGCGGCAAGGATCGCTGGGAATCAAACGCGCCAGCGCAAATGTGGCGAATAAAATACCAATAAGAACGGGAATGCTGAGTAAGAAGCGGCGTAGGATATAAGTTGTCATGGGAAAAATTCGATAAACCCCGGCAGGGATGCTTATGATCCCTGCCGGGGGTCTTTCAATTCGATCGTACGAACAGGCTTATTGCGGAGCGTTCAAGAAAGCGCCGAACAGATACGTCCAGTATTCGAATGCGCCGGTGTTGCCTGTGTGAAGCGGGTTCGCGGCGTCCCACTGAACGACGTAGGACATGACCACATCGTTGGCATCCAATGCGGAGCCATCGTGGAAGGTAACGCCCTGGCGCAAGTGGAAGGTCCACTCGGTGAGGTCTGCGTTGGCTTCATAGGTTTCAGCCAAACCGCCGGTTTCTGTGGCGGTGCCGCCGATTTCATACGACAGCAAAGGCTCGGTCACTTGTTCGCATCCGCGCAGGGATTCGCCGTCGGTCTCATCCGCGCAGTAGAGCGAGATGGGCTCGGCGTTCTGCTCCCACACGAAAGTATCCTGTCCGGGAATGCCCATCACAGAGAAGATTTCGTTGCTGAGCGGGCTGGCATGAGCGCCTTCCACAGTGGCTTTAAAGGCAACCGCGGAACCACCGTGAGCAACAGGGATCATCGGAACATGTTGTTTGATGGCATTGTTGGCGGCGGCATAGAACGGTTCGCGTTCTGTTTCGGAGGCAAGCTGCGCGCCCTTCGCAAGGTTGTCGGTGATGTCGGCAAAAGGTGTTCCGAACTGATCGAACGCCGCGGCGCTAAAGTGAGCGTCGAGGAAGTTGACCACATCCGGGAAGTCCGCGCCCCAGCCTAACAAGTGCATACCGTCGAGTGAGCCGGAGTTCGCCGCGTCAATGAACGCGCCAGATTCCATTTCATTAATTTCAACGGTCACACCGAGGTTTTCCTTCAACTGCGCCTGAATATCCTGCGCCACGATAACGGGATCGGGCAGGTAACCGCGCACCACGTTGCGGTAGCTCAGTTTCACAGTGGGGAAGGGGTTGCTCGGACCGTAACCAGCCTGTTCGAGCAGGGCTTTGGCGGCGTCCACGTTGAAGTCGTACCACGAGTCACCGGCACAACCGTTCGGGATGGCGCAGGGAGTGAAGTGTGAAGCAACTTCAGAGCCGGCGGGATAGAAGTTATCCACAATGCGCTGGCGGTCAATAGCTTGGGCGAACGCCTGGCGCACCAATTCGTTGTCGAACGGCGCGAAGGTATTGGTCATACCAATGTACATCACGTTCAACGCAGGACGCTTGATCAACTGGAGGGATGAATCGCCTTCCACTGTGGCGAAAGCATCCGGCCCAACATTGTCAATGCCGTCAACGGTGCCGGATTGAAGATCGAGCAAGCGCTGGGGAGATTCGGAACCCCATTTGAACACGAGCGTCTGGCTCTTGGCAGGCTCACCCCAGTAATTATCGTTGCGGGTGAACACGATCTGGTTGCCACGGTCCCAAGTCTCAAGTTTGTACGGACCCGTGCCGATCGGCTTTTCGAGCAATGCGCCGTTTCCGCCGGTGGATTCAATGTATTCGCTGGGTTGGATTCCGAGCGACGAGAACGCTACTTTCGCAGGGATGGCTGGATCGGGTGTGCAGAGCGTGATCTTCACGGTGTACTGATCCACCGCTTCGATGGATTTCAGTTCGCCGCCGTAATCGCAGTTCGGGGCTTCCACTTTCATGGCTTCGAACGGAGCGGCCGGGGCGGGTTCTTCCGTCATTACTTGGGTAGCGGGTGCTCCGCCGCCGCATGCCGCAAGCACCATGCTCGCGAGAACGAGCAGTGCCAGTAGGGTAAATAGGTTTCGTTTCACGTTTCTCCTCCTGAGAGAAATATTGTTTGGAATTCGTTTACGTACAAGGATGAGGGGGAATCGGAATGACTTTGCGAGGGGCGCCTCCTTCCGGATAATGGGCAGATTATACAGCAAAAGGAAATTTAGTAAACAGGCAAAGGCATGCCCAACCCGTTTAACGCTACCTGAGAGGGGTTTTTATGCCACAATCCGGGAACCTTTGCATCGCAATGAGGACACTTTCCGTCGCTGGTGATGTGATACTCCTGAATGATATAACCCCGTCTTTTCACCAGCTTGAAGTTGCAGGCTGGGCAAAATGTGTCTTCATACTCCCCGACCTGCCCCGGCAAATTCCCCGCATACACGAATCGCAAGCCCGCCTCGCGTCCGATATCTGCCGCGCGCAAAAGAGTCTTCGCATCGGTGTTATCGGGGTCGGTCATTTTATAGTCTTTATGGAACGCGGTCACATGCCACGGAATATCCCTTGAAACTCCCGCGATGAATCGCGCCGCGTCCCACAACTCCTCATTCGAATCGTTGAAGCCCGGAATTGTCAACGTGACGATCTCCACCCACAGACCGGACTCATGCGCGCGCTTGATCCCGTCCAATGTGTTTTGTAACACGCCGCCGAGTTTGCGATAATTTTTATCCTGCATACATTTCAAGTCCACTTTGTATGCCGAAATATACGGGCGGATGTATTCCATCACCTCGGGCGTGTTATTTCCATTCGAGACGTACGCGCACATCAAGCCCGCCTTCTTCGCCTCTTTGAAGATTTCCACCGCCCACTCACTTGTTATTAACGGCTCGTTGTATGAAGAGACAACAATCGAAGCGTTGGTTCTTCTTGCAGAATCAACCATCCCTTGCGGCGAAATCTCCCGAATGTAATTCACCGAAACATCCGAAGACGGATCGCGCATGGCTTGTGAGGTTAGCCAGTTTTGACAATTCGACACGAGGAAGAAATTTGCCAGATAATTATGTTCCTCATCCACTTCCATGTTGAAGACATGCCCTTCAAATGTTTCGCGCTCGATATTCTTCAATGGAATGAGGTAAAACTTTTCTGTCTCAATGAGATATTCATCAAGGTTGTATTCAATTGAAGGGAATGGAAGATTTCCAACAGCAACATTTTTGGCAAGTTGCAGATTCTCTGTAACCAAACTCAACGTTGTCGAGTGACCAACAATAGAGGAATTAATATATTCAATTGCATCAACAGCTTGTAAAGGTGAGAAATGAAATTTGCGTGGTATTAAAAGTAAATGATGGCTTCGCAATTCTTTCGCCTGAATCATCCGAGGTTTTGATATTTTATCGTCCATTACATACACCCGATGATCAGGCGTACAGCGAAGCGCAGGCAGATAATACGGTGTGATCCGAACCAGTTCGCCTTGGTACGAGTGACGGAATACGCCTTTCACATCTCGTAATCTGCCAGACGAAGTAATCGCCTTCAAGCCAGCAGGAAACGAAATCTCTCCATTGGGCTGTTTAACTCTCTTTTCGCCTAACTCAAAAGCAGACTGTAACTCAATCGGTCCCCGATTTGTGATCACTATTGTATCCCCCGTAAAACAATACCCGCAATGATAATCGCAACCCAACATCCCAAACGTCAACGCGTTGACGCTGGGCAACACATGAAAGAACGGTTTCTTTTCTACGGGGTCGCTTTGAAGGGCGGCAACATATCCGTGCGGCACGCGCAGTTCCCCGTCGCGGTTGAAGCGCACCTGACAGATTCCCCGCTTGCCCTCGCGGATCACACAGCGATGTCCGCACGCGAAACAGCGCAATTCCTTGTTAGGCAACTTTTCATACAACTCCCCTGTCACGGTCAGCGTATCCAACAACTCGCCGATTGACGTTGCCATACGAATATAATACACCCATGCTCACCGTTTGTATACAGGCTGGCGGCGCCTCGGCGCGCATGGGCGAAGACAAAGCCCTAAAAATTTTTCTCGGACGCCCCCTCATCCAACGCGTCGTGGATCGACTCCAACCGATCGCGGATGAACTCATCGTGACGACGAATCGCCCCGCAGATTTCGCCTTCCTGAACGCTCGCCTCTTTTCCGACGTGATATCTGGTCGCGGCGCCCTCGGCGGACTCTACACTGCGATCGCTTCCGCCGCACATCCGCTGGTTGCGGTCGTCGCATGTGACATGCCTTTCGCCAGCGCAAAACTTATTCAAATGTCTGTAAAAATTATGGAGAGAGAAAACGTGGACGTCGTCATCGCAAAAAATGACGAGGGCTATGAACCCCTCCACGCCGTGTATCGCCGCGAGACTTGCCTCCCCGCCATTGAATCCGCCATCCATGCCGATCAGTGGAGAGTCGTCTCATGGCTTCCACAAGTGAACCTGCGCGTGTTGACCGACGAGGAGATCAGATCAGCCGACCCTGCCAGCCTCGCATTTTGGAACGTGAACACACCCGAAGAATTTGCCCGGGCAGAAGAACTGGCTACCTCACAATCAGCACCGGGCATGGAGCGTGGCTGACCACTTTCTGGCTGGTGCTTCCCAGCACCAAACCCGCCAAGCGTCCTAGTCCGCGCGAACCCATCACGATCAGGTCGCAACTGTGCGCTTCAGCGATCTTGATGATCGATTCTGCGGGATCGCCAGCGATGGTCTCGGTATGAACTCTGGCGGGAATTTCTCCGACCATTTTTACCGCGTTTTGCAAAATTCTTTCCGTTTCATCGAGGCGGGCATTGAGAACGACTTGAAAGTCTGGGTCGCCCAGAAGCGGCGGAACAGAATCGTATACAACGACGATCCGCAGGTCGGCGGAATTCATGGATCGAGCCAGTTGAGATGCCGTTTGCGCGGCATTGAGCGAATGCTCCGAACCGTCTACAGCCAGCAGGATATGGTTGAACATGACGCCTCCTTTTCGTGGTGTACAATCAAATTGTACATAACCAACGTTTGAATCTGATCAGAGGAGCATAAAGATGTCATTCGATGTCAATCTTGTCCGCCAACAGTTCCCCTCGCTCGACCGCCCCGCGATTTTTCTCGATAACCCCGCAGGGACTCAAATCTCCAAGCCCAGCCTCGACCGCATTAACAACTATTTGCTCGAAAACAACGCCAACCACGAAGGTCAATTCGAGACCAGCCGCCGGTCGGATGAAGTTCTGCACGAAGCGCACATGGCGATGGCAGATTTTCTCAACGCCTCGCGCCCCGAGGAGATCATCTTCGGCAATAACATGACCACGCTGACCCTGCACATCTCGCGTTCGCTCGCGCGGAATTTACAGGCGGGCGACAACATCCTCGTCACACGGATGGATCACGATGCCAACATCTCGCCATGGATGTTAATTGCCGAGGATAAAGGATGTAATCTGCTTTGGGTGGATATTGACGTGGAAGATGGCACGCTCGATCTCGACAGTTTTGCTCAAGCATTGGAAAAGAAACCGAAGATCGCCGCGTTTGGGTATGCTTCAAATTTGTTGGGGACAGTGAACCCAGTTAAGAAGTTGACCAACATGGCGCACGACGCGGGAGCGTTGGTGTACGTTGACGCGGTGCAGTACGCGCCGCACGGTCCAATAGATGTGCAAGATATTGGCTGTGATTTTCTGGCATGCTCATCCTACAAGTTCTTCGGTCCGCACGCGGGGGCGTTGTATGGAAAGTATGATCTGTTGAATGAGTTGAAAGCGTATAAAGTTAGACCTGCGTCGAATGAACTTCCGTATAAATTTGAAACAGGCACGCAAAATCACGAGGGAATCGCGGGCGTGCTAGGCGCGTTGGAATATCTCGAATGGTTGGGAAAGCAATTTGGGGCGGATCAGGCGTCCCCGTGGAAAGAGGCGGGATTCACCGGTCGCAGGTTGGAGTTGAAGAAGGGCATGTCTGCCATGCGCGCGTATGAGACAGAGTTATCCAAAAAGTTGATCGGCATCGTTGAATCGGTTAAAGGGACGCGCATCTACGGTGTGACCGATCTGAATCGACTCGATGAGCGCGTGCCGACAGTTTCATTCACTGTGCAAGGTAAAGACCCCGAAAAACTCGCGAAGGCAATTGGCGATGAAAATATTTATGTGTGGAACGGACACAATTACGCGCTGGCAATCGTGGAGCGACTCGGTTTGCTCGAAGCGGGCGGCATGATCCGCGTGGGCCCGGTGCATTACAACACGCTGGCTGAATTGGAAAAGTTTGGGGAAGTGTTGGAGAAGGTGGCGAAATAAATTTATAAGTATGTCATGCTGAGCCCCTCGATAAATTCAGGGTAAACTCCGCGAAGCATCTCCACCACCACGGGAGACCCTTCGCGGCGCGAGGCGCCACTCAGGGTGACACAATATTCTTATTTCCCGTTTTTTACGATCTTCGCCGCGTTGCCCGCGCGCGCAACTAGCACATCCTTCACGCCGTAAATTTCCCGCAGATTTTTTTCAACAGCGTGCGCTTCTGATTCGATGGTCAGCACATGCACATTTGCGCCGGCGTCCACGGTGTAGCAGACGGGGAGTCCATCCGCCCGCCACGCGCGGACGGATTCCATCACGGCGAGCGAGGCGGGTTTCCAATAATGAAGCGCGGGCGTGGATGTCATCATCACCGCGTGCATCATGTCCGAATCCAATTCGACGATGGAAGCGAACGCGCCGAAATCTTTTTGGAGGATGGCTTGGCGGCAGAGGTCGAGCCGACGCGGCGCGTCATCCACACGGGCGGTCTGAAGCGGACTCGTGGGAGCCGCCGCGTGCCCTTCGGTGGACCCGGTCTTCTTGTGCGCCGCGCTGACGACTGCGATCAAGTCCACGAGATTCCAATGATTCGCCGGGGCAATCGAAAAGGCGAACGAATCTTCATCCGCTGAGCCAGCCTGCCACTCGACGAATCCGCCGGGGACGGAGCGTGAAGCCGAGCCGGATCCCCGTCGCGCAAGACGCGAGAGTTCGCGTTCGCCGAGGTTGAGTCCCGCGGCTGTGCTTCCCGCCAATGCCAGCGCGGCAAACGCGGATGCGGAAGAGGCGATCCCCGCGCCGGAGGGGAAGTTGTTTTCAGTCACCACCTCAGCGCGGTCTTTGGTGTTGCTCATGCCGCGGATCAAATCCAGAATTTGCGAAACGCGCTGTAAACCCGCGCCAGCGACCTCATGCCCGTTGATGACAAGTTCGTCGAACGGAAGCGACGGCTGAAAACTGACGCTGGTGCGCGTGGTCAAGCCCTCGAGGTTCATCGAGATCGAGCCGTTGAGAGGGATGCGCAACGAACTGTCGCGGTTGCCCCAGTATTTAATGAAAGCGATATTCGGATGCGCTTCGGCAGTGGTTGTGGACATGGGGCGATGATACCATCACAACCGTTCATGTAACCTGTTTGTAAGGTGGGGAATGTATCTTTCGGGCGAATCTCCGTCATGTAGTTGTTAGTCGGCATTCATACGTTTTTCATTGGAGTACACATGATCGTTGTAAAAGCCATCGCCGCGATAGTGTCCGCTGGGTTGTTGTTTCTGATCGCCCGCTTTACGGACGAATATCTCCACCCTTACAAGCGCCGGGACTAATTTCCTCGCAGTTCAAATGGGGGAAGCCTTTCAAACGCGTCAGGGCGGCAGTGATTCCACGTCTGCTATAATCTTCGCATGATTTTAGTCACCGGCGCGACCGGATTCATCGGTCGCGCGCTTGTTCGTCACCTCTCTGAAACAGGACAGGAAGTGCGCGTGCTGTTGCGTCCCTCGCCGAGCACGCCGCGCCTGCCGAAGGGTGTGCCGGTCGAGGTAGCGGTAGTCAGCCTCAACGACGAAAGAGGCGTGCGCGCCGCCTTGCGCGGAGTCCATCAAGTGTTTCATCTTGCCAGCGCGGCGGGGTATGGCCGGCGCGGCAACTTGTTCACCACAGACATCGAAGGCACGCGCATTCTCACCACTGCCGCAAAAGATGCGGGAGTCGAACGACTCATCTTCCTCAGCCACGTGGGCGCGGACCGGGCTTCGGCGTACCCCATACACAAAGCCAAAGGCATCGCGGAGGAATTCATCCGCAAGAGCGGACTGCCGCACACGATCATCCGAGCCACAACGGTGTTCGGCGCGGAGGATCGTTTTACACACAACATCGCGGCGACGTTGCGCGCGGTCCCATTTTTCTTTCCGGTGCCCGGCGATGGGAAGGTTCTGTTACAGCCGCTCTGGGTCGAAGACCTCGTCACCGCGTTGGTGTGGGCATTGCAGAACCCGGCGATGGTCAACGAAACGTACGAGATCGGCGGCGGAGAGTTCTTCACGTTCCGCCAGATCGTCGAAACTTTGATGACGGTCACGCATACGCGGCGCGTCATCCTCCCGCTTTCCATGCCGACGATGCGGGCGTTGTTCGTCACGCTTGACCCGCTCATACCCAGCGCGAACATTTCCACCTATTGGCTCGATTACATCGCCGTCAACCGCACCTGCCCGGTGGAAAATCTGCCCCGCGCCTTCGGCTTGATGCCCGCCCGCTTCGTCCACCGATTGGATTATCTCGAGCGCAAACCCTTCCTGCAAAGACTTCAAGAATCCTTGCGCATCTCGCGCTAACCATGTCTGCTCCCAACATCAAACTGATCGAAACCCCCGAAGAGATGACCTCCATCGAGGCATTGCAGCGCGAAGTGTGGCCCGGCAGTGAAACCGATGTGGTCCCCGCGCACGTCCTCATCGCCGCGATCCACAACGGCGGGTTGGTGCTCGGCGCATATATCGGCGACGACCTCGTCGGTTTTGTTTTTGGTTTTCCCGGTCTCGAGTCCATACCGGATGGTCCGCGCGCGAAACATTGTTCGCACATGATGGGCATCCTGCCCGGTCACCGCGATTCGGGCATCGGCTTCGCGTTGAAGCGCGCGCAGTGGCAAATGGTGCGCCACCAGGGACTCGATCACATCACGTGGACGTACGATCCCCTGCTCAGCCGCAACGCGCGCCTCAACATCACCAAACTCGGCGCGGTCTGCAACACCTATCGCCGCGCCGAATACGGCGACATGCGCGACGGTCTCAACGCGGGTCTGCCCTCCGACCGCTTTCAAGTGGATTGGTGGATCAACACGCGCCGCGTCGAACGGAGACTCAGCAAGCGCGCTCGCAAACCGCTGAAGCTGGATGACTTCTCGAAAGCGGATCTGCAACCCCTCTACACGTCTCTTGCCTCGACGGGGGACCTGACTCGCCCTCCCGAACATTTTTCTCCCCTCGAAGGCCGGCTCGTCCTCGCCGAGATCCCCTCCGATTTCAATGCCATCAAAGCGGATGATTTCTCGCTCGCGCGCGAGTGGCGCCTCTTTACGCGCGACGTGTTCGAGTCTGCGTTCTCTGCCGGTTACATCGTCACCGATTTCATCTACGATGAGGGACAAAGTTTCTACGTCCTTTCGCATGGTGAAACGACCTTACAATAATGTGATGGTAACTATTGAGAAGGAAGACCGTCTTAGAAGTGTGAAAACGACTCGAACCGATATCGAACATTGGTGGGCTGTGGAGGCGATGATCGCCTCGTATAACCATGTGTACAACGTGGTCTATGGCACGCGCTATCAAGAGACCGGTCCGATCGGGGTATCCATTTACGACAACGCGCCGATCGCTTCCTTCCATTACGAATTCCTCGCGCTCAGCGCGGACATCCAAAAAGTGACCGACGCCATCCGCGCCTACCCGATGCCCCGCGATAAACAGCACATCGTCAACATTTTTCATCCCGCGCCGGTAGACCACACGCTCAAAGAGCATTTTTCCCAATTGGGACACGAGTTTGTGCGCACCGGTCCCATCCTTGGCTATAACCTGCCTTTGAAGGTCAGCACGATTCCGCTGAACATTCACAAGGCAAAAACGTTGAATCAGACCGAAGCCGCCAACAACAGCCTCACGTCCGAAGGGGAACGGATCCATCTGCAGACCCTGCGCGATAAGCACATCCACAATTTTTACGTCAAAGAGGATGGGCAGGCGGTGGGCTGGGTGCAACTGGTGACGAAATATCCGCAGGTGGGGTATATCAACCAGCTGTATGTGCTGGAAGAGTTCCGCGAGCGGAGGTTTGCTTCCACGTTGATCCATGCCGCGCATTCCGAAGCGATCAAACTGGGGATGAAACGCATGGTCGCCATTCCCTCCGATATGTCTCTGCATTTGTTCCGCCGCATGGGGTATCGCCCGTTGTTGTTCTTTTCCGCGTTCCGCCCCCAGCCGCGACGAAAACCCTGGGTTCACGAACAACCAAGTTTGTCGCGAACACAAGTGTGAAAACAAATACGTCACGCGATTGCGTGACGTATTTGTTTGTTGGATGTCCTTCTTACTCTGGAGGAGAAGAATGGTTTCCTCAGGGCGGGTTCACCTCCGCATGGATGGATTGTTGTTCTCTCGCGCTTGCGCCGTCATGCCGATGGGGTGATAGGATGGCTCGTTGTAGGGCGGTTGCGAATAATTCGCAGGCGCGGGCTTGGGCGCAGGGCGAGGGAAAGCCGAATTTGTATTTCGGACAGGTTCATTGGACGGGCGATACGAGGGGCGGTTATATTGTCCCGGTTGTTCCTCTGCCAGCGAAAAGATGCGTTCCCCGGCGATCGAGAATGTGTTGATCAATAACACCCGGATGATCAGCACCATCGCCGACACAAGGACCGGCACGGCTTTGATCATGGTTGCGTTTCCAACCAGAAAACCGCCAACCGCGCTGTGTTGCTGTACCGCGACCGAAACGCCCCACCAGGTGAGAGTGGCGTTGAACGCGGCGGCGAGCATCCACGCGGCGAACAAATACCAGACTTCGGCAGGCTCGTCGCGTCCCCTTTCGGGAGTGAAGATGCGGGCGATGCCGGCAAAGTCAATGCCGCAGAAAGCGACGGCGAGAACGGTCGCCCATTGGAACGGACCAAACGCCAGGTCGCCCAGAATGTCGTGCAGGGCATACGAGGTGCTGGAGTAATTGAAGATCTCGAACCCCAGCAGGGCGCTGAGGATGATGCCCCCGAAGATCAGTCCGCGCTTTTGCGCCGCGCTCTGAATGAAGGGGATCAGGTTGAGTTTGATAGGCATCGAACGGTTCATGGAAGTCTCCTGTGGGGTTGAGCCACTCACGTGCTGAGAACGGGTCAATGCCGCAAATATAGAACACTTGTTCTAATTTGTCAAGTAGGAATTTTTTCAATTTCCCCAATGCGAACCTTGCGAAGGTTCTAAACCTTCGCAAGGGTATGTTATTTCTCGTTCAATGCCTTGTGAACTTCATCCAGCGATTGCAATGCGGTGAGGTTGCGCCAGGGCCACGCATTTAACATGCGCTTGGGATCGTCGAAGAAATTGCGCGCGAACGTGAGATGAAAACCATCCGGGCTGAGCCCTTTATCGGGCAACGGCTGAACCGCCGCCCAAAAATTCCACATGGGAATTTCATATTCGTACGCGATCTGCGCAATGGTCGCGTTGATGGCGTTATCGCCTTCGAGATTGTCGGCTTTGGTGGCGATGATCGGCACCGCGCCAAACTCGATGATGCGGTCCAACACTTTGCGCATGTACTTGTCGTATTCCTCGGCGG
>CAYWCN010000034.1:0-31299 GCA_964456775.1 uncultured Anaerolinea sp.
ATTTCCTCTGCCGATTCTTACCTCTTTCTTAAAACTGTCGGGTCGCTAGAACAATTTCATATTCTCCTGGAGGTGAACAATGGATGAAATTTTGACAGACCTCGGCATAACCCTGATTGGAACTTGGCCTTCTGCCCTGCGCGCCAATTTTGACGACGCCCTTTTTAAGCGCCTTGGCGTAGAAAAACTTAAGCTCTGGTTCAAGAATCTGCCTGTGAGTTTCCGTTTCGGAGGAAGTGAAAAATTGGCAGCGGGCAGCTATTACGGGCTGACCTCAGGTAGTAAGATCACTTTCTTCGCAAATCAAAACACGAACCCCGTGATCAATATCCTTCATGAGTGCGGTCACGTAGTCGATAATTTGTGGGAGGATTTCTTTACCAATAGCTTGAAGGAGGTGGAATTCCGCCGGAAAGAGGCGTACTTTGCCGGATGGAATGGTTTCAAGTATCTCGGCTTGCGAGGCGATATCATACGCGCAGAAGCGCTAAAGGAGCGGCGCGTAGCTGGTGGGGACGCCTGGCAACAACGGGGCGGTACGCCTCACTGGGAGGACTGGGCAGATATTTTTTCGAATGTAATGCTTGGGAACATCAACGAAGAAAATGAACTCGGTCGTCAAATACTCGATTTTGTGGCACGGATGGAAACCCATGCTAAGAAAGCAACCGGCACAAGAGACAAACCAAGGGTCTCTCGTATTAAGTGAAGTGACAATAGCCTTGATTAGATCGACTTGTGAAAACGGCGATCATATTTAACTGACCGGGTTGTTCGCTAAGGTTGATGTCAGCCTTCATGGACTTGCAGGCAGGGAGGTTTTCCTGTATCCTTGAATGGACACACCATCATGAGCGACACAACTATCATCGTTATCAGCATCCTCGTCTTCCTGCTCATCCTATTCGCAGGGACAGCGTGGCTGGTATTCGTCTATTTCCCCAAAAAGACTCTCTCTGTTGCCAACGAATTGGCTGAAACGGTCAAAAACACTTTGGGACTGACGCCGCAGGTGACCATCAACCAGAAGATCGTCTACAAACGGACGAATGAGATCCTGCAATTGGCGATGATCGAACAGGATTACGATGTCGAATACGAGACCAGCGACAAACTGCTGGGAAGCGAAAAGCGAATCCATCTGCGCGGCATGTACCGGGCAAAGATCGGATTCGACCTGCAAAAGGGATTCAACATCGAAGTCCATCGCGGAGGATTTCTCAAGCCGGGCCAAGTCATCTTGCAACTACCCCGCGCCGAGATTCTCTCGGTTGAACCGCTGGACATCCAAAAGACATCTTCTTCCGGTCTGATCAACTGGGTTTTGAACAAGGACATTGAGAACGCCACAAAAGAACTCAACACTCTGGCGCTGGATAAAGCCTCCAAATTGGAAATGCTCGATGACGCAGAGAAACGGATCGAAAACCGTTTGAACGAAGCGTTGTTGCCGAGGCTGGTCAATTATCAACTCACGCATGAGGTCAAGTTTCTCGAATTGGAGTCAGGGGAATAATGGTAAAGACCTGACAGGTTTCAGCTCGACGAAGGTTAATCAAACTTCTATGAACGGCGCATTCCTTGGGCGATCAAGAATCAGTGAAAACCTGTCAGGTCTCCACTGCAAACGTAATACCTCCCCCTCCCGCCTCATCTACACGACATGAACAACCCACGAAAAATCTCACAACTCATCGAACCGCAGGTCACCATCGAAGGCGCGGGCGTGCGCTTGCTTCGTTCATTCGGTCCGAAGGTCAGCAACCTCTTCGACCCGTTCCTGCTCTTCGACCACTTCGCCTTCAACGATCCCCTCGAAGGTCCACTGCGCGGCTTCCCGTATCATCCGCATCGCGGCATCGAAACCGTCACCTACATGCTCGAAGGTTCCACCGCGCACCGCGACAGCCTCGGCAACGAAGGCACCATCGGTCCCGGCGACGTGCAATGGATGAGTTCCGGTCGCGGCATCCTCCACGAAGAAATGCCCCGCCGCGGCGAAAGCGGAAACATCTACGGCTTTCAACTCTGGGTCAACCTCCCCTCGCATCTCAAAATGTCTGAGCCGCGCTATCAGGAAGTGAACGCCTCAACGATTCCCACTTTTGAAAAGGATGGAGTCAAAATCCGCGTCGTCGCTGGGACGGTGGATGGGGTCAACGGACCCGTCGAAGACATCTCCGCCTCGCCTCTTTACATGGACGTGGAGTTGGCTCCGGCATCCGTCTGGCATTTCCCCATCCCCAGCGGACACACCGCAGTTGCGTACGTTTTCCACGGCGAAGGCGTATTTGCAGACGATACAGTCAACGCCACACATATGCTAAAATTTTCAGAAGACGGCGATCATATTCAAGTCAAGACAGAGAACGACTCTGTCCGCTTCATGCTCATGGCAGGCGCGCCGTTCAAAGAACCTATCGTGCCATACGGTCCCTTCGTGATGAATACCCTCGAAGAGATTCAAGAGACGTTGAAAGAACTCCGAAACGGGACTTTCATAAAATAAAAGGAGATAGACCTCACAGGTCTCTGAGACCTGTGAGGTCTTATAATTTAATATGACTCAAGTCCTCTACGGCGACCGACTCGGCAAGCAGGGAAAAATCCGCCTCGGATGCACAGCCATCATCTTCGACGAGAATAAACGCGTCCTGCTCACGCGCCGAACGGATAATGGGCAATGGTGCCTGCCCGGCGGCGCAATGGATTCGGGCGAGAGTGCGGCTGAGGCTTGTATCCGCGAGATGTGGGAGGAGACCAGCCTCCACGTCCGCATGAAGCGTTTGGTCGGCGTGTACAGCGATCCGAATCAACTTGTCATTTATCCCGATGGGAATAAAGTCTTCGTCGTCGCGTTGTCATTCGAAGCGGAGATCATCGGCGGCGAATTGGGTTTGAGCAACGAGACGACCGACGCGGGGTTTTTCTCGGTGACAGAGATGGGCGCGATGACGATGCTCGGCAATCACAAGTCGCGCGTGGAAGATGCGTTATTGAATCAAGCAGAAGCGTTCGTCAAATAATTGAACCAATGTTCTTGATGCAGTTGAACTGCGTCAAGAATGTATGAAACCAGAATGGAGAAAACATGCTAAACAAATTGAGCGAGACACTGAGAAAATTTGCAAGCGGCTGGCTGGTGTTGGTTTTTCTTGCGGGCGAAATATTTTTTAACGCAGTGATCCTGCCCGCGCAACAAGCTAAAATGGAAACGGGTCCGATCGACCTCAATCTTTTTTACACGCCCGAGAAAGTCTATTCGATGGTTGAGTCGTACGGCGAGGAGGGGCGCGCGAATTATCGTCTCTTTGAATTGACGGGCGACATTGTTTACCCCATCGTGTACACGTTGTTCTTTGCGTTGGCGATCACATGGTTGTTTCAGCGCGGATTTGCATCCAACAGCGCGATGCAAAAATATAATGTCGTCCCTTTTGGCGCGTGGCTTTTCGACCTGTTTGAGAATCTCGGCATTGTGACAATGCTTTCAGTATTCCCGTCCACGCCTGCTTTGTTGGCATGGGTCACGGCGGTGTTCACATTCATCAAATGGATGTTCGCCATCGCCAGCATCGTGTTGATGTTGACTGGATTGGTGAAAGCCGCGATGAATGGATTTAAGAAACAGGTATAAACATGTAGGGGCGGACCGATGTGTCCGCCCCTGCTTAAATCAAAAATTTAGGCAGACACGTGGACAGACACGCAGGTCTGTCCCTACGAAATCCTTAACCACCACACCCCCGTACACTCAGGCAGGACGATCCATTCGTTCTGCCTGACTTTTTCTCCCAATTCATCGCCGAAGAAAAAGCGCGATAACTCCTCGGCTTCGTCCAGCGAGTCGAATTTGTAATCGGTGCGAATCCATTTACTTTGAAATCCATTCGCGTCCAACCATTGATATGTGGACTCAACATGCTCCAACCGAATCGGATTCTCGTTCCCCGTGCCAAGCGACTCGAAGAGGATGATCGTTCCATCCTTGCGTAGAACGCGCCTCATCTCCCCCAACCAATTCTCCAATTCTCTAGTACCTAATTCCTGATTCCACACCGCAAGATAACTCACGCTCCAACCTGAGACGGTTAGGTCAGCAGAGTAATTTGCAATTGGTAATTGACGATGGTCTGCAACATCTACCTGCCAATTGGACAATCCGCTTGCTTCGAGTCGCTGGCGACAGACGCGCAACATTTCGCTCGAAATATCGAATGCACGGATCGACTTTGCGCGTGACGCGAGCAAGAGAGTCAATCGTCCCGTCCCCGCGCCGAGATCGAGGATGTCCAAGCCGTCGGGGTTGATGATTTCTTCGATTGCCGTCAGGATATTCCCTTGATGATCTTCACGCGCGATCAGCGCTTCGTAACGGTCGCCATCGGTTTGATAAATCTTCCTTTGTTGCTCGTCACTCATTCTACTTTCTTCCAATCGTAATTTTCCTTCAACACCCTCGCAGGGACTCCACCCACCAGCGCGTTGCTCACGTCCATTTTTCCGCTGACGACGCTTCCCATCGCAACTAGCACGTTGTTTCCAACAGATGAACCCGGCGCAAAGCGGACTGCGCTTCCGAGATAGCAATCGCTTCCAATTTGAATATCCCGATCTCGCACGCCGACGCCATGAGTCCAGAATTGCGAACCGATGCCCGCGACCCATGAGCGGTCGCCGAGTTTGAATCTGCCAGCCACGTCGAAGTGATGACCCGACGTGATCAACGTGTCCGCGCCGATCTCCAACGTCCGCGCGTAATTCATCGCTTTGTTGTCCTCTCTCAGTACCCAGTATCCGCATGAAAAAACGTTTCGGTTTCCAACGGACGCGCCCTCCGCGATCTTGACCTTCATGGGGCCGATGAACTGATTGAAGAATCCAATTTTTGATTTCGAAATTGAAAATTCGTCAACGGCGATGATCGTGCCAAATCCGATTCGGGAATTTTCTATCCGATAACCGAAAAGCAAACGATAGCCGAGAACGCGCAAGATGTTCAATGGCAGGATGCTTACAAGGACGGCGAGCGCAACTTTGAAAATAGGCATGAGTAAAAAACCTTCTCAAGAAGGGTGTGAGAATTGAATCGGCATGGTAGATTATACGGTATCACAAGCGAGGAGAGAACAAGCATGAACCCTGAAAACCAATTCGATTTCTGGCTCGGCGAATGGGATGTGACCTGGGGTGAAGACGGCAAAGGCACGAACCGAATCCAACGAATCTTGAACGATAAGATCATACAAGAAAACTTCGACGGCGGAGGTTTGCTCGGCTTGAGTTTCTCCGCGTATGACGCAGAAGTCAGTCTCTGGCGCCAAACGTGGGTGGATAACAACGGCGCGTATCTCGATTTCACTGGGAAGTATGAAGACGAGAAAATGACCTTGAGCCGCGACGCCGTCGTCAAAGGCGAAGCGTGCAAACAGCGCATGGTTTGGCACAACATCAAGATGAATCAATTCGATTGGAATTGGGAACGCTCGGATGATGGCGGGGCTACGTGGCGCGTCGTGTGGCAGATCAAATACACGCGCAAATTGTAGGGCGATCTTCCGTCGCCGGATGCCTCAAAAAATTTGACTCTGGGCGGGATGACCCCGCCCCTACTATAATTGGGGGCATGTCAACTCTCTCTACCTCCGCACAAAAAATTCAAGACCTGCTCAACTCGCTTGGCTACAAATACACCGTGATCGAACATGCCGAGTCCACGCGCACGGCGCAAGAAGCCGCGGACCGCGCGGGATGCGAACTCGGTCAGATCGTGAAGTCGCTCATCTTCAAAGGCAAAGAGTCGCACAAGCCGATCCTCGTCCTCACCAGCGGCGCGAATCGCGTGGACGAAAAACGCATCAGCGAGTACGCGGGCGAACCCATCGGCAAAGCGGATGCCGATTTCGCGCGAGCGGTCACTGGCTTTGCGATTGGCGGCGTGCCTCCCATCGGTCATCTCGAAAAAATTGAAACGTATCTCGATGAAGATTTTCTGCAATATCAAACCGTCTGGGCGGCGGCAGGGACGCCTAACGCGATCTTCGAATTAAGAACAGACGATCTGCAAAAGATGACGGATGGAAAAGTGGCAAGAGTCAAATAATCAAAATTGTTTTACAAGGTATTTACATCTTCGCAACTTTCGGTTAACGCCGCCCGCATACAATCTCCTCTCTTGAGGAGTCCCCATGACAAAAAATCATAAGATCGTTTCGGCGACTGTCGTTTTGCTATTTGCCGCGCTTGCTTGCGCGCGGACAACGCCAACTCCGACACCAGTTCCACAGTCAACACCAATTTCGACAGTAGTTATTTCACCCAACGAAGACGTTGAACGCACGCTCAATTTTGGTGGAATCGAACGCTCGTACATCCTGCACGTCCCATCGTCATACGATGGAAGCAAGCCAACCCCACTCATGTTGTCCTTTCACGGCGGAGGCGGCAACGCGGAAAACCAAAAACGCTTGACCGACGACAACGAACTGTCAGATGAACAGGGATTCATTGTCGTCTACCCAAACGGCACTGGCAAACTCAACAACGTCCTCACATGGAACGGCGGGAATTGCTGCGGGTACGCCACGAGAAATAATGTTGACGATGTTGGGTTTGTCCGCGCGCTCGTTGCAGAACTTCAATCACAATACAACATAGACCCAAAGCGGATTTACGCGACAGGATTCTCTAATGGTGGCATCCTGTCCTACCGCCTTGCTTGTGAGGCGGCGGATATTTTCGCGGCTATCGCTCCCGTCTCCGGGACGCTCAATTACGACGGATGCAAGCCAAGCGAACCTGTCTCGGTGATCCATTTCCACGGCACTGACGATACCCACGTCCCTTACAACGGCGGCATTGGGGAGGATTCGCTAGCCGGCGTTCCGTTCACCTCCGTTGCATACTCGGTCAACTTCTGGCTCGAAGCGGATCAGTGCGCAACAGTCCCCGAAAGCGAAACGTATTCCGACATTCAACATGATTCATATCTCAATTGCGCGGGCGGCGCGGCGGTCGAACTATATACCATCATCGGCGGAAAACACGCCCGTCCCGGCAGTGACGGTCCCGCAGGTCCTAATGGCGATGAACCAACGCAAACGATTTCGGCGAGCGAGATCATTTGGGAATTTTTCGCCGCGCACCCGAAGCCGTAGATAAAACTTTCCTAGGGAGAAACAATCGTCCCGCAGGTTGAAGCGAGAGCGTCACCGCCTTCGTCAAAACCTGCGGAACGATTCAAATCCACAACTAATTTTTTGTTGCATGGAAACATCCTTTGGCGTACAATCCTATCATCTTACCCAAGGAGGCTCGATGGCTACTACAATCCAAACCGAATCCCGCCCTATGACCGAGGAGGCGGACTTTTTGCAAATCAAATCCGTTGACCATGTGCATTTTTATGTGGGCAACGCCAAACACGCCATGTATTATTGGTGGAAGGCTTTCGGCTTCAAGCCCATTGCGTATTCGGGACTTGAAACAGGCAACCGCGACTTTGCTTCGTATGTTTTGGAATCGGGGCAGGCGCGGTTTGTTGTTTCTGCGCCATACGCGCCGTCGAGCGCGCTCGCATCGCATCATATGGTGCATGGCGACGGCGTGAAGATGATCGCGCTCGAAGTGGATGATGTGGAAAAAGCTTGGAAGGAAACCACCGCGCGCGGCGGCAAATCGGGATGGAGTCCGCGCGAAGAGAAAGATGACTTCGGCATCTATCGCACATCCGCGATCTACACGTACGGCGAAACGTTGCATGTGTTCGTTGACCGAGGCGATTACAAAGGCGTGTTCGCGCCGACGTATAAGCCGATCAAATACGAAGCCCAGTCAACGGGACTCGCGGCGATCGATCACATGGTCGGCAATGTGCAACTCGGCAAGATGAATACGTGGGTGAATTTTTATCATCAGGTGATGGGCTTCCGTCAACTGCTTCACTTCGACGATAAAGATATTTCAACAGAATATTCCGCGTTGATGTCGAAGGTGATGCAAAACGGAAACGGGCGCGTCAAGTTCCCGATCAACGAACCTGCCGAGGGCAAACGCAAAAGCCAGATCGAAGAATATCTCGATTATTACCTCACGCCAGGCGTTCAACACGTCGCCATCATCACGGGCGATATTCTCAAGACCGTAGATCACCTCCGCAGAAACGGCGTGGAATTTCTGCGCGTGCCAGATACCTATTACGAAGCATTGCCCGACCGCGTCGGCTCGATCAAAGAGGATCTGAAAGCCGTTCACGAACTCGGCATCCTTGTTGACCGCGACGATGAAGGCTACTTGTTGCAGATCTTCTCGAAACCGATTCAAGACCGCCCGACGATGTTCATCGAAGTCATCCAACGTCACGGCGCGCAGGGATTCGGCAAAGGCAACTTCAAAGCGCTGTTCGAGTCGATCGAAGCGGAACAGGAACGACGAGGGAATCTGTAATGCGATTCGCCACCGTCAGCACGCTTCGCGCCACGACCCAGCCTGCCATCGTCGTGGACGACCGCGTCCACACCCTGCCCTACCCCGACATGCTCGCGGTCATCGCCGCGGGCGCGGAGGTGGCGGCAGGCAAGGCATCCAAAGAATCGTTTTCAGTAGAGGAAGTCAAATTCCTTTCGCCGATCCATCCTAAAACGTTGCGTGATGCGTATGCGTTTGAAACCCACGTCAAAACAGCGAACCGTAATCGCGGACAAGATGTGCCAGAGAATTGGTATAAGTTCCCCGTCTTTTATTTCTCGAACCCGACGAACGATTTCGGTCACGATGACGTGATTCCCCATCCAGCCTACACCAACGCCGTAGACTTTGAATTGGAGATCGCGGTGATCATCGGCAAGGCGGGCATGAACATCAAAGCGGAGGATGCCCCGAAGCACATCTTCGGCTACACCATTTTCAACGACTGGTCGGCTCGCGACCTGCAAGTGCAAGAGATGAGGGTCAACTTCGGTCCGGTCAAATCGAAAGATTTCGCCTCCTCCTACGGACCGGTCATCGTCACTTACGAATCGCTTGCCGATAAAGCCACAGCACGACCCGGCGTGTATGACCTGTTGATGACCGCCAAGATCAACGGCACAGAAGTCTCGCGCGGCAACTTCAACGATATTTACTGGTCATTCGGAGATATCATCGCCCGCGCATCCGAATCGGTCATGCTCCAACCCGGCGATGTGATCGGCTCAGGCACGGTTGGCACGGGCTGTTTGTATGAGTTGACGAAGAATCAAGGTCCGTGGTTGAACGAGGGCGATGTGGTCGAATTGGAAGTGGAGCGCATTGGTTTGTTACGAAACACTGTCGGCACAAAAGGATAATTCATTGAACTCACTCAAACAAATACTATGCGCGTCAATTTTGTTGGCGTTCGGGTTAACTGCCTGCGGAACCGCAAGCGCGCCCACGCAAAATCCAGAACAACTTGAAACCGTTGTGGCGGCGACACTTCAAGCCTACACCGCCGAAGCGCCTGCTGGAGTTGAAGTCTCTTTCAATAATGTTTCGTTCGTCATCCCCAACGGACTCGCCAGCGGCGCAACGCCAACCCTTGAGCCGGCGGTCGGCGGCGATACCGCCCCATGGGAAATGGCTCCTGAGCATATAGTTTTTACGCTGACCGGTTATAACGGAACAGACCCAAACCATCCCATCCAGCCGACCATTTACGTATTCCCAACGCAAGCATTTGCGGAGGTCAGTCCGGGCGCAAGCCTGAGCATCCCTGATCTGCAGGCACTGCTCGCCAGCCCAGCCGCGCCGATCGATCTCGATTCGGCTCCGGGCGTACCATTCTTCAATGCCGGTCAAAATATGGTTGCCAAAGGCACGAGACTAAATTTCCAAAGCGGCTCAGGCGTTCGCATGATCTCGCACTTTACGCAATTCCCCGGTCCGATCATTCGCACCGGACAGATGTATCACTATCAAGGTCTCACCAGCGACGGAAAATATTATGTGATCGCGATCCTGCCGGTCGTGTCTCCGCTTCAATCCACAGCGGATAACCCTGCGGCAGACGGGATCAATTTCCCCGATTACGCCTCCGCCGCCCCGGGTGAAATGGATGCGTATTATCTGGCGGTCACGGATAAACTCAACGCGGCGGATCCATCTTCGTTTACGCCGGTTCTTTCTTCCTTAGACGCCTTGATCCAATCTATAACGATCTCGCCTTAGGAGAGTTGCCCACACCCGTTCTTTCCGCAGTTGAACTGCGGAAAGAACATGATACGCAATACGAAACACGGAGTACACCATGCCTTTCTATCAAAAACTCGGACAAATCCCTCACAAGCGGCACACGCAATTTAGAAAACCGAACGGCGAACTGTACCGCGAAGAATTG
This sequence comes from uncultured Anaerolinea sp., assembly GCA_964456775.1. Taxonomy (GTDB): domain Bacteria; phylum Chloroflexota; class Anaerolineae; order Anaerolineales; family Villigracilaceae; genus Defluviilinea. The sequence continues at coordinate 10,355 of CAYWCN010000034.1, forward strand.
ATGGGACTGGAGGGATTCTCATCCCTGCAATCCATCCTCTATCACAACTTCATCCCGCCGCGCGTCAAACACACCGAAGACCTCGGCTCGCGTTTGCCTGAGACAGTGGAGTTCGGTCCCATTCGTCACCGCGCCTTCAAAACAGCGGATGCTCCTCTCGGCGGCGACGCGGTCTCCGCGCGGATTCCGCTTCTCGCCAACAAGGATGTGATCCTCGGCGTGGCGCGCGCGTCGAAGAGCATGGATTATTTCTATCGCAACGCGCAGGCATACGAAACATGGTGGGTGCATGAAGGATCCGGCGTGTTGAAATCGCAGTTTGGGAATCTCAAATTCCGCAAAGGCGATTACATCGTCATCCCCTTTGGGACCACGTGGCAAATGCACATTGACGGAGACGAAGCGCGCTTCTTCACCATCGAGAACCCGTCGCAGATCGAGCCGCCGAAACGGTATCGAAACAATTTCGGTCAGATGCTTGAACACGCGCCCTATTGCGAGCGCGACATCCGCACGCCCGAAGATTTGGAAACACACACCGAACGCGGCGAGTTTGAAGTCCGTATCAAAGTACGCGACCGCTTATCGAAACACATTTTGGATTACCACCCCTTCGACGTTGTCGGCTGGGACGGCTATCTCTACCCGTGGATCTTCAACATCGAAGACTTCGAGCCGATCACGGGACGAGTCCACCAGCCGCCGCCCGCGCACCAGACCTTCGACGCGCATAACTTCGTCGTCTGCTCGTTCGTGCCGCGTCTCTTCGACTATCATCCGCTCGCCATCCCCGCGCCGTACAATCACTCGAACGTCAATTCGGATGAGGTGATCTATTACGCCGAGGGCAACTTCATGTCGCGCAAAGGCATTGACCGCAGTGACATTTCCATGCACCCCTACGGCTTGGCGCACGGACCGCAACCCGGCATGACCGAAGCATCCATCGGCGCGAAAGAGACGAAAGAGTTAGCCGTGATGGTGGATACGTTCTATCCGCTGCATCTCACCAAGGATGCGCTTGAATTCGAGAAACCCGAATATCAATCCACATGGATGGAAGGAACTGGAGAATAACCATCAAAGACCTCGGATGTTTTGAAAACCTCCGAGGTTTCTTCAATTAGCCTATGAAAACAACAACCTCCCCCGACGTAAATTTCAAGACCATTTCCGCGCGCATTCAAAAAGAAATGAAGCGACTGCACGTCCCCGGCGTTGCTATCGGCATTTATCACAAAGGCAAAGAATGGACAGCGGGCTTCGGTGTGACGAGTCTCGAAAACCCCTTGCCTGTTGATTCCGACACGTTGATGCAGGTCGGCTCGATCAGCAAAACTTTCACCGCCACATTGCTGATGATGCTTGCCGAGCAGGGAAAAGTGAATCTCGACTCGCCCGTGCGTAAGTACATCAAAGATTTCAAACTCAAAGATGAAGGTGTGGCGAAGAAAGTGACCATCCGTCACCTGCTCACCCACACGGGCGGATGGGTCGGCGATTACTTCAACAGCTTCGGCGATGGCGACGACGCGCTTGATAAAATGGTGAAAGACATTTCCCGCCTCCCGCAGATTCAACCGTTGGGGAAAATCTGGTCGTACAACAACACAGGATTCAACGTCGCCTCGCGCGTGATCGAAGTGGTGACGAAAAAATCGTACGAACAGGCGTTGCAAGAGATGTTGCTCGACCCGCTTGGACTAAATATGTCGTTCTTGTATCCGAGCGACATTCTCTTCACGCATCGCTTCGTCGTTGGGCATTATCGCAAAGACAAAAAAACTCACGTGGCGCGTCCGTGGGCGATTGGCAGAGCAGGCAACGGCGTAGGAGGAGTCGTCAGCACGGTCAAAGACTTGCTAAAGTATGCGCGCTTCCACATGGGGAATGGGAACAAGATCATCACGCGCAAGAGTCTCAAGGCGATGCGAGTCAAACAGGTGAGCGCGGGCGGACGCGGCGACATGGGCATCACGTGGTTCATCCGCTACGCAGATGATCTCACCGTGTATGCACACGGCGGCGCGACGAACGGACAGCAAGCGTATTTCTTTTTCATCCCTGAAAAAGATTTCGCGCTCGCCCTCCTCACCAACAGCGACGAGGGCGGCGTCATTACCGCGCAGACGTTCGGCTGGGCGCTCGATCTGTACTTTGGTATCAAGCTCAAATCGCCGAAGCCGATGAAGGATCCGCAGGACGGAAAAGAATTCATCGGACGATATAAGATCGGCACCGAATGTTTCGACATCAAGACCAAAGGAAAATATCTCGTGTATCATCACATCCCGCTTGGGGGATTCCCCACGCCCGATGTGCCGCCCGGTCCCGCGCTTGCGCCGATGCGATTCGCGTTTTACGAGAAAGATAACCTCATCGGCTTGGACGAACCCTACAACGGCGCGCTCGCCGACATCATCCGCGACGAAAAGGGACGCGTGAAATATTTCCGCGTGGGCGGGCGCGCGCATTTGAAAATTAAATGACTGATGTTACGCGCCGTCCCGCAGGTTTTCTTACACAACATGGCTTGTTCAACCAAACCTGCGGGACGTTCTGCGTAAGGTGAGTTAAATGAGATATAAAGCCAAAATTGCAATCGCATCTTTCGCATTGATCGCGGCGATGCTCGCTTGCAATCTGCCTGACGCGCAGCCTCCTTCGGATGAAAACCAAATGCCACCGGATCTTCAAACCGCGCTGATGGAGGGTCTCCAAAATGGCGCGGACGTTCCCATCACCGCGACGTTTTCACCCGTACCAAGTCTAACAAGCACAACAAATCCAAACGCGCCGACAGCAACCATCATGCCGACCTACTCCGTGCCGATGCTCACCGTCCGCGAACAGACCAACTGCCGCGCGGGACCCGGTCAAGATTACGCAGTGGTGTTCACGTATTTGCCCGGTGCCAAACTGGAGATCGTCGGTAATTACGGCATCGCAAATTACTGGCTCGTCAAATCGCCCGACAGCCCAACAGGTCAATGCTGGTTGTGGGGCGAGTTCGTCGAAGTGACTGGCAGTTATTGGGTTGTGCCGAGCGTCACGCCGCCGCCGACAGCCACACAACAACCGCCAAACGCGCCGACGTTCCAAAGTTGGGATTATCAATGCGAATTCAACGGCGTCAACACCAACCTGACTGTGACGTTGACCTGGTCGGATAAATCCAACAACGAGACAGGCTTCCGCCTCTTTCGCGATGGGGGCTTGGTCGCAGACCTCCCAGCCAACTCCACCTCTTACACCGATTCGACAAAAGTGACCGCTGGGCAAACCGTCATCTATCGCATCGAAGTGTTCAACTCCACTGGAACAGCGGGCAATAACACAAGTCCGATCTCGTGTTCGTAAATTTCGGAATCCATGTCATTCTGAGACGCGCTCTGTTCTTTACAGCGAAGAATCTCTGTTGTCCAAAGAAGGCATCAGACGAAGAAGAGAGATTCTTCGCTATCGCTCAGAATGACACGTTCGATAGCCCAAATTTGGGATAGGTGACTCGCGTATTTATGCGATAATCGGGCGACAAGGAGAACCATGAGAAACATCAACAAAACCATCATCGCATTCAGTATTCTTTTGATCGCCGCGCTCGCTTGCAACCTGCCAAGCGCCTCGCCCAGCGTGACCCAGTCGCCGTCGAACGAACCGGCGACGACCGACGAACCGGTCTCGGTCAATCTCGATGAAGCGCTCACGCTTGCAGTCCAAACCTTGCAAGCCGCAACATTGACTGCTATCGTCCCCACTGCAACGGTCACACCGGGACCGTCACCCACGGCGCCAGCCGTCGCGCCGACGGTTTCCGTTTCATCGGATACCAACTGCCGCACCGGTCCCGATATTTCATATCAATTCGTCACGTTGTTCAAAGTTGGGCAGACGGCAAACGTGGTCGGCAAGTACACGCCGAATAATTATTGGATCATCGAATACTCCGGCGGGTTCGGCGCCACGTGCTGGCTATGGGGAGCATACGCCACCGTGTTAGGCGAAACCAGCGGACTGCCCGAAGGCGTCCCCCCGCCACTGCCTCCCACTGCCACACCAGCCCCATCCGCGCCTGAAGCGCCGAAACAATTGGCGACTTCCTGCACGAGCGTGAATAAATCCAAAAAGATCGGGCAGATCTGGATCATCGCATTCGAATGGACGGTGGAGTTCACATGGAGCGATCAATCCACGAACGAAGCTGGATTCTATGTGTACAAGGACGGCGTTCTGCTTACCACTGTCGGTCCGAACACCGAGTCGTATACCGATGTGTTTACGCAAGGATTGGTCATCAACCCGGTCACCTACACCTATAGCGTTCAAGCGTACAACAGCGACGGGTCGTCGGTGCTCAAGGACAAAGAAATTTCATCGTGTCCGTGAACAAGAAATCAACTCACACAGAACGTCCCGCAGGTTTTCTCGCAAATCACAACATGTTCAACCGAACCTGCGGGACGGTTCTAACTCTAAAACAAGAGCGACCTGTTGAGGTCGCTCTTGTTTTATCCACCAACCAATTCTTTGGCTTTCTTCGTCTGCTTGCCGCGCTCTTCAGTGTTGAGGATGCGTTTGCGGATGCGGAAATTTTCAGGCGTCACTTCGAGCAGTTCATCGTCGGAAAGATATTCAATGGCTTCATCGAGCGACATGCGGCGCGGAGGCGTCAGACGAATTTCCATATCGGCTCCCGCCGAGCGAATGTTCGTCAGGTGTTTTTTCTTGCACACGTTGATGGGCATATCCTGTCCGCGCGTGTTTTCGCCGACCACCATGCCTTCGTAGACGGAGACGCCGGGTCCGATAAATAACGTGCCGCGTTCTTCGGCATTCTTCAGCGCGTACGCCGTTGAATCGCCCGCCTCCCATGCGACGAGCGAACCTGTTTGCCGCGTGGACATCGGTCCCGCCATTTCATCGTAGCCGTGAAAGATGGTGTGCATCACGCCCGCGCCGCGTGTGGAGGTGAGGAATTGATAACGGAAGCCGAGCAGTCCGCGCGTTGGGGCGATGTACACCATGCGCGTCATTCCCTGACCCGCATCCTGCATGTCGGTCATCAAGCTTCGTCTACTCCCCAGCATTTCCACCACCGCGCCGACGGTTTCGTTGCTCGTTTCGATGTGCACTTCTTCAAAAGGTTCAAGCAGCGCGCCATCGTCCGCTTTATGGAAGATCACTTCCGGGCGCGAGACTTGGAATTCATATCCTTCGCGGCGCATGGTCTCGATGAGGATGCCAAGATGCAACTCACCGCGGCCTGAGACCAAAAAGTTTTCAGCCGAATCGGTCTCTTCGACTCGCAGTGAAACGTTCGTGCGAAGTTCCTCGAACAACCGCTCGCGCAGTTTACGCGACGTGCTCCACTTCCCTTCCGTGCCGGTGAATGGAGAAGTGTTCACGCCGAATGTCATGCGGACGGTCGGCTCTTCCACTTTGATAGTCGGCAAAGCGACCGGGTTGGCGGGGTCGGCGAGCGTTTCGCCGATGGCGATGCCTTCGAGCCCGGCGAGCGACACGATATCGCCCGCGCTGGCTTCTTCGATCTCAATTTTGTTCAAGCCCTGGAATGTGTAAAGATATTTTGCAGACTCTGGCAAGTTGCGTCCATCCGTTAGAAGACGCGCGAGGCGTTGACCGGCTTTGATCTTCCCCGCGAAGATGCGGCCGATAGCGGTCACGCCACGATAATCGTCATAGCCGAGGGTGGTGACGAGAAGTTGGAGAGGCGCATCCGCGTCCACTTTGGGGGCGGGGATGTGGTTAAGGATGACGTCGAATAAAGGCTGAAGATCTGGACTCAGCTCGACGGTCAGACCGGCGCGTTGGTCAATTCCAATGGCGTAGACGACGGGGAAATCCGCTTGCTCTTCCGTCGCGCCGAGTTCGATGAACAAGTCGAATGTTTCATTCAACACGCGCGAAGGCTCGGCATCTTTGCGATCCACTTTGTTGATGACGACGACCGCCTTGTGCCCCATTTGAAGCGCCTTCTTGAGCACGAAGCGCGTTTGCGGCATGGGACCTTCCGCCGCGTCCACGAGGAGCAGGACGCCGTCCACCATGTTCATGACGCGCTCGACCTCGCCGCCGAAATCGGCGTGACCGGGCGTGTCCACGATGTTGATCTTGATGGGCTTGCCGGTCTTGGGATCGTTGAGCGTGATGGCGGTGTTCTTGGCAAGGATGGTGATGCCGCGCTCGCGTTCGAGGTCGTTGGAATCCATGACGCGTTCTTCCACGTGTTGGTTGTCGCGGAAAGTGTGCGATTGCCGGAGCAAACCATCTACGAGGGTGGTCTTGCCGTGGTCAACGTGAGCGATGATGGCGATGTTGCGGAGGTCGGTGCGGGTTGTTTGCATTGGTTAGTTTCTTTGTTTGATAGTTTGGTAGTTAGTGGGTTGAGCGACGGGGATGTACTTCGTATTGCGTACTGCGTATTGCGTATTTGGTATTTCCTTGTTTACGTGTCTACTTGTATCCATGTTTTCTTGCGCACTTTGCGACAAAAAAGCCCCAGCCTGTGATGAGCGAGGGCTTTCGAGAGCCTTCCGAATGTCAGGTCGTGCGGGCGGTATCTTATCAGAGAGTTTTTATTTTGGGTAGGGTTTTGCTCGGATGAGTATCTAAAACGTGGTTGACATTTTTTTCTGCCGCAGAGAACACAGAGATTCTGAGAAAAAACTCTGAGTTCTCTGTGGCTGAGCCTATAGAAATATCACTCCCTATTCTGAGTCTGAGAGCGAACAGCGAAAACCGACGCCTTCGTACTTATCGTCTAATCCGTACCAAAGACGATAGGCGGAGCGACCAAAACCGAAGGTGAAGTTGTAGGATCCGCCGCGCATACTGCGATATTCGGTGATGGAGGGGTCTACACCCTGCGGATTCTCCAACGGCGAGATTGCGTAATAGTTTTCGATGCTGGCATTGAACGGATCAACCTCTATGAAGGCGTCGTGCACCCACTCCCAGGCGTTGCCGCCCAAGTCGAGCGCGCCGTAGACGCTCGCCCCGTCTGGAAATTGACCGACAGGCGCGGAACGCACGAATCCATCGCAATCCACTTTGCCATCCTGCATCAGGGAGTCGTCCAAGATCAACTCATCATCAAAGTTTCCCTTATGGCAATCGTATTGATCGCCCCACGGGTAGACGCGCTGTTGATTTTTGTACGGGTCCCACGTGGCGGCTTTTTCCCATTCCGCTTCGGTCAGCAGACGCCGTCCTGCCCATGCGCAATAATTTTCCGCATTTTTCCACGACACATATTCCACTGGGTGATTCGCATATGCCGAGTCTTGATAGAAAACCAAATTGGACGGTTTATCACACTGACCCGCCTCCACGCAACTGGCATACATGGCGTTGGTGACCTCGGTTTCGTCAACCCAGTACGAATCCAAATACACTTTGTGGACGGGCTGTTCGTCGGTCAAGCCGATCTCGGTGCCCATCAGAAAATCGCCCGAGGGGACGTAGACAAGAGTCATACCGTCAACGGGGGAGGTTTTCGACTTTCCAATTGCATCAAGGTCAGCCTTTCTCGTGATGGTGAGGTCTTTGGTTTCGGAGGAATCCGAACTGAGCGTCGCGCATCCGCTGAGGACAAATACAACCACAACACCCAGAATGAATTGATAGATCGAAGAACGCATTGCCTTTTCTCCTTGTGAAAATAATTATACAACGAGACCACTTTCGTTTATAATCGTCGGCATGCGATACGAAAGATCTGCCAAAGCGTTCCTGTGCATCGGTGTGCGCGGATTTGAGACGACCCCACCTCCTCGAATCGCGCCTGTTGCCTGAACGGAGTTCCTTCGTTTGATTACGCCGTGGCGCCAAGCGTCACGGCGTTTTTGTTTAAGTTATACCTCGGTGGTTGAGTAGGGCTGGCGCTTTTCCAGCCCGTATCGAAACCACCAATGTTCAAGAGTGCTTTTGCAACAAATATTGCTTTACGAACTGGTGGTTTCGATACGTTCCTCGCTATCGCTCGGAACTACTCAACCACCGAGTTAGAATTGGAGCACACATGATCTCGATCACAATTTCAAATACCACCCTCATCCTCGGCTCTCACGCCATCTTCCGCAATTTGAGTTGGGAGATTCAACACGACCAGAAGATCGGGTTGATCGGACCGAACGGCGCGGGGAAGTCGTCGCTGTTGAAGATGATCGTCGGGGAGCATTCGCCTGAAAAAGGCGGAACCGTCATCCGCGCGAAGGGCGTGACCGTTGGCTACCTGCCTCAACATCCCGAATTTGAACCGAATCGAACGGCGATCTCGCTCGCGCTGGAGGGAAATCCGCGCGTGGCGGAAGTGGAAGCGGAGTTGCATCGGGTCGAATCGAAATTGGGCGAGCCAGAAGTGTATGGCGACTCGAAAAAGTTGGGACGCGCGTTGGACGAGCAACACAAACTGCTGGAAGAATTCGAATCGCTTGGCGGGGCGAATTACGAATCACGCGCGCGCGAAATGTTGCGCGGACTTGGCTTGCCCGAATCGGATTTCGAGAAGCCCGTCCGCGCGTTGAGTGGTGGGCAGAAAAAGTTGATCGGGTTGGCACGGCTGTTGCTGGCGAAACCGTCTGTGTTGTTGTTGGATGAGCCTGATAATCATCTCGATATGCCGGGCAAAGCGTTTCTCGAAAATTTGATCAATGCTTACGACGGCGCGGTGGTCATCATTTCACATGACCGCTACATTCTCGACGCGGTAGCGAGTCACATCGCCGAGATCGAAGACGGCAGAATCACAACATTCATAGGAAATTACACCGAATACATCGTGGACAAAGAAGAACGGCTTGCGCGGCAGGAGGAGTTGTTCCGAGTCCAGCAACGCGAGATCGGGCGGTTGGAAACTGCCATCAAACGGTTTGCGATGTGGGCAAAAGTCTACGACAACGAAAAGATGGCGGTCAAAGCGCGATCCATGCAGAAGCGGCTCGACAAGATGGACAAGATCGAAAAGCCCATAACCGAACGCCGCAAAATGGATCTGGAACTCAATGGCTGGCGCGGGTCGAATCAGGTGTTGGAGTTTGTGGAGGTGAGCAAAAGTTTTCTCTCTCATCCACCGTCCTCTCCCCGCTTCGACTTCGCGGCGCAAACATCACGCGCCGCTCCGCTCAGCGCGGAAAATATTTTGAACAATCTCAACTTCCTCATTCGGCATGGCGAGCGCGTGGGGCTCATCGGCGCGAACGGCGCGGGGAAGTCTGTGTTACTGCGATTGATCCTCGGAAAAGAGAATCCCACAAGCGGCGAGATCAAGATCGGGCCGAGCGTGAAGGTCGGATATTACGCGCAGGAACACGAGACGCTGGACTTCGAACAATCCGTGCTGGATGCGGTGCGACTCGGCGGCAACATGAGCGAAGGACGCGCCGTTTCTTTCCTGACCCGCTACCTGTTCACCTATCGTCAAGCGACTCAAAAGGTCGGCTCGCTCTCAGGCGGCGAGCGGAGTCGGCTTCAGCTGGCGTTGCTCGTCCTCTCGGGAGCCAACTTCCTGTTACTGGATGAACCGACGAACAATCTCGACATCGCTTCTGCAGAAGTGTTGGAGAACGCGCTCAACGATTTCAATGGGACAGTCCTCGTCATTTCGCATGACCGCTATTTTCTCGACCGAACTGTCAAGCGCATCTTCGAGTTGAAAGATTCGCGTATCACAGAATTCATCGGCGGCTACAGCGACTACGCGGCGAAACTTGAATAGAATCAAAAACGGTCTCATCAGCGAGACCGTTTCTTGTTTATCGGTTATTACCCAGCGACTTTTCTCGCCATGTAAAACGCCATCCAGCGGTTGTTTATCTCTTCCTGTGCCTGTTGGCGCGTATACCCATATTTGACTTGAAGCAATGTGACGAATCGGTTCTGTTTATCGTCAGCCTTGTCAATTTTTTTCAGGTCGTGCTCAGCCAACAGACTCCACCATTCGGTGGAACGACTGCGGAACACTTTCCATTGCAAGTCAAATTTTGTTTTCGGATTGCGCATGCGGGTCTCCATAGAGAGTAAAAAATAAAGCGGACTCAGTTTGGAGTTTTCGAGATTTCGTTTCTTGATGACCATCCCTTCCCCACGGAACAGACAGGAACAAAATTGTCAAACTCTTTCAATGCCGATTGTACTACAAGATGAATGAGTTTTTTATAATTTCGGAGGTGAATTGCAGAATTGAAAATAGAGTCGCGGAGTTAACGAATCCCTCGCGCCGCCCATGCCCGCGCGGACAGAGAGATCGAACCATCGGCATTGAATGGCAACCCTGCACGGATTCGTTCACGCACTGCAACTCGGCGCTCATCACTTAGCGACATTGCAAAACTTGGCGCAGCACCCACACCGCCAAGGAACGGAGACCAATAATCGTCGAAGTCGCGGAAGATTGTTGGAATCTCAATGCCGCGCACTTCTACATTGTGAAGCCCCACTGATTCAAAAAGTTGACGCAACGCGTCGGGATGGCAAAGCGGAAAACGCGGACCTTCGTCATGCTCCTCCGCGCTGGGGTCCAATGCCACTGCCGCGTCGAAGAAGTGACGGATCAACTGCATCCCGCCCGCGTAGTCCCAAACGTAGACTGCGACCAAGCCGCCCCTGCGCGTGACGCGCGTCATTTCCGCAAACGCGCGATCAGGTCGGGGAATAAAGTTGAGCATAAGTCCCGACACGACCGCGTCAAAGATTCCCGAATCGTCTGCCAGCGTTTGCGCATCCCCAATCTCAAATTGGACTCGATCATCAAGCACTTGTTCTCTCGCCAGGTTGAGAAATCCATCCGAGCGATCCACGCCCTTGACGCGGGCAGGCTCGGCAAGTTGCAGAACCGTCTGGCTGAGGACGCCTGTGCCACAACCCACATCCAGCCATTGACCGCCCGCGGGCGCATCGAGCCACGTCACGAATTCTTTCGCTACAAGGCGGCTCCAGCGACCGATGTACCGCTCATACGATTTCCCGTTTGCCCAATTATCGTTCGGCTTCTTGTCCATGCGCTGCTCCTAAAGTGAAGGACTCAATGACACCTGAATTGGATTATACATTGCCATCACATAAAACAATCTCGCGGATGAGACATCTCAAGACCGTTTTCATCTCGATGATCTGTTCATTTATTTTCACCCATCGTAACGGACACGCATATCCATCACGTATGTTTCCACATCGCCGAGATGTTCGTAAGTCTCAGCCTGTTGAACGAACGGCTTTTTATCCGCCTGCATGGATTCGAGACACTTCCCCGTAAACAGGACATACCCGTTCCAGCCCGTAGACTCGGTGACGCGGTTCTTCGCCAGCCTGTGGATCAATGTGACGGCATTGCCCATAAGGTCTCTGATGCCCGCCACCTGCTGAACGACATATTCCCCATGATGGACAAAAAATTTCAAGTCGAGAGTCGGGATGGCTTTGCACGCCCTGCATGGACAAGTCGCCTGCGCGTGCAGATCGCGGGCGGAGTCTCGAAAGATGCGATAGGTAGCGTCGAGCAGTTCGAGCATGGAGTTGCAGTCGGGCATCTGATCGTCAGGGACATACGAAAAGACAGCATCACCCTCCAACTTGACGATGGTCAGTTTGTCATCCATGCGCTCGATGATGGTCTCTAACAAAATGGAGATGGCTTTCTCGGCGTGTTCGATCTCGGTTTGGGCGACAAAGGATGTGTAGCCCGAAATATCGGCGAGCACCAAATATCCCGTTTGCGTTTTGCGTTCCATACGACTCCTGACTGGATGGGATTCTAACTGATTTTGGGGCAAACCCCTCTCCCGTCTCCCCTGAAGGGGAGAAGCCGATACCTCCTCAACTCAATGATCTTCCGCAGAAATTCGTCAACCCCATCAGCCAGAAAAGGATTCAACCCCATGCCCTCTCCCTTGGGAGAGGGGCAAGTTAACACGCCGATCATTACGTTTATCTGGGAGAGGTCAAACAAACCCCTCTCCCGTCTCCCCCAAGGGGGAGAAGCCTTTTGCTCATCAAGCCAAAGATTTTCTTGGAAACTCAATTACCCCATCTCACTGAAAAGGACTCAACCCCATGCCCTCTCCCTTGGGAGAGGGGCAAGTCAACATGCCGATCATTACGTTTATCTGGGTGAGGTCAAACCGACATGCCGATCAATCGTCACCGATGAGGCTCTACTTTATGCCAGCTCTTTCCAGATTTAGTTTTAGCAGACCTTCGAGAATATTTTCATCGCTAATCGTTTTTGACCAGCCATAAGCGCCCAAGACTGCATTGTCGAGTTCCGTGTGTAGACTATCTAGAGTCTCAATTTCATCCAAAGAGGCAATTAACGTCACGGGGAGTTGCTTTTTGGCTTTCTCTTTCACCTTGAATAGCAAAAGCATTTCCTGCCTCCAAATTTCCTCTGACCTCTTTTTGCCTTTTATCTTTTCGCGATAAAGTTCGAGACAGTTATACAAATTCGTCAAAGTGCGCTTGATAAACGCAGTTGAGCCGCGTATATATTCGTCAGATGGATTTTGCCAATCAACCCTGAATTCATTCAGGGATTTTGCGGCATGTGCTATCGCCTGATAATTCAGATCGGTCGCTGGCTCGTCACCAGGTCGCCAGGGCAAAGGAAAGGTTTCAAATGTAGTAGTAGATGTATATCTGAATCCACTTTCGGCATCTCTTAATTGAGTGCCTTTGCGTCTTGACCAATTTTCGTGAACTTTTGAATGTAAAACACCAAAGAAATAATCATCATCTCGTGCAAAGACAACCAGTTGAGCATCGGGAAGTATATTTCCATCGAGCCATGCAAAAATTCTATGCTTGGCTACTCTAGGCGTGGCGATGTATCGTGAAAGTTTTGACAGGGCATCACGCATTTGCGTTCTAGCATTCCAATGAATCCACCATTTTTCGCGGGCAACTGCTTGATTTGCTTTTTGGCGCATTTCATAGACATTCTTTTTCAGGTATTCAAATGGCAAAAGGTACTCAGTCGCCTTGTCTATTGGCATATCAACCCCAAAGTCAACAACGTAAGTATCTGAATTTCGATTGACCACATCGTCACCCGTTCTTCTCGGTTTTAGTACATCGTTGTTAGAGCGCCCATTTGGATTCTTTGAATTCTTTATCATCTCGTCAGCCGCGCTGTGCGGCATGTCAAATTGACCTCGCAAGACAACACCTTGAAATGAAAGACTTGCATTTTCGGGAAGTATGTACCCTTCCGAAATATCAACGTCCGATGTCAAATCAGAGTTAATTGATGGCACGGGTAAACCATCGAGCATCTTATTATCTTCTGTACCGTCATCAAATCCAACAATAGAGACATGAACAGTTGCACCGTCCAAAATCCATTCTTTGTCGCTCCATGCCATGAAAATATCGCCAGACTCTTTTATTCTGTCGAGAACTTGCCTGTTTGTGCCTCCACGAATTGCCTGCGTTCCAAGCAACCCAGCCTTTTTTGCTTTCCCGTTTGCAATTTGTTGACGGGCTTTCTCAAACCAATAACAAACCAAATCTGGCATTCCTTCGATTTGTTTTCCATACACTTTTAGCAGAGCATCACAATATTCATCTCCAAGAATAGGGCGCATTTTCCTGCTGCCCAAGAATGGAGGATTACCAATAATGACATCTACTTCATCCCATACAGACTCAGCAACTGCCTTTATACCTTTCGTTTCTTCAGCAGATAAGTTTGTATGCAAAATTGCATCACGATTTTGAATTTGCTGTAGTTCTTTCAAAATAGGTTCGCTTATATCTGCAAAGCCGTTATCATATCGCCATTGAATATAACCAATCCAGGCGGTGATTTGTGCAAGTTGATGAGCATAGGGGTTGAGTTCCAAGCCAAAAAGTTGTTGGGGTCCAGCAGTAAGTCGAATTTCTGATAGATTATGTTCTTCCGCAAAAACGATTATTTGTTTTTGAAGGTCGAGCAATTCTCGCAGGGCAATATAAAGAAAATTACCGCTCCCGCAAGCAGGGTCGAGCACTCGAATGGAAGCTATTTCATCCGAGAATTTCTTCAAAGTGACAAAGGCGGCAGAGGGAATACCTTGCTTGATTTGATCTTCTGCTTCTGCCTTAGTTTTCCGCCACTTTATACGCAATGGAACCATTAGCACAGGTTCAACCACAAGCATTATGTCGTCTTTGCTTGTGTAATGTGCTCCAAGTTGGGCGCGTTTGGATTCATCTATAACTCTTTCAAAGAGAGTTCCAAAAATGGAGGGGTCAATGCTTGCCCAGTCTTTATCGCATGCGGACGATAACTCGCGAACATCATAACTAAGCATTTCAGGGACAAAATCATCATCAAATAACCCACCATTAAACCAAGGGATTACATGAGCGCCAAAGGTTGAATTTCCCTCCTTCATTGCCTTGAATAATATTTGCAGGCTTTTTGTAAATTGTTCTGCGGTTGTATCTTTATAGCGGATGCGAACAAGTTCTGAAAATACTTTATCAGGCAACAGTCCAATATCTTCTGCAAAGAGACAGAATAATATTCTGACAACGAAGTGCGCTAATCTTTCACGGTGATAGGTTCGCTGACCTGATTTTTGTAGATTAATTGCGAAACTAACGAAAGAGTCGGATGTTTTTTCTGTAATCTTTTCTTGCGTTTCAGATGGCTTGAACGCATCAGGATTGTGAAATGCGTCTTCCAAAAGTTGCAAGCCATCCTTTTTCAATCGGTTAAAGTCAATAACTTCAATTCTCTTCACTGTATTTGTGAAATTCGTGTGAATAACGATTTTCTGAGTATCAGACGTAATAAGCAATGGAGGATTTCCAAGGGATTCTCGATATCGAAGCAATTGCTGGTACGCTACATCCAAGTTCTTATGAGGTCCTTTGTATTCCCAAATGAACTTACCCTTATACCAAGCATCTGCCCAACCATGTTTCTTCTCCGTATCTTTATCTACGTCGGCTTCAAAAGTAAAAAACTCTCCTTTTGGGTCAATGTCGGTTGGGGTTGCATGACCAACTAACGCACACACATCATTGAAATGGCTTTGAGAAGAGGCACGCTCCTTCAACTCAACTTTGCTCCATTTTTCAATAAATTGCTTTATAGTAATTTTGTTTGCCATTTTATGACCTCACCTTAATTATAAGCCACAGATAACTGTTCACTGCTCACTGCTCACTATCTGCCTCCTCCCACCACCCCATCAACTCACTCAACGCCAGACTTGGCGTCGCATCGCCCTGCCTGCCTGAATTCCACGTGATGATCAACTCGCGTTTTGCGCGCGTGATGCCCACATAGAACAGGCGCAGACGTTCCTTCACGTAATCCAACCGCGAGCGCATCGTCGCCGCGCCTTCTTCGTACCAGTCATATTCATTCGATGGTGGTCGAGTAGGCGACGGGTCTCGATACGGACTTCGTCCTACTCGACCAGCGTCGCCGTACCGAGACCACCCCAACGCGCTCAACTGCGCCAACGCTTCCGCCGTCAAGTCTAATCCGCTCCGCACGAACCAACGCTCCGAAATAAAACGATCATTCGGCATCGCCGACGGGAAGTCATAATTATTGACCGACATCAAATAGACGCGGTCCCACTCCAGCCCCTTTGCCTTGTGCATCGTCGTCACCACCACCCGTCCGCGATGGCGTTCAGGGTCGAAGCCCGAATCGTCCGACGAGAACCCGATGAAGCGCCGTTCGTTCTTCGCGATCACCGCCAGTTCCGCCGTCAACTCAGGCAGGCGCCAATCCGCGTGATCGTCCGCCGCGCTCCGCAGTACCAACGCGAGCTTATGCGCCAGCGCCAAATCCGACGCCTCGCTGAACACATCCTGCGCCAGCGTCAACACCAACTGGTCAATCGGAAGCGTCACCGCGCTCAACCATCTCTGGATGACGACTCGGAACGCGTTTAACTCCTGGATGACTTGCTCCGCTTCATTCGCCCTTACGGCTGACAGCCAGTCGTCGGCATTTTGCGGCGCGATGAAGTTTTCCACATCAACCATCTTGCGCAGAAGCCTTGTTACTGTTCCAAGCAACTCAGTGGTCGAGTAGCCTGAGGCGTTAGCCGAAGGTATATCGAGACCACCCGTTCCATCCGCCGCGTTGGTCTCGACTGCTTGCGCTCGACCAGCGGCCTGACCATTCTCCAATTCTCCAATTCTCTCCTCCCCTCGTTTACCCCCCTCAGTCTCCAGTCTCCAGTCTCTCCTAAACACCTCATACGCCTTCGACAACTTCCTCGCCGACTGCGGATCCGCCAAATATCCGAGCAAATAACTCAACGATCCCGCCGCCGCGCGAGTTTCGGATGTGGACGAGATCAACTCAATCGGCTCGATTCCTTTTTGGCGCAACGCATTGACTACATCCACGCCGCGTTGATTACGCGGGACAAGGATCGCAATCGTCGGCTTATCGTCATCGGGAAAATCCCAAATCGAGTCAACGTATCCCTTCACCGATTTGACCACCGCTTCGAGTTCTTCCTCAGGCGTGTACTTTTTACTGATGAACTTGATCGCCTCAGGGTCGTCGGGCGGATTCTGTTGCGGGTCATCCTCTGGCACAGGGACAATATGCGGCACCGACAACGCCGTCCGCGCTTCGGGGATGGGATGCGACGTCATCACCCAGTCAATGAGATGGTTCGCCAACGCCAAAATAGACGGCTGTGACCGCCCCGACTCGGGCATATCCACGCTTGGGTTGTTCTGAATGAAAGCGCGGAGCAATTCAGGTGATGCAGTAGTGAACGTCTCAAAGATGGCTTGGTTCGGGTCGCCCACGCGGACCCAATTTCCCCCCAATTCTCCGCGCTGAGCGGAGCGACGAGCGTTCTCCGAGGAGCGCAGTCGAAGCGCAGGGTCGCCAGCAACGCCCCCTTCGACTACGCCTCCACTATCGCTGCGGCTCCGCTCAGGGAGGAAGCCGCCACTTAAAAGTGAAAGTATCCTCTCCTGCGTCCGACTCGAATCTTGCGCCTCATCCTCCAAAATAAACGGATAGCGATATTGAAGACGCGCGAGATAATCTTCGTCGTTTTCGAGGAGGGTCAATGCGAGGCGAATCAAATCATCGAAGTCCACGGCGCCGCGATAGGCGAGGGCGCGTTGATAGTCCGCGTAGATGCTGTAGCCGAGTTCGGCGAGAGGCAAGGGTGTGGGAGACGCGTCGAGTTTAGCGCGCAGGCTTTCGGGCGTGATGAGGCGATCTTTCGAGGAGCGGATAAATGCTAAGGCGAGGGAGTCCAATAAATTGGGAAGTTGGTCGCGTTTGGCCCAATCCATTTTGGATTGATCGAGGGCGGGATCAAGATATTCATCGAACGAGTGATTCGCCAGCCACGCATTGACCGACTCGCGGCGGATGAAACCCGCCTCACGCTCGTCAATGATGCTGAAACGATTTTCGAGTCCCACGCTCGCAGGCTTCTCGCGGACGATGTCGTGCGCCAGCCCATGCAACGTGCGCACGCGATATTTGTAGAGGGCTTGCAGAGGGTTGTCGAAAAATTTTTTGATGCGCGCTTCGAAATTATCCACCGCCGAATTGACGAGCGTGACGATAAGCACTTCCTGATCGTCTTGCAATACACCGCTGTGAATGATCTGCGCCGCGAGTGCCGAGAGAATGTGCGTCTTCCCCGCGCCAGGGACAGCGGCAATGCCAAGCCGCCCGCCGTTGTAGCGGAGGATGTTTTGCTGGGATGGGCGAGGGGTGAAGGGAAGTGTCATGTGTTGATGCTTCAGATGTAAAGCCTTAATGGTTATGGTATTCCGCTTTCTTCAATTGATTCTACTCCGCGAACCCGCACGGACGTGAACGTCCGTGCTATTCGTACAAAGCCCGCTAAAGCGGACTAGTCCCGCCTCGGCGGGACTTTGTAGGTGTAGCACGGTGGTTTATCACCGTGCAGGCAACGAATTGGGCACACCCTGACTGGTGCAATGCGTTCATCGTCGGGCGGGCAATGACCAGTGAACAAGCAATGTCCGCGAATCTATGATTCATCCATCCTCTCCATCGCCGCGATCACCGATCCGTTCGCGTGATGTTGTTTCTGGTTATGAATATATCGTACCACCGAAGATAAATTCCTTTCACCGAAAGACAGCACGCCATATTCATCCTGCCAGTAAAATTCAAAATCGGGTTTGATCACATGGTTGACGAAATGCGAACTGTTCCCCTTCACATCACCGATGAACTTCGCAGGCGCAATTTTCGGCGGGACAGAAACAGCAAGATGAGCGTGATCCTCGACTCCGCCAATCGCATGGACAAATCCGCCCAAATCTTGAGCCTTTGCCGCGATGGCACGATACAACTCAGGCTCAAGAGTCGAGTCGATTAAAGGCAAACGATTTTTCGTTCCCCAAACAAAATGATAGTAGAGTTTCCAATAAGGCATAGGCACCTCAAGGCGGCTTCAGCCGTCTTTGTAGGAATAGCACGGGGGTTTATCCCCGTGCGAGGATGGCGATCAAACATTCCCGTTTCGCAATCATCTCAACCTCACGAATCTTCCTCTCATCAAAGACCTCAAGCATCGCTACAACACCGACCCGCCGCCGTTGTAGCGGAGGATGTTTTGTCGAGAGGAACGAGGAGTGAAGGGAAGCTCATAGATTCTTCAAATTATAGTCTCGCAACAACAAAACAGCCACAGAAAGTCTGTGGCTGTTCAACAAATTATTGTTGCTCAGTATTGGATCAATGTCCACTGCCCGGTGTGATTTCGCCATCGAAGATCTCGGGATTCGGGTCGCCTTCCACGGAGAGGAAACCAGCCAATCCGTGTTCGAGCCGCGAGAGGGCGTGGTCAACCAGAATATAGTTACCCGGCACATCGACTGTGAATTCCACCATCGTCGCGCCGCCCGGAGGCACGATTGTGGTTTGCACATCGGTCAACGGATTCGAGGTGAGAGAAGCCTGATCGTACACCCGGTCGAAGATCTCACCGATCACATGAAAGGACGACATGAAGTTCGGTCCGCCGACACCGAAGAAGATGCGCACGGTCTCGCCGACCTTGGCGTGAAGCATATTTTCTTCTGTGGTGAGCGCCATTGATGCGCCATTGAAGACAAAGTACTCGGGATTTTCATCGAGCAGTTTATCAACATTTTCTGTGAGCGCGCCTGCGGTTCCAAAAGGCTGTGACGTGTACACTTCGCCCTGCATCACGTAGAACTCGCGATCAACCGGGGGCAAGCCGCCCTCAGGCTCGACCAGAATTAATCCATACATGCCGTTTGCCATGTGGTGAGCGACCATCGGAGTAGCGCAGTGGTAGACAAATAGACCGGGGTTGATGGCTTTGAAAGTGAACATCGTTTCGTCGCCGGGCTTGGTTTGGGTCGCTACCGCGCCGCCGCCGGGACCAGTCACAGCATGGAGATCGATCGAGTGCGCATTCATGCTGTCAGGCATGTTCTTGAGGTGGAGTTCTACCGTATCGCCCACGCGCACCCGCAGGAAGGGACCGGGGACGGTTCCGTTGAACGTCCAATATTTATAGGTCGTGCCGTCGGCTAATTTTCCCGTCACTTCCACGGTTTCGAGGTTGACAACCACATGCTCGGGACCGCGGTCTCCGATCGGAGCGGGAAGGTCTGTGGGGTTGTGGACAATGTTCACCGCATTCGGGTCGGCTGGACCTGCGGCTTCCACCGGGGCTTGCGCGGAAGTCTGAACCGTATTTCCTCCGGAGGGTTGAGCAGTTGACACACCGGTACCGACGATCATTTTTCCCTGCATGCCGGCTTGCCGGTGACCGGGAATTCCGCAATAGTAAACAAATGTGCCGTCAGCGCCCACGATGAATTCTACGGTGATGCCTTCCGGCGTCGAGGCATCTTGAGAGCGGACGTTGAACTCATCAAGATAAAAGTTATGCAGAATGCCTTCACTGCTGGTGAGGTGGATCTTCACAAGGTCGCCGGGGTTCGCGGTGAGATCGGGGTTCAACAACCCGTTGATATCTCCGCCTTCACCGACAAAAACCATCTTCCCGTCAATGAAGCGCCCGTCGAGGGTGTATTCCACGGTCGCGGCGGCTTCCCCTTTACCGACCACCAAAATGCCGCGCATTCCCAGCCGTTTGAAATTCGTGTCGTAGTATTCCAACGAGGCGTCTCTGTCGGGGACTGTAAATGTGACCGAGGTGGTCTCGCCTTGTTTCGAGATCATGCTCGATTGGACTTTCAGGTCAGGGAAAACGACGTCATGATTTCCCCAGCCACTATTGACCAGCATAACCGTGACGCGCTCGCCCGGATTCGCGCGGAGCGAGGGATTGACCACGCCGTTGATATCGCCATTCACACCTACAAAGACGAATTGACCGTCACGCAGGTCGGTCGTCAAGACGAATTCGTTGTTAATGGCTGCCTCGCCCGAAGGTGAACAGGCGGTCAAAATCACCAAGAAAAGCAGGGCGATCGAAAGTAATTTCCTCATGGAGTATCTCCTTAGTCGTATTGAGTACGGCGGAATTCGGATAAACAGCCGCCGAGTTGTTTACATTCTATGCCAGACCCCCGCGCCAGTCTTTGCGCTGGCGCAAATAGTTGTTCTAGCGTGAAAACGTGAGGATTCCCGCACGGACTAAAATCAAACAATAATCATACCCAGACGGACGTGAACCCTACGGCGGCAATGCCGAGACGACCCCCAGTGTAGCGGAGGATATTTTGTTGGGAGGGGCGAGGAGTGAAGCCAGGATGCATGGTTTATATGGTTTCCGGTGTAATGTGACCTTTTGGCTAAGATAGTTTAGAATTTTTAATCAATTCTTGATACAGACTTGCCCCTAATAAATATCCTGCTAATCCACCAAATAAAATGGGTAAGAGTAAAAGAAAGACAATATAAACAAAGTAATAACTAGCGACCCGACAGTTTTAAGAAAGAGGTAAGAATCGGCAGAGGAAATCTG
>CAYWCN010000035.1:0-31281 GCA_964456775.1 uncultured Anaerolinea sp.
TTGAATTCAGGCGAAAGCAGGATCGTCTCGACCACGCGCTTGAGTTGATCGGGCGCGGACAGGTTCGCCATAAAAGTGGACGCGGCGGCTTCCACGACCGAATCAGGCGGATTGTCCGAAATGAAGCGGCGAGCGAGTTTGCGCGAGATGAATCGCGCGGTGCCGGGATGATACGCGAGCAAATCCAGCACGTCGCGTCCGTCTTTCATATCTTCCTGGTCGGCGGGAATATATTTCCCGAGGATCAATTTGTTGAAGCGGTCATGCCACGGCTTGTAATATAAAAATCGCCCCGTCTTCTCGACGCCGTCTTCGTATTCGTAGATGTCGTCGTCCACGCGCCAGCCCGTGAGCGCGCGTGCAGACTCGTAGACATCGTTATCCACGTAGCCGATGGCGATACCGTTCGCATCTTTCACAATGGTGGTGGGATCTTGCACGCCGAAATAATTTTCCGCGCCAAGTGTGTGCAGTTCGAAAAGTTCGCGCGCAAAATTTTCGTTCGGTCCCGCGTCCGATGAATTGTTTTGATTCAAGTAATACAACATCGAAGGATGCGTCGCGACCGCTTCAAGCATTTGCCTGAAGTTGCCGAGCATGTGCGCGCGCAGCACATCGCGGTTGTATGATGCGAGCAATGGCACGCCATCGTCCTGCCAAAAATAAACATTGAAATGGTTGTGCCAAAAATCGGCAAGCACTTCCACGAGTTGCTTCTTGCTGTACACGGCGCGCAAGAACGTCGCATCTACCAACTCATAGGCGGGTTTGCTATACCATTCCCAATACGCGTCGTCGTTCGAGTTATATGGATTGCTGGCGATGTGATCGAAATACAATTCGTCCTGCGTTTTGTGCAGAGTTTCAAATCCCGCCGCCGCATAACGCGTTTCGAACTCGCTGTCGTCAATCGTATCGGGATTCAATTGTTGCGCCACGTAATTTCGCAAACGCTCCTCATCCGTCGCGCCCAACGCATTGAACGCGTCGAGGTCGCCGGGACGCGCTCCATACGCCATGCGACTCAATGCGATGATTCCCAACGCGACAGGCGGAAGCACAGGTTCGGGAGGAATGCCTGTCGGATTCATCGGCGGCTCGACTACTCGCGTCGGGTCCGGACCTGGGAACTGCTCCGGCGCGCACGCCGCCAGCGCGGCAGACGCTCCCGCGAAAGCGCCCATCAATTTGAGAAAATCCCTGCGATTCATTTTGGTTCTTTGTTGAAGCATATTTACATCTCCTCGTGAAAACGATGTGGAAGTTTATCAAAACTTTTTCCACCCTTGAAATCACCCATCGGTAGCAAGAGACCTGTGAGGTCTTAAAGACCTCACAGGTCTGCAAATATTTCTTTAAACGCTTTCACCACTTCCTCTTTCACGCGCTCCATCGTTGGCGGCTCAGAAAATAAATCTGCCAGTGAAACGATTGGCTCATCTTGCAAACCGCAGGCAATGATGCCGTCCCAATAGTCCATGTCAGGATTCACATTCAACGCAAAGCCGTGACGCGACACGCCGCGCGCATCCACCTTGACGCCGATCGCCGCGATCTTGGCGGGCTTCTTCCGATCTTCGGGCGAACAGCGCGGACAGCGCGAATGCACGTCGGCTTGAATCCACACGCCGGTTAAACCTTGTCGTTGTCCCGCCGCGAGACCGAGTCGCGCCAACGCGGTGATGAGAGTCTGTTCCAGTTTGCGGACGTAGCCGACGTAATCGGCGTCGGGAATGCGCGATGCAGACCTGTCAGGTCTCATCGAGTCGTTCATCGGGTCTGACACGAGCGCGGGCATGGGATTCTGAAGTTCAACATTCACCGAAGACCTGACAGGTCTTAATGGCAACAACGGATACCCAACCAATTGACCGGGTCCGTGATAGGTCACGTCGCCGCCGCGATCTACCCAGTGGATGGCGATTCCCTTTTCTTTGAGTTGCGATTCGCCCCACAGTAAATTTTCCTGCTTGCCGCGGCGACCAAACGTGTACACGTGCGGGTGTTCGAGCAATAACAAAGTTGGCGCGCGTTTGCCTTCCGCAATCTCTGCCGCGTATTGATCCTGCAACTTCCACGCGGATTCGTATTCGATCAAGCCCAGATCAAGAATTTCAAATACCATTTCTATTTCTCATTAATCCAACTGTAGCCGGCACTAAAAAGCGGCTTAATGAAATTGGACTCAAGCAACATTACCTCACCGCTTACAACATTCAAATAATACACATTTGCACCTTCAATGGCAAACAAACCCGAAGAGTCGTCCTGTCGCCAAGTAATAAAGGCGTATTGAGGATCTTGAAATGGTAGTGAAATAGAATTAAGAAGTGCGTTATCTGCCGAATATACATCGACCGTCTTATCTGTAATGGCAACCCAGTAATTAGAGTCTGGGGAAACTATTATCTCGCTAATTTTCCCCGAATCCAATTCTGTTAAGCCGGCACTATCTGATAAAAGATAGGGCTTTTGATCATAGTCATACCCTGTAAAAACAAACACGTTGTTCATCAGATTAAATGGCGTAATGAAGTAATTTCCAGAGAAATCAATGTCGTCTGGGATTTTTATGTTAGTCAACATGTACGTCTTCAAATCTAATAAATATAATCCTGGCACAAAATTAGGATCGGGTTCTATGTTCACATTCGGAGAGTGAGAAAACAAATGAGTGGCAAAAACAAACTTCGCTCTCTCCCTGTTTAAACTATACATCATCACAGGGCCGTCCCAAATTTTCCTAATCTGACCAGTGCGTACATCAACCATACGCAATCCAAAGTCACCAACCACATTTTCATTATCATGCTCGATATAAGTATGTTGATTTGCCCACATCCGATAATTTGAAGTTGCAGTGGACAGGTGTTTGGCGGATAAGCCATCTACATCAACAACATAAATATCAAACTCCATGTCAGCGCCAACTTTATATGTATTACTATACAATACCCACTTGCCATCGGGAGACCATTCTATCGACTGGACCTCTTGATCACCACTCGACAAACGACGAAATATTTTTGTTTGTAGGTCGTAAATATATAGATCAGAAGACAACCCTTCCATTTGTCCAGCAAAAGCTAAAAAACGTCCATCTGGCGACCAGGCAAGTGATCTTCCCAATCCGGCTAGAAATGCGTTATACAGTTCAACATCGATAATGGAAGGATCGCTTAAGCGCTCTGCGGCTTGTTTGAAATTATTTGGATAGTTATCAGATAACACCGACGTAATAACTTGTAATTCTCCAGTTGACAAGTTAAGCAGACTCAAAGATAAGTCAAATGCTCCTTGTGGTGGGAATATTCCCGGTTCCCCCGCCCGACCAGTATAAACTGCCAGCCAATTTCCATCCGGAGAAACCAAATTTGTATCTAAAGCGCTTAGTGTATCTGAAAGAGAATTTGTGAGCGCGGTTGAGATTGGAATAATCTTCCGTCCCATTCCATCTGCATCCATCAAAACGAACTGATATTCTCCATCCACTTGCCTGAAATAAGCAAAAAATGGGCCATTTGTTCTTAGCCCAAGTTCAGGCGTGGCAGTATGTGTAGCCGGGAAAGTATTCCGCTTGGTTGCAGTTGGCAATTCAAAGGGGGATAAAGTAGATTGAGGTATCGTTGTTGTAGAATCGGATGGCAAAGTTGCGGAAGGTTCTGGCGCAGTACAGCCTATAATAAAGATCAAAAAAATAATTACGGAATTAGATTTTATTTTTCTCATATGATCAAAACGTATCATTCAATTGACTTGTTCCACTTTTCCCAATTCCCCAACCCATCGTACGCAGCGTATTTATAGGCATCTGCCAATGTGGGGAAGTTATATACCGCGTCGATGAAGGCGTCTATCGAACCGTTTGCCATCATCACATGCGAGGCGATGTGGATCAACTCGGAAGCTTGTTCGCCGATGATGTGCGCGCCAAGCAACTTTTTGTCGTTGGGAGAGAAGACGAGCTTGATCATGCCGCTCATATCGCCGATAATTTGTCCGCGCGCGTTATTTTCGTAATATGCGTGACCCAACAAACAGGGAATGTTCTTCGCAACACAATCATCTTCCGTCAAACCGACAGATGACATTTCAGGGATGGTGTACACCGCCAAAGGCAAAACGGGCGACATGCGTTCCTTGTATTCCAGATCGAAGGCGTGCACCATCGCCACGCGCGCCTGTTCCATGGAGGTGGAAGCCAGCGCGGGGAAGCCGATCACATCACCCGCCGCGTAGATATTCGGCACGCTCGTTTGATATTTGTCATTCACGATCACCAGCCCGCGCTTACCCATTTGCGCGCCTATCTGCTCCAAGCCAAGACCTTCCACATTGCTCTGCCTGCCGGAGGCGATCAACGCGATGTCGAATTCCATTTCTCCCGCTTTTTCCAACGTGAGGTGAACATGATGTTCGT
The DNA here is from genome assembly GCA_964456775.1 of uncultured Anaerolinea sp. Taxonomy (GTDB): domain Bacteria; phylum Chloroflexota; class Anaerolineae; order Anaerolineales; family Villigracilaceae; genus Defluviilinea. The sequence continues at coordinate 4,421 of CAYWCN010000035.1, forward strand.
GGATCGAGATCTCGGTCATTTTGTCGCCGAGCGCAAAATGCAAGCCGATCAAAGAGAGTTGGTAACGCAACCGCTCGATGATCTCCGAATCAATGAACGGCAGAATCCGTTCTTTGGGTTCGATCAATGTGACGTCCACGCCGAGCGCGGTGAATATCGAAGCGTATTCCGTGCCGATCACGCCGCCGCCAACCACCGCCATCGTTTTTGGGATGCGGTTCATGTGAAGGATCGAGTCCGAGTCGTAGATCAGATCGCCGTCGAAGGGAATCTCCGGCGGATGATACGGCGAGGAGCCGGTGGCGATCAGGATGAAATCGGCAGTAAGAAGAATTTCTCCCGTTGGAGAATCAACTTTCACCGTGTGAGCATCGACAAGCGAAGCATTGCCATGGATCAGGTCAATATTGTGGCGATGGATGTTGCGCTCGATGATGTGCCGTTCCTTCTCCACAACAACGTGCTCGCGGTGCATGAAATCTCTAACCGAGAGATCATCCTTCAGCGAGTAATCAATGCCATATAATCCGCGCTGTCGTAACCCTGAAAAATACAAGGCGGTTTCACGCAATGTCTTCGAGGGGACGGTCCCCGTGTTGATCCCCGCGCCGCCGACATGCTCGGCGCGCTCGATCATCGCCACGCGTTTGCCAAAATACGCGGCTTGTGCGGCGCCCTTCTCCCCTGCCGGTCCAGACCCGATGACGACCAGATCATATTGTCGGCTCATGTGCCAAGGACTCTACGATATAAATCGGATTCCAACAACCCGTTCGGGTCGCATCGCTTTTTCAGTTTCTTGAACTTCTCAACCGCTTCATCGCCCAAAAACCTGCGCGTTGACTCAGAAGAAGTTTCGCTGTTCTTGGCAAAATAGAATCGCCCGCCTGCATCCAGCACGATACGATCAAACTCCTGTAACATCTTCGATAATTTTGCGCGATTCGAATCGGTCACTTTGAAATCCAGCGCGAGCGAAAAGCCGTCCACGCCGTGTGTGAGCAGGAATTTATCGGGGCGGTGGCGTTTGGTCACGCCGAGATACGATGGCAGATTGATTCGATGTGAAAGTTGGATCAGCTCGCGCCACGCATCTTCGGCTGTTTCTTTTGGGAGGAACGATTGATATTGGATCAATCCGCCGCGCCCGAAGGATCGCTCCCAACCCGGGGCATAATCCAACAGAAAATGAAATTCATCGTACGATTGTCGAAAGGTATGCGCCCGCAACGCCAGCAAATATCTGCCGAGGTTGACGAAACGCCAGGCAACATTATTCACCATCGGCTTCATAAAATAATGCAAAAGAGACTTCGGCATGATGCCGAAAAAACGGTCGGGTAAATGTTGATTCGAAAGGTCTTCAGTTTTTTGCGGGTTCGGGTCTTCGCCTTCTTCGAGTTGCCTCGCGCCGTGAATTTGTCCGCGCCCCAAACTGTTTCCGCTTGCGAACGCGTCCAGCCAACCGACGATGTAATCATAAGTCGGCGCGTGTTCGCGCAGATCGCCCAAATGTCGGTTGAGATTCGGCGCGTGCCAGGCGTCCACAGCCACAAGTCCGGAAAAGATGCGTTTCATCTGCAATGTGATGGACGTGAAAACTCCGAGCATCCCCAGTCCGCTGATCATCGCGTAAAACAGATCCGCATTTTTCTTCGGCGCGCAAGTGACTAACGCGCCGGTGGGCAGCATTGCCGTAAATTCGATCACATGCTCGCCGATGGGACCGACCTGAAAATTATTTTTTCCGTGGATGTTCGTGCTGAGGCATCCGCCCAATGTTGTTTTCATCGTGCCTGAGACGACGGGGGGCCACCAGCCATCGGATACGACTCTCTGCCACAACTGCTCGAGCGTGACGCCGGACTCGCATCTCACCACGCCTGTGGCTGGGTCCCATTCGGCGATCTGATTCATCCCCCGCATATCCAGCACGATGCCGCCGCCGTTGAGCGACGCGTCGTTGTAACTGATGCCTGTGCCGCGCGCGGTCATTTTCAACCCGAGTTTCTTCGCGAGTTGAAACGCTTCGTAAATATCTTCTGTTCGTTGGATTGGAATTCGATACGATGAGGCTTGGAGCGAATGACCGAAATTTTCGAGCCGAGTGAAGGTGTGGTTGAGATTGAGGGGCATAACAATGGATTGTGTAGGGGCGGGGTGACCCCGCCCCTACTAGAATGACAATTTTCTGAATATGAACGACGGCGTATGTTGGATCGCCAGCATGATCCAACGCCAGATGGGCGCGGTGTAGATGACCTGCTTACGTTTCTTCATCGCTTTCAAAATATGACTCGCCGCCAGCGACGGCTCGATGGCAAATGGAGTTGGTCCCGATGCCGCTTTGAGCATTTCGGTTTTCATAAAGCCGGGTTTCACCGTCAACACGTTCACGCCGTGACGGGTGAGTCTGTTCCGCAACGCTTCGAGATATGTCGTGAGCCCGGCTTTGGAGGTGTTGTAGCCGGGATTCCCAACACGTCCGCGATCACCAGCGACAGAAGAGATGCCGACAATCTGTCCCGCCTTTGCCGATTGGAACATTTCAGCGACCGGTGTGAGCCATGCCATCGCGCCAATCAAATTAATTTCGATCATCTGGCGGTCATTCTCGAAGTTGTATTTGTCAATTCCGCCCGGCGGTTGGTTGATACTGGCAACATAGATGACCGCGTCCAAGCCGCCGAGGTCTGCGACGATCTTGAGGAGCAGGTTTGGAACTTTATCGTAATCGGTCACGTTATGCGCATACGAACGAGCATTCCCGCCTGTTGAATTGATCTCCCGACATAGCGCGTCCAGTTTCTCTTTGCTTCGCGCGATCAATGCGAGCGAGTATCCGTCTGAGGATAATTTGCGGGCAAGTTCTGCGCCGAGTCCGTTCGATGCGCCGAGGATGAGTCCGCGTCGGCGTGGATTAAGCGGAGTGGCAGGGGCAGGTGTGGGCGGGAGAGACACGATTCCTCCAGATGTGGGACGTTCTCCATTGTAGCATATCCAATCTGGAAGGCTGTAACGGGCATGCAATCCAAGTATGGAGTATCGTGAGTATAATGACTGCCATCGGTAGGAGAAATGCGCCAACCGATCTAAAGACAAGTATGTTTTAATGCCGCATTGGTGACAAAAAGAATGGGCGAAAACCAAAATAATACGCTGGGTGAAATCCGTAAGTCGTTGATCGAACAAGGGGAATCTGCGGCTGACTCCGAGGATCTATTACAACTGCTCGATCTGCTTTTGACGGCGGAGGAAAGATATGCGCCCGGCAACGCGCAATCGCCGGCGGATCTCGCGCGTCAGTTGATCGAAAATCGCGCCCTGCTTTCCCTGCTCAAACAACAGACCGAGGAACTCGAAGCGCTCAAGAAGTTGAGCATCAACTTGACTTCGAGCCTCGAGTTGCCCGACGTGCTGGACGCGGTCGTTGCCGAAGCCATGCGGCTGATCAACAATGCGCGCGATGTAAATATCTTCCTCTATAAGAACAACCGTCTTGCGTTCGGCGCGGCGCTGGATGCGGATGGCACGCGCAACAAGCCCTGGTCGAAGCCGCGCTCGAACGGACTCACCTACACCGTAGCGCGCAGCGGCGAAACCACGATCGTGGAAAATATGCGCGAACATCCGCTCTTTGAGAATGCCCATCCCGACTGGTCAGGTTCCATCATCGGCATCCCGCTGAAATTCGGAGACAAAGTTGTTGGGGTGATGAACCTTTCACGTTTGACCACCGGCGGATTTTCCACATCGGAACTGCGTTTGCTCGGGCTGTTGTCCGATCAAGCCGCAGTGGCGATCTCGAACGCCAGCCTGCACCAGATCATCAGCCTTCAAGCATACAGCGACACGTTGACCGGTCTGCCCAACCGCCGCGCGTTGGATGAGCGGCTGGAGAACGAGGTGATTTCCGCGCGTCGCAACAATTACTCGTTTGCCGTCATCATGATGGACCTCGACGGATTCAAAAAGGTCAACGACACCTACGGGCACTCGACCGGCGATGAGGCGTTGAGATTGGTCTTCAACCAGATCGCGCGCGGCGTGCGCAACACCGATTTTCTGGCGCGATATGGCGGCGATGAATTAACGCTGATCATCACCCAGTCAGATATGTCGTCCGCGCAGGTGGTTGCGGGCAAGATCTCTGAAACCATGCGTAACATCAAATACAAACTACCGGACGGGAAGAACCTGAAACTGGGAATCTCCGGCGGCATTGCGCTGTACCCGATCCATGGACAGATCGGCACAGACCTCCTCCGCGCGGCGGATGCGGCTCTTTATTACGCAAAAAAACACAGCCGCGGATCGTTTCAGATCGCGCGAGGCATCACGGGGCCCTTGTCAAAACCCAACGTCGTAGGCGAGTAAGCCTCCGATTTGTTTTGTGGGGGTTATAATCGTCACATCCATGTCACTCTGAGGGCGTTCGTTGCCCGAAGAGTCTCTAAAACAAAGGCAGGAGACTCTTCGCTATCGCTCACATCGTCCCGATGCCCTTCGGGAGAGTGACATATTTATCGAGGAAACCTCATGCCCCCAAAAATCAAAATCATCCTCAACCCCATGGCAGACATGGGCAACGCGTGGCGCGTCGCGCGCGATTTGCGATCCATCACCGAGCAACACGGCAACGTCACATGGAGCGGAACGGTGTATCCAGGTCACGCAATCGAGTTGGCGCGTGAAGCGAGCGAGGAAGGTTACGACCGAATCATCGCGATGGGCGGCGATGGCACAGTCCATGAAGTTGTAAACGGAATCATGCAAGCCCCTGAAAACAAACGTCCCATCCTCGGTGTTGTCCCCGTCGGCTCAGGCAACGACTTTGCGCACGGCATCGGCGCGACGAAAAAATCAAATGAAGCGCTCGCACGCGCGCTGAATGGCGAAGCATCCACGGTTGACCTCGCATTGATGACCGACGGCAACGGACGCAAAGAATATTTCGACAACACGCTCGGCGTCGGCTTCGGCGCAACGGTCACGATCCGTTCGCATCGCCTGCCCCTCTTGCGCGGCTTCCTCATGTACCTCACCGCCGTTTTGCAAACCATCATCATTGATCACAACTCGATCAAAATGCAAATTGAAACCGACACAGAAAAATGGGAACAGAAAGTCATCTACCTCGTGCTGTGCAACGGTCCACGCGAAGGCGGCGGCTTCCTCATGGCGCCCGAAGCAAAGATCGACGATGGCATCCTCCACTACGCCATGATCACCGACGTAAGCCGCGCCATGATGTTCCGCATCCTGCCCGAAGTCATGAAAGGCACGCACGGAAAATTCAAAGAAGTCAAAATGGGCACATGCAAAAAATTCTCGCTCACCGCAGACCGTTCGCTGTACATCCACGCCGACGGCGAGATCTTCTCAGGTCCAGGCACCGACGTCCGCAAAGTGAGTTTTGAAATTTTGCCCAACGCGTTGAAAGTTGTGCGCGGCTGATCTACGCAATACGTAGTACGCAATACGTTTATAATCCGTATTGCGTACTGCGTATTTTATGCCCGACTTAATTCATTCCCTCCTCAACCAAGACATCGGACACCTCCGCATCATTGCGGATCTATGGGGACTCGAACTAGATTCTATCGATTCAGAGTCAGCGCGGGATGAACTATCCGCTTCTCTCCTCGACTTCGACCTGCTCGCAGACCATTTAGCCTCTCTCCCCCCCGAAGCGGACTCCGCCATCGCCGCCCTCCTCGCCTCCAACGGACGGATCGCCTGGGCGACGTTCACGCGTCAATTCGGCGACATCCGCGAAATGGGCGCGGGCAAACGCGACAGGGAACATCCGCATCGCAATCCCATCTCAACCTCAGAGATTCTTTTTTATCGCGGCATATTAGCGCGCGCATTCTTTGAGACAGACAAAGGCTCGCAAGAGTTCGCATACATTCCCGATGATCTGTTGCCATTAATTACACGTAGGGGCGGACGGCCGTCCGCCCTTACACAAGAATCATTGGGTCGTCCCGCCTCCCTCACCGAAAAAGGGACAGAAATTCTCGCGGACGATTCCATCCTCGACGACGCCACAACCCTGCTCGCCGCCCTGCGTATGGGTAGGTCAAATTGGCAATTTGACCTACAACTCGATGCATTGCTCACCTCCGCCAACCTCATCACAAACAACAACATCCAAACTGAACCTGTAAAAACTTTTCTCGAAGCCTCCCGCGCGGACGCGTTGAAGATGCTCCACGACGCATGGCTCGAAAGCGACACATTCAACGAACTCAAACTCATGCCGAGCATCGTTTGCGAAGGGGAATGGACGAACTCACCGCGCGAGACACGCAACACGATTCTCAGTATCGTCAACTCCGTCCCCGTAAACAAATGGTGGAGCATTGCAAGTTTCGTCCAAGCGATAAAACAAACACAGCCCGACTTCCAACGTCCCGCAGGCGACTACGACTCGTGGTTCATCAAACGCGCCTCCGATGGTCAATACCTGCGCGGATTCGACTCGTGGAATGAAGTAGACGGCGCGTTGATTCGATTCATCATCAATATCCTCCATTGGCTGGGGAAGGTTGATCTTTCGATTGCGGAGGGAGCAACCGAACCGACTTCTTTCCGTCTTTCTTCTTCCCTTGCGAAGAAAGAGGAAAGAGGAAAGATTGGAGTCTCCTCCAACGGGAAAATTTCCATTTCGCGAGAAGCGCCGCGTGTGGTTCGTTATCAGATCGCGAGGTTTTGTGAATGGGATGAATTCGTTGGTCGAGTAGGGTCGAGTGTTAGCGAGACCCGTATCGAGACCAAAGGTATCAATTACAAATATCACATCACCGCTCAATCGTTGAAACACGCCAAAGAGCAGGGGCTCAAAGCCGAGCAATTGTTGTCACTGCTTGTGAAGCATACCGACAACAAAGTCCCGCCGCCGCTGGTGAAGGCGCTCAAACGCTGGGAGGCGAACGGGACAGAGGCTCGGGCGGAGACTCAAACCATCCTACGGGTGAGTCAGCCCGAAGTGTTGGAAGAGATGCGAAAGTCGAGGGCGGGAAAATTTTTGGGCGAGGTATTAAGTCCAACGGCGGTCATCGTCAAAAGCGGAGCCATCCAAAAAGTGATGGAAGCGATGATCGAGTTAGGTTTGTTTGCGGAGATCGAAGAATAAATCCTTGCGAAGGTTCACAACCTTCGCAAGGATCATAAAAGGAGAACACCATGACAAAAATTGATTGGCTCGCGCAGGAAATTGACGGCTTGAAAGAGCAGGGCTTGTACAACCGCATCCGCACGATTGGCTCGGCGCAGGGCGCGCGCATCGTCGTGGACGGCAAAGATGTGTTGAATTTTTGCTCGAACAATTATTTGGGATTGGCGAATCATCCGAAGTTGGTCGAAGCCGCAAAAGACGCGACGAAAAAATATGGCGTGGGTCCCGCCGCGGTGCGGACGATCGCAGGCACGACCGACCTGCATGTGCAACTCGAACAGCGGCTCGCACAATTCAAAGGCGCTCAGGATGTCATCACGTTTCAATCGGGCTTCACCGCGAATCTCGGAGCGATCTCGGCGCTTGTTGGCAAAGAAGATGTGATCTTTTCGGATCGCTTGAACCACGCTTCGATCATTGATGGATGCCGACTCTCTGGAGCGAAGATCGTCGCGTATGAACATAACGACGCAGGCGCGTTGGAGGACGCGATCAAAGGGCACGCGTCTTCGTATCGCCGCGCGTTGATCATCACGGACGGCGTCTTCAGCATGGACGGCGACATCGCCTCTCTCCCCGCTCTGGTTGAGGTCGCAAAGAAATACGATATTTTATTTATGGTAGACGACGCGCACGGCGAAGGCGTGCTTGGCAAAGGCGGACGCGGAATCGTGGATCACTTCGGCTTGCACGGTCAAGTGGACATTGAAGTTGGCACAATGTCGAAAGCGTTCGGCGTCGTCGGCGGAATCGTCGCGGGGGATAAAGTCATCATCGAATGGCTGAGACAGCGCGGACGACCGTTCCTGTTCTCGTCGGCAGTCACCGCGCCTGATGCGGCGGCATGCCTCGCGGCGGTTGACTTGCTCGAAGAATCAACCGAACTCGTGGATAAACTTTGGGACAATGCCAAATACTTCAAAGCCGAAATGAAGAAACTGGGATTCGATACAGGCGTCAGCGAAACGCCCATCACGCCCGTGATGCTCGGTGAAGCGACGCTCGCGCAACAATTCAGCCGCGAACTCTTTGAAGAGGGCGTGTTCGCCATGTCCATCGGATTCCCCACCGTGGCAAAAGGCAAAGCGCGCATCCGTGTGATGATCTCCGCGTCACATGATCGCGATGATCTCGGTCAAGGGCTGGAGGCGTTTGCGAAGGTTGGGAGGAGGTTTGGGGTGATTTCGTAGGGGCGAGGTCTTCTCACCCCTGTAACCTCCCAAATAACAATTTTTTGAAATGTGAATTGGGCGGGGAGACCCCGCCCCTACAAGATATAAACCATGAAATCAAAATTCGATCCGCAAAAACATCACCGCCGTTCGATTCGGTTGAAGGGATTCGATTATTCATCCGAGGGCGCGTATTACGTCACGATCGTGGCGCAGGGACGGGAATGTTTGTTTGGGGAAATCGTTGACGGGAAAATGAAATTGAACGAGGCGGGTGAAATGGTCGTCAAATGGTGGAATGAATTGACAAACAAATTCCCAAACATAGAATTGGGCGAATTTATCGTGATGCCAAATCATTTTCATGGGATTATTTTTATCATGGCAAACGTAGGGGCAGACCTGCGTGTCTGCCCCGATGGCGAGGAGAATACATCCATCCAAAAGGGCGAACACACAGGTTCGCCCCTACGAATACCATTATCACAAATGATTCAATGGTTCAAAACCATGACGACGAATGAATACATTCGCGGGGTAAAACAATCGAATTGGAAACCGTTCATTGGAAAGGTATGGCAACGCAATTATTACGAACACATCATCCGTAACGAAAAGGAATTGCAACAAAAGACGGATTACATTTTGGATAATCCGTCGCGGTGGGATGAGGATGATGAGAATACAGCGAAATTGAAATGAAACGAAAAGGGCGGACACATAGGTCCGCCCCTACGATTTTCTTCGCATCCTCTTCCTCCCCTTCATCATCATCGCCTCGATCCATGCGGCGAGGGGCTCGGGGGGCGGATAGGGTTGCACGTCAAACGATTCTTTTCCACACAACGACAACACGCGGTTCGCGGCTTCGAGTCCCGTTACGCAGGCGCGTTCTAAAAAGAAGGCGGGAGTTTCATGCCGCACCCAATCGCCCGCGCAGAAAAAATTTTCCCAGGGCGTTTCGATTCCCAAATGCGTGCCGCGCGCGCCCAACGCGGGCAGTGTGTGAGTCGCCGCGTTGCGTTGCACATGCGGCTTGATGAGATGCCCTCGCAATTCAGGGAACGCGCGATAAAAATCGGTCAGCACATTCGTCAGCAGAACCGCGTCGGATTGTTTCAACACATCTTCAGGTCCGTACACGTGGACTTCGATGCACGCGCCGCCCGTCTCATTGCTCCACGCGCGATACTCGTCATAAATTTTATCGAGCCAGAAAAAGTTGTGCATCACAAAGTCGCCGCTGAAGATTCCCGCTTCGGGATGTTTGCGCGGTTGTTTGCCAAACCATAATCGAATCACCGCGTGGGCGAGTCCATGCGGAAAGAAGTAGGGGCGAGGTTCTCTCGCCCATGTTGAGCGAGGTTCTCTCGCCTGTGTTGGGCGGGATGACCCCGCCCCAACGTCAGCGTGGAAACTGTTGAGGATAAGCGACTCAGCCGAAGGTGAGTCAGAAGCGAGGATGACGAAGCGGGATCGAATCGAAGCGCGAAGTCCATCCGACTCGTAATGCGTAATCCAGTCGCCATCCTTTTCAACACGCTTCACACGCGACTTGAACCTGAGCGCGCCTCCGTGTTGCGTTATCTTCGCTGACAATTTTTCGCACACGCCGCCGCCGCCGTTGGGAAGATATTCGAAGCGCCACGCGTCGCGCCGCATGACCGTGTAAAAACGGAGGAAGGCGAGGAAACCCGCGAGTGGAACATCGTCGGGATTCGTGGACAAGCCATTGCGGGTGAGACCGAAAAACAGCGCGCGGAATGCGGGACCCCAGCGCTTGAGCCACTTGCCAAACGTGAGCCCTTCGAGCGGCTGATCTTCGACGAACGGATCAATGCCGATGGACATGAGCAGCGCGCCCCACACATGGAACAGCGACGCCCAATCGCTGAGGCTGAGCATCCACATAAATTTTGGGTGGAACAACAACGTCAGATAATGAAGCGGCGCGGGCAATGGACTGTTGCGGATCATCGAGCCGATGTTCACGCGCCCGATAAATTTATTTTGACGATAGATCCATTGTTCATCGGTTGCGGGGATGAGACGGTCAATGATTCCGTGCCGCCGCAACATCGTTTTGAGATTCAGATACGACGACCAGATGCCATGCACGCCATGTTCGTTTGGAAATTTCCACCCGTTGATGTTGATCGCTTCTTTGCCCGATAACCTTCCGCCCGCGCGTTCATCCGCTTCGAGGATGAGCGGCTTGAGTCCGCGTTCAGCGAGGTGGAGCGCGGCGGTGAGTCCCGCCACTCCCCCGCCAATGATGATGGCGTCGTAGTGTTCGTCCATTGCGGGGATTATATGTCAGAACGCAATTCCATTTGGTCGTTGAACAGCCCCATACGCGCCGATTGGAACTCTATTGCCATTTTTTCGGACAAAAATTGTCCGTTTCATGCTGTATAATCTTTTGCATGCCTGATTGGCTTGGCAAAACCATTGGCAGAGTTCGAATAGATAAATACCTTGCGCACGGGGGTATGGCTGAGGTGTATCTTGGCACGCACCTAACCCTCGACCGGCAAGTTGCCGTTAAAGTATTGCATAGCTACATCGAGGAAAACTCGGATCTGCTGGCGCGCTTTCACCGGGAGGCGAAGGTCGTTGCGGGGTTGAGGCATCCCAACATCGTTCAAATCTACGATTTCGACGCGGTGGACGGGCATCCCTACATTGTCATGGAATACCTAAAGGGACCGACGCTTGCATCCTACCTGCGTGAATTGCATGGGCGCAACGAGCGGATTCAACCTCATCAAGTGGCACGGCTTCTCAAGGCATTGACCGCCTCGCTGGATTATGCGCACGAGCAAGGCGTGATCCACAGAGACATCAAACCGGGGAACATCCTCCTCCATAAAAAGACGGGGGAGATTCCTCTCGACCAACCGCTCACGAACGACGTCGAAGCGATTCTCACCGACTTCGGGCTGGTTCGCATTGCCAATTCAGCCTCTCAAACCGCCTCGGGCATGGTCAGCGGGACGCCCGCCTACATGTCGCCGGAACAGGCGCGGGGCGATTCGATAGACCACCGAACGGACATCTATTCGCTGGGCATCGTATTGTATGAAATGCTGGCAGGGCGTGTTCCGTTCGAGGCAGACAGTTCATTGACCGTGATCTACAAACAGATCAACGATCCGCCTCCGCCCATCTCCGGTATTTCTCCAGCCGTTCAAAAAGTGATCGACCAAGCGCTGACCAAAAAGCCCGAGGACCGCTATCCCACGTCGAGCAATATGGCAGTTGACTTTTATCTTGCCATCGGCATGAGCCGAGAGGCTGAGACGATCATCAATGCGCTTCCCGAAGAGGCGAGAAGTGTCCACAGCAATGTGTACGGATCGTCGCCTCAGACCGCCTCGTCGCAAGTTCCAATGCCAGCCTCACGCAAGAAAGTATGGATCGGTGTGGGAGCTTTTTTGGTTTTAGGCTTGATCACGTTGTTGATCGGCGGATTCTTCCTATTCTCGCGGCTGACAGGGGCTGTTGAAACTCCCGTGAATAATGAAACGCCAGTGACCAGCCCTGCGTCTGCAACCGGGGACCTTCCCAGCGCGGAAGGGATGGTAGAGATCCCCTCCGGCACGTATATGGTTGGCTCTTTAGCCGGAGATGATTATCACAGCGCGCCTCAAGAGACTCTTCTGGACGGGTTTTGGATCGACAAATATCAAACCACCTATGACCAGTACATGCAATTTTTGACCGCGACAAACGGGCAATCACAGGAAATACTCGGCGCCGGGAATCACCCGGTCCGCGGGGTGACGTGGGATCAGGCAGTGGCATATTGCAGTTGGGTGAACAAGCGTTTGCCGACCGAAGCAGAATGGGAGGCGGCTGGACGCGGGTCTGGTCCGAATCCACAACTGTACCCCTGGGGTGAAGATCCGGCCGCGGACGGCAAGGTGTTAGACCTTCCCAGCCAGGATACTTATGAAGTTGGGTCTTTGCCCTTTAATCAAAGTCCATTCGGGGTATATGACATGGTGGGCAATATCTGGGAATGGGTAGGGGAGCCGTATGCAGAGATACCCTCCGGCTCGAAGATCCTGCGCGGGGGACGATTCGGGTTGCCGATCCTCGATCTAGCTTACCGGTTATCGGTCCTGCCGTATGACGAGCGTTATGTAAAGTTTGCCGGCTTTCGTTGCGCTTCCGATCAGGTTAAGTAACGGAGTACTACCATGATAAGAAAAATACATTACAGGCATCTTTGGCTTTCATTGCCTTTGATCGTCGCAGTCTTGTTATCAAGTTGCTCACTAGGAGCATCTTCCGAGGCGCAAGCCACAGAAAGCTCGCCAATTGATTCAACTGAAGTGGCTGTAAGCACCTCTACGCCTGAGCATGATCACGGTACGACTGTGGTTGACGAGGATGTTCTGTATCACGATGACTTTACAAATCCTGCCACGGGTTGGCCCGAAGAAAAGTTCGACAATTTCTTCATCGGGTATCACGAGCCGGAGTATTACCACGTTGAAATATCGAGTCCAAACTACAAAACGACCGTTTTTGAACCCGAAAAGCAAAGTTATGGCGATGTCAGCATCGAGGTCAAAGCGTTCACCGCTTCGAGCAAGACAGCTGAAACCGGTGACTTCAATTTTGGCGTGGTGTTCCGCCGTTCGGGAGATCAATATTATGCCTTCGTGATCTCACAGCGCGCCAAGAAATGGTATGTTCTCAAAAGCTCACCGGCTGCATTGACGGTGTTGGCAGAGGGGACAGACGATGGCATTCACGATCCGGATGAGGAAGATGTATTGCGAGTGGATGCGCAGGGATCAAATTTCACGTTCAGCATCAACGACCAGGTTGTTGGTCAGGTGACCGATGCGGATTACGCGAGCGGCGAGGTCGGGTTCTTCGTTCAATCGTTGGATGTGACTGCCGTGCATATCCACTTCGATGAGTTGACGGTTCGCAAGTATGAAGGTCCTGCTTCTCCAAATTCTGCAGCGGACCTGTATCATGATGACTTTACGAATCCTGCCACGGGTTGGCCCGAGGAGAAGTTCGACAATTTTTTCATCGGGTATCACGAGCCGGAGTATTATCACGTTGAAATCACCAGTCCAAACTACAAGACGACCGTTTTTGAACCCGGCAAGCAAAGTTATGGCGATGTCTCCATTGAGGTCAAAGCGTTCACTGCGGCGAGCAAGACAGCCGAAACCGGCGACTTTAATTTCGGTCCGGTGTTCCGTCGTTCAGGGGATCAGTATTATGCCTTCGTGATCTCGCAACGCACCAAGAAATGGTATGTGCTCAAAAGCACGCCGACCGCATTGACGGTGTTGGCGGAGGGGACAGACGAAAGCATTCATGACCTGGATGTGGAGGATGTGCTGCGAGTGGATGCGCAAGGAGCGAGCTTCACGTTCAGCATCAACGACAAGGTTGTCGGTCAGGTGACCGATGCGGATTACGCGAGCGGCGAGGTCGGGTTCTTCGTTCAATCGTTGGATGTGACTGCCGTGCATATCCACTTCGATGAGTTGACGATCAAACCGCTTGTGTTGGTGGTCATTTGCGACGTCCGGGCGCAGACATTGCGCGTGCGCAGCGGACCCGGAACCGATTATTCCTCCTCGGTCTATTTGAAGTCAGGGGAAACAGTTCAACCCATCGGTCGTTCGGAGGATGGGGATTGGCTCTTGATCGCTGTGGATGCGGACAATAACAAAAGTTGGGTTAACGGCTCTGCGCAATATTTGACCTGTAACGAGTCTCTGGATGGGCTGCCCATTGAATCTCCATGACCCGTCGGATAACTTCCATTGATGATCTGGCGACGTTCATGGCAGAGGCACAGGATTGAATTGAACAAACCCGCTTCACTCTACGGGACAGGTTGATACCCTGTCCCGTTTTTTTATCCCTTCCGCCATGTCACCCTGAGCGGCAGCGAAGGGTCTCCGAGATTATCGTAGAGATTCTTCGCCGCAAAAATCAAGAGCGCGGCTCAGAATGACATGAGTTATCATTCACCCATGCCTCACAAAAAAGCCGAACACAGCGACCTAATGCAGAACCGCGCATCGTTGACGCGTTTTGCGTGGCTATCCATCGGCGCGGCGGTGGCGACTATCGCGTTGAAAACTGGCGCGTATGTTCTGACGGGATCAGTGGGTCTGCTCTCGGATGCTATCGAGTCATTAGTCAACTTAGTCGGCGCGGGGATGGCGTTGGGCATGTTGACCATCGCCGCGCGCCCGGCGGACGAGAGTCACGTATATGGTCATAGCAAAGCGGAGTATTTCGCCAGCGCGACAGAGGGATTGCTCATCCTCGGCGCGGCGGCGGGAATCGTCAGCGCGGCGGTTCACCGGTTGGTGAATCCGCAACCGCTGGAACAGCTGGGGTTGGGGTTGGGCGTATCCGTTTTGGCGTCGGTGATCAACTTCCTAGTGGCGCGCAGGTTGACCGTCGAGGGGAAGCGGCGCAAGTCCATCACCCTTGAAGCCGACGCGCAGCATCTGATGACCGATGTGTGGACGTCTACGGGAGTCATCAGCGCGGTTGCGATCGTCGCGCTCACGGGCTGGACGATTCTCGATCCGCTCATTGCCATCGCTGTCGCATTGAATATCATTTGGACGGGCTATCGCCTCATGAGCCGTTCGGTTGCGGGACTGATGGACGCGTCACTGCCCCCAAAAGAATTGTCGTTGATCGAGGACGTGATGACGAAGTATCGCGCGAAGCATGTGACCTTTCACGCCTTGCTCACGCGGCAGGCGGCGGCGCGGCAATTTGTTTCCGTGCACATGCTCGTGCCAGGCGAGTGGACCGTCCACGACGCGCATCACATCGCGGAGGATTTCGAAGCGGATATTCGCAACGCGCTCGGCGGCGCGGTGACGGTCTTCACGCATCTCGAACCTGTGGAAGATGAACTCTCGATGGAAGACATGAATTTAGATCGTTGAACAATTTGGGGTCTCCCGCAATTAACGGGAAACCATTTTTTAAACACAAAGGACACGACGGTCACAAAGGAAATCCGCAAGGAATCTAAACTCTTTTCCCCTTTGTGCACTTTGTATCCTTCGTGGTGAGGCTCTTTCCCGTTAAAAACGGTAGAGCCACAATTTGGAGGTGTCTGTTGCCGCAATTTATCACTGACAGTTTGATCGCCGGCATCCTCGCAAGTTTCGCTTGCGGGCTGGGCGCGTTGCCGCTTGCCATCAAGGGGCTCGACGTTCAAAAACACACGGGCATCGCTTACGCCGGCGCGGGCGGACTGATGTTCGCCGCTTCGGTCTACAACCTCATCTTGCCGGGGCTGACGCTTCGATCCACGTCCCTCCAATTGAATGAAGCCGCGACGGTGGTCTTCGGGATTTTGCTCGGCGCGTTATTTTTATCGCAGGCTGATCATTATTTATCGCCTGATAGACTCGCGCAGGCAAATTGGAAAAAGTTCGGGAACAAATCGCAACTGTTGATCTTCATCGCCATGGCGATCCACAGCATCCCCGAAGGCGTGGCGGTGGGAGTCGGGTATTCATCGGAAGCCGTGTATGCGAACAACCTGGGAAGTTACATTGCGCTCGCGATCGGGATTCACAACATCCCCGAAGGACTCGCGGTAGCCGTGCCGATGCGCGCGGCGGGCGCCTCCATCTGGAAATGCTTTTGGGCGGCTTTCTTCACCAGTTTGCCACAGCCGATTGCCGCGGTCCCTGCCGCGTATGTCTCGTGGTTGTTCCAACCCATCATGCCCATCCTGATGGGGTTCGCCGCGGGAGCGATGGTTTTCCTCGTCACGCTCGAACTGATCCCCGAAGCGCTGCATTCCTCCACGCCGATCAAAGTGGCATGGTCGTTCATCATCGGGTTTTGCGTAATGATCCTGGTGCAAGTATTGCTTTAACAAAAGACATAACCGCCTTGCTAACCAAAGACCGAATCTACTTCCCCAACCTCAACGGCTTGCGCTTTATCGCCGCATTGCTCGTCATCGTTCATCACATCGAGCAGATCAAAGACATTTACGGACTGCCGAACAACTTCTCGTCTTTGTTCGTGCAGATCATCGGCGAACTCGGCGTCATTCTTTTCTTCGTGCTAAGCGGATTCCTCATTACGTATCTCTTGCTCGAAGAGGAAAACAGAACGCAGACCATCGCCGTCAAAAATTTTTATCTGCGAAGGATCCTGCGTATCTGGCCCCTGTATTTCTTCATCATTTTTCTTGCGTTTGCTATTTTGCCCAACCTGCCGCTCTTCGTCCTCCCAGGGTATGACCGCGCGACGATCTACGAAAACCTCCCCTTGAAATTATTGTTGTACATATTTTTTCTGCCTAATCTTGTTCCAGCCCTTCTCGGCGTAGTGCCTTATGCTTCATTGGCTTGGTCCATCGGCACGGAGGAACAGTTTTATCTCCTCTGGGCTCCTCTTTTAAAATTTATCAAACGACATCGAATTACATTGATGCTCCTCATCGTGTTCGGATATTTGCTCTTCGCCCGCGCGCTCTTTTCAGACCGCACGAACTTCCTCATCTACAAATATGAGATCAACGCCTTTTGGCAATCGTTCAATATCCCCAGCATGGCGATCGGCGGATTCTTCGCGCTGTTGCTCCACTCCAATCATCGCGCGCTGAAAATTTTTCTCAACAACTATTTGTTTTATTTCGCGCTCGGCTTCACGTCCATCATGTTGTATCGCGGCGTATATTTTCCGCACATCACGGTCAACGATCTTCCGTTCCCGTATCTTTACAAGGAATTTTATTCGGTCTGGTTCGGCATCATCATCCTAAACTTCGCCGCGAATAAAAACATTTTTATTTCTTTGGAACAAAAACCGATCCGCTATCTTGGCAAAATATCGTACGGACTCTACATATACCATCCCATCGCCATCGTCCTTGCGCTTCATACGACCATCAGGCTGGGCGCGCCTTCGGACGCCTTTCTCTACCCCCTCACCCTCGCGTTGACGATTCTCCTCGCGGGCGTGTCGTACAAATATTACGAATCATATTTCCTAAATTTCAAATCCAGTTACACCAGCATCAAAAGTGGAGGCGTGAACACGTAGGGGCAGACTTGCGTGTCCGCCATAATAGCGATGACGTCAACGCGGCGAAGGCGATGAACTTGAAAAATCACGAGTTGAAAGTTGGAGGGAATGCCAATCTGGTCGTGTTGAATCAGCCAAACGTGCTGGAAGCCCTGCGCGAACACTCCGCGCCGAGGGTGGTGGTGAGTCATGGGAGGGTGATTGATATAGAGAAAATGTAGAATGTGGCGCAAAATGGAGATAAGTTGTTGTGATGACGCACCCAAAAGTGGGACTTGAAATAGCATGACACTCATGCTATGATGTAGTCGTGATCCAGTCCTTCAAAAATACGGGCACGGAAGACATCTTCAACGGCGAAAATACCAAAGAGGCTCGCAAGGTCTGTCCCAATTCGATTTGGAGGATAGCCTCCCGAAAACTGGATCAGGTTGACTCTGTTTCTGCACTTCATGAACTTCGTATTCCTCCAAACAATAAACTGGAAGCCTTAACAGGCGACAGAAAAGGTCAACACAGTATTCGAATCAACGACCAATATCGCATTTGCTTCGTGTGGACAGAATTGGGTCCCGATCAAGTTGAAATTATAGATTATCACTAGAAACACTTAAAGGAGATAAATTATGGTTCGCGTTCCTACCAACCGCATCCCTACTCATCCAGGCGAAATGCTCTTGGAAGAATTCCTTAACCCAATGGGAATCAGCCAAAAGGATTTGGCTGACAACATTCAGGTTCCCTACCAGCGCGTGAACGAGATCATCAATGGTCGTCGGGGCATCACGCCAAGCACGGCTTTGCGTTTGGCGAAGTTTTTCGGTATGTCTGCTGATTTCTGGATGAATTTGCAACTGCGCTGGGATTTGTTTTTTGCTCAACAGGATGAAAATAAGGTGTTGGAGAAAATTCACCCGTATACTGCGCTTGCTTAGCTCAGTCTTAGCAACGATGAGGTCGCTTTGTGCGTGCCTGATAAGTCCGTGCCGTTGGGGAGTAAGTTGTTGTGAAGGCTAGAAGCAGGGTTATAATCTCAATAGTCATTTAGCTAGAAAGTGAAACAAATCAATTTAATGGGTTGAATTTAGATTAACAAAAGTTTTGCTTTGACTTTCGTTTTTCAAAGATAAGTCTATCTTGAGCGATATTTGAGGCTTTATCAACAAATAAAAGACTATGAATCATAAAATTATTGAACTCTGGGACGTTCATCTGGCAAGCAAGTTTCCGCATGGCTACGGTGGAGAAGTCATTGAAGGGATTGACTTGGTTCTCCTAGATAGCGATGTTGCTGGTTGTGTTACAACCTTCATCGAAAACGATGGTCGGTTAGATATATGGAGAGCTGCAATATTGGGACTTTGTTATCGAGATTTAAATATTGTGACAAATCGTCTTTCTGGTGAAGCAAAAGAGCGTTTTTCTCTGTTAGAAACTCTATCGGGTTTGGTTCTAAAAGATATTATCGCAGTTGAAAATAGCCAGAGAAAATCAAAGATAAATGCCTCGCAAGAATCTCCAAATCCAAGTTAAGGCAAAAGGTCTTATTCTGTTTAACCTTGATTGGTTAACTTTTTGGTCATGTCATGACGAGCGAAGCGAAGCATCTCTACGCCTGAAAACAGAGACTCTTCGCTAACGCTCAGAGCGACATGTTGTAAGGTAATTAGGGCTAACCTGAATAGCAACGGCAAAGTCGCGTTGTGCGTGCCTGACAAGTCCGTGCCGTTGGGGAGTAAGTTGTTGTGAAGGCATGAGGCGGGATTATAATCTCAGTAGTCATTAATCTATGGCGGTATAACGTTCTGATGGCTCTTGGGCGTTATACGGACTGTCCGCACAACGCCTAGTTGGCTGGCATCTTTCTAACAACTAAAGGGAAGCTTAATGGAACATCAAATTGAAAATGAATCTGTAAATGTCTCTATTGAAAAAGGTAAATTTCTTATTTCCTTAGTTATAGGATTATTTGCGTTTGGAGAAATAATTTCTCTTTTTCTAGGGAGTTTTAGCCTTGGAAGAATAATTCTAGGTTCTCTTTTTCTATTCTTAATATATGAAGGTTATGATTGGGCTAGGATTCTATGGGGTGTATTTTCAGCAATTGCAGCAATTTTTGGAGTAATCATGATTGCTTTAGTCTTACAGGAGGAACCATCCTGGGGTGCTGTGCTAGTCATTTCACTTATCACCATAGCATCAATTATCGTAGCATTTATATTATTCTTTTCTAATGACGCTATTGCTTTTTTGGAGACTCGTAAAAAACAGCCAAAATATCCGCCTAATGAAATTCACAAACATCCGCGTCCTTTACCACAGTATCACGAGTTAAGCGAAAAAGTTCTGGCTAGTTTCAGCGGAGAATTACCAACTTATGAAATCACAACCGTTTTGCCAATTCCAAACGGAAACGATAAAATCATATTGATGAAATTCACCGAAGCATTTAGAAATGTATTTCGCTGCACTTCCGATGGTTCTATAATTTGGCAGGCAGAATTACCTACAAATTCAGATGACGTTTATACAAATATTGAGTGGAAGGAAAATCAACTCAGGGCATTTAGTAGATCGTGTGTGTTGGTAGTTTTAGATGTTGAATCAGGACAGATCTTGTCACCCACACCGCCACGCGCCGATGAATAGCAGTATCTAAGATCGAGAGAAAGCCCGAACAAAAAGCCTCGAGTTGTTTGTCCATCAGTTCAACTGCTGTACGAACCGTTACTTATTCTTCCACACCGTAAAATCTTTCAATATCGAACCCCCGAGAAATTCCCTCAAAATCGAAGTCTCTGGCACGAGATTCAGATCGAGCGGCACGAACCATTCCAAGAACGCGAGCAGGCGTTTGGCTTCGATGTATTCGGGCGTGCCGAATTGCACCTGCCTGAGCAACGGCTCGGCAAGCGACTTCAACGCCGCCATTTCATACACCAGCGCGGAGTTGAACATCACATCGGCGTTTTCTTGAAACGGGAAAATATGTTTCGACTCGCCGCGCCGCACCGACTCCCAGCGCGAGATGGTCTGCGTTGCCGTGTAGCCGCGTTCGCGCGCGTCGCGCACGGTGCGCCTCAGCAGGCGCGTATCGGTGGTAGAGACTCGATTATGGCGATCCAGGTTCAATTGCGTCAGAGCCGAGATATAGATGCGGAACGCCTCGCCGCTCAAACTTTCGGGGATGAGTCGCGGCTCGAGTCCGTGGATCCCTTCGAGGATGATCGGCTGTCCGCGCGTTAAGCGGATGACCTGCCCCGCTTCTCTTAATCCCGACTTGAAGTTGTATCGCGGCAATTGGACCTCATCGCCCCGGATCAGACTCTTCAAATGCTCCGCGAGCAGAGGGAGGTCGAGCGCTTCGATGGCTTCGAAATCGGGTTTGCCGTCCTCGCCCAGCGGAGTTGCTTCGCGCGACAGAAAATAATTATCGAGCTCGAGCGGAAACGGCGAAATGCCGAGCGCGAGCAATTGCACCGTGAGCCGCCGCGAGAACGTCGTCTTGCCCGCGGACGATGGACCCGAAACGAGGATCAGATGCGCGTGTTCGACCTTTTCCGCCACCTGCCGCGCGATCTGCGAGAGCCGCTGTTCGTGGAACGCCTCCGAGACCAGCACAATTTCATCGCCGTGACCCGATACGATCGCGTCGTTCAACGCGCCCACATTCGAGATGCCGAGCTTTTCGAGCCAGTCGCCGTATTGCAAAAAGGTCGCGAGCAGTTTCGGGTATTCGTGCATCGGCGAAAGTTCCTGCGGCGTATGCCTGCCTGGGTATAACAAGGTAAAGCCGCTGCCTGTGGGCACGAGATCGAACCACTGCAAATATTTTGTAGACGGCACCATGTAACCATGGTGATAATCCATTCGTTCGTTGAGACTGTAGAGCGTGAGGTAATTCTTCTTTCGGTATTTCAGCAGTTGGACTTTATCTTCTTCGCCGCGCGAAAGGAAATATTCCATCGCTTCTTTCAACGGGACTTCTTTTCGCGCGAACGGCAGATCGTCTTTGACCGTTTTCTGCATCAACACTTTCAATACGCCGAGTTCAGACTCAGTCAACGGCTTGCGTCCCTTCACCTCGCAGAAATATCCGCCCGACGCGACGGAATGGTCAATGAACAAGGTCGCTTCGGGATACATGTCCGCGAAGACCATTTCGAGCAAAAAGGTGAGCGAACGCCGATAGATGCGCGTGCCATCGTGTGAGGTCATTGTGACGGGAGTGACGCGCGAATCCATTTGAATGGGATACGTCAATTCGCGCAGTTCGCCGTTGACCACCGCGCCGACGAGTTGCGAATCGTGTTCCACTGTGGAGAGGAAGTCACCCACCTTCGCCCCGCGCGGACCAGACAACACGCGCCCATCGGGGAGGTGGAGTTCGACTTCGTTGCGGGGTTGTACGATTTGGAATGTCATGTTTTGTTCCGTAGGGGCGAGGTCCTCTCGCCCTTTGTTGTTATGATTCAAAATAGGCGGGGAGACCCCGCCCCTACATATATTTTGGTGGTTGAGTAGCCTGAGGCGCTAGCCGAAGGCGTATCGAAACCACCAATATTCAAAAACACTTTTGTTTCAAAAATTAGTTCGCGTATCTGTGGTCGCTGGTACGTTCCGCGCCGCTTCGACTGCGCTAGCGCTCCGCTCAGCGGGGACGAGACTACTCGACCACCGAGTTCCTTTGCAATAATTTCTCAGGCTTTTTCGTAAACTCATTCAGCGGAATTTCTTTATTGACCAACGCAAGCAATGTTTCGGTGAGCATTTTATTCACAGGCGCCGGCACGTTGAATTGTACGCCCGCGCGGACGATCTCGCCGTGCAGATAATCCACTTCGCTTTTACTGCGACCGGAGCGCAAGTCAATGTGAAAGGACGGCATCTTGTTACCCCGTCCCGCGCCTGCCGCGCGGCTGAGGAACGGCTTGGATAACCACAACGGCAATTTCGTGGCAAACGCCAATGCGCGGACCGGCGTGCCGGGCAGATCAACCACTTCGATTCCCTGCGCTTTCATCACCGCGAGACATTCGCGCAACATCTCAACTTCCAATTTGTATAATTTTCTATTCGCAAGGATCTCGGCGGCGGTCATATCGAGGATGGCGGAGGCAGGATTGGCGATCAGGTTCGTCAACAGTTTCGACCATTTCATCGAAGCCGCGTCAGCGAACAGGCGTGCGTTGAGCAAAGCATTATCGAACGCGACCAGCAGACCCGGCACAAGAGGATGTCCCTTTGCAATGCCGATACCGCGCAATTTTTCAAGGACAATATCGCCCGGTCCGCGTTTGCCGACGGCGGTGGTCACCGTGCCGGGGATGACCTTGTCTTTTCCCAACGCGTCGGCGATCAACTGCTCATTCGAGAGACCGTTCGAGAGGCACAGGAACGGCGGCATTTTGTCCGCGTAGGGTTTGAGGGTTTCGAGAGCGGCTGAGGTGTCGTACGATTTCAGCGCCAACAGGACCAGGTCGAACGGTCCGTAATGAAGCGCGTCTTCCATCGAAGAGACAAAGACAACAGAGGACGAGTCCAGCCGAAAAGCATCTTTCGTCTTTCTTCTTTCATCGAGAGTGAGATCGAGCCGCAAGCCTCGCGCGCGAAGTTCATCCACTTTCGCGCCGCGTTCGAGAAAAACGAGTTGGCTTCCCGCCAGCGCGAGGCTTCCGCCCACGTAAGCGCCGATAGCGCCCGCGCCGAGCGTGAGGATCTTCATCTTCGCGTTGATGTGACTCGCAGTTTCATTCAAGGTCACGGTCTCATCCCATTTCAAACGCGGCGATGTTCACAGAGTTAACGTGCGCGTGATCGTTGAGCGCGTCGATCGCCCAGCGATGATGATGCGGAAAATATGTGGCGCGCGCGAAAGCGGTATTGCTGAATCGAAACCGCACACCCGACGGGTCGGCATGATGCGCCACGCCGACAATGGCGTGCATTAATTGATTCAACAGTCCGCCGTGCGACACGATGAGATAACTTCCTGCGGGTCTCTTCAGCAAGCCATGCAACGCCTGACCCGCGCGCAAAAATAATTCCCAATCGCCTTCGCCGTCGCCGCCAACCGAATCGTACGGCGTGATGTACGGGGGCTTGGGTCGTTGTTGCACTTCGACGGATGTTAACCCTTCCATGTCGCCGATGTCGCGTTCGAGCCAGATCTCATCGAATTCCAGTTTTACATTCAACGCGGAAGTGACGATCTCGGCGGTTTCTTTCGCGCGCTTCAAAGTGCTGGAGATCGCCAGATCGAACGTCACCTTTTCGGCTTTCCAACGATTCGCCAGCGCGGTTGCCTGCGCGCGTCCTCGTTCAGTAAGCGGATAATCCGATTGTCCCTGCCAGCGCGATTCAGCGTTGCCGATGGATTCTCCGTGACGTAAAAACACAAATTGATAATACGGTTTATCGTGCAAATTTATTTTTCCTCCTCTTTCAATAGATACACAGGTCTGCGTTTGACCTCTTGAAAAATATAGCCAACATATACGCCGATGAAACCTAGCAGGATCATAATGATCCCGCTGGCGATGAGCAGAACCGCCATGAGCGAACTCCAGCCGGGGGCGATCACATGCTGTGTGTTATTCGAAAACGATAACCAGAATACCCAACTCAATTGAGCCAACGCCAGCGCGAAGAAGATCAATCCTGAACTCAAGCCGATGTACAAGGGAATCAACGAGAAAGAAAAGATGGCGTCGGACGCGAGCCGAAACATTTTCGCCAACGAATATTTCGAGCGTCCCGCCACGCGCGGCGGCTGATGATACGGCAGGATGACGCTCTTGTATCCCATCCACGAGATCATGCCGCGCAAAAAACGATGATACTCGGGCATCGCTTTCAACGCGTCCACGGCTTGGCGATTCAGCGCGCGAAAATCCGCCGCGCCAGCGATCATCTGCGTCCCGCTGACGGTGTTGATGAATTTATAAAAAAAATCGGACGTGAATTTTTTGAAGAACGACGGTCGCGCTTCCTCGGCGCGTTGCCCCTGCACAATGTCGTAACCTTGCGCGATCAAGTCGATCATCTGCGGGATCATCTCAGGCGGATGCTGACCGTCGCCGTCCATCGAGATGACAATGTCGCCCGTGGCGTGATCCATCCCTGCGGTGAGCGCGGCTTGGTGACCGAAGTTGGTGCTAAGCGACAGCACGGTCACACGACGGTCAACCTGCTTCACCGACTGGAGCGACTCCCCCGTCCCATCCTCCGAGCCGTCGTTCACGTAGATGAAGCGAAACTCGTGCGGGAGCGCGTCCACCACCCCGCGAATCTGCGCGTGGATTTTCTCGACCACCCCCGCTTCGTTGTAGACGGGAATGACCAGATCAACTTTGTATTTTCGTTTTTTGGAAGGCATTGAAATGATTCTACCACTTGCCAAATATGTCGTTGCGAGGAGGTCTGAGCGGAGCGTAGCGAAGACGAAGACCGACGAAGCAATCTCTTCATCGTGGACTAAAGACCCTTCGCTATCGCTCAGGGTGACATAACAAGAGCACAAACCCGCTCCGCCATCTCTACCGTGAAGTGATGATCGTTGAATAGATTGATCACATCCTCTGCCAACGACTCTGCCACCGGCGCGCGCCCATCGGACATAATTCCCGCCAGCGACGCGTAGTGCGAACTGGCGAACAGCCCGCTTGCGAAAATTTCCTCCATCATTCTTTTCTTATTCTTCACTCGGATATTGAACCGCCACGTTTGGTATTTTTCTGGAAGTTGAATATCTTTTGGCAATCGCGCTGAGTAAATTTTGTTCAAGGTCTTGCGGTGAGCCAGCGACGCTTCCAATTTCGCCTCGACGGTCTGGCGGTATTCGTCCCATGAGGGCATATCGAGGTCGGTCATCAGCCAGTCGCTATCTTGATAGTCAAATCGAGAACGATTTTGCACGGCAAATTTATAGTTTTTTTCAAGTTCTTCCAGGCTGTGCAAATGAAACGGCAGAGATGTGGGTTGATACTTCACATCGTCTTGCAAGAAAGCATACCCGCCAAATTCAAGTTCGACGATCTTGGCGTAGCCCGTGCTGAACAAAACAACATCGGCCAAAGATTCTATGTCAAATTTTGGGATACACAGACAACGGTCATCCACGATCAACAAATCAGGATTCAACGATTTCACCTGCGTGAAAAAATCATCAAGCGTGGACTCCTCCCCATACGTGTGCGCATACAGCAATCCGCCGAACTCGCGCGTCATTATCCGCGCTTCCGCTTGATCCAAATCCATGTGCAGGGACTCTGGCGAAATATCCACGAACTCAAACGGGACTTGCGCCTTCATAAATGTGATCGGCACGATGGGACAAATATTCGCGGGCAGAAGCCACGGCTTTGTCTGCTTTTGGCTTACCAATAAATTATAGAGAATCGCGGAAGCGCGCGGGGCGAGGATGGTTTTCATCGAGGGCGATGTCATTGCGGGCCCGACCCTGAGCGAAGGCGAAGGGGAGTGGCGAAGAAATCTCCCTCACCGTATTGGAGATTGCTTCGTCGGGCTTTGCCCTCCTCGCAATGACGGATTATCTAAATATCCTTCCGCACGAGAATTGTGAAATCATACAATCCATAATCATGGAGTAACGCAACGTTGCGCGAGAAATTGCGTTTGCAGAAATCGAAAAAGAACAGCGGATCGCCGTAAAAGAGATCGGGTCGCTGTGCCATGCGGTCGGCATCGGAATATTTTGTGAGCATGTTGAAGGCGAATCCCTTCGAGCAGAGCGCGTTCATGCGTTTGAGGGTATCGCAGGTGAAGTTTTGCCATGCATCATACGACTCATCCAGCTTGATGTTGAAGATGGAGCCTGCCAGTAAATAATCCACATTAGAAACTTCGCTTGCATCTGTTGTGAAGTGCGCATTCGAGAAACTTTTGTGCGCTTCACGCCCAGCCAGCACCATCCCTTCGAGCAGGTCAATCCCGTAATATTCGAATTGCCAGCCTTTTTTATCCAAGAAATCGAACATCGCGCCATAGCCGCATCCGTAATCAATGACCGAGAAGGCCTGAGAGGAGTCAATGACCTTCACAAGTTGTTCGAAGCGAAGCGCTTGCGATTCGAGTCCGTTGTAATCCACGCCTTTGGGCGTCGCGCCAAACTCTTCGAGTTTCTCAACAAAGTATTCGCCGAGTTTTTTCTGGGTTTCATCCATGCTCATGTCGTAGTATGGCGAAGACCCGTCAAATGAAATTTGGACGGAGTTCGCGTTCCTTTCTTTTTTCAAAATATTCGACCGCTTGTTTTCCTGTCATGAACATCAAGTCCAGAATGGAAACGTACGGGTCATACGGAGGATACATCTGTGAGTATTCGGGATAATCATATTGCATGTACTCAAAAGTGATTCCCGCCTGATCGAATTTTTCAGGCTCCATGTAGGAACTCGCCGAGGGACCGCAAATGTAATGCG
>CAYWCN010000036.1:0-30538 GCA_964456775.1 uncultured Anaerolinea sp.
GCTAACGATCTCGAAATCATATCCCTCGAACCAGAGTTCGGCGCGAGACTGTACCTCAGCCAGAGTGTCTCCCGGCACAAATTCAGTACCGGTGAATCCATCACCATCGTCAAAAAACACATCCGCGCCCAAAGTCTGCCCATCCTCACAAACGGGCGGAGCGCTGTCTTCAACGAGTCGTGCATGCCCATGAGGGATGGTCACGTAGAATGTCTGACCGAGAAGCGTGACGATCGCCGTCTGCCCGGCGAATTGCGTTAGCCCGCCTTGCGCGTTGCACACAATATGCTCTTTGTCCGATGTGATCCAACAGAACAGATCATAGAACTCGCCGTCAATATAGATCGAGGTTCCTTCCTTCACTTCCTTGTTGCTGAACCCGCTTGCTAAAAATACATAAACGATTCCCTTGCCTTCCACGTAGGACATTCTTTCATACTCAAGCGTGCCGGCGGCTCGGGCGCGGCTCGCCTGCAACCCCAACGTCGCGATGAAGACCGCCAGCATCGTAAAAACAAAAAAGAACTTTTTCATGTAACTCTCCATTTATTCCATTAGTCAAATGTGGACGTACGCAGACCAGACCTACTACGAAAGGAAAGGTTACACGGAAAGAGTTACAGAGGCATGTCTGTTGGTCATGCCGGCGCGGGCGAGGTAGGCAGAAGGTCCGGGATGAAGCGGCGTTGTCACTTGCATCCGTTCGGAAAAAGAGTCAGCCGCTCATGATTCTGATTCGGGGCGAAGTAACTTTCATCCGCCAGCAAGGGGAGACTGGACTCAAAATACCGGTTCAACACGACGCGGAAACTGTTGACCGGTGAGATGGTTGGATACAACGCCCCAGCCGATTCGACGCCGGGCAAATAATACGCGTTCAGGATGGGCATGCGCACGGCGGGGTCGTTCGTGAGGTCGGGCGGCGGACCGTGATCGCCCTGCACAATGATGACCGGCGGCGTATCCGATTTGGCTTGAAGCGCGTCAATCACTCGCAAAATTTCGCGGTTGATATAAATGATCTGGTTGATGTACGCGTTGGCGATCTCTTCATGCGACGCGGTGTTCACGTTGATCTCCAACCATTCGCCGTCCGCGCCGAACGAGAACGGAGGATGCGGAATAACGAAGTGCGCAAAAACAAAATATTTTCCCTCGCGCGAGGGGATTTCTTTCAGCGTTTGGATCATCGAAAGGACGCGCAGTCGGCGGGCTTGGCTGTACGGCGTGGTCTTCGAGTTGAGGCGGTCATAGTCGGTTGCCACGCGGAGCATGGTTGTATCAAGGAAGAGGGTTTCAAATTCGGTGAGCGTGGTGAAAGATTTGCCATAATCGGGGTAGATGTCCGCGTCCGTCCATTCGGTCATGCTCCAGCCCGTTGGGAACGCGACGATGGAATATCCCCGCTCCTCGAACGCCGCGCGGACCGCGCCATGCTTCAAGAGTGAAATGCGTTCGGCATCGTCCGTTGCGCCGAGGGTGTCGAGATAATCGTAATTCAACGAAGACGCCAGCGAGTACAGCGTGTGAGCATAATTGCTCTGACTGCACTGCGCCACGTAGAATCCGCGCGCTTGCAAGGCGTGGATGAACTCGCTGTTGTCGAATCCGTATTCGCGTTGCAACACATCCTGCCGCCCGTAACCGTCGAGGATGATGTAGTAGACATCGGGAGAGTTCGAGTTGGTTATCGTGACAGCGGAAGAATTTTTCGATGAGGCGTCCGAGATGGACTGCTGAATAAGAGTGGAAGAAATTGTGAACGATGGATAGATCAACAGAAAGATCGAAATAAGGTTCAGAGGATATGTGAACGATGACGGCTGTTTGACCTTTCGAACGATCCAGAAAACGAGAAATACTCCAAGGATGCAGAAGACGGGGAAAAGGATTCTGTGGCGGAACAGTCCAATCCCCAAAACGGATTCGCCCTCGAAGGCGGAGTAGACCTGCCCGTAGGAAAAAAATAAAAAGAGAAGCGAGGCAGATGCAAGGGCGGCGCGATGCGAGTCGCGCAGGAAGCAATGAAGAATCCAAAAGAGAATCCCAGCCAGCGCAAGTGAAAACGCCAGCGGACGCGTCATCTCACCGATGAAGATTTGTCCGATGTTGTTGGCGGTCAATGAGAGGACGGAAAACAGCGCGAACAGGATGGGGTACAGGGGATATTTTTTGAGCATGTGCCGTGCTATTTTACACGGTAACAGTGTACAATTTGCGCATGACAATTTTCAACACGCCCATCCTCAGCATTCTCTTTCACTACGCCGCCCGTTTTTGGATGCGCGTCGCCGGTTGGCGCGTGAACGGGAAATTGCCCGATCTGCCGAAGTTCGTTTTGATCGGCGCGCCTCATACATCGAATTGGGATTTTGTTCTGTTCCTCGGCGTGATCTTCACCTTGAGAGCCAATGTTAAGTTCATGGGCAAAGCGGAACTGTTCCGCCCGCCGCACGGCTGGTTCTTCTATTTTTGCGGCGGTGTGCCGGTGGATCGGAAAAAGCCCGGCAGGCTGGTGGAGCAAATGGTGGAGGCGAGCAACAAATCTTCGCAGTTCATCCTCACCATCGCGCCGGAAGGCACGCGCTATCAAGTGACGGAGTGGAAGCGCGGCTTTTATTACATCGCCAAAGGCGCGGGCATTCCAATTGTGATGGCAATCGTGGATGGGAAACGCAAAGAGGTGCGAATTGGGCAGATCTTCCACCCCACCGGCGATATGGATGCGGATATGGAAGCGATCACCAGCATCTTCAAGGGAGTCACGGGGATCGATCCGCGCAGGAAGTATATTACGTTGAAGGAGTGAGGAGAGCAATCTCGATTTTCTGATAAAATCTGGGCATGCCAGTCATTGCTATGTTCTACGGCTTGATTGTGTCCATGTATTTCATAGACAACAGGCAACACAAGTCGCCTCACGTCCATGTAAAATATCAAGACGAAGAAGCGGTATTCAGAATCCCCGACGGTGAACTTTTATCGGGCAGCATTCCACGGGCAAAGATGAAACTGGTCTACGCATGGATCGAACTTCATCAAGATGAATTAATGGCTAACTGGCAACTTGCTGTCAGCGGACAGCAACCGTACAAGATCGAACCTCTCAAATAACCATGAACCCACGAGTTATAGAAGTTACCCCCAACGACAATTACACATTGACTCTCCGATTCTCAAACGGTGAAGTCGGTATTTATGATTGCAAGTCTCTTCTGAATTTTGGGATCTTTGCCGAACTTAATGACCTTGCTTATTTCAAGCGTGTCCAGCCGTTTAATGGGACAGTCATGTGGCCCCACGAACAGGATATTGACCCGGATACGTTGTATCTTGATTCGATCAAAGAAACCGCGTCCGTCTAGGATAACAAAGCTGAATCCGATAAGAGTTGGGGATTCGTAACTCTTTCAACAAAAAATCTCCGCCCTTCATAATTACTTTCACGGCATTGCCCGCACGGACGTAAACGTCCGCGCTACACATACAAAGCCGACTGAAAGTCGGCTCAAATCCGCTTGAGCGGATTTCGTACGAATAGCCCGACGGTTGATCGTCGGGCGGGTGAGCCTGCGAAATATTTTCGATGAAATGGGAATTACTCTTTCAACAAAAAATCCCCGCCTTCTAACACGCCATCCACTATCGCTTTCACCGCCTCAGACTCCAGCAATTCATTCAACTCAAACGACTTCAATTTCGCCTGCGTTGTGCGAACGGACGGTTCGAGAAATTCGCCGAACGGCAAAGATGTTCTGAACAATTGATAATATAAAAATCGCCGCGCGTTCCGCTTGAACTCAGCGGGGACTTCGATCTTTTCCGCATCCAAAAATTCTTTCATCTTTCTTCTTACTTCGTCCACCGTCTGCGGAAAAAATACTGTCGGGTACTGCGTAAATCTCGCCTTGCCCGCGCACAACACCGCCGCACCCATGATGGACGCTTCGAGTCCGATCGTGGAGTTGTAGACCATCACGAACTTGGATCGTTGGATCAACTCGTATGAACTCAACGCCTCGCGCGGACCGACAAACACCACATTCGGTTCACTGCGGACCTTGCGGCTGTCCACCCACCCTTCGACCGTCTCGCGGCTCGACTTTCGCACGCGCAACTCATCGGGGTGCGCGCGGATGACGAACAGCGTGTCGCGATGCTCTTTGATGACTTCTAAAGTCATATCCAGCCAATCAAACATATCTTCAAAGACAGTGTTCGCGTGCGGCTGACTCGTGTCGAAGATGACATTCGTAAACACAGGGACGATCTGCTTGAACTGCGCGGCTCTTTGCAAGAACGACTCGTCGAGTCCCTGCATGTCTGCCCAGAATTTGATGCCCGCCATGGTGAAGTCGCCTTGAAAGCGTTTGGCGAGATAGGCGTCAAGCTTGGAGTTTTGCTCGTCGTTCAATTCAAACTCATCGGGAATATGAATTGGATACGCCGTTGCTTCACCATCGGTGAAATATGCGGATGCGGGTTGAAGTCCCACCTCGTGCGTGATGACGCGGATGCCGCGCTGTTGCGTCACGTAACGCGCCGTCGCTTCGGGGAAGAATTGTCCGTTGAACACAACCACCGCGCGCGGATTTGTCTCATCCAGAAATTTTTCAAACTTCTGCGCCACATTCCACGCGGAGAGGATATATTCGCGCAAAAGGTAACGCGTGTTCTCATCGTCGTTCAGGTGATGGATTCGTAAGACCCAACGCAAGGCGGGGAGGCATAACGCGCCGAGGGGGATGTTCTCAAATTGGAAAGTGGAAAGTTCGGGGATTGAGAGTTGCGAGATACGAGATACGAGTTGCGGGTCGCGCTCGAAGTTAAACCAATTTACGCGAGACGTAGTGACGACTTTAGTCGCCGAACGACTGAAGTCGTTACTACGTAAACCCGCATACAACGCCTGCGATTGCGCTACACACGTCTTGCATGGCATCTCCTTATGCGGATCGTCCCGGTTCGTCCCCAGCACGCATTTGCTCATGCCAGAATTGCACGCGAAATACGCAACCGGGATTCCCCTCAAGCGCAATGCCCACGAGGCGAGCAGGTGAAATCCGCTGTTCCATGAGAGATCGTCAATGCCGGTGGAGGCTTTGAAGAAAACCACAGGCTGTACCTGCGCGGGAGGCGAGTTACGAGAAACGAGATTCGCTGTGCGCGCGATCTTGAGGTTGTTGAACCGGCGGACGAGTCCGCGTTTGAGGCGTTGGGTGAGGAATTCTCGAAACATGCGATGGAAATTTCTCTATTAATCCGCCGCGCTCTTCTGCGCGGATGTTGCGTCAATCATACGCGGATTCAGGATTCTCTCCAGCGCGGCGCCCAGCATGGCAAATGCCAGGCTGGTAAGCAGGAGCAGGAAGATCGGTTCCAAGACCCAGAAAGGCGAACCGTAGAACGAACCGCGCGTCAACGCCTCGTAAATGATGCGCCCCCACGACGGATAATTTGATTTGATGTTGAAGAATCCCAGGGTGGCTTCCAAAAAGATAAAACTCGGCACCTGCGAGATCAACTGGGGGATCAGCACCGGCAGGATGCGCGGCACAAGATAATGAATAATGATCCTAAAATCGCCGGTTCCGTACGAACGCGCCGCTTCGATATACGGAGCCTCCTTCGCTTGCAGAAATGCCGAGCGAAGAGTTTTTATCGGAGCGCCAAACGTATTCAGCACCACCATGATTCCCAGCACGACCCAGATGTTCCAGCCGAACAGCACGTTCGTCAGCACCACGATCGGCAGGCTCGGCAATACCATGTTGATCTCCGTCAGCCGCTGAACCAGATTGTCCACCCAGCCGCCGAACCACACTCCAATGGCTGGCAGAAGAATGACAACAATGGAGGTGAGCAGGGTCCCCATCAAACCGATGAGCAGGGCGAATGGCATCCCCCAAAACAGGGGCACCATCAAATCGCGGCGCGCGTAATCCGTCCCTGCAAAACCGTACACTTGCCCCAACAATACCAATTTCGGCTGCAGGTCGCTGTCCTTTTCCAACAGCAGACTCTTGATGGTCAGCCGATACGTTCCGCGTTGCGGGATCAATTCCGAAGAATCAGGCTCCGCGAAAAGCAGATGAAAGGCAGGAGTGGGATACAACCCGGTGTCTACGAACCAATCCTTCCACTGGGGGTTTTGCTTGAGGATTTGCCGAGGATTGATCCCCGCGTTGAAATCGTAACTCGTGTCCGCAGGAACCCCCTTATCCCGGAACTGCAGCGTCCTGCCATCTGGATACGTCCACTCCAAAGAGACAAACGGAACCTTTGCAGTGTATCTCGGTTCCAGATAAAGAAATATCTCGCTGGGAATCTCCTTGTAAGAATAATCGAAAGTGAAAACAGTGGTTTTTTCAACCCAGCCATTCTCGAGCGTGCTTCTCGATGTGTTGACCTGACTGCTGTCTTCGCCAAGGATCAGCGTCGAAAGCAGGGGCGGATCGTTGAACCAATTCACCCATGACGGCATGGCAGTGCGCGGCGTGAGGCTGAAGCCGGTCAACCGATTCTGATCGTATTCCTGACCATATTCTTGATACGGCAGAAAAAGAACCGCATAGATGGAACCCGCAAGCAGGACAATGATGACAGCCAACCCGAAAATGGCGGATGGATATTTGCGAAATTCCTGGATGAAGAGCGCGCGCCGCTCGCGTGACCCGCGCAGAGAGTCTCGTAGATCTTCAAGTACCTTGCGCAGGGAGAATCCACGCTTCCTTTCGGGACTTCGGGCGGATTCGCCCTGCTCCAACTTTTCTCCACGCCTCCAACTGAGCAGTCGCGTCCGCCAGTCCGATCGCTTTGTTTTTAATCGCCCCTCGATCTTGGATTTATCGCCCTGCGGCATGAGTCGGATACGCGGATCAACGATCACATAGATGAAATCGAGCAGGAAGACCGAAATACCAAGCAGGTACGCAAAGATGACCACGATGCCCACCACAATGATCAACTCCCCCGGCTCCATACTCTCGCCCCAGAAGTTCGGCAACGCTTCGCTGATGTAGAGATTCCCCAGCCCAGGCCAGGAGAATATCTTTTCCACGATCATGCTCAACTGCCAGAAACCGACCAGGCTGGAAACATACCCCGTAATGATATAAGGCAGTGTGGGACGAAGGATATACCGCCTCTCCAGAGTCCTGGAATCCAATCCTTTCGCGCGCGCCAATTCGACATAATCTTCCTCGGAGTAGATCACGAAGAAAGTGCGCCACATGAAAACCATTTGAAAGAGCAGGCTGAACACAATGGCAGACACCGGCAGGATCATGTGTTTCAAAAGGACGAGAAATCTTTCTATCGAGTCCGCCGGCGGACTGAAAGAATCGTACATGCCGCCGAAAGGAAGCCAGCGCAATTGGAAAGCGAACAACGAAAGTAAAAGAATACCGATCACCCAGCTTGGCACAGCGGAAACAGGCGAAAGCACGGCGAACAGTCTGTCCAGCGTTCCGCCGTAATTGCGCGCGAGATGCAAAGACAACGGAATGCCGATCAGGAAGACAAGCAGATAGGCTGTCCCGATCAAGAGCAGCGTGTTGGGCAGATAACTGACGATCACATCTAACGCGCTCGCTTTCACCACAATGGTGCTCGCCCAACCTCCCTGACGATTGCCCAATTCTCCCCAGTCAAAAGTGATCGCTTTGATCGTCCATAAGAGATTGCGCGGCAGGAAAGGCAGGTTCAAACCCGCCTCCTCGCGCAATTGATCGGTCAACGCCTGCTTCTCTTCCCGAACCAGCTGATTGACTTTTTCTCGATCGGGGTAACCATTCTCATCCAGGGGAACTACGGCAAGGGTGTCTGAGTTGACTCTGGAACTTACGATCAAGAATATCTGCGATTCCAGACTTTTCTCGAACGGAGAAACCGGCGGACCCAGTCCGCGCTGTGAGGGTTGGCTGGTCAGTAATACGGTAATGAACACGCTTGCAAAAATCGTGAGAGCGATCGTCAGTATTCTCCCGCCCAGAAAACGCGCAATACGAAAAATAAGACGCCTGCGCGATGGCGCGGAAGGAGACTGCGGGGATGCGCTCAATGTTTTATTCTCCATTTTTTCAGGCAAGTATACATCATCGAATATCAGGCGCGCTCACTCTTTCCCCTCGACCGCGATCACCAATCGTTCGTTTTTTCATACCCCAAGCGGACGAGCAAATCCCCCGCGACCTCTTTGAACAACGATTTATGCTCCGCAGTGAAAAACTCGCGCCAGCCGCCGGTCTTGCCCGAACGGAAGGTGTGACTTTTCTTCGGCTGGATCGCTTCCACCAAAATTGGAATCGCTTCCTCGCGCGGAGTTGGGATTCGGTAACCGGTCTTTTCCACTTCATCGAGCATGGACGCGAGAGTCGCGTCGCGGTGGTTGATCAAATCTTCAAAGCGGAGGCACATCACGCCGGGCGTGTTCAACCATTCGAACACGCCTTCGTATCTCTGCTTCACGCTGACCATTTTGAGTCCGTCGCGGTCAATGCCGGTGATGGCGACCTTGAGCCGCTCGCCGAAATCGGGGAGTGAGTTGTAGTAGTCGTGCATCCCATGGTCTTCTTGCATGTCGGTTGCGAAAAATACTTGCGAGACGAGCATGTCGCGCGGGTCGCGGTAAATGAAGTAATTGACTCGATTCGGCTGGCACAAAAACCCGACATTTTCTTTTGTCGCTTCCAAATATCCCCAGCCGATCACGCCGCGCGGAAAATTCTCCAGTTCTCCCAATATCTCTGCTTTCGTCCTTCGTCTTCCCTCTTTCGTGATCGTGCGAATCGGCTCCGCTTCCACGTACTTATACGGCATGATCCTTGTAAAGCCGTTCAAAATTTGCAACAGCAGGTGCGATCCGCTCTTGGGCTTGGAGTTGCCAAAGATAGGCGGCGCGTCGTCGAACGAAAACCGCTTCCATCGCAGGATGGATTGGGCGGTTTTGCCGGCTGGTCGCAATGCGCGTCGGAGTTGTTGTGCAATACCCATAGGTAATTTGAACCGCGAAGCGCGCGAAGGTCGCTAAGAAAATCTTTTTTTCTTTGCGTTCTTAGCGTTCTTCGCGGTTAATACTCTTATTCGTTCACAACCCTTCTCAATTTCTTCAGCGAACCCTGTTCAGAAGCGTACACTTTTTTCACGCCATCGCCGAGCGAGGCTTCGGTAGTGCGGATGTATTTCACGAGTCGCTCAAAGCCCGCAGGTTCAACAGACGCGGCTTGGTCTGAGCCCCACATGGCACGGTCTAATGTGAGATGACGCTCCACCATGCACGCGCCGAACGCGACGGCAATGGCTGTCGGGATGAGTCCCACCTCATGACCGGAATACCCGATTGGGATGTTTGGGAACTTCGCGCGGAGCGTTTCGATCATCTTGAGGTTCAACTCCTCCGGTTCGCACGGATACGTGCTGGTGCAGTGCATCATCACGAGGTCTTTTCCGCCGGCGGTCTCGATCCCTTTTTGGATCTGCTCCATCGTGGACATGCCCGACGATAAAATCAGAGGCTTGCCGGTCACTCGCGCTTTGCGAATCAGGTTGAAGTCGGTGAGTGAAGCGGAGGGGACTTTGTACGCGGGTGTGTCGAACTTCTGCATAAAATCCACCGACGGCTCATCCCAGACCGAGACCATCCAATCAATTTTCTTTTCGCGGCAATAGCGGTCAATCTCGGCATATTGCTTTTCATCGAACTCGACCTTGTAACGATAATCGAGATAGGTGATGTAGCCCCACGGCGTCTCGCGCATTTGATTTTTTTGTTCGGGCGGCGTGGCAACATCGGGCGTGCGCTTTTGGAATTTCACCGCGTCCGCGCCGGCGTGCACTGCGGCATCGATCATCTTCTTCGCAATGTCGAGGTCGCCGTTGTGATTGATGCCGATCTCGGCGATGATGTACGCGCGTTGAGCGTCGCCCACCGCGCGGTTTCCAATTTTTATTTCACGAGTCATTTTTTTCTCCAAAGTTTTTTTGACCTCTTGGATCAGTGTCTCTTGCTTAGCCACAGAGTCCACAGAGACCTGTGAGAAATGCTCTTTTTTCTCTGTGTTCTCTGTGGCAAAAATAACTTTCGTAAGAGGTCTATTGTGGCGGCGCGAGGTCCGTCACTTCGATAAAGTCGAACGGGACATTCCAGCGGGAATAATAATGCAAATCGGGCAGAAGCGCGTACTTCGTTTTGAAGTATTGGTCCAACACGACGCGGAAGGAATTGACCGGCGAGATCGTGGGATACAGCGACTCATAATTCCCGTCGGGGAAATAGTACGCGTTGAGGATCCCGAATCGCTCCGACGGGATGGTGTTCTCCAGCGACCCCCAGTGGAGGTACGCCCCTGGCCCGTGATCGCCTTGAATGATGATGATCGGCGGCGTGTCTGACCGCGCAAGGATCGCGTCGATCGCTTGAAGCGCGAGGGTGTTGACGTATTGGATCTGCCTGCGATAGCCGCCGATGTATCCGCCGCGCGAATGTTCCGAGATGTAATAGTTCGCGTCGAACAAGGTGAACGGCTCATCGTGATTAATCACACTGCCGTCTTTGTCGAACACGAACGGCGGATGCGGCGCGATGATGTGGACGTAGACGAAATAATCGCCTTGCAGTGACGGGGCTTTCTCCAATTCATCAAACGTGGAGAGGATGTGCTGGCGGTGAGTCTCATACGGCATCTCGACCAACGCGCGTTGAAACACGAGAATATGATTCAACACGCGCGCCATGCTATGGTCAATGACGATGCTCTCGAACGCGGTGACGGGCTGTGTCAGCGTTGAACTCGAGTCTTCGTAATACACATCCGCCGTTGGGATGGTCGCTTTATATTCGTTCTCGAACGAGACTGTTTTGTATCCGTTCTGCGCCAGAACCGCGCGGACTTCGCTGTAGTTGAGGATCTCGATCAGGTCGGCGCGATTATCGGGCGTGTTGCCGTTCACTTTCAAATCTTGCAAGTAGTTCATGTTGAACGATGAACTCAACGACAACATCGTTTGGATGTAATTGCTCGAGGCTTGATCCGCCACATAGAATCCGCGCTCGCGCAGGGCATTGATAAATTCCGAGTTGTCGAACTCGTAGAACTCCTGCAAAATGTCCTGCCTGCCGTAGCCGTCGAGGATGATGTAATAAATATCCGGGCGCGGCGCGGATGATTCAACTTTCGTCACGGTTACGGTTCGCTCCGAGGGATTGAACGAAATCTCATTCTCGCGCACGTGGTTCGTCACTTGTACGCCCGTGTTTGCCAACAGCAAGACGCTCAACAAATTGAAATACACGTTGACGACAACGAGGTTCTTGACACGTCTTTGCAAGAGCCACATCCAAACGGACATGATCAATGCGGCGGCAAGAAAAACGGCGAAATCGGAACGCGCGGGACCCAGCGAAAAAGTTTTGCCCACCCAATCGGTCACATCGCCGAAGAGAAAGAAAATAAAAATAAACGGCGCGGCGATCAACGCGGACTTCATCGCGTTACGCAAAAAAATATACAACACGCCGAAGACCAACAAAACAAATGTCAACGACACCAGCAAAGCGCGAACCGTATCCGCAAAATCCAGTTCGTCGAAGTTGAGCAAATACAATTGCAGAATCGGCTGGACTGCGAATAAGAACGGCGCGAACAATCCCCGCTCGAACATTGCAAAAATTTTTTTCACGCCCGCGCCTTCAGGATCAGGTCGCACAACTCGCGCACCGCGCCGTGACCGCCCGCCTTCGTCAACACATGATCGGCGGCGCGAAGAACTTCAGGATACGCGTCCGCAACCGCGACTGCCCAGCCCGCGATCTCGAAACACGGGAGGTCATTCCAATCGTTGCCGATGAAGACGACTTCCTCCGCCTGGACATTTTTCTCGGCTAGGATGTCTCGCATCACTCGCCCTTTGTCCTGCAACCCCACCCCGTGGACCGCCTCCACTCCCATCTTTTTCGCGCGCGCCGCAACGACCGGGTTCACCTCCGACGAGAGGATCATCACGTCAATGCCGATCTCGCGCATCTGTTTGACTCTCATGCTGTCAGCCCGTGAAGCGACGACAGTCTCATGTCCATCCTGATCTGTCCACACGCGGTTGTCGGTGATGACGCCGTCGAAGTCGCAGAGGACCAGTTTGATGGTGGAGGGCATCGGGCGGCGAGTTTTTCCCGGCGTGACCATATCCAGTTCGCCCGTCGAAACGAGATGCTCGTAACGCGCCCAGTCTTGCAGGTTGTCAATGTCCACGGTGTAGCGCGAGTCGATGATGATGGGATAGATCACGCCGCCGCTCATCGAGCCGCCTTTGGTGATGGTCTCGGCGCGGATCGCGTCAATGTGACCGGTCTGCCAATAGATGGGAGGCAGAATTTGCCTCGGCGCGTTGTACGGCTCGGTGACGCCCGGCGCATCGAGCAGATTCTTCATCGGGCCATTGCTTGCCCCCGCATGGGGGTCACCGCTGATCCGCCACATCTTGTGCGGATTTTGCCCGGCGGATACAACTCCGCGCACGCTGTCGGCGTCTTTGTGATCCAGCAAAACTTTTATCGCGTCGTCTACCAACCCGCGCGGGCGGATGGGAGAAGTGGGACGAAGTTGCACAACGATTTCGGGGTGATAGTTTTCGTGTTCCGCCAGCCACGCTAAGGCATGTTCAAAGACGGGCAGGTCGGTTGTGTTATCTTCGGCGAATTTTGCCGGGCGCAGGAAAGGAGTCTCCGCGCCGAACTCGCGCGCCACGGATGCGATCTCTTCATCGTCCGTGGAAACAATGACGCGCGTTACGAGTTCTGATTGTTTCGCAGCGGCGATGCTCCATGCAATGAGCGGATACCCCGCAAAGTTGCGGATATTCTTGCGCGGGATTCCTTTCGAGCCTCCGCGGGCGGGGATGAGGGCGAGGGTGGGAGTCAAAATAATTTCTCGTAGGGGCGGGGGCTCCCCGCCCAATTGTTGGATTCAATCAAACAGGGCGAGAGAACCTCGCCCCTACCAAAATCAATTACCACGCCGTCCATCCGCCATCCACGACGACGTTATTACCTGTCATGTACGAGGAAGCATCGGATGCGAGGAACAACAACGCGCCGTTCATTTCATCTTTCTTCGCCATTCTTCCCATGATCGTTTTGGCGGAGTAATTCTTTTCGAAATATTCTTCGTGGTCGTTGTAGATTCCGCCCGGCGTGAGCGCGTTGACGCGGATCTCCGTGCCGGCGTAATAGGCGGCGAGATATTTGGTGAAGCCCAGCACGCCGGCTTTGGTCACGGTGTAATACACGGGTTTATACGCCACGCGCTGACCGTCTTTGATGTAAATGCGCTGGTCGGGTCCGTTGAGTCCATAGGTGGAGCAGATGTTGATGATGCTTCCCTTTTTGCCTTGCGCGAGCATCGGTTTGACGCAGGCTTGAGTCATCAAGAACATGCCGGTCAAGTTGACGTTGAGCGCGGCGGTCCAATCGGCGAGCGGATAATCCTCGAACGCGCCGGGCGTCACGCCTTTTTTCATCGCATCGGCGTCGAACTTGGGATCGAGCGCGGCGCTGTTGACGAGGATGTCGAGCCGCCCAAAAGTTGATAACACGTTGTCCACTGCGGCGTTCACCGAGTCGGGTTGAGTGATGTCGGCGGAGAGGGCGAGGGATTCGAATCCGCTTTGGGTGAGTGAATCAGCCGTCCCTGAGGAAGAAGCGGCATTTAAATCCAGCACAGCGATCCTCGCGCCGGCTTCGGCAAGAGTCTTGCAAAATTCCCTGCCGAGCAATCCCGCGCCGCCAGTGACGAGGGCGACGCGCCCATCGAGTTTGAATTTATCTTGAATGGTCATGGTAGTCCTTGTGGCGCAAGATGGCATCTTGCGTTACGGCTGTTGCGTGTAAATCGAATCGCCTTGCGATTTGTGCGCGAGATTCAACCCTTCGGTCAGCGCGTCCACTTCGCCGGCGATGTTCGCGCCGTCGTCGAAGATGACAAGCACGGCGCGTCCCGCGTTGACCTCAGCCTGCATGCGCTCGACGCCTTCTTCAAAGCCCGGAATGGATTCGGCGCGCGCAGAATCATAGCCGGTAGGCAAGGATAACGCGCCGCGTCCCACATACAAATAGACTGCGGCAGGCTGATTGGTAAAGATGGCGACGTCATCGGGCAGTTCGCGCAGGTACGCCATCGCATCCGAATCGTACCATTGGAAGGACGCGTATCCCTGCCTGCCCTTTGCCCATGCGTTGACGGTGATGGCTTGTTTGTAAAAAGAGAATCCCAAGAGGATGAGAGTCAGCGCGATGGCAAGGCTGCGATTTTTTTTGCGGAGTTGCATAATGACGTAGACGAGCAGGATGAATAAGCAAACAAAAACAGGCGAGATGATGCGCAGTTTGAATTTTGTCGCCGCGTCGAACATGGTCATGGATGCGACGATGGAGGCGAGATACGCGATGAGAAATAAACCAACGGTGAACGAGATCACTTCGCGCGTGCCTTGTGTGCCTTTGCCCGTCGGCGAGGGACGCGGCGTAAGCGGCGAGAGATATTTCCAAGCGCGGATGGCTGTCCACACGATCACGCTGCCGAGGATGAGGAAGGTCAACGCTTCCGGCACGACGGGCAACTTGATCGCCCACTTGTACCACGCCGCCACAGGGACGAGAAAATCCATGAACACGCGGACGCCTTGATTCAAAGTCTCTGCCGTGATGGGATGCCACGCGAACGCGCGATTGGTCGCGTTATCCGCGATGATGCGGTTGCGTAATGCCCATGCCAACACCCAGGGCAAAAATCCCGCGAGAAAGATGCCAATGCTTGTGAGTCGTTTGCGCCATGTTGTCCGCAAGACGAAGATGGCGACGATGAACGTGGCGGCAAGGGCGAGACCGGCGTACCGCGTGAGGTAAGCCAACCCTGCGAAAGAAGCGCAAGCGATCAACCACCACCATTCGCCCGCGACTCCTTTTCCAATAGAAGACGGCGGACGCTCGAAGTACAGGTCAAAATTCCACAAAGAACATAACGACAAACAGATGAATAACGGCTCGCTCATCGCGACGGTGTGGACTTGCAGCAAGTCGCCGTTGAAGACGAACAGCGCGGCAAGGACGAGACCCGCGAAAAGAGATGGAGTCATCCTCCACGCGATGACGCCGAGCAAGCCCGCGTTCAATCCGAATAAAATCGCGTTGAGGAAGCGCGCGCCGCGCAACGGGTCGAGACCGAACAAGCCGATGAACGCCAGCGCGGAGGAAAACCCCGGCGGGAAGTGCGTGACGTATCCGTTCGTAGCGAGCCATGCTTCGCGATACCCATCCCCCGCCAGCAAACTCCGCGCGCCCGCGATGTACGCAATTGAATCATCCGAAAGCCCCAACCCCTCCGGCGTGGCGCGCAGGACGAGGAACGTCCCAGCGACCATGAGCAAAAGCAAGCCGAGGAAGGAAGCGAGGCGGGGAGGAATGCGAATGGTCATAAAATTGTTGTAGGGGCGAACGGCCGTTCGCCCCTACGCATCAATTGTGATTCAAATATCCCTGATCTTCGAGATATTTCATGATGATGTGCGCGTTCTCTTCGGGGGTCGCGCCGAAACCTTTGAGCGTGATCTCCGGTTCAATCGGCGGTTCGTACGGATCATCCACGCCGGTGAAGCCCATCGGCTTGCCGTCTTGCATGGCTTGGCGCGCCTTCGCGTATAAACCTTTCACATCGCGCTGTTCGCAAACTTCAACAGGCGTGTCCATGTAGACGGTGATGAAATTATCGCCGACCATCTTGCGCGCTTCGTTGCGTGTGGCGCGATACGGGCTGATCGCCGCGCAAATGACCGC
This sequence comes from uncultured Anaerolinea sp., assembly GCA_964456775.1. Classification (GTDB taxonomy): domain Bacteria; phylum Chloroflexota; class Anaerolineae; order Anaerolineales; family Villigracilaceae; genus Defluviilinea. Next base: position 15,827 of record CAYWCN010000036.1, read on the forward strand.
GCCGCCGGCGTGAACGATCTCGCCAGCCACAAATCCGATTCGCAGAATGTTCGTGTCGCGGTCTTCCTTGCTGAAGCCGAGTCCCTTTGAGAGATGCGTGCGGACAACGTCGCCGTCGAGGATGGAAATTTCGCGTCCGCGTTCGAGCAGGAGCGAAGTCAGAACTTGAGTCGTCGCGCTTTTACCCGATCCGCTCAAGCCGGTGAACCAGATGCAAAATCCCTGCTTGGAGCGCGGCGGATAGGTCTCACGAAGAATTTCAGCGGTTTCAGGTCGCGTGAACCAGTCAGGCAGAAGCTTGCCTTTGGCAAGATAGTCGTTGCGAACCTGTGTGCCCGAGATGTTGGCGGTCTTCGCGCCTTTGGGGACATCTTTTTCCTCGACATACCGCCCTTCATCGGGAAGATAAACGAGCATTTCGAACGGGACCATCGTGACTCCCAACTCGTCTTTGTACTTCTTCATGTTCTCCTGCGCGTCATACGGACCGTAGAACGGTTTGCCCGTGGAATCATTTCCCGGTCCCGCGTGATCGCGCCCCACCACGAAATGATTCGCGCCGTGGTTGCGGCGGACGATGGCATGAAGCAAGACTTCTTTCGGTCCAGCCATACGCATGGCGAATGGAAGCAAACTGAGCATCGTGCTGTTCTTGTCGTAATGATTTTCCACCAGCGCCTTGTACGTGCGCGTGCGGGAGTAGTGATCCACGTCGCCGGGCTTGGTCATGCCCACGGTGGGATGAATCAACAGCGAGCCTTTCACTTTCGCGGCGGCGCGTTTGGTCAACTCTTCGTGGATGCGGTGCAGGGGATTGCGAGTCTGGAACGCGACCACATTCTCGTGTCCCATCTCTTCGAGTCGTTCGCGCACTTGCGCGGGCGTGAGGCGCAGACTGACGAAGTCATAATACTTCGGCAAGTTCACCACTTTCAACGGACCTGAAATACAAACCTTCCCCCAGCGTTCCATTTCAGAGACCATCGGGTGGCGCGGATCGGTGGAACCGTACGCGAGCGCGGCTTCGGTGTTTGCATCCCAGTGAAAAACTTCATTGAGAGTCATCACCGCGATCACATCGTTGTTCGCGTTCCGCAAAACGAGTTCTTCGCCGACGGTCGGCAGTTCTTTCGGGTCGGCGGTCAGCGTGATGGGCAGGGGCCACAGGGTCCCATCCACCAGCCGCATCTCATGCAAGACGCGCTCATAATCCGCTTTGCCCATGAAGGTGGTGAGCGGCGAAAATCCGCCGGTGGCGAGCAGTTCGAGGTCGCAAAGATTGCGCGTGGAGACTTTGATGGAAGGCAGTTTCCCGGCGCGGGCGAGAAGTTCGTCACGCTCTTTGCCCTCCACAACAAGGTTCACCAGTTTTCCCCCGTACGGGGCGATCAATTTGGCTTTCGACATTATTACTCCTTGATTGACACAGATTGCTCTGCTAGGTTTGCTATGCGAGGCGCAATTATAACCTAAAATTCACCCACTGAATTTTGAATTGTCCCCCCACCTTACAAAGATACAACTCGCCCGGTCGACGACGATTCCTTCACCGCCATCGCTAGCCTCATCACGCGGATTCCCTCTTCCAGCGGACAGGACGACTCAACCTCGCCGCGCGCGACGGCGATGAAATGTTTCATCTCGTCCATGAACATGACGTTACGTTCCCACCCAGCCGACAGCGGGTACACATCCCAATCTTTTTTCTCACTTCGATAGATCCGCGTCGCGCCATCGGAGAGATTCCACTGCAACGAACCTTTCGTGCCGATCACCTCAAAATAATGCGCGGGAGGTTGTTGGTTGTAATCGAGATGGATGCTCCCCAACGCGCCATTTTCAAAACGTAGACCGATCTTCGCGGTGTCTTCCACATCTACTTCCAAGTCGCTGAGTTTGGCGGTGAACCCCCAAACGGATTCCACTTTGCCCACCAACCACGGAAGATAATCGAGCGAGTGACATTGAGTCAGCACAACTCCCCCGCCCATATCCGCGCGCGCCGCGTAGCCCTGACGATAATCCTCCCATGGATGCCACGCGGGGAGATATTCGCCGAAATGCACATGCGCCGAGATCACGCGCCCGATCTCGCCCGCGGAGATCAACTGCTTGGCTTTCATCATCCCTGGGTGAAAACGGAATTGGAATCCAACGACAACACGTCCGCCGCCCTTCTTGAGCGCGGACTCAAGTTCGTCAATGCGATCCATCGAATGGGAGAGCGGCTTTTCCAGCAACAGCGAGCATCCCGCTTCTGCGGCGGGTATGGCGACATCAAGATGAAGCGACGTGGGATTCGAAACGATGACCGCGTCGGGTTTGTGTTTTTCGAGCGCGGCTTGCAAGTCGGTTTCTTGTGGGAATCCTGCCAAGTCTTCCTCGGGCATGGTCGCTTTGCGCGTGCGATACAAAACAATATCCTTCTCGCCCAACGCGATGAGATTCCGCATGTGGCGGCGACCGATGGAACCGAGACCTGCGATGAGAAATTTCATAAGGCTTTTTTACCACAAAGGCTCGCACTGAGCCTGTCGAAGTGACACAACGTACACGAAGGAAAATCTGAGGAGGTGCGATTCGCTCCTCGTTGATCCAACCTTAGTGACCTTCGTGTTTAAGAATCACCAACCCAAATCCTTTTCAAATTTCCACTTGACCAACATCTCACCCGCGACCTCTTTGAACACGGATCTATCCTTCGCGGAAAATAATCTCTGCCAGTTGCCAGCCTGTCCCTTTGGGAGGAAGGACGCGATCCCCTCATCCCGTTTTGCCTGCCACTCCTCGTCGGGGTTGGATGCCATCTCGGCTTGAATTTTCTTTTCGAGCGATTTGTGAATCGTCTTCACGCCGAGAAATTTCCACAGGCGAGTCATTTCCTTGAACGGACTATTCAGCAAATCTTCATACCGCAGACTGAAATAGTTTTTGCCGTAAAGTTTTCGCGCCTCGTCGTCGGTCTCTTGCAGGTTGGTCACCCATCCCTTCGCCACGCGGCGGATGAACGACTCGGTGAAGATCGAACGGCGACCGTCGCTGAAGGAGGCTGAGTCAGTCCGAAGGTCCGAAATGATGCGTTTGTCTTCCGCGGATAAAAATTTAGACTCCTCCACGAAATTCCGAAAGCGTTCCGAGATCAACACGTCGCGTCCATCGCGGACGATGTAGACGAGTTTCGCGTCGGGGTAGATCGCGCGCATGTCGCGGACTGCCGCGCCGTGAATCGTGGACGAGGGACTCTTGTCGCCGACGATGCGTTTGCCTTCGCGCGCCGCGTCGCGTTCCATGATGAAATCGGCTGTGGCGCGGAGGACGAGCGGCGAAAGATCGCGCGCATGATTCCAGCGATTCGATTTGCGCGTGAGCCACTCTTCCATTTCAGGCGAATCGACCAGCGATTTCAACAACGGCTTGCGCGTGAAGAAGTGCGCCTGATAGTTGCAATGCACGTCGGGATGCAAACGCGCGAGACGCATGAGAAGCGTGGTGCCAGAGCGCGCATGACCGAGGATGAAAAATTTTTCGCGCGGGAAGAATTGCTTTACTTCGTCCACATCCTCGCGCGTGATGGCAGGGATGGCGCTGCGGCTTTTCTTTTTCGGTTCGCCTTTGAGCAAAATGCGCGCGGCGGATTTGATGCGGGAAAGACTCATTGCCACAAATCTTCCAAATGTTTGCGCCCCGCTTCGATGGCTTTCTTTTCAAGAAATTTCTTCATGCGCGACCAGGTTGTTTTATTCAGCATTTGAGGCATGGGCAGGGATTCTGCGTCGTCGAAATACGATAATGCGCGTACGGCGCTCACGGGAAACGACCGCACCTTGGCATATTTGACCGACGCCACTTGAAAGAGCGCATCTAATGAAACGTGTTGGAGGATGAAATACAAATCCACCATGTCTTTGCGCGTGCCTCGATTGATAATGGCGGCGAGTTTCATTGCCCCGATCTCTTCCACGCTGGCGAGACGCACATTGTTTACCAAAACGGTCGGCTGAACTAATGGATATAAATTCAAGCGAAAGAAGCTCACACCGACACCACGCCAGATAACAACGAACGTGGAGTCTTTATCATAAGTTATGTCAAGCGTCGGATCGTCGAGAAGCGCGCGAAGGGTGGATCGCTGATCGGGTCCCACTGTATCGGCATGGTCGGAGAAGAAATCCAAATCCACAGAGAAGCGATGCCCGAAATGGAGAGCCAGCCCCGTTCCGCCTGCCAGATAGAAATCGTTGATGAGTTTTTGTTTACTTAGTAAGTGGAAAGCATCCTGCGTGGCAGGCGTGAGCGATTCCCAATGAGGTTTCTCCAGGATCAATGATTCCATACATCCCCAAGGGCGGTGGGAAACGGCGACCGTTTCCATCGGCGGACCTCAAGCAATTTCCGCCAGTAATTAAATGTAACGGGTTTCAAGCCGCGTTCGCCGTGTTCGCGCAAAAACGAGCGGATTCGTTTACTGCGATAGAGTTCAAACAACCAACGAATCTCATCCCATGTACCAAACTCAAGCACGCGCTGGATGATCAGGTTCGCATCGCGGGTCACATCGAGCCGTGTAATGTCATATTCCTGAAAATAGGGTTTCAGGGCAATGGGTATTTGGCGTGAAAATATCGTCCTTTGCATACCCATATTATACCCCTGCGAATTTTATCTTTTCAGGTGCCACATCCTCACCCCTCAAACTTCCTCACCCCGCTCACATCGGCGAACAACGCCAACTCGCGGATGGACTTTTTCTTCACGGGATGCACCAGATCGGAGGCAATGTCCATCAACGGGACGAGGACGAATGCGCGTTCGTGCAGGTGCGCGTGCGGAATCGTCAGCGTGGGCGAGTACAGCACGAGATCGTCGTAGAACAAAATGTCAATGTCAATCAGGCGCGGACCGTTTTGAAAGGACTCTTTCCGTCCCAACGCGACTTCGAGCCGCTTGAGATGTTTGATCAATTGTTCGGGCTTGAGGTACGTCTCGACGCGCACAACCTGATTGAGAAACTTTTCCTGCTCTGTGAATCCCCACGGATCGGTTTCATAGACAGCCGATCTTGCTTTCACTTCCATTTGCGGCGCAAGCGAAGCGATCGCTTCTTTTAAATTTGCGGCGCGGTTGCCGATGTTCGAGCCAAGCGCGAGATATACAACATGTTCGTCCATAATTTATCTTCTTCCTTACACACTCAGATATGTCACCCTGAGCGCTAGCGAAGGGTCTCTACGGCGCATACGAGATTCTTCGCTACGCTCAGAATGACATTGGGTGAGGATACTCTCCTACATCGAATGTTCATCATAATGCCCAACTACATCGTCGTTGAGCCAGCCTTCGATGTCGGCGTTCTTGAAGGCGTCGTCGGGCAGGGACGCGGTCAGGTCGAGCATGGCGCGGCGCACCGACTCGAAATGCTTGAACAGGTCGCCGTCGGACCATGAAGCGTATTTTTTCGTCAACTCCAAATTGAACGCGTCAGTGTCGCGGCTTGTCCATGCGAAGTTCGGCGCGTTGAGAATCCCCGTGATGATGCGCGCGCCCTCCTCCCACCAGCCGATGATGTGCGCGACGAGATCGTGAAAATTTTCAAATCCCTGCTTCGATAAAAATTCTTTTTTCTTTTCCTCGTCGAGCGCGTTGAAACTTTCGATGTATTCCGCCCATTCGTTTTGCAACAAGTCCAGCGTGAGGAAGCGGCTCAACACGACGAGATGCTCGCGCGCGTGATGGATGAAGATGCCGTCCGCCCACACTTTGACTCGTCGATTCTCAAACACCGCTTCATTCATCGACTTGATGTCTGCTTCAGTTTCCTGACGCGTCTTCTCGAAGTGAGCCACGAACTCGGCTTCATCCCAACTTTTGTATTTCGCCACCGCCTCCGCGTTGAACGCGTCGAAATCATATTTCTTCCGCTCGAACTCGCGCTCCTCCGCGATCGCGCGGATGATCGTCATCCCTTCCTCCCACCACGCGAGGATGTGCGCCAGCATATCGCGGAACGATTCAAACCCGACAGTTTTGAGCCGCGCCTCCTGCTCCGCTTTGAGCAGGCGATTGAATCGTTCGACGTACGTTCCCCATTCGAGGTTGATGTAATCCAGCGTGCGTTGTTTGGTGATGGGCATTTAGATTCTCCGAGGACAAATTAGACTTCATCCAAATAAATTGAAAACCTATTTTGGACGCAGATAAACGCTGACGCACGCTGATAAAAAGAAAAAGAATCTGCGTTTTTCTGCGCGCTTCGCGATCAGCGTCCAGATTGTATGTATTTCAGAGTCTATTTTACCCTCGAACCGCGCTCACAAAATCTGCGAACAGACCATACGCCGTCTCTTCGGGTCCGCCCTTCATGCCTTCGCGCTCCGAAACGATCACCGAATAATTGGGCAACACGTCCGTGCTGAACGTCAGCCCCGACGACGAGCCCATCATGCCATACAGCGGCGAGGATGAATCAACCAACTCAGGCGACACTCGACCTTTGACTCTCTCCCCTTCGCGTTCAGCGGATGCGACCAACTTCCAACGCTTCTTCTCCGCTTTTGCCTGCTTCACCATCTCAGCCGTGATCTCCCTTGTGCCTTTTCGCTCCACGTCCTGCGGCTTGAGCGGAGAGCCCATCAACACCGTCGCCAGCGCCGACACTTTGATCGCCGCGTCCCAGCCGTCCACATCACCCGAGGGATCCGTCTCCGCGATGCCGATGCTCTGACAATATTTCACCGCGTCGTCAAACGACTCGCCGTCTTCCATGCGTGACAAAATTAAATTCGTCGTCGCGTTGATGATTCCTTTGAATGAAATTAATTCTGCCAATGGCATCGCCTCACGAAACGTGGAAAAGACTGGCGACCCTCCCAACACCGTTGACTCAAACCGAAATTTTTTATTTTTCGACTTCGCCAACGCGGTCAATTCTCGATACGCGTGGACAACCGTCCCTTTGTTCGCTGTGATCGCGTGCATGTCCGCATTCAACGCCGCGCGGACGTGGTCAATGGCGGGTTGACCCGATTCGTAGTTGACGGGTGAATTTTCAAACATAACATTGGCTTGACTATGTTGAATGACTGAAAGGGAGTCGGCAACCTGGAAAGTGGAAAGTGGAGCGATGGAGTTTCCACTTTCCACTTTCTCCAACGCCTGCCCAACATCAATCCCATCAGGGTTCACCGCGAAGCCATGCCGTCCAGTGGCGATGCCTGTGACAGAATAGGTGATGTCATAATTCGATTTCAACAAGCCGCGTTTGCGTTCGAGCAATCGAGCCAACGAGCGGGCAACGTTGCCGAAGCCGATGAAGCAGAGGTTGTGGTGCATAAAGACTCCTGTGTTTGAGTTTCAAGTTCCATGTTTCAAGTTTCACGTCTCTGCCACTTGGAACTTGGTACCTGAAACGTGAAACGCTTATAGCGGAGGCCACGGCATCGCGCGGCGGTCACGCGGTTGGCGGGGGAAGATTCCGCGTTGGAGGATCGAGTCCGCGCGGGCGCAGAGGGCGGAGATTTCGTTGGGGGTGAGATAAGGCTCAAGTTGGGGAGGCAGGTCCACGTCGAGAGAGAGGCGGGAGAGCAAGTCATCCGAAATTTTTTGCCCACCGAAATCCCAAAGCACCGTCCGCAGTTTATCGTCTTCGTGAAAACAGATGCCGTGATCTATCGCGTAGAGTTTGCGCGTTTCATTTTCAAAAAAGACGTGACCGCCTTTGCGATCCGCGTTGTTGACGAGCAGGTCGAACAAGACGACAGGCTTGAGGAGTTGCTTGTCGTCGTCTGAAAAATTGAAGTAGTGATATTCGGGATCGTACTCGATGAACTGCTGGATCGAACCCGCGCCGTACGGACCGTCTTCGCGCAACGCGGTGAACGGGACGATGTGCAAGCCCAGCGACTCGCTCACGAGATACGCCGCCACTTCGCGCTGTGCCAGCGATTGTTCGGGAAAATCCCACAACGGTTGCTCGCCGCGACTCGGTTTGTAGACAGCGGAATACGTTTTGTCTTCGTACGCGACCTCGACCAGAAACGTGTAATTCGAGCCAAGCATAAACTGACCTTTGAGTTCAAGGTCGCCGTGTTGAAATGGAATTTCAAGCGGATGGGTTACCACGTTTGATCGAGTTTATCTGAATAAAAGCGAAGAGCGCGTTCGTAACTGAGAATGCCTTCGTCTTTTGTTGTATCGAGCAGAGATGCGAGCAGAATCTCCATCGCTGTATTATGTTCTTTGAGATTATATAACGCGAGGGCAAGAAAGACTTTGAATTCACGATTGTTCGGGAAGTGACTCAACGCTTTTTCAAATGTGTCTCTGGCTTTTTGATATTCTCCGATGCAACGGTAGGTACTCCCCATGCCAAGAAGCGCATCTTGCAAATCATTACCCGTTAAACCAATCGCGACTGCTTTTTCATAAAATGGAATTGCTTCACGTTCCAAACCGAGCAAGTCGTGAATCCACGCGCATTGAAGATTCACCTGTGCATCCTCTGGAAATTCAGAATGCAATTGCAAAAGGGCTACGCGGGCTTCCTCATGTTTTTCATCTTTGCGGAGTTGAATGGCTGAGGCAAGCCTATCTTGTAAAGTATTCATGAGGATAACCGCGAATTTTTATTATCAACAAACCGAATTAATGAAAATGCCCGTTCTTCTTGGGACAAAAATGCCCCTCGGGTTCTTCGGGTTGACCGCACTGCGGGCAGATGGGACGCCCGCGCGAGACGACTTCCATGCCCCAGCGCGAGAGCATCTTCACCTGTGTGCGCGTCGCCCAAAAGCGGATGACCGCCGCAGTTTCGGGATCATCTTCTTCGGTGAGAATTTCTTTTGCAAATAAAACGATGAGGTCGCGATCTTTGTCGTAGCCGAGTCCGATCTCGCCAACGCGGAAGAGCGGATCGACGGGCGGATTGATACGCATCACTTCCTCCACGTAATCGCCTGAGGCTTCGGTAATGTTCGGATTCTGTTCGTTGATCTGCGCGAGAAATTGTTCGATGCCGATGGCAAGCGAATGCAGTTGCGCTTTCTCGATGATGATCGTGATCGTGCGCTGGTCTTGATAGGCTTGAACATAAAACACACGCTGACCTGGCTTGCCGATCGCGTCAGCGGTGATGTGATCGCAGGGGTCAACGTCAATTTCAAATCGGGGCATGAGGCGAGTATACCATTTTCAAATACCCAGCCACAGAGCGCACAGAAAGCATGAGAAAAAACTCTGAGAACTCTGTGGTCTCTGTGGCAAAGAACGAGTTTATAATTCGTTCATCCAGCAAAAGGAGCCGCCATGTACGATAAAAAGAAACTCGATGAATTGAAGGATCAACTCGAAACGTGGGAGGAAACTTCGTTGAGCAAGGCGCTCGCGTCCCTGCCCGAGCGCATGGATGACTTCATCACGACCTCCTCCGAACCCATCAACCGACTCTACACTCCGCTCGATATTGCGGATGCGGACTACGCTTCTTCTCTCGGACTTCCAGGTGAGTACCCCTATACGCGCGGAGTCCACCCGACGCTTCACCGCTCCAAACTGTGGACGATGCGTATGTTCGCAGGCTTCGGCACCGCCGAGGAAACGAACGCGCGCTTCAAATATTTATTGGAGCAGGGACAAACAGGCTTATCCGTCGCGTTCGATCTGGCGACTCTGATGGGTTACGACACCGACCAACCCGAAGCATTGGGTGAGTTCGGCAAGTGCGGTGTGGCGGTCTCTTCATTACAAGACATGGAAATTCTGTTCGAGGGCATCCCGTTCGAGAAAGTGTCCACGAGCATGACGATCAACTCGCCCGCCGCGATCACGTGGGCGATGTACCTCGCCGCCGCAGAGAATCGCGGCGTGAGGCTCGATCAATTGCGCGGCACGATCCAGAACGACATCCTCAAAGAGTTCATCGCGCAAAAGGAATTCATCTTCCCGCCCGAACCTTCGATGCGACTCGTGGTAGACACGATGGAATTCGGCTCGCAAAAGGTCCCGCAGTGGAACACGATCTCGATCAGCGGATACCACATCCGTGAAGCGGGTTCGACCGCCGCGCAAGAGTTGGCTTTCACTCTCGGCGACGGACTCGAATACGTCCGCTGGGGAATCGCCCGCGGCATGGACGTGGACGAGTTCGCGCCGCGCCTCTCGTTCTTCTTCAACGCGCACAACGACTTCTTTGAAGAAATTGCAAAATACCGCGCCGCGCGTCGCATTTGGGCGCGTGAGATGCGCGAAACGTTCAAGGCGAAGAATCCGCGCTCATGGTTGTGCCGCTTCCACACGCAGACCGCGGGAGTTTCACTGACCGCGCAGCAACCTGAAAACAATGTTGTGCGCGTTGCGATCCAGGCGCTCGCCGCCGTCCTCGGCGGCACGCAAAGTTTGCATACCAACTCACTCGATGAAGCGCTTGCACTCCCCTCCGAACATGCGGTGACGATTGCCTTGCGCACACAACAGATCATCGCAGAAGAATCGGGCGTGACGAATACCGTGGATCCGCTGGGGGGGAGTTTCTTCGTCGAAGCCATGACAGACCGAATGGAGAAAGAAGCGTACGACTACTTCCGCCGAGTCGAAGAGTTGGGCGGAGTCATCCCCGCAATTGAAAAGGGATTCTTCCAAAGCGAAATTTCCGACGCGGCGTATCGCTATCAACGCGAAATAGATCAGGGCATCCGCAAAATTGTCGGCGTGAATGCGTATGCCGAAAAGAAGCCGCTGACGATTCCGATTCTCGAAATGGATCCACAAGGATACAACAGGCAGGTCAAACGACTCGAAGAGTTGCGCAAGACGCGCGATAACGGGCGCGTCGGTCAGACGTTGGATCGTTTACGAATCGCATTGGAGGGAACCGAGAACACCATGCCGCACATCATGGAAGCCGTCCACGCGTACGCGACGCTGGGTGAGATCATTCAAGTAATGAAAGAAGCGTTCGGCGTGTACGAAGAGCCGACGATGATCTAGTTAGAATCGAGAACTCCGAGATTTTGAAAATCTCGGAGTTCTGTTTTTTGTGGATATGATTTGTCACTTCGCGCTTTTGCGGCTGAACCATTTCTCCACTTGTTTCGCCGCCGCATCGCGTCCGCCCAAACCAAACGCGAGAGCGAACGCCGCGCCGAGGGCAAGCAGGATGATCTGAATCACATTGGCGGCAAGAGTGACGCCTGTTTGTGTCAGCGCAATGCCTGCCACGAAGATCAGGATCGCCCAGCGCGCGAGGTTGGCGAGGAACGCCGCGTCATTGCCGCCCGCAGTGGTGATCACATTCGAAGCGACATTGGCAAGATACACGCCGATGAGGAAGATCACGATTCCCAGCAACAAGTTTCCGCCGAACGTGATTAGCGTGCCGACCAAAGCCGCGATGGAAGTTAATCCGATGGACTGCGCGGTTCCCTGCACAGCCAACAGCATCACTGCCACCAGCACAACGTACCCAACCACACCGGAGAGGTTCGCGTCTTTTGCGGTTTTAAAGCCAAGCGCGGCAGGCAGTCGGTTGAGTCCAATTCCCGCCAGCAGACTCGCGACCACCTCTGAAATAAATTTAGCAACATAGTAGGCAACGCCCAGGATGATCGCCGCGCCGAGCGCGCTGAGGATCATACCGGTGACGCCATTGAGTACCTGATTGCTGATGTTCGACAGCACCTCGAGATTGAGCGCCGCCAACGCCTGACCGATCACCGTCACCATCACGATGACGTACACAACGGTTCCAAGCAGGGTCGAGAGGGGCATCGCATTTTGGGCTTTGCTCAAACCGACGCGTTCGCCGAGGCGGTCCGCGCCGATTCCTTCAAGGAACCCGGTCACGATCTGGCGCAGGATGCGGGCAAGCAACGAGCCAAGCACAAAGATGATCACCGCGGCAATAATGCCCGGCACATATCCAAGCAATTGGTTGACCAGCGTTTGCACCGAGGTGGCAGTTTCACCCAGCCCGAGGCTTCCCAAGATGGACGGCATGAAGATCAGGAAGGTCAGCCAGAAGACCGCCCGTCCGATAGAATCGTTCACGTTGGTGGCAGATTTCTTACCGGTCGCTTTTTCTCCCAGGCGCTCATCGAGACGCGTCCAATCCAGCACTTTCACAACGAGGAAGCGGAACAACGATGCCACCAGCCAGGCGATGGCAAAGAACACAGCCACGTTGATCAGGCGCGGAAGCCACTCAGTAAACAGCGCGCCAAGCGGGTCCACAGTGGATTGGGGAAGCCCGATGAACCTGCCTGCCAGCGTTGCCAGTTGCCAAAGCACAAAGACAAATAGCAACCAGAAGGTAACGCCGCTCACCCACTTCGTGATCTGGGTTTTTGTGCCAAGCGAAGTGGAAGCGCGCTCATCCACTTTGAGGCTTTCGAGGATTCGACGCATCAAGAATGCGCCAAATCTCCCCACCACCCAAGCCACGAACAACCCGACCAGTATCACCACCAGCGGCACGAACACAGCGAATTGTCCCCCAAGTTGTTGTAACAGTTGATTGAAGTCCATGTTTCATTCTCCTTTGTGAGGTAGGATCTGTTCGCCCTCATGAATTGAAACACAAACGAATGGGGAAAGTTTCTTGCGAGGAGGCGAAAATTGAAATAAAAAATGCCGCGCTGTTCGAGCGCGGCATGGTCAGTGACTTTGAAATTTTCAACGCGCCAGCGTTTTCGCCATCTCGTAATAATCGAGCGCGGTACTGCGGGAATGTTCAGCGACCTCGGCGAGCGGGACGGTCGTTACGCCCAAGCCTTTCATGCCGATCATGATGTCGGTCTGCCCTTCGAGGATGGCTTCCACAGCCTTGACACCCAAACTCGCCGCCACGAGTCGGTCGAGCGCGGTGGGACGGCCTCCCCGTTGGATATGACCGAGGATCGTCACGCGCGTTTTGAATCCCACATCCATTTCGTCAATGATGCGCGCGAGGTCGGTTGTGCGGATGTTCGCGCCCTCCGCTACAATGATGATCGCGTGAGTCTTGCCGCGCCTGTAGGCGTCTTCGACCAATTGGACGATCTCCTCCGCAGAGACCGTCACTTCGGGAACCAACACGATCTCGGCGCCGCAGACGATGCCCGCCATCACCGCGAGGTAACCGGAGTTGCGCCCCATCGTTTCGATGAGGAATGCGCGGCTGTGCGACGACGCGGTATCGCGCAATTTATCCACCGCTTCCATGATGGTGTTGAGCGCGGTATCCACGCCGATGGACATATCCGTTCCCCAGATGTCGTTATCAATGCTCGCAGGGATGCCGACCACTTTGATCCCCTGTTGTGCCAGCGCGTGCCCGCCGCGCAACGAACCGTCGCCGCCGATGACGATCAGCCCATTCATGCCGGCTTCGTTCATGTGACGGATCGCCTCGCGCTGACCTTTCGCATCGGCAAAACGTTTACTGCGCCGCGTTTGCAAAATGGTGCCGCCGCGCTGTAAGATGCCGCCCACATCGCGCGCGTCGAGCAGGCGGAACTCTCCGTTCACCAAGCCTTCAAAACCGTTCGCCACGCCGATCACTTTGGCGTTGTTCGCCATGGCGGTGCGCACCACCGCGCGGATGGCGGCGTTCATACCGGGCGCATCTCCGCCCGATGTGAGTACTCCTACTTTAAAACTTTCCATGCTTGTCATGCTTGCTCGTCTCTCTTGATCTGAAATGTATCGAAATCCCTCGCCACTGCCGTGTTCGGAAAAATCGCTTGGGCTTCTTTTAAAACATCTTTCTCGCGATAACGACGCGAAATATGCGTGAGAATTAATTTCTTCACGCCGGCTTTCACCGCCAACTCCGCGCCCTGACGCGCCGTGAGATGCGAAAATTGCTTTGCCATCTCGGCTTCTTCATCTATATACGTCGATTCGATCACCAGCGCGTCCGCATTTTTACTGACCTCAACCAGATTCTCCGTCTTGCCCGTGTCGCCGACCACCACCAGCTTGACTCCTGCCTGAAGCGGACCAAGCACATCGTCGGGATTAACGATTCTTCCGTCGGGCAGGCTGATCGCCTTTCCTGCGACCAATTCCCGCCGTTCGGGCCCAAACGGGACGCCGAGTTCCGTCGCTTTCTCATTCAAGAATGGACGGCGCGCCTTGCCCTCGAACGCATAGCCCAAACAATCCGGTCCGCGATGTGAAACGGGGAAGGCAGTCACAGTGAAATCGTCGGCATCGAAGATCACGCCCGGTTTGATCTCGGTTAACTTCAACGGCATCGGAGGCTGGTTGCCGCGCAAGACCACGCCGTACAACAGGTCGTGCACGCGGTCTAATGTGGAACGACCCCCGAAAATTTCGAGTTCGTCAATCGCCTCCCAGCGTAGGAATGTGCTGAGCAAACCGCCCAGCCCGAGGATATGATCGAGATGACCATGCGTGAGCAAAATGCGGTTCAGGTTCTTGAACCCCAAACCCGATTGCAAGATCTGGCGTTGTGTGCCTTCACCGCAATCCACCAGAAAGCGATATTCGTCGTGCTTCACCACCTGCGCCGAAAGCCCGCGTTTCGCAGACGGTGCCGATGCAGATGTGCCTAAGAAAAGAATTTCAAACAAGCGCGTGTCCTTGAACCATCAAAAAGTTTGCCGCTGATTTGATTTTCCCTCGGTGAGAATCCGTGAAATCTGCGGCTGTATGATCATGCAATTGTACCCCAAAAGAAAAACAGACCATTTGTGCTATACTTTCAAAAATGCCTCT
>CAYWCN010000037.1:0-29877 GCA_964456775.1 uncultured Anaerolinea sp.
ACAATCAAAACGACAAGCGGGTGGGCATAGGACCTGCCGGAACGCCGCACCCGCTTGAAATCTTCAGACCGGGTCAGACGGAACTTTCTCTGCACCCGCGCTCAATTCCGCTTACCAGCGGACTTTCTTCACATGTTTGTTGGCGGTCTTCGCCAACTGCGCGCGGCCGCGCAAGCGGCGGCGCTTCAGCACAGCGCGCCCATCAGCCGTAGACATGCGCTTGCGGAATCCATGCACGCGCACGCGGCGGCGAATTTTTGGTTGATACGTACGTTTTGTCATTCTACTTTCCTCGTTTCAAAAAAATGGCAACCGGTCTTTTCAGACCGGCACGACATTATACCGTAGGGCTTCCGATTCGGTCAATTTCGATTCGCTCGAAAATCTGTGGCTGAGAACTTCGCCTGAGTTTTGGATTTACGCCTACGGAAGCGCGATTCATTCGCAGGGTCAGCCTGCTTCTTCCTAGTCAGCCTTTTTCCCATTGCGGACCGGGTAGACCGGGTGCGCGAGCATTTCGGCGAGTCTTTTCGCGCCTTCCGGGCTGGCAACCGCGATGATCTCGTCGAACGCTTGCAGTGTGCTGTCGCCGCGCGGCAGGGTCATCACCCCGTCGCGGATGATCGCCGCGATCACGCAATGCTCGGCAAGCCCCATATCTTTGAGCTGGATGCCGATCCCCTTCGCGCCTTCCGGCACTTTTTCCTCCACCACCGAATAATGACCTCGGCGGATCTTGAAGATGGTCATCATGTCGCCCAGCGACATTTCTTCCTGGATCAGATGCGCAAGCACATCCGCCGAATTCAATGGGACGTCCACCTTGAATTTTTCGTTGAACAGCCACGCGTTGACCGGGTTATTGACCCGCGCGATCGTGCGCGGCACTTCGAACATGGTTTTGGCGATGAAACATGTGGCGAGGTTGACCGAGTCCTCGCCGGTGACTGCCGCCACCACGTGCGCCTCGCGCGCGCCCGCCGCCTCCAGCACGTTGGGGTCGCCCACGTTGCCTTCGTAGATCACCTCGGTGGGAAGTTCCTGATGCAAATGGGCGAGCAGTTCGCGGCGATGTTCGATCAGCCGCACTTTGTAATTCTGGTTGACGAGCAGGCTGGCGAGGCGCGTGCCTGTGCGCCCGCCCCCGGCAATGAGTACGAACATGTTATTCCGCCTTTCCCGCGAGAAGCGTGGTCAAGGCGCCGATCCCCTCGAACGTGGAACTCACCGTGAGCAAGTCGCCGGTCTGAAGCGCAGTCCCTGATTCAGGCAGGGAGGCTCGCCCGGCGCGTGAATGCGCCACCGGAAAGCATTGTGGAACCGGCTTCAATAGCTCGCCAAGAGTTTTTCCATTCCACGGCTCGGGGATGACCACCTCATACACTTCCACTTCGCCGTTGCCGGCGGAATACACCGCGCGCTGTGAAGGATTCATCAACAACTCTTCCACGCGCTGGGCTCCCCAATAGGTTGAGCCTACTGTTTGCAAACCGAACGCTTCGATCACTGAACGCAGGCTCGGGTCATAATTTCGCGCCACCACGTTTGGCACATTGTAGAACGCGCGCGCGGTATGAGCCACGACCGCATTCAAGGTGTCTGAATTGGTGACGGCGGCGAGCCCATCCGCTTTTTCTATCCCGGCGCGTTCGAGCACGCTCTCCGCCAAGCCTTCGCCCTCGAGTGTGCGCCCGCGGAAGTTGGGATTCAAGCGGTTGAATGCTTCTCTGCGGCTGTCCACAACGACAATCTGATGTCCGCTTCTGAACAGGTGGTAACACAGTTCCGCGCCGACGCGTCCGCATCCCACAACGATAAAATTCATTTTTGATTCCTTCTTTCTAATTGCATTATCGTCCCGCAGGCTTGTCCTGAGCGAAGCGAAGGATCTATCCTGCGGGACGTTTTATTCTGTCTACGAGAGCTGATACGGCACTTCGGTGATGACCACGCCGGGCGTTTCGAGCAGTTCGCGGCGCAGTAATTCAGCCGTCTGCATGTGGAGCGCGTTATGAAGTCTTGTTTCAGCCACGAAATGCGGGACGACGATGGTGATGGTCTCGTTCGGCTGGCGGCTGGCGAGGATATCCTCGATGTAATTCAGGATCGGCTCGAGAAACAGGCGGTAGGGAGAATCGACAACCACGAGGCGCGTGCCGCGTCCCCACTTTTCCCATTTACGTTGCGCCCTTTCCGTATCTTCAGGGTCCATAGACACATGCACGGCGGTCACATCGTCCGATAACATGCGCGCATACCGCAGAGCCGCAAGCGTGCCTTGATGCACTCCGCTGATCGGCACGATCACACGATGACGCGCGTTATAGGGCGGCGGCTCGCCGTAATTTTCCAGCGAGAGGCGCTTTGCCATGTGTGCGTAGTGGCGGTGGATCCACAGGAAGATGGCGATCAAAATGGGGGTGAGAATTAATACGATCCATGCCCCATCGTGAAATTTCGTGACGGCAAAAACACCCACAACCAACGCGGTGCAGAGCGCGCCAAGCGCATTGCTGATCATCTTGATGAACCAGCGTTTGTCGTAATGCAAAGGATGCGGACGATTGTGATCTTCGGGTTGAATCGCTTTATTCAATTTTCCTGAACGCCACCAGCGCCGGGTCATGCCTGCCTGCGCCAGTGTGAACGATAGAAACACGCCGATGGCATACAACGGAATGAGGCGCGTCACGCTTGCTTGAAAGATGATAATGAGGATAGCCGCCGCCACTCCAAGCGAGACGATCCCATACGAATAGACAAGACGGCTTCCGCGATACGTCAACTGGCGCGGCATGAACCCGTCACCGGCAAGCAGGGCGCTCAAACGTGGGAACCCGGCAAAAGCGGTGTTGGCGGCAAGGATGAGGATGACCGTCGTTCCCAGGATGATGCCCAGATAAAGAATCCCTTGACCGTTGAAGATCGTCCGGGCAAGTTGCGAAATGACCGTCTCTGTTTCAGACGGCACGGCTTGAATCTCTTTCGTGAGAAACGAAATGCCGATGAACAGGACGCCTAAAATGCAAGCCATCCATATCAAGGTAATGCCGGCATTCTTACTACGCGGTTCTTTGAAAGCCGTGATACCGTTCGAGATGGCTTCCACCCCGGTCATGGCTGTGGTGCCGCTCGAAAACGCATGCAGCAATAAGAACAGACTGACCCCAACCAGTTCATCCACCTGCTCGATCTCCGGCGGGTTGACCACGGTTCCCAGCGAGCTGGTCAAAACGCGGAAGAGCCCGGTCGCGATCAAAAATAACATCATCACAATGAAGAAATAACTTGGGATGGCAAATGCCGTACCCGATTCTCTCACACCGCGCAAGTTGATCACCATGATCAGGATGACAAAGAACACGGAAATCACGACGCGATACTGGAACAATTGCGGATACGCCGACACGATCTGCGCGACGCCGGATGAAATGGACACAGAAACGGTCAGGATGTAATCGGTCAGCAATGCGGCTGCGGCGATCAACGCCGGGAATTTCCCCAAGTTGTCAGACGCGACAATGTATGCGCCGCCACCGCCGGGGTAGGCATGGATGATCTGTTCGTAGGAAAGCACCACGATGGCAAGCAGGGCGACAATGACGATGGAAATGGGGAAAACGTAGCCGAAGGCGAGCGTCCCCGCGCCGGCGAGAATGACCAAAATTTCCTGAGTAGCGTAAGCCGTGGAAGACAACGCGTCCGCGGCGAAGACTGCCAGCCCAACGCTTTTGCCGATGGTCTCATGCGCCGCGTCGGCTGTGGAGAGAGGACGCCCTAATAAATAATGGCTGAGGTTTGAGGAGGGATGTTTTGCCGTTCGGTGAATAAATTCTGTGGACTGATCGTCTGCTGGGTGAATCATTTGAATACGAGAACACTTTCTCTTTTTGCGCGAAGGGGGGATTATACGCCTGTTTTACAGATTCGAAGTTTTCTGTTGCGTAAGGGGGATCTGTAAAAAGAAAATGCTTCCCTGCCCCGCTTCGCTCTCTACCCACACTTTGCCGCCATGCCGTTCCGCAATGGATTTCACGATGGCAAGCCCCAATCCCGTGCCGCGCTGCATGAGCGCCTCGCGATTGGTGCCGCGATAGAACTTTTCGAACAAGCGCTTCTGATCGTTTTCCGAGATGCCGATGCCGCTATCCTGCACGGCAAAGACCAACGCGTCGGAAGGCGTTTGCAAATGGACAGTGACCGTTCCGCCTTCGGGCGTATATTTGATCCCGTTTTCGATGAGGTTATACAACGCCTGATGCAACAACGCTGAGTCGGCTTCGATCACGTTCGGCAGGTCGTGCGGTAACTCGACGCCGAGAGAAATATTTTTCTGCTTTGCTTGCATCTGCAATTCGCTCGTGGCGCGTTCGAGAATATCCAGCACAGGGATGCTCTCCACCTGCAAACCCACGCCGAACTCGATGCGACCGAGGTCGAGCAGGTTGTTGACGAGTTTCGCCATGTTGTCCACGCCCTGCACGATCATCCTTGCGTAATTTTTCTGCTGGTCGTTGAGCGAGCCAGCCATCTCCAACATCGTAGCGTAGCCGCGCATCAACGTGAGCGGCGAGCGCAAATCGTGACTCACCGTCGCCACAAAATCAGACTTCAACGTGTCGATCTCTTTGAGTTGAGACACATCGCGCAAGATGCACACGCGCCCGACCGTTTTTCCGTCGGCGGTCATCGGCGACGCCATCGCAAGATAGGTTTTTCCATCGGGCATGTTCACTTCCGCCGAATGACGTTCATTGGACGATGCTTGAAGCAGTTCGATCATCGCCTTGATCTGGATCGTCTTCTCCGCTTCGGGTCTTTCGCCGCGGCGGATGGAAACGCCGAACACATTCGTCGCGGCTGGGTTCGCCAGGATCAAGCGGTTCGACGCGTCGGTGACCAGCACCGGGTCCGGTGTGGAATTGAGGATGGCTTCCAGTTGGCGGCGGCTCACCTCCACCGTCATAAAGAGGCGGATGTTCGCAATGGCGAGAGTCGTCTGGCTGGCGAGCGTCGTCATGAACTTCAAGTCCGATTCGGTGAAGATGTGCTGTTTGTTATACGCCGCCCACAACGTGCCGTAATATCGTCCCTCGTGGCGCAGGGCGAGCGCGATCATCGATTCAGGCTGGGGCAGGTTGGGGTCGAGAAGCAAGCCGCGGTTCCGCGAAAGAGTCGCCATCACCACGCGCTCCTGCTCTTCGGTCAGCGCGAGGATCTGCTGATCCAGGTGCATGTACACATCCTGCTCGAGCCCGTCGGCAAAACGGACTGGAGTTTCAACGGGAAGCATATCGCGCACGAGGATGATACGCGCCGAACTTGCGCCGCTTGCGACAACCGCTTCAAGGACGGGGCGAATTGCGTCGCCCAGCGTGAGGCTGGATGCCACCCCCTGGCTGACCGAAAGCAGACGGTTGAGGTCTTCCATGCGGTCTTGCAGGCTCACGCGCATCTGCTCGAACGCGTTGCGCAGATCGCTGAGTTCATCCACGCCGTCTGAGGTAAGCGGACGATCCAACTTGCCGGTGGAAATATATTTCGCTTCGGCGGCGAGGTTTTGCAATGAGCCGGTCACCGCGCGCAGACTCACACGCAAAGCCACAAGCGCGACCGCGCCGAGCAACAAGATGAGTAGGACGATGGGCAACGCAATTTCAATGGCAACGCGCTGAGCCTGCCCGGCGGGCGCCATCACCACCACTGCCCACGGCTGCCCCTCGACCGGTTGAAAATAGACCAGTTGACGAGTCCCGCGCGAGGCGGTTTCATCGAAGAAGGCGGGCTGGTCGCTTCGTTGACCGGTGTATTGCGTGAAGATCAAGTTCGATTGCGGGTGAGAGAGGATCATCCCTTGCTCATCTAGCAGGATTCCCGTTCCGTTCATTTCTTGCAAACCGTTCAGGTTTTCGACAAGCGGGCGCAGGTATGGATTTGAATTGAAGTCTGTCCGCGCGATCAACGCGCGCGTGGAGTTGGGAATCGCGGCGAGAAATGACACGCGCGCCGATTCGCCCGAGGTCGCCGGAGGAATCGCGTACATTTGATTCTGAATCCCGGAGACCAGCGGAATGCCGGTCTGCTCCGGCGCGGTCAACTGAAACGTTTGATCTGGCGGATAACTCGCGATCAACGAATTTGCGGCGGTGTCGAACACAGCAAGTTGGGTAAAAAATGGGACCGAGCGGATTTGTTCGCCGAGGAAAGTTGACAGATCCGAATCGGGAGTTTGGATCAGCCGCGCGTCGGATGCGATCTGCGAGGAGAGGCTTTGCCCCGCCTCAAGAAAAAACGGGATGCTCCGCGCGCTCACCTGCGCGGTTCCGGCGAGACGGTCTTGCAACAATTTCCGCGCCGTCGAACCGGCGACGATCCATGCGCCGAGGATCAACAAAACGAGAAGAATTGAAACGATCGTCCCCGCGCCGGAGACGAAGCGCGTCTCGATGCTTCGCTCGGCGGGAGAAGGTTGCAGTGAACCGGCTCCGCCCCAGATATGCGGGAAGATCGTGACGAGGATCTGCGCGGCGAACCCGGCGATGAGCATTTCGATGCCGAAGGTGAGAACCGCTGTGCCGGTATTGCTGAAGGCGTAATCAATTCGTTCGGCGGCGGAGATCGTCCTTGAAGCGGTGAAGAACGCGCTGATGATAAAGATCACCGCGTGGACTAATGACAACATAACCACGTTGAACAAGGGTTGTCTCAGCAAACGGAAGAACGGCGTGCGATAATTCTGGCGAGTAGAGACCGCGAAGATCGCCCCAAGTATCCCGAATTCGATAATCGGAAAAACACTGTGCGTATCCCAAACCCCGCGCAGTAATCCGCTGAACATTCCCACAGCCGCGCCGGCGTACGGACCCAGAAAGCCGCCCGCCAGAGTCCACGGCAGGGCGGAGAATAACATCACTGTTGAACCCGGCGCTTCGGCGGGAATGCCCGGCACCGGCAGTGACGCGCTGGTTTGAAATTCCAAACCTAAAAATAATGTGGCGATGGGAGTGAGGACAGCCAGCGTGAAAAGGATCCAGCGCGCGCGCTGGTTCAATCTTGGATGATAATTCCGCCAGCTATACAATGAAACGGCGAGCAAGCCCGCCAATCCGAACCAAACCAGCCATCCCGCGAGAGAAGCGGATTCAAAGTATGCAAGTCTATTCAGCAATGTCGCGACGAACTGCATGAACGGATTATAGCCCCAAACTTTCAGCCTGCGCCGTTATTATTCCATATTCGTGACGGAGGAAACGTAATCGTATTGCCCGCGTTTTTCTGGAGGCAGCATACGCGCCAAGGCTTCCATGATCTGACGCGTGCCGCTTCGAATCGTTTCCTGACGTTTAGCCTGATTCTCAATGTGGAACGGTTTCCCCACCGTGAGGCTGACCGGCGCGCGCTTCCAAGCGTGGATGTGATCGCGCATGTGAGCGTTCTCGGTGCCGGTGAGCGCGACCGGCACGATCGGCGCGCCCGATTTCATGGCGAGGAATGCCGCGCCTGCGGTGCCTTCCTCCAACGCGCCGGTGACCGTCTGCCTGCCCTCCGGCGCGAGCGCGAGCATCCGTCCCTCGTTCAGCGCGTCGAGCGCGGCGCGCATCGCCCGGCGATCCGGCTGACCACGATGGATCCAGATGCACCCGTAGGCGCGAAGCGTTGTTCCCGCCAGCCATTCTTCGTTCAATTCGATCTTGCCAATGCACTCGGCAAATACCGGGATGACCGCTCCGAGCAAAACCGCGTCCCAATCACCGAGATGGTTGAAAGCGATGATCGCGGGTCCCTTTGCCGGGAAATTCTCCAGCCCGCGCACTTGCATGCGCATCGTGAATAAGGAGATCGCCTTGGTTGCCGCGCGAAAGAGATGACGGAACATTCTCCTGCGAAGAGTGAGTTTAGGCAGGGCAATAAGTTCGGGCTTCCACCAATCGCTGACCGGTTTGGGCTGGGAAATAGGTTGATCCACCATGTGCCTCCGAATTCGTCGAAACAAAACCGCGAGATACCACATGACGAGATTTTCCCCAATTGGACTCACTTCACGATGTTACTACCGGAGATTTGTTATTCATTCACCTTGCGCAATTACAATCCCGAAGGGATGGCAGGGTTATAGAGAATTGCGATGTTGAATTCAAATCCCGAAGGGATGACACATAGTTGTCGCCTCTGACACCCCTTCGGGGTTGAATGAGGCATATCCTTCGTTACTATAATCATTTGACCCCTTCGGGATCTCCGATTTTTTGTGTTTGGTGAGTTATTCAGACGTATCCGAAACGTAGCTATATTGTCCGCGTCTCTCAGGCGGCAACAAACGCGCCAACGCTTCCATGATCTGGCGCGTGCCGACCCGGATCGAATCGCGGCGGTCGGGTTGTTCGCGGATGTGGAAAGGTTTCCCCACCGTCACCGATACCTTCGGACGCCGCCACATTTTCCAAGAGCCGTAGACGTTTGTGTTCTCCGCCCCGTAGATCGCAATCGGCACCACCGGCGCGCCGGACTTGAGCGCGAGAAACGTCGCGCCGTCCGTCCCCTCTTCGAGTCCGCCGGTGAGCGTTTGCCTGCCCTCCGGCGCGACGACAACCATGCGTCCCTCGGCGAGCGCGTCGAGCGCCACGCGCAGGGCGCGTTTGTCCGGCTTGCCGCGATGGATCCAGATGAAACCGTACGCGCGGAAGACCGGTCCCACAAACCAGTGGTCGTCGCGGTTTTCGATCTTCCCGATCCATTCGGCGGGATGGGGGATAACTGCCGCGCCCAAAACCACATCGGCATCGCCTGAATGATTCCCGACGAGGAGAGCAGGTCCCTTTTTGGGGAAGTTCTCAACCCCTCGTATCGTTGCTCGCATGAGGAGAAACACGAGCAAATTCATGCAGAAGCGATAAAACTGGCGAAACGCGCGCCGTGCCAGCGTAAGTTTTGGGAGGACAATCAGGTCGGGCCGCCAGATCTCGGAGACCGGCTTAGGCGGGGCGGATGGCTGTTCCGGCATATTCTCCTCTATACTCTTCCGGCAGTAACCCGGCAACATACGACATCACGAGGTCCGCGCTTTGTTGTCTCATTTCGTGGCGTTGAGTCCCTTTTGTTTCGATCTCCGGCAGTGTGATCGGTTTTCCGATATTCATTTCGAGAATGGGTTTGGGTCGGCGAAAGGCGCGTTGAAAAAAATCTTCGGTTGTGCCAACCAGCCCTGTCGGCAAGACCGGCAAGCCCGTCTGTTCGATGATATACGCGATGCCGGGTTTGGCGCGTCGCATGGCAGTCACGTGCGAACGTCCGCCTTCTGGCGCGATCAACAACGGCAGACCCGATTTGAGGATGTGAACGATCTTGGTCAGTAAGGCGCGGTCGTATTCACCGCGATGCACCGGGATGACGCCGTACATTTTAAGAAGCGTTCCTTCAAAAGGTTTGTCGAACACGTTTGCCGCGCCGATGATCTCGAGCCATTCGGGCCAGAACGCGGCGATGAACGGCGGATCGAACATGGATACGTGATTGGTCGCCACCACGTATGGCTTTCCATATGGAATGTTTTCTTGCCCGCTGATCCTTACATTGGCAAGCAAGTGAAAGATGCCGCGCGCAAGGGGTTTCATCACGCGGCGAAGGATTCGATCCCGAAGCGGGACGCGATAGGCATCCTTCATTTGCACAACGCAAACACCTTCTCGAAGACTTCATCCGCGTTCATTTGATCGGAATCAACGACCACCGCGTCCTCCGCCGCTTTGAGTGGAGCCACATCGCGCGTCGAATCAATGCGGTCGCGTTCGATCACCTTCGCGAGGATCTCCGCATAATCCGCCGCGCCGCCGCGCAAAAGGATCTCGTGGTAGCGCCTCGTAGCGCGTTGTTGCGCGGTGGCATCGAGATAGATCTTCAGATCCGCTTCAGGCAAAACGACCGTGCCGATGTCGCGTCCCACCATCACGACTTTTCCGCGCAAGCCGATGCGCCGCTGCTGGCGGCTCAATTCACTGCGCACACCGCGATACGCGGAGACCATGGACACGTTCGCGTCCACTTCCGGCAGGCGCGTTTCCCAGGTGATGTCTTTGCCCTCCACGATGACATCGCACGCGCGTCCATCCGACGTGGAGGCTGGCGCGACATCAATGTGGGCTTTTTTCGCCAGTGAGGTGACCGCGTCTTCCTCGTTCAACTTGATCCCGCGGTCCAACGCGAGCCATGTGACCGCGCGATACATCACGCCGGTATCGAAAAATAAAAAGCCCAGCGCGTGGGCGAGCCGCAACCCCAGCGTGGATTTTCCCGACGCGGCGGGTCCGTCTATGGCGATGATCGAGGGAGGCTTGGAGGTCAAGGTTGGGTATCCTCGCGCGCATCGGGGAATAGGTTATTGCGCGCCCAGAGGATAACGGTTTCGTTGTCCATGGGCAGTTCGCGGAAGACGAACCATTTCAACCAATCCTGCGTTTGAAGGTTTGCCCATTGCGGCTGTTGTCTCCACGTGAAATCCTGTCCGCGATAGGCGGAGGGTAGGCTGAGATCGTCCATTGGCGGCGTGACGACAAGCGGAGGCGCGAGTTGCGGGTCGAGGACGGGTACCTCTTTGACGGAATGATCCCGCAGGGTCCATTCGAGGGCGGGAGAAAGGATGCCTGAAACTGTGACAGGCTGAGCGTCGGTATGACCGAGGCTGAATTCGGAGAGATCGTCCACGCTGGCGAGTAGTAAGTCCGCTTGCGAGACTCGCGCATCCGCAGTCCAGAGTTCGACTCCGTTGGGGTTGCGGAGTCCGCTGGCGCCCCATGCGGATGCCGCCGCGTAGACGCTGAGGAAGGCGGTGAAGGTGAGCGTGGCGCCGATGCGCGCGATGCGAGCCGACCAACCCAGCGCGACGAGCGCGATGCACACGAAGATGATGAGGAGCGAGCCGACCAGCGTCACTGCGCGCATATCTTTCACTTCGCCGAAAAACGGCAAGTTGGCGGTGAGCGTGGCGTATGGGTTGAGGGCGGTGCCTGAAATGTTGAACCACGTGTAGACGAGCAAAATGGAGATCGCCGCGGCGACGACTCCCACTTCGGCGCGTTCTTCGCGATGGATGTCGAACGCGCGCGCGAGTTCGAACGCGCTCAACGTAAGCAGAGGGATGATCGCCCAAACTAATTCGGCCGGTTGCCGGTAAAACACCGCGAGCAGAAGCGACACGCCAAGCCAAAGCATTAGTCGTTTGGCGCGTTTGCCGTCTGTCCGCACTGCGCGGAAGATGGCAAGCGATGCGAGGAAGATGCCAAGTAGTTCGTAAGCAAAAAATGTGAAGAGGATTCGCCCGGGCGGTGTGACGGTCGGCGCGACCCAGTTTTTAAGATACGCTGGGAGGGAGGCGAGCGCGGCGCTTAATCCGCTTGGCGCGAGGAAGAAGAGGGTGCCGAAGAGGAGGAGGGTGGCGACGGTGGAGGTGAGGAGGGTGCGTAATTGGAGATTAGAGACTGGAGATTGGAGAATTGGAGAATTAGAGGATTGGGGATTGGATACTGGAGACTGGCTTTCGATTGGCGATGGATTTTCTGTGTTGCGCGGTTTCATGCCGCGGATGAAAAGGTGCGTGATGCCGAGGGTGAGCAAGCCTGCCCATAGCGAGGGACCGGAGAGAAGCGCGAGACCGGCGAAGATGCCGGTGGGGATGAGTCGTTTTTGATTCCACATCCCCCATGCGAAGAGGAGGAACGTCACCGCGAGCATTGTCCCGTTTGCCTGCCGCGAAAGCGCGACGAGACCGGGGTCGAAGGCGAAGAGGAAGGCGAGGATCAACGCCGGGCGCGGATGAATCTTTTCACGGAAAAAGTGTGGAGCAAAGACCAGCGCGCTCCCCGCCAGCGCCGGGAGAAAACGCGCGAGGAAGTTCGCACTTTCCATGATGGCGAATAAAACAGTGGTGAAAAGAATATAAGCCGATTGCGGCGCGAGCAGGGGTGATTCGCCGCGCGCGAGGGCGAGGGATTGCAAAGCAAGCGTCGCTTCTGAGTCGGTCAGCGGAGACGCGCCGAGCGCGATGAATCGCAGGGCGAGGGCGATGAGAAAAGCCAGCCCGTACAGCCAGCCTTCGTGTTTGATGGAGGGGGAATTCATGGGCGCAATTTTACTCTGTATGGTTTGTCGTTGCGAGGAGGAGTGCAGAAAACGCAGATTTTTCTTCCATGTCAGCGTTTTTCTGCGTCTCGATTGCTAAACCGAACTCACGTTAGTTGCATGTCGTATGATTACAAAAGATTGCTTCGTCAGCCCCGAGCCTCAAACGGCGAGTGGCTTCCTCGCAACGACATGTGTATTACGGCACTTCGTAGATCGTCACATTCCCTTGTTGGAACACAATCTTGAATAGACTGTTGAATTTGCCTTCATCTACCGGATAGGTGCTTCGTTCGAGGCCGCCGATGTAGATGTAGCGGATGTTGTATTTCGCAACGATGTCTTGCGCGGTGAGTCCATCCGGCGTGGTGTAGAGGGTTTCGATGTCCTGCCGGCGATTGCCGATGAGGAGCGAGTCGCGCCATTGACCTTCGTGATTGTCCCAGCCGAGAACTGTGGGCAAGCCGGTGTAGTTGGCGATGCGGGCGTAGGAGGAGTATGCGCCTCCCACCGCCTCGGCAACTATCCCGTCCGGCGCGGAGCGGAGCCAGAGAATCCCGGCGGCTTCATCCGGATTCTCTGCTTTGACACGGTCAAAATCATCGAGACTATAGCCGAAGAACGGCGGTTTGAAGTTGTTTGTCCTGTTCGCAAAGCCAAGCGCCGGATAAGTAAGCCCGACGATCAACACCACTGCAAACACACCTGAGAATATTCCTTTTGACATGCCTTGTAAATTCTTGAGCAGGACAGCCGTCCCGTACGCGGCGGCAAGGGAGAGTACCATCCAGGCCTGAAAATAGAATTTAAAAATGGTGTTGATGCGGTATTTAAAACCATCCAACAAATACACAAACTCGGGACCGAGGATCAACAAAAGCCCAATGAAGATCAGCAAAAGCGCGAAGCCGTGTGATGGCTGGCGTTGCTCTTCGGGAGCGACATCATCTGGATGTTCATTGACCAGTAGGTACGATAATGTAGGAATCATCAACGCCAGCAATGTGACGAGACTCCCGATGTACGCCAGGCGCCGGGTCATGCTCGCGGCAATGAATCCGCTTATGCTGCCGCCTTGCGATTCGATCAAAGGGTTGATGAATTCCGGGCGCGCAAACAAGGCGACTACCCCGGCCGCAAACATCGCGAGGAATAAGACGAACACGATCCCGAATGAGACCTTCAGCCCGGCGCTCCAGTTCGCGGAGCCGTTCACGCGGCGATACAACAGGAAGGCGAACAACGGGATGAAGAGCGTGCCCCACATCACCCACAACTGCGCGCCGCGAGTGGGATACATAAACGATGGCAGGATTCCACCTGCTTGTGAATCGAACCCGATGAAGAACGGGAGGTACATCACGTACGCGACGACCAGCATGGGGATGCCCAGAAGGAACAGGTCTTCGAGTCTTTCCCAGCCCCAGCCTGATTCTCTTACTCGAGCCAGCACATAAGCGAAGAGGATCAGTGCGCCTGTAATAAGTATGTCCCACGTGTTGAGGAAGGCAAGCCCGCCAATGAGCAGGGCAATGATGAAGAATCCCGTCTTACTGATGTTCAGCCGCGCAAAATAGAGATCCGTCCTCCCTTTGAAGCCGCCAAGGAAGAGGTTCAACGCAACAGCCACCGCCAGCAGAACGAATGGCATCGCTAATACATGCGGATGCAAATCGCTGAGGATGAACGAGAAGGCGGGAAACTCGTCAATGACATCGCCCGTCCAGTTGCCGCGCAGATCATGATCTTGTACAACTCGCGAGGCGCGCCACCACCACAAGTAGCGGTCGGGGATCCATCCCAGCGGTTGGGTCGGCGCGTCACGTAGTTCGGGGAGGTCAAGCCACGTCCAAAAATTTTTTCCTTCGGTCCAAAACAGTCCAAGCCGGTGGAGGACTTCGAGAAAGCCTGCGGCATTGGAGATGAGGAGGAGAAAGAGTGGAGCGAGGAGAGCGGTAATTGGAGACTGGGGACTGGAGACTGGTTTGTCTTGTGTAATTGGTAATTTGTAATTTGCGAGCAGGTTGTACAAAACTCCATACGCGCCGACGGCGGAGAGGGCGAAGATGAGGGAGATCATCAAGTTGAACGCGGCGGTGGCGGGTGTGCCGGTGAACGTCGCCAGCATGGAAGTCATCACATAGCCGAAGTAGTAATACGAAATGGAATAGCCCGAAAGCCACAGGTCGCGCGGAGGAAAGGTCGGCGAGTTCATGATGCCTTGAATCATCATCAACTCCATCGGCTTTTCGGTGCCGAGGATCTCCGGGTTGCCCACGCGGATGAACGCCATGAAAGCGAAGGCGAGGAGGAAGAGGATTTCGGTTGTGATGATGAGGGGGCGGTTGGATTTGAGGAAGGAGAGAATTGGAGAATTGGAGAATAGAGACTGGAGACTAGAGACTGGTTTTTGGTAATTCGTAATTGCCCATGCGCTTAGACCGGCAAGGATCAGCAACCCAAGTAATAATCCGCCGATGTCATTTTGCGCGATGTGGAAGGAGGCGAGGAGCCAGAAGGCGTATCCCCAGATCAATAAGCCGAACGCGCGCGAGAGG
Organism: uncultured Anaerolinea sp.; assembly: GCA_964456775.1. Classification (GTDB taxonomy): domain Bacteria; phylum Chloroflexota; class Anaerolineae; order Anaerolineales; family Villigracilaceae; genus Defluviilinea. Next base: position 14,670 of record CAYWCN010000037.1, read on the forward strand.
GTGTAGCCGCGATCCTTCAACGCGGGGAAGATATGATACGCGAGGGGAAAGGTCAGCCAGCCGAGGAGGGTGGAGAGGAGGTACCAGAGGAGGAAATAAAGCATTTGGATTTACGAGTAATGCTGGTCGAGTAGCGAGCGGTGGTTGCGAGCGTATCGAGACCAGAGACTGGAGACTAGAGATTGTCGGGTGGAACAAACACATCGTCCGCGTTGCGTTCCATGTCCAGTGTTTTGAGGACGGCTTCGTGGTTGATGGGACCGTACACGTGCGGGAACTTGTCGCTGGCGGGAACGCCCGGGGGCGGACCGCCGGACGGCTTTTCCCATTTGACGGGCGAGGTGAGTTTGGATTCGTCAATGACGAGGATCGTCAACTTGCGGCGAACCGGGAAGAAGTCCATCGCCACCGGAACAAGCTGCGATTGGGTTGAGCAGTGGATGAATCCCTCTTTCTCAAGGCTCTTGGCGGTATACGGTCCCGTTGCGAGCGCGTGTCTCCAACTTTTGCGAAAGGTGAGGTGATAGATCATGGCGGCTCCTGTTCTGAATTACGCAATACGAAGTACGAAGTATTGAGTACTGCGTATTACGGCATCACTTCGTAAATTACAGTATTCCCATCGCGATAGACTTCGCGCCAGTATTGTCCTTCGAGTTGATCGAACTTGGCGATGCCCTCCGGCGTGTACATGGCGCGTTCGAGTTGACCGACGATAATATACTTCACATCGTATGTTTTGAGAAATGTTTGAATGGTCTGCGGGTCAATGCTGTTGTAGAAGTCGCCGACCTGCGCAACACGTGCCTCGACCTGTGTGGAGGTAAGCACGCGTTGTTGCCGCTGATGCCAGTTCCAGCCAACCACGCCGGGCAAACCCGTGTAAATGGTGAAGCGCGTGCACCAGCGATATTCAGGGCAGTTGGCTTCGACGATGACCGGCGATCCTTGCACGTTATCCTGCATCCAACGGATGGCGCGGTAATCTTCGCCTAACTCTAATCGCTGACCAAAGTCGTCATAACTGGCATACTGCATGTAAGTCATTGAGTCGAGCGTATGCGGGGCTTCAATGATCCAGCGGTCTTTGATCTTGCCGGATGTGGCGGTGACGGTGTACATCGCCGCGCCGGAGATGAGCAGGATCATTGCGATCTGCCAGAAAGCACGCCAGCCGGGAAGCCACTTGAAGAACGAGGGGATAGTCCATGTGAATGCCGCCGCCGCGCTCACTGCCAGCATGAACCATGATTGCAAATAAAATTTGAAAATGGTGTTCTGCCGTCCGATGTCGCCGACCACAACGAGGACTTCAACAACGATGGTAATGAGCAATGCCGTGCCGATGAGGAACAACACGAATCGTTTTGCGTCCGGCATGTTCGGGCGCACCATCAATACGCCAGCCCACGCCGCGATAGGCAAGGCGATCCAACTGACCGCCACGCCTCCGTAGGTTGTGCTGGATTGATTGTATTGTAGAAGAAGCAACATGAACGCGAACACGATCAGCGCGCCTTCGATCAAAACCTGAAATGGTTTGAGTTTTCGCAAGGATGACGCGGGCGTTGAAGCCATCCACTCGCGCGTTTCCCAGACCATCCACGCGACGATGATGAACAGGAACACGCCCCACATGGTGAGATACGACGAGATGGGTGTGAACGGTCCCTTCCACGGGTCGAGCGCGCTGTATCCTTGATAATACGCGATACGATACGGCAGATATAACAGCCTCGACAGCGCGAACAAGGCAACGACCGCGCCGCCCGTCCACACGATGCGTTTCATCAGCGACTCGGTTTCGACATATCGCCACACAGAATATGCGACCGCCGCGATCCCGATCAATAAATAGGTATACGTGTCGGAAAGATTGGTGGGGAACACCGCGCCGATGATCAACCCGCCGATGATGTATCCCAGCGCGGTCATCCACGCTTCAGACGCAGGGTGGGCTTGATTCTTCCAGCGCGAGCGAGCCATCACCACCGATAGCGCCCAACTGATGGCAAGCAACGCCAGCGGCATGACGATCATGTGCGCGTGCAAGTCGCTGTACAGGAAGGTGAACAACGGGAACTCGGTGATCTCGTTGCCCCCGCCGGGCGGGACGACTCGGCTGGGGTCCCAGTACCAATCTCCAGGTCCGATGGGAAGCGTGCCTTCGCCGCGGATGATCATGCCCAATCCGTGCGTTGCCCATCGCACGCGTTGTCCAAAAGTGGATTCCCAATCGAATGCGCCCTCCGCGCCGAGGTTTTGCATCCGGTTGTAGATCGTTTGAATCGTGCCGAGATTGCCGAGCAGGATGGTGAGGGCGGAGGCGGAGAAGCCGCTTATCAAGGATGAAGGATGAATTATGAAGGATGAATTGTGTTCAGATGATTCTTCATCCTTCATCCTTCCGCCTTCATCCTTTTGAAGAAGATTCCAGCCGATGGAGAAGGCGCAGATGCCGACGATGGCGAAGAGGGTTGGGAGGATGAAGTTGTACGCGATGGACGGCACGATGCCGAGCAGTTTGACCGGCGTGCCAACCAGCACGAAGCCGTAATAATAGTAATTGATGTATCCGCCAGCGAACCATGGATCGTACGGCGGGAAGGATGTGCTTTTGATAACCGCGTTGAAGTACGAGAAATCCATCGGGCGCTCGCCGCCTTTGGCAGGATGCCACAAGTCCGGGTTGCCGAGGCGGATGAGTAAATCAATGAAGAAGAAGGCGAGGAAGGTCGCTTCGATGAGCAGGAAGTATTTCTTTTTTGTCTTCCATTCTTCACGCAGTTCGTCGCGTTGATAATAGGCGAGCGCCGCGCCGAGGAGGAGTATCAAACCGAAAACAATGGCGATTGTGGTTCGCGTGTATGGGATACCCACCGAGCCAGCCATCCACGCGAGGTAGCCGAAGAGGACGAGTCCCAGCGCGCGGCTGAGCGGGTAGCCCTTGTCTGCAAGACCGGGCATGGCGATGCGAACCAGCGGGTAGACCGCGAGACCGAGAATGAAGATGAAGAAGTACCAGATGAGCAAGCCGAGCCACGGATATTTGTTTTGAATCCAATCGTAGTTGAATAATTCAGACCAAGTCCCGCCCGCGCGTTGACTCGCGAGCCGGTCGGCGGGCAACAGCAAAGATTTGTAATCGCTGAACTCGCGCGGCAGGAGATGCACAACTTTGGTCAGGTCAACCGCGCCGAGGATCGCTTGCACTTGGGCGGAGTCGTAATTCGCGTTCTTTTTGAAGATGAACACTTTCGGATGGTCGTAGAACGTGAACGCTTCTTCCGCGTATTCGTCGTTGATCTCGATGTTGCCGAGTTTCGGGAACGTCTCGAATACAGCCACAAGATCGAATCCGAGCCTGCCTTCGTAGTCGCCGGGTTTGGCTTCGTGATAACAAGGGATAATTTCCTCGCCGACGGGACATCCCATCAACTCGCGGTAATACAACGTGGTGAGCGGATAGCGTTCTGGCACGCGCGTGATCTGCGCGTATTGATGGTTGGTGGGGATAAAAATGTAATCCGCTTGATCGAGCGTGGAGGCGAAGCGCGTCAGTTTGTCGGCGTTGTCGTCCCAATAGACTTGCAGGTTCAGGTCGCCGCGATAGATTCCGCCGAACGCGTCGTAACCGTCCACGCGGAAGGGAAGCGGGTAATCGTAGTCCGTTTCGTTGACCACCGCAGAGCCGGTGATGGCGAGCGTCCCTTGGTCAATTTGCAAGCGGAGATAATAGGTCTTGTTCTTTTCGACCTTGACCGGCTTGTTGAGTTCAAGTGTATATGATTTTCCGCGCGGATCATTTTGCGCGGCGAAATCATCTGTGAGCGACGCGGACGCGAGAGTCTGTTCGGGGGTGTAGTCCGGCGAACTGGATAGAGTCAAGTTGAAGGTCGAGGGTGAAGCGAGCGGATTGACGGCATGTCCGAGCGAGATGCTGGTGAGGATTCCGTCCGCGCGCGCGGTGAAAGCGAGATCGTAGGGACTCGACGATTCAACCGCCGTTTCGGGCTGAATCGCCAGCGGTTGGTTGTAGACGTCACCTTCGGCTGTTTCAATGTGCAAGTTGATCGGACCCGGCACGTTTTGGTAGATCCAATGCGAGGCGGCAATGCGCGGTTCCTCGCGGAGGTAAATGCTGTGAAAAGCGAATGCCCACGCGGCGGTGAGACCAATCACGATCACAGCAATGGAAATACGCAGTACGGAATACGTAGTACGTACTGCGTGCTTCGTACTGCGTATCGACTCGAACAAGACCCACGCCGCCATCATTGCGAGCAATGGATAGATCGGAAGTTGATAACGCATGGTCGGGTTGAATTGAAGCGACTGCCAGAGGAAGTAAGCCGCCGTCCAACCCCAAAGAAGCGCGTGACGCCACTCGCCTTTGAGAATGCGCCAGCCCATGTAGAGGAATCCGATCCACGCGAGGACGCCGAGAGGTAAACCTAATCCCCAAGTCGTCAGATTTTCAAACGAGTACAAATGTGAACGCCGCGCCCATTGGAGATTCCACGGCAGGTCCGCTTCGCCGGTGGCTTGGACGCGTTGTTCCTGAATGTTCTCGATCCAATGTTGGCTGGGGAGCAACCCGTCGAAGGCGTAAGGTTGGAAGACGCGGAAAGAGAGGAAGGAGGCGATGCCGCCGATAATTAAACATGCGGTGATTAGTAAGTAGTAATTGGTAATTGGGTGTGGGACTTCCCCCTCACCCCCCGCCTCCCCTTCGGGGTGCTTCGCGATCTCCCGCTGGGAGAGGGGGCTGAAATATCGAATCGCAAACGCGCCCGGAAGCAAAATCGCCAGCGGATAGATGTTCACCTTCGATGCCATTGCCATTCCGTAGGCGATGCCGAAGCCGATGCTGAGGAGGAAGAGGGGGTTGGTAATAAGAGAGCGGAGAAGGAGACTGGAGATTGGAGACTGGAGATTGGAGACTGGAGACTTGTCCTGAGCGTTGTCAAAGGGCTGGAGATCGGAGGATTGGAGGATTGGAGAATTAGAGACTGGAGGCTGGAGACTAATCGAATCTCTAGTCTCTAGTCTCTTTTCTTTCCACAGCATGATCTCGACGGCGAAATAAATTGCAAGAAATGCAAAGGTGTTGACGAACAAGTCTGTTGTGAAGAAGTGTGATTGCTGGATCTGCATCACGGTCAGCGCGGAGAAGAGGGAGGCAAGCAACGCTACGCGGCGGTCATACAAGCGTGAGACGATCAGGTAGAGGAAGAGAATCGTGAACAGGTCGGCAAGCGCGGAGAACTGCCTGCCGAGCAATTTCACATCCACTCCGTCCATCGTCTCAGAGGCGATGCGCACAATGGTCATCGGCAAATTGCCGTAGACGAAGAAGGACTGTCCGCGGTTGTAGGGGTTGAGCGTGGATGTCTCACTGTCGAAATAATCGCCGAGGCTCATCCATCGTTGTTGGTCTGCCGGGCAAGCGTCAATGGGAGTGACCCCGTCCGCGCATTTGTGCGCCCGCAGATTGGCGAGCACGCCGGAAAGGAAATTTTCATCGGGATGCTGGTGTTCGCCTTCGCCCCAGTTGACGCCGGTCAAACGCAAATAGCCCGCCAGCACAAGCACAAGCAGGAAGAGTAGATCGTAAACCCAAAAGTATTTTTTGTAATTCATAATCTCAGACCTGACAGGTTTTCAATGCAACCGCGCAGGCAAAGGAACTTTCATAATGAAGTCAATTTGACCATGATGGTTTCGCGGAAACCTGTCAGGTCTTTTAGTTACCCGGAACAAAGAATATCCAAAAATCGTGACCGGGGATGTCCGAGTCGAACAGACGCAATACCCCGTTCGGGTAGAGTGATTCAAGAACGTCCAACGTCTCTTGATCGTTCCCCTCCGAGTGTTCGAGGTCAGCTTTTACGATGAACATTTTCGGTCCATCGTATTGCACTGTGCTGGGAATGTTCTCGCGCCACATCGCCATGTCGCGCTCGGTGTCGCCGACCCAAATCGCGGTGAGACGCGTGTCCACCCAGTAGGGGAATGGAACCACCCAGGCGGTCTCGGTGGTGCCGGAGATCTGCTTGAATCCATCAATCACTTTGCCCATGTCGGTGGTGTTCCATGATCCCTGGCGGAAGGATGAGTAATATTGATTGAAAACGAGATCGTAATTTTGAGCGGCGGAAAAGTACAACAAGACTGCTGTCAACAGCGAAACGAAGATGACGCGCATCTTTCCGCGCCCGAAACTGGTTAGCAAGCCGTCGAATGCCAACGCCGCCAGAATGAAGACGGGGATGTACGCGCCTCCTGTGCGGTTCAACGACGGGTTTTCGCCGGGGAACGCGATGGAGAGAGTTGAAGGCAACTGCAACAGCGGAATAGAAACGAGCAGGAACAAGTCCACCCAGTGGCGGTTGCGAAGATAACGAATGAGGACCAACGCGACGCCGAAGATAAACAACGCGGCTGTGATCACATCCAGCGCTGGGCGATGGACGACGGAATGCACCCAAATCTCCCCATCGTCGAAGTTGAACATCTTGAGCGCGTTCCAGACGTTCGAGAGGAACACCTGCCAGACCGGGTTTGTGATCTGGGTCTCCTCGCCCGTCAAGCGCGTCATCGCGCGGAAACCGAACATCTCGGGATTCTCCGTCCAGTAACGAAGGAGGGGCAGAAAGACGAAAAGCGATGTCAACGCGAGCATTGCCAGCCAGATCAATACTTCTTTGCGCGCGCCCTTCGATTGCGGATGAATCCAATACAAGGCGAATACGGCAACGACAACGAACGGCACGATGCGATAAGGACTGTATCCGTGCAAGCCAAGCCCCAAAAAGATGCCGGAGAGGAGCATGTCATTACGGTTGCGAGTCCGCAAGCCGCGCAGGAGATAGAACAGCATCGGCGCGACGAAGAGCGGATAAAGAGGGAAGCGCAACCCTACGCGGCTGATGACGTTGGGCCAATAAGCGATCCCCGCGATGACAAAGGCGATGAACGCCACGCGCGATCCGCCGATTTCTTTTGCGAGCAGATAAATGAAGGGCAGGGTGAAAAAGCCGAGGAAGGCAGTGCCAAGTTTGAGGCTGAGGAACGAAAACCCGGTGCCGAAAATGTTGAGGATGAGAACCGTCCAATACATTTGGAAGGCTTCGCGCCCGGTATTGCGCGGGAAGAAGATACGAGTCTGTCCCTGCGACACTTCGAACACATCGAGGATTTTTTCGGCGTGGTCGCTGAACGGTTCGGGCGGCACTTGCGCCGTCTGCGTGAAGCGGAAGAAGAGCGCAAGCGCGGTCGCCGCGAGGAGGAGCAATGCCCAGCGCGAGATTTTGAGCGTCCACAAGTCGCGTCTCAGCCAACCAATGATTCGTTCGAAAAGCGACGCGAGACTTGGCGGGTTGATCCAGAATGCCGCGAGGAAGAACGCGATCGAGAGTAGCCAGATGAAGATGTTGAAACTTGTGAACAGGTTGCCGCTGAACAGGCTGAATGCCCATAGCCCCAATAAGACGCTGATGATAAATTGGACTGGACGAAAAGTGAGCGGGTCGGTGCCTTCAGATTCCGGTTTGTAAGAATTGATAGTCCATTCTTTGCGATAGATCGCCCAGCCCAAAAGTCCGAGCGCGGCAAGGTAAAGGGCGTAGCCCAACGGTTTTGTAGCGGCGGGCGGCTCGAAGAAAAACTGCCCGGCAAAAGCGAGAAAAACTGCAAGCAGGGATCGCCAGGGGAAAGGCGAATCAAGTTGAACGGTGGATGAAGCGGATGGTTCATCGGCCGGTTGAGGTTGAAGAGGCGATGAATCCGCCTCCGCGGCAAAGTCGGGGATTTGAATCCGTTCGCCTTTTCCAAATCGAAACAATGACTTGACGTAATCGAGAACGCTGGGTTCTTCGGGTGGTTTTTGGTTGGGAGATTCTTCGTTCATCGGTGAATTTTTATGAGGGATGATCGAACAAACTGCTATTTTTTTCTGGCGATGTAAAAACTATACGTGCCATTCTCAACAGGTTGAGTGGATGCGTATCTATCCAAATATTTTCTTGTCAGCCACAGGTTCCAGTGGGTGCGGGCAATGATCCACCTTCCCGTGAGAACGCGCGCGAGGACAGACGGAACGCCAAAATAATGTCCCCATTCTAACACGCGCAAAGAGGCGGGCGAAAAGTAGTGCCAGTACCGTATCATTTCAAATCCGGCGCGGTCGAGGCGCGCACCCCACACATCGGGGTTGTCGGAGTGCTGGGTGCGCGAGATCACGCGGAACCATTCGGTGTATCTTTTGCCTAACACTTTCGAGATCGAAAGTTCGGTGAGATAGCCGGAGTTCGGCACGCAGAAGTAGAAGGGCGCGTCTTTCTTCAGCACGCGCGCGGTTTCTTTTAATACCTCGTCAATGTGCGGGATGTGTTCCAGCACCGAGTTGCTGAATCCGCTGGCGAAGTAGTCGTTCGGGAACGGGGATTTCGCGCCATCCGCTTCCACGAGCGACTTGTACGCGCCATATTTTTTCGCCTCGTGGATGGGTCCGTGCCACGGGTCGAGTCCCACGTCAATTTTTTGGTCGAAGGTCAGCGAGGCGAAGTGACCGTCGCCGGCGCCCACATCGTAGACCGGCGCGGGCAGGGGCAGGTCTTGATAGAAGGAACTTTCCACTGAGCGTAATAAGGCGCGGAAGTAGGGCAGGTCGCGCAGGTGGAGGAAGAGGAAGTCTTTGTTTGGCATGTTATAATGATAGCACTTTCTGAAAAGTGATAGCAGAATCGAGGTCGCTATGGTACGGATGATGGTTCAACTGACCGAAGAACAGGTGAAGGCTTTAAAAGAACTGGCGAAGGCTCGCAAGACGCCTGTCGCTAAATTAGTGCGCGAGAGCGTGGCGCAGTATATCGTAACTGCGCCAAAAGAAATGACGCAAGAAGAAAAACGCGAGCGTGCCCTTGAATTTATCAGACAGCTTGAGGAGGGAGAAATCCAATTTCATGATATTGAGGGCAAAACTGACATTTCGACGAATCATGACAAGTATCTGGCGGAGATTTACGGCACATGGAAAAAATCTTCGTAGATACCTCGGCGTTCTTTGCGCTTGTCAACCTGGGTGATGAAAATTACAAACAGGCATTGCTCGCATGGAAAGAAATGATCAAGCGCAGCGCGACACTGATAACGAATAATTACGTTGTAGTCGAATGTTTTTCATTACTTCAAAACAGGCTCGGGATTGACGCCGCTCGCGAGTTTCGGACAAAAATCGTTCCGTTGCTTCAACTCGAATGGATCGGCGCGCAAGAACATTCTGCCATCGTCAATTTCGTGTTATCCGCCAACCGCCGCCAACTTTCGCTGGTGGATTGCAGTTGTTTCGAGACAATGCGGCGATTGAACATCGAAAAAGTTTTCACCTTCGACAGCCACTTCCGCGAGCAGGGCTTCGAAATTATCCCATAAGTTTTGCAAATAATTTTTCATATTCCTGCGCGACGGAATCGGGGTTATAGGATTTCTTGATGGCTTCGATATCGCCCTTGAACTTTTGCGGTTCATTCAGGACGGTGAGGATGGACTCAGCCAAGTCAGCCGCATCGCCAATTCGAGCGACTCGTCCCATGCCGTGCATCGTCACCGGTTGCCTCACCCCCGGCAGCGCGGACGGAACGCACGGCACGCCATTCATCATCGCTTCGATCTGCACGAGTCCGAACGCCTCGGTTGAATTCAATGATGGGACGGTCAACACATCGAGGTTGGGATATAACGCGGCAAGTTGAACGGGTGTGAGGTTTCCAAGAAATTTCCAATGACCCAATGATTCGTATTCTCGAATCTTTGGAATCAATCTATCGAAATAGGCTTGTTCGCCCATCACGTTTTGGTGTTGTCCCGCGTATAACACTTGGGCGTTCGGGTATTTCTGCAAGATAGTTGGTAACGCGTCCAGTAAAATTTCCACGCCTTTTTCGGAGGCGAAGCGTGTGACCATGCCGATAACCGGCTTCCGCTCGCGGATAAGATGTTCCAGCGCAAACGCCTCCACCGCGCCGGGGAGTGGACTCGGCATCTCAACGGGAGGCAGGATGGGGGTCAGTTTTGAAGCGTAACGCGAGAGGTAGGGCGAGTTGTCCGCGTAGTCCTGTGTGTACGTCACGATGTGATTCGAGAAAATCCCAGCCGCGTTGTTCATCAAGTTCACGACGAAATTGACAAAGCGGTTGAAGAATCCGGGCGGCAACAAAAGATCACAGTGATAGGTGAGCACGGCGGGCTTGCCGAAGAGTCGTCCGCGCAACGCCACGCCGGGCGCGTCGAATTGAGGGAGGTGCAATTGCACGACATCATGCTGAGCCACGAGTTTTGTCGCGACCCAGCCGAACGTGGGCGCGATGACGCCTTTGCTGATACGCGCCGCCACCGGCACGCGGATAATTTTTACGCCGTCTATCACTTCCTCGCGCGGAAGCGACGGGTCGTATTGCATGGTCAACACGGTCACTTGATGTCCGCGCCGGGCAAAGGCGCGCGCGAGTCGCTCCGCGTAGATGGTCAGCCCCGAAGTGTGCGGTCGGTAGTAGGTGAGAACGGTGAGGATTTTCATACAGCGGGAAGATTATACCCTCGCAGACATGATGCGCCGCGCAGTTCGATGGATCTTCGTCGAATAAATTTGGGAAACTTTTTGTCTGTTTTTGTGTTTCGTCTTGTAGTTTTTCAATTCCAAAGAGGAGAGTTAAGATGGCGACGAAAAAATCACAACCGAAAGCGCAAGCGAATTCTGTACCGATGGCAATGCCCGCATCCACGAGCTCGGGCATGAACGCTCCGGCTTCCCCATGGAAATGGGTGTATGTTGCCGGCGTGCTTGTGGCGGGCATAACCACTGCAATCAGTTTCTCCAACCCGATCCTTAGTTGGGTATTGCTCCTGGCAGGACTTCTTGTAGGATTCCTTTATTTCGACTCGGCGGACGTGACAAATTTTGGTCTGCGGTATCTGATCGTTGTCGCTGTCGCCGCGTACCCGTCGGCTTATTTGAGCGCCCTTGGGATGCCGGGCGCCTATGTTTCAGGGTTCCTGAATGGGTTTATCAATTTCTTGTGGCCCGTTCTGCTGGCGCAGATCATCGTGGCGTTCTGGAAGAAATATTTCGGGGCATGACGTATTCCATTGCGATGGAACGAATCAAGACCGCCGGGCAATCGGCGGTCTTTTCGTTTGGTACAATCCTGCAAATCTTTTTAGGGATATTCCCAACATGATTCAAAATTCAAAGTTATTTAACTGGATACTTTCAACGCTACGCGAGTCCGCGTGGGCACCGCTGAGCGTGTTCGGATTTTATTTGGTGGGGCTGGTCTTCGATTGGTACGACCGTTTTCCTCCGCTCGATATTCCCACGCATTTCATGGGCGGCGTGGCGATCACATTTTTCTTTCGTTCTGCGATCAAACAGTCACAAAAATTTCTTGGAGATATTCCCTCTTTGATTCAAATCCTATTTGCCTTCACCTGTACAGGGACAACGATCATCCTTTGGGAATTCTACGAGAACGTCTTCGATTATCTCTTCGGCACCACCATGGTGCGCGGACTGGAAGATACGATCGTGGATATGCTAATCGGTTTGTCTGGCGCGCTGGCGTTGACTTTGTTTTATGGGCGGAAAAAGCTTTAGCCACGGATTGGCACTGATTGACACGGATTGAATAATTGGCTGATATCAACTATCAAACATGTCACCCTGAGGGACGCCTCGCGTCCCTCAGGGTCTCTACTGCCTAAACCAGAGACTCTTCGGTCGCAAACCCCGCTCCCTCAGAGTGACATAGCAAAAGTGATTTAAAACAAATCCTTATTCGCCTGCACCCACTCGAACATCAATTCCATACCCTCTTCGAGATCAATTTTTGGTTCCCAGCCGAGTTCGTGTTTGGCTTTGCGTAAGTCGGCGTAGAAAACTTTCTGGTCGCCGGGACGCCAATCTTCGCGCGCCACTTCGATCTTTTTGCCGAGCAATTTCTCAAGAATCGGACCGAACTCCGCCCAGATCGCCATCACGTTGCGCCTGCCGCCGCCGACGTTATAAATTTGTCCTTTGGCAGTGTCAATTTTTTCGATGGCGGCATCGTACGCGTCGAGCAAGTCGTGGACGTGCAGAACATCGCGCACTTGTTTGCCGTCGCCATAAATTGTGATCTTGCGCCCCGTCACTGCGGCGATCATCATCCACGCGAGCCAGCCCTGATCTTCGATGCCGAATTGGCGCGGACCGTAAATGCAACTTTGACGAAAGACGACGGATCGCAAACCATAGATACGAGCATAATCGCGGACGTATTGATCGCCCGATCCTTTTGAAACCCCATATGGCGAATGAAAATCAAGCGGTTGCGATTCGGAACAGCCATGCGCTAAATCTTTATACAGCCAGCGCGTGGATTCTTCGACCAGTTTCACAACGTCCATGCCGCCGTAGACTTTGTTGGTGGATGAGTAAATGAAGATGGGATTCTTTTTCGAGAGGCGCGCAGCTTCAAGCGCGTTGAACGTCCCAAGCGCGTTGGCTTCGAAATCGTCACGCGGATTTGTCACAGAGGTGGTCACTGCGACTTGACCCGCCAAGTGGACGATGATATCCGCGTCTTTGGCGGACTCGGCTAACAAGTCTGCGTTTCGCAAATCTCCGACGATGAGGTTGAATCCAGTTTCCCCGAATTGACTCTTCAACCAGTCCACGTTGCGCGGCGCGCCTGCGCGCGAGAGATTGTCGAAGATGGTGACGCGCTCGCCGCGTTGGATCAGCCTGCCCGCGTAGTTCGAACCGATGAATCCTGCTCCGCCTGTGATGAAGTAATTACGAGACATCCGCTTTTCCTTGCTTGTTTCTGAAACTCATCAACTCCTGATAAACGCCTGAAAGTGTCTGCCCTTCGCGCGAGAGACCGATGGCGCCAACGACGATGCTGTTGATGTAATTGTACAACCGCATGGCTAATGCCGCGGCAAACGCTGTCGATTCATCAGGGACGAAGCGCGTGAGGGCGAACACGATCGCGCCTTCGAATGTTCCCAACGCGCCGGGCGCCGAAGGGATGGCTCCGCCGAACGCCGCCATGCCCAAGCCGAACATCGCCCAGACCGCGTTCGCTTGCGGGAAGAACGCGCGGATGATGAGGTAATACGCGACGATGGAGATCGCCCAGTTGACCGTCATCCAAAATAAAAATTTTACGAAGAGCCAGCCGTCGTTCAGCACGCTCAAGCCAGAGAAGAATGATTCAAGAAAACTGCCGCCCAGTTGTTGCAAACGCGGAAAACGCGCGGTGAGTTTGTGAAAAATATCGAGCGCCCATTTGTTGTTGCGCGCCAGAATGAACATCAGCACGAAGCCCGCCAGCACGACGCCGCCCATGAGGTAGGCTGTGCGTCCGCTTCCCTCCGCGCCGACGACGAACGGAAGGACGGAAACGAAAATGATGGCGGTGTAGATCAAGTCCATGGTGCGTTCGATGACGATGGTGGGAAGAATCTCCATGAAGGTCAGCGATGTTTTGCGGCTGAGCAAAAATGCGCGACCAATTTCGCCGAGGCGGAATGGGAGGAAGTTGTTGAGCAAGTAGCCTTCGCCCTCCGTCCAAAACACGTCGCTGAACGAGGCGCGGTTGCGTAACAGAGTCCGCCACACAATGGAGCGGACAGCCATCCACAAAAAGCCGATGATCAACGCGATGGCGAGGTAAACATAATTCGCGTTGCGGAGCGCATCCACCATTTTTGGCAGGTCAACGAAGTAGAGGATCGCGGCGATCAAGCCGAGGCTGATGATGACGCCGGGGAGCCAGCGTGGGATGTTAATTTTCTTGGTTTTAGTATCGGTCACGATTACCTCATTACGCAGTACGCAGTAAGCAATACGGTCTTGTACCTCGCCCTGAGCGGAGCGTAGCGCAGTCGAAGGACGCTTCGACTGCGGGACTGACGAGCATCAGTCCCTCCGCTCAGCGCGATGTTATTCCTCATTCAACTTCAACACCGCCATGAACGCGTCTTGCGGGATCTCGACGTTGCCGACCATCTTCAGGCGTTTCTTGCCTTTCTTTTGTTTCTCGAGCAATTTCTTTTTGCGGGTGATGTCGCCGCCGTAGCATTTTGCCAGCACGTCTTTGCGCGTGGCTTTGACGTTGGCGCGCGAGATGATTCGTCCGCCCGAGGAGGCTTGCACCGCCACATCGTAGAGTTGACGCGGAATCAAATCTTTCAGTTTAGTAATCAGCCGTTGACCCTTGTGATACGCGTCCTTTTGATGGACGATGGTCGCCAGCGCGTCGAGAGGTTCGCCGTTGACGAGAATCTCCAGTTTCTGCAATTCGTCGGGACGATATTCAAGGAATTGATAATCTAATGAAGCATAGCCTTTGGTGCGCGATTTCAAATCGTCGAAGAAGTCCACGATAATTTCTGAAAGCGGAATTTCAAAATCGAGTTGCACGCGATGCGGCGCGGGATATTCCTGTTGTTTGAAGATGCCGCGTCGTTTGGTGACAATGTCCATGATGGGACCGTAATAATCGGTGGGCGTGATGATTTCGATGGTCATCCACGGCTCGCGCACTTCGACGATCTTCGATTCATCGGGCAGTTCGGCGGGCGAGTCAACGGGGATGACCGAGTCGTCAATCATCAACACTTGATATTCCACCGACGGCGCGGTGAACAACACATCCAGATTGTATTCGCGTTCGATGCGTTCCTGAATGATCTCCATGTGAAAGAGACCGAGAAAGCCCGCGCGGAATCCGAATCCCAGCGCTTGCGAGGTTTCAGGTTGATATGTGAGCGAGGCGTCGTTGAGTTGAAGTTTTTCGAGCGAGTCGCGCAGTTCGGGGTAATCGTCTGCCTCCACGGGATAAATTCCCGCGAAGACCATCGGCTTCGGGGTTTGGTACCCGGGCAGAGGGTTAGAAGCAGGTTGAGCAGCGCGCGTGATCGTATCTCCCACGCGGCACTCATGCACAGTTTTGAATCCCGTCGCAATGTATCCAACTTCGCCCGATCCCAACGTCTCCGTAGCCTTCATGCTCGGCGCGAAAATTCCAATTTCAACGGGACGCATTTCTTCGCGCGTCGAAAACATCCGCAACACATCGTTGTGTTTGAACGAGCCTTCGACCACGCGGATGTACGCGACGACGCCCTTGTACGAATCGTAATGCGAATCGAAGACGAG
>CAYWCN010000038.1:0-28054 GCA_964456775.1 uncultured Anaerolinea sp.
AAGACGTGGGCAACGGCGGCACGACGGGTCTCATCACGTACATGCGAACCGACTCGACCAACGTTTCATCGCTCGCGCAACAAGAAGCGCGGCAATATGTGACGGGAAAATACGGCGCGGACTTTTTGCCCGCCGAGCCGCCGCAATATACAAAACGCTCCGCTAACGCGCAAGAAGCGCACGAAGCGATCCGTCCAACGTCGGTGATGCGCGAGCCTGAATCGGTGAAGGAATTTCTCGAGCCTGCCATGTTCAAGTTGTATCGTTTGATCTGGCAACGCTTTGTCGCTTCGCAGATGGAAGCGGCGGTGTACGACACTTTGCAAGTGGAAGTCACTGGCAAAACCAGCGCGCACGAATATTTACTCCGCGCCTCTGGCTCTGCGGTGAAGTTCGCGGGCTTTTTAGTCGTGTACGAAGAAGCTAAAAACGAAGATAAAAAATCGGAAGAGGACGAGGAAGAGAATGTCAAAATCCCTGCGGGCATTGCCGAGGGACAAAAACAGGAATTGATCCGACTCATCCCCGAACAACATTTCACGCAACCGCCGCCGCGCTTTTCAGAAGCGTCGCTTGTGCAAGCGCTCGAAGAAGACGGCATCGGTCGCCCGTCCACGTACGCGCCGACGATCTCAACGATCCAAGCGCGCGGATACGTTCTGCGCGAAGAAAAACGACTCGTGCCGACGGAGATCGGAATGCAGGTCAACGACTTGATGGTGCAATACTTCCCCGACATCGTTGACTTGAAATTCACCGCGCGGATGGAAGAAGACCTCGACATGATTTCGAACGGTCAAGCCGAGTGGACGGAAGTGATGCACGAGTTTTATCATCCGTTCGCGGAAGACCTCAAAAAAGCGCAGGCAGAAATGCCCGTCACGAAAAGCGCGCCTGAAAAGATCGGGCGCATCTGTCCCACCGACGGCGGCGAACTCGTTATCCGTTATGGTCGCTTCGGAAAATTTATTTCGTGTGCGAACTTTCCGAATTGCCGTTACACCGAACCGTGGCTCGTGAAGATCGGCGTGCAATGCCCCAAAGACGGCGGCGACATCGTCGAAAAGAAAACGCGCAAAGGACGCACGTTCTACGGCTGCGCGAATTATCCGAATTGCGATTTCACCTCGTGGAAGCGCCCGCTCAAACAACCCTGCCCGAAATGCAAGGGCTTGCTTGTGTACGCCAACAAACGCGAAGCGCAATGCACGAATTGTCAGGAAACGTTCCTGCTCGAAACGATTATCCCCGAAACAGTTGAATAGGAGTCACCATGCACTTTGCGCCTCTTCCATATCTCGATCCTGGCTCTGGCAGTTTTTTGATCCAACTCGCCATTGCCGCATTACTTGGGCTGGGAATTGCCTTCCGCGCCTCATGGAGCAAGATCAAGGGATGGTTCGGAGTCAAACCGAAGCCGACCGAAGACGATGACGAATCAGAAAACGAATAGCGGAGGACTTTCCGCTTCTTTTCGGGACCCCAGCGGGTTTCTGTTTTCTAGAGGCGGAGTCCTGTACCGACAGATTAATCGCGCTTATGAGCGCGATTATTCGCGTTTGATGGAGTCGGGGTTGTACGAGAGGCTGGTAAAGGCTGGGTTTTTGATTCCGCACATCGAAGCGAATCAGGTTTCCCCTGAGAGCGCTCGCGTTGAGCTTAGTCGAAACGAAGCGGCTTTTAAAATCATCCAGCCTGAGCGAGTGCCGTTCATTTCGTATCCGTATGAATGGTCGTTCGGGCAGTTGAAGTCTGCCGCGCTGGCGACGTTGACCATCCAAAAGCGCGCGTTGAAAGCGGACATGTCGTTGAAAGACGCGAGCGCGTACAACATGCAATTCGTGCGCGGCAAAGCGACGTTGATAGACACGTTGTCGTTCGAGATATATCAAGAGGGACAGCCGTGGGTGGCATATAAACAATTCTGTCAACATTTTCTCGCGCCACTGGCGTTGATGGCATTGCGCGACGTGCGCCTGAGTCAACTTTTGCGCGCCTACATTGACGGCGTGCCGCTCGATCTTGCGAGTGAATTACTCCCGACGAAGACACGCTTCAATTTTGGTTTGCTCACGCATATTCATGTCCACGCGAGCGCGCAGAAAAAATACGCGGGCGAGGAAGTCAAGTCTCGCGGCGGTTCGATGAGCCGACAAGCGATGACAGGTTTGATCGAGAGTCTTGAGTCCACGATTCAAAAACTCGATTGGACTCCGCGCGGCACCGAATGGGGAAATTATTACGACATCACCAATTATTCCGACGCGGCGTTTGAACACAAGAAGCAACTTGTGGGTGAATGGTCGGCGCGACTCAAGCCCGCCCTCACCTGGGACTTGGGCGCGAACAACGGCGAGTTCAGCCGCGTGGCTGGAGCGAACAGCGCGTTCGTCGTGTCGTTCGATATTGACCCCGCCGCGGTGGAACAAAATTATCGGCAGCTGAAGCACGATAAAACAGAAAACTTGTTGCCGCTATTACTAGACCTGACGAATCCAAGCCCCGCCATCGGTTGGGCGAACCGTGAGCGCGATTCGTTCGGTGGGCGAGGTCCCGCCGATCTAGCGCTGGCTCTGGCAGTGATTCATCATCTCGCTATTTCAAACAATGTGCCGCTTCCGCAACTCGCGGACTTTTTTGCCGAAACCACAAAATGGCTGGTGATCGAGTTCGTCCCGAAGCAAGATAGCCAAGTGCAGAAACTGCTTGCGTCGCGTAAAGATATTTTCCCATCATACACGCGCGAGGGATTTGAATCTGCATTTGTTGAACGCTTTGTAATACATGAGGCAGTCGAAATCCGCGAATCGGAGCGGGTGTTGTATTTGATGGCGAGAAAGTAATTCAATAACGGCATGTCATGCTGAGCCGCTTTGCGGCGAAGCATCTCTGTTGTCGAAATCGAGACCCTTCGGTCGCTGAAGAACGCTCCCTCAGGGTGACATGATAGGTAATTCAGGTGTTGTATTGCATGAGGGATGGTATATAATTAGCCAAACTCGCGGACAAAAGGAATAGGCTATGGAAGCGATATTCGCAATCATCAGAAACAACCTCAAGAAGCCCGTAGTTGCAATTATCGTAGGCGCGGCGGCTGGCTTGATCCTCGGCTTGATCTTCGGTTGGGTGGTCTGGCCCGTCGAATATACTGACGGGACACCCGAGATCTTGCGGGCTGACCTGCAAAAAGATTATTTGCGCATGACCATCGATTCGTACAACCGCACCGGGGATGTGGATACGGCGATGAAGCGCTGGGACAGCCTAGGCACAGCGGCGGGTCAAACTTTCGCCGATTTGCAAACCGATCCCGGTTATGTCGATCCCGCGAAAATTCAAGAATTCGGACAACTCGTTCAATCCGTGAAAGGCGCGCCGATTCAATCAGGGTCGCCTGTTGAAACAGGTTCCATGTCGGGGCTGGGACAAGTCATCTTTTACGCGGCGATCGCGGTCGTGGCGATCCTCCTTGGCGCGGGCGCGTTGTATCTGTTACGCCTTTTCCGCCGAGGAAGCGGAACCGTAACGCCCGTGATGGAGGCGATGCAACACAGCCGCACCATCGAAAAGACCGATTATCGGACGCACGGGCTCGAGCCTCCCATCACACAATCCATGACCACGTACGTGTTCGGCTACGATCTCTACGACGAATCGTTCAGCATCGATACGCAGGCTGGAAAATATCTAGGCGAGTACGGCATCGGCATCTGCGAAAAGATCGGCGTCGGCGAACCGAAAAAAGTGACCGCGCTCGAGATCTGGCTCTTTGAAGAGAACGACATCAAGACCGCGACAAAAGTCCTGATGACGGAACATGCCTACAACGACCCGACGATCCGCGCGCGCCTCGAACCGAAGGGCGACCTGATCCAGCTTCAACGGGGAGGCGAGGTGCTCCTTGAGACCGCCAACCTCCAGCTTCTCGCCACCGTGATCGATCTGGAATATGGAATGGGTTCGATGCCCCAAAATAGTTATTTCCAGCGCGTGACGCTGGAGTTCGCCATCTGGCCCCGTGTGAAAAATTAATTGTTTCATCGAAAAAGACCAGCCGCGCGGCTGGTCTTTTTTACAACATAAGTTGATGCGACAGTTCAGCGCGTCACGAAATACACCATGCCGCCGAACAACACGGCGACGATGCCATAGAAAACGTAATCGCCCCTATCTGGCGCGAGGTAGGCATACGCGATGATCGCACTACCCGCTCCGACGAATCCTATCCATCCTTTTTTCGTCTGCGTTTGCGCCCATAGAACGAGGACGATAAGAGCAAGAAGAAACGCGCCTTCGAGAGTCATTGCCCCACCCAATGCACGCGGACGGGTGATTGAAGGGCGCGGCGGAGTTCGCTCATTTCTTCTTCCGTAGGTTTTTCTTCATACGAATATACGCTAGCACTTCCTGTTGGTCTTGCCTGGGGAGTTTTGAGACTTCGTGCAAGATTCGTTCGAAGTCTTCGTCTATTTCGATGGCGGCTGGTCTTTTTATTACTCAACTTTGACGATCTTGAATTTGATACTTCCGCCGGGCGTTTGCGCGTCAACCACATCGCCTGCCTTGTGACCCATCAATGCGCTGCCGATGGGCGACTCGTTGGAAATTTTCCCGTTGCGCGGGTCGGCTTCTTTCGCGCCGACCATGTCGAATGTTTCAGGCTCAGAGCCTTCCTCCTGAACTGTGACGCGCGAGCCCACCATCACCACGTCGCTTTTCTTCTTTTCAACGATGGTCGCCATACGCAGAGTCGCTTCGATCTCTTGAATGCGTCCCTCGAGGAAAGCCTGATCTTCTTTGGCTTTATGATAATCGGCGTTCTCCGAGAGGTCGCCCATTTGGATCGCGGAACGGAGCCGCTGGGCGAGTTCCTCGCGTCGACTCCCGGTGAGTTCTGCCAACTCTGCTTTGAGTTTTGCCTCCCCTTCGGGCGTGAGATACATTGGCTGGGTCATTTGAATTCCTATGGTTTTTCGAGCGGATTGAAAAGTTTCTGGTGTTCTTCGATGGCGAAGCGGTCGGTCATACCGGCGATGTAATCGCAGATGGTGCGTTCCAGCCCGCGCTTGTCAATGAAAGGTTGGACAGAGTCGGGGAGCATGGACGGCTCCGCTTGATACGCGCGGAACAACTCGGAGATCAACCGTTCCGCTTTGACCTGCATCCGCGCCACACGATAATGACGGTACAGTTTTTTGTACAGGAAGTCTTTCAGTTCGCGATTGCGGCGCTGCATGTCTTCACTGTATCCGATCACATTTTGCTTCAACTTCTGAAGATCGAGCGCGGATTTCGCCTTGCTTTCTTTCAGGCGTTTGTCAGTCGCTTCGACCATGTCTGTGACCATGATGCCCACGAGTTGACGGATCATGCGATGACGTCCCATCTCTTCCAGGTCGTGTCCGTGCCAGTTGTAGGTTTCGCGCAGAATTTCCCACAGCGCGATCCCATCCAACATTTGAGGCGAGATCATCCCGGAGCGCAAGCCGTCATCGAGATCGTGTGTGGTGTAGGCGAGTTCATCGGCGACGTTGGCGATCTGTGTTTCAAGGTTGCCGCGTAGCTCGGGATTGAAATCGCGCGCATCGGATACGTCGTACTCGGACTCGTGCTTGACCATCCCTTCACGGACTTCCCACGTGAGGTTCAAGCCGGGGAATTCGGGATAACGCTGTTCGAGTTCGGTGACGATTCGCAGGGACTGTTTGTTATGCTCGAAGCCGCCGTGATCTTTCATCAGCCGCGCCAGCGCCACTTCGCCGGAGTGACCGAAGGGCGAGTGACCGAGATCGTGCGCGAGGCAGACCGCCTCCACGAGGTCCTCGTTGCCGCCGAGGGCGCGAGCAAGCGTCCGTCCGATCTGAGCGACTTCAAGAGTGTGAGTCAGCCGCGTGCGGAAGTAGTCGCCTTCAAAGTTGATGAAGACCTGCGTCTTGTATTCGAGTCGGCGAAACGCGGTGGTGTGCAGGATGCGGTCGCGGTCGCGTTGAAAGGACGTGCGGAACTCGGGCTCGTTATCCAGATAGGCGCGGCCCTTGGTGTCCTTGCTTCTCATGCCGTAGGGCGCAAGGCTTTTGTCTTCGAGCTCTTCAAGTTGCTGGCGGTTGAAATACATGATTACTCTTTAGATACAAAACGGAGAAGCAGATTGATTTGCGGCTCAATTGTTCTTTCCAGTTTCATTCAACAACAAAAAATTCCTCGCTGAGCGGAGCGTCCTTCGACTGCGTTCGTCGCGGCTTACGCTCCTCACTCCGCTCAAGACGGAAATATTTCTGGCAAGGAGCGAAGTCGAAGCGTGGGATTGCCAGACTCAATTGTTATTTTATAATGGCTCCACTCGCATGAACTTAGTGTGGGGCGAGAGGGGGTCGAACCCTCACGGTATCACTACCGACGGATTTTAAGTCCGTTGCGTCTGCCGATTCCGCCATCGCCCCGACGGATTGATATTCTACCTTTATTTTGAAATGCTTTCCAGCCGCGAAGCGTTGTCTTTGTTCGCGCGATTCTTATTTCTCCAATCTTTGACCGCGAAAGGAAGATAGAGAAGCAAGCAAGTGATGACGCCGATCCCTTCCATGTAAAGCACATAGAGGGGCCAATCAGGGAGCAGGCTGAGCAGGCTGGGCGTGTTCGGTTTGTAATTGATCATCAAATAATTACTGCCAATGGCTGTGTTGACGAAATAGATAATGACCACGTAGATATTCATCCAAATTGCAACTCTCAAAATGGATTTCCACGTGGGACGAAAACCTTCCACAACGGTCATATAGATTGCGGAGGTGATGATCAATCCGTGAGAAATGAACGTTTGAAAGAATCGAAAATGAGGAAAGCCGTATATTCCAAGATCAGGCGTCACCAACGCCTGAATCGCGCCGCCGATGCCGAGAAAATACATGAACTCGTAGATAGCATAATTCTTTGTGACGAGCATCAACGCGCCTGTCCACACCAGCAGACTGCATAGTTGGAGCGGAAGCATGGTTTGGATCGTCCATGTGCCGACGGCGTAATTCCATGCGTGCCACGCAATCTCGTTGACTAGCAGAATCAATGCAAGCGCCCAGCGGATTTTGCTCTTGGTTGTGTCGCTGGCGCTCTTGAAACGGATGAGGAATAGATTGAGCAGAAGAAGGAAAACCAACGCGCCGATGTGCGCGATGCCGAAGAACTCGAATGGCGCGCCGGTGTAGTTCCGCGCGAAGAATTGGGACATTTATCTATTGTACAGCGAGTTTGGAAACAAAAATTCCTCCGTGTTGGAGGAATTTTTTGGCGGTCCCGACGGGATTCGAACCCGCGATCTCGGCCTTGACAGGGCCGCATGTTAGGCCGCTACACCACGAGACCATACTAACAGCGGGCGAGAGTTTACCATGCGAAAATTTTGGTGTCAATACGCCCAGTCGTGATACATCGCGGGATCCGTTGGCGTTAAACCCGAAGGATCGTGGACGTAGACCCAGTCGCCTTCATGCGCCCAGTTGTAGAGCCAGTGCGCGTCGCCGACGGAAAGATTCACGCATCCGTGCGACTGAGGGTAGCCGAAGCGCGTGCGCCAGTATGCGCCATGCAATGCGCGCGCTTTATCGAAGTACATCGTCCAGGGAACGTTATCGAGGTAGTAAAAATCTGTTGGGTCGCTGTTGCGCATTGTTTCGACCTCTTTCTTTTGATAGATCTGAAAGAGTCCGGGACGCGTCCAGAACGGTTCGAGTCCGCTGGCGATGACGGTGGCAAAGACCAGTTGATTGTTATCGTACACGGCGAGCGTTTGCTCGGCGAGATTGACGTCGATCCAACGTCCGTTCGTCACGCCTTCGGGAGGGGTAACGCTTGGAGTCACAACCGCTATCTTGCGCGCTTCCACCCATTGATTCGGACTGATCATGTTCCAGTCCGCGCCGTCCACGTTGACCGTGTCATAGACTTGAAACATATCCGTAAACGGGTTGAGGAAAGAGCCGCTTTCTGCGGTGTAGTAGCCGGGCGCGAGTTTAATGGGAATATATTCAAATGACCAGCCAAACGAATTGTACGGCGTGGATTTGAACTCGAGTCCTTGGTACGCGGAGATCTCCGAAACGCGCGCGCCTTTGCCGATGATCCAGCCTCCGCCGGGGAGCATGTAATAAATTCCGCGCCCGGTGTCCACGCGATCAAGGTAAGTCACATACACAAAGCCCGGTGAATAGGACGAACCAGTCTCATTGCCTGCGGGCGAGTCCAAGACCGGGACGAAGTCGTTGGCGAGGTGGAAATAGCGGAAGGGAAGTTGAGTCAGGTTGAAGTCCGGTTTGCGAACCGAGAGCGGACGAGGAGGAAATGTCAGTCCGAGAGTCGCCATCTCGGTGATGTACGCGGAAGGTCCAAGCGGAAGACAGTCACCGGGCGGCGCGAGGTATACATCCGGCGCGCACACGACCGCGCCGCTTGCCGATTCTTCCTCCGTTTGCGCAAGGACAGGAGGTTGAAGATCGAGACTTAAACTCAACAACAGCAGTGGTAGAACGAGAAAAATTTTCTTCATTTCGCGGGATTATAGCACGCGCCCTTTGCACTTCTGTTATTCGACGCCGCGCTTTGAGCGCGCTGGCTTGACACATTTTCCCCTGTAATCTAAAATAACTCTACTCTGAATCGAACGTGGAAGCGAACATGAAAGAAGTGTTCGGCTCGAAGCCTTTACAGGAGGGCTGTTTTGTCCAAATCTCGCACGCAACAAATGGTGGATAGACTTCGCGAATTGCAAGCCTCATCGCCAGATATCGAAGCCTCGGCTGTGGTCAGTGTGGATGGTCTGAGCATCGCCTCCGCGTTACCGCAGGGTGTGGAGGAAGACCGTGTCTCTGCCATGTCTGCCGCGATGCTCTCGCTCGGCGAACGCATTGCAACCGAATTAGGACGCGGCTCGCTCGAACAAGTGTATATCAAAGGGCAAAAAGGATACGTCGTGTTGATGTCCGTTGGGGAAGAGGCAGTTCTTACCGCGTTGGCGCGCGAACAAGCAAAGTTGGGCTTGATCTTTCTCGATATGCGTCGAGCCGCAGAAGACCTTGCAAAACTGATCTAATCGGAGAACCTATGAGTCCCGTTCAAAAGGCTGGTCTGTATTATCCCAATAAGTTTGGTCTGATCACCATCAAATCCCTCGAAGAAGTGATGGGTAAGAATGGTTTAAATGCGATCCTCAACCTCGCGGGCTTGAATAACTACATTGATAATTATCCAGCCGACAACCTCGATAAAGGATTCGACTTCGGCGAACTCTCCGCCATGGGCACCGCGCTGGAGGACATGTACGGTCCGCGCGGCGGACGCGGACTCGCGCTTCGTGCCGGACGGGCGACCTTTTCAGACGCCTTGAAGAATTTCGGCGCTTTAGCCGGCGCGGCAGACCTCGCCTTCGTTGTGCTTCCGCTTCAGGCAAAATTGAAGATCGGCATCCCTGCGGTGGCAAAGATCTTCTCGCAGTTAAGCGACCAGCACAGCACCGTGGAAGAAAAAGATACCGAGTTCATTTACACGATCCACAAATGCCCGGTCTGCTGGGGGCGCACGAATGCCGACAAACCGGTCTGCTACCTCGCCACGGGCTTACTGCAAGAAGCGTTGAAGTGGGTTTCGGGCGGCAGTGAGTTCCGCGTGAACGAATCCAAATGCGTTGCCGTTGGCGACGCCGTTTGTGAATTTGTCATTCAAAAAGAACCGATCGCCTAAGCGGGGGCAATGTGGCAGACGCCAAGGCAAAGATCCTCATTGTAGAAGACGACCTCGACATCGCGGAAATGTTGAACGCGTATTTTCGCGTTCAAGGCTATGAAGTGTTCACGGTCAACTGGGGGGAGGATGGCGTGCGCGCGGCTCAGACCGTGCTTCCCAATCTCGTAATTCTCGATATCCGCCTGCCCGACATTGACGGGTTCGAAGTGGCGCGCCGCGTCCGCTCAGACCGCCGGACGAACGAAATCCCCATCATCTTCCTCACTGAAAAACGCGACAGGACGGATCGCTTGCAAGGCTTCGAGGTTGGCGCGGACGATTACATCACCAAGCCCTTCGACGTGCAGGAACTTCGCTTGCGCGTGCGCAACGCGTTGAAGCGCGTGAGCCAGCCGTCGTTGACCAACCCGGTCAGCGGACTCCCCGAAGGCGCGTTGGTGGAAGAGAAACTTTCGGATGTGATTCACAAAAGCGGACTGTCGCTCCTGCACATTTCGGTTTTGAACTTGCAGGCGTTTCGAGATGCGTACGGCTTCGTTGCGTCGGACGATGTGTTACGCGCGATCAGCCTGATGATCCAAAACACCTTGAAAGAGACCGGCGCGCCGGAAGACTTCCTCGGTCACATTGGGATTTCGGATTTTGTGGTTGTGGTTTCGCCGGAAACACTGCTTCCATTTCAGGAAAAGATCAAAGCCCGTCTCGCGCAATCGCTTGATTATTTCTATCCCCTCAGCGACCGCGAACAGGCGTCGAAAAAATCGAACCGTCTGGCTATTCAAGTGACCGAGATCCCCGCGGTCTATGGGCGGTATTCGAATGTCGAACAACTCAAGAAAGAATTACTGAGCCGTAGTTAGAAGTCATCTCGAAAATGTCACCCTCCCGAAGGACATCGGGACGATGTGAGCGATAGCGAAGGGTCTCTACCGCCCAATCAAGAGACTCTTCGGTCGCAAACCCTGCTCCCTCAGAGAGACATGATATTTTTGAGATAAGTTCTAGACACTTTTTCATGAATAAGCGGAGGCTGTATCAGCCTCCGCTTATTTTTTATACAACCGGCACAATACCTGCCACTCTTCGATGCTCAACGTTTCTGCCCGTCGGCGGGATTCGATATTTGCTCCTCCGAGCAAGTCTTCCGCTTGCGTGGGGGAGATGTGCAAACCAGCCGAGAGGGAATTACGAAGCGTTTTTCTTTTTTGTGAAAACCCCGCTTTGGTCAATTTGAAAAATGTTTCGATCAACTCCGCTTCCACGCGAGGGGAGGGGTAAATATCCACACACAGCACAGCCGAATCAACTTTCGGCTTGGGGAAGAATGCCTCCGCTGGGATGCGCGCCGCGATGCGAGGTTCGCCGTAGACCTGCACGCTCAACGCCAGCAGGCTCATGTCGCCGGGTTTGGCGCAGATGCGTTGCGCAACTTCCTTTTGAATGGTCAACACCACGCAGCGCGGTTTGACTTTGCTTTCGAGCAAATGTCGTATGACCGCCGAGGTGATGTAATAGGGGATGTTGGCAACAACGATGTAATCCTGCTCCGCGATCAACTCATGCGGCGCGAGTTTGAGAATATCGCCGCGCAGAATGCGGATGTTTTTGTGCGGGGCGAGAATCGTTTGAAGCGGGGGAATCAGCCTCCCGTCGAGTTCGACCGCAACGACCTCCCGCGCAGAAACTGCTAAATAGCGCGTCAAACTTCCCAAGCCTGGTCCGATCTCAAGAATGGAATCCGTTGGTTGAATCTGGGCAGCGGAAACGATGGCTTCGAGCGCGAAATCATCTTGCAAAAAATTTTGCCCGAGCGATTTGTCGGCGCGGAGACCGGAGCGTTTGAGGACTGCGGCGGGATCGAGGTGTGGAATATTTTTCATGGACAAAACGAGACCTCGCCGCGACCGCCTTCCGATGTTCCTCCTGATGAGGGCCACGCGTCTTCATTGAATTTTGTAACGTACTCTCGCAAAACATCGAAATCGGTTTTTAGGACAGAAATTTCTTTGTCGAAGACCGCGTCGTATTCGCGCGTCACGACGAAGAGGTCTTCGGGGAAATCAACAAAGCGGAGATCGCCCGGTTTGATCTTCGCGCCGATGCACGCGAGTTGACCGATCTGTTCCGGGCTGAGATCGGTTTGCACGTTGTCTTCAAATGATTTGATCAGCGCGGGAATTTTTTCGATCACATCGGGGCTGTTGAGTTGATCGCGCAAGGCGCACAACACGCGGTTCTGATTCTCCGTGCGGACGAACCCGCCCTCGATGCGGATGCGAGCCAGCGTGAGCGCGCGGTCACCCATGAGATGAAGATTCCCGGCGGGGAAGAGGAGACGCTCGCTCAAGTCTTCTGCGGTGCGTCCGTCTACGGGTTCGGGCAGGTACACGTCTATGCCGCCCACCGCGTTGACGATGTTGACGAACGTGCGCATGTTGACCGCCGCGTAGTGGTCGCTTCGCGCGCCGAAGTTGAGCGCGAGAGTCCGCGCGAGCAAGCCGGGTCCGTGCGCGGGATCGGTGGTGTAGTTGAAGCCGGGGTTTCCATACAGATAGGCTTGGTTGAGTTTTTCGTGATCTTGTCCGTTCAGGTTATCGGCAACGTCGGGGATCTGCACCCACAGGTCGCGCGGAAATTCCAAGACGGTGATCTTCGCGTTGACAAAATCCACCCGCGCAACGCGGATCACGTCTGCCAGTCCGTAACGATACGAGTCGCCGCGCGAGTCGCTTCCGATGAGCAGGAGGTACATCACTTGCGTTGCGCTGCATGTCGTATTGGGTGTTGGCGCGGTTGAAATTTGTGTTTGATTGACTGACACATTCAACGCGGGATTCGTCGCGTGCGGGTCAGGCGTCCACGTGGAGGCAAGTTGAAATGGAGTTTGAGTCGGAATCCGCAAAGGTGGTCCGAGAGGCGTTTGCCATTTTGTCTCATACGTCCAAACGATGGCGGCGGTCAACGCGACCGCGACGGTGGAGAGGAAAGTGAAGATCGCTTTTTGTGAACGCGTCACGAAATTATTCCAAGACGTACACGATGTTCGGCGGGACTGGCGTGAGAAAATATACCGTCACCCACGAACTCCACCCGACGTAATCATCGTCGCTGTAGGCAACATCGATCCACGGTTTGCCCACACAGCCCGGGCACACATCTGCCACAGTCGCAAAACCATAACCGGGGATGTAGAGCGACTGTCCCTTCATCACCTGATACCAGGCGAGCCGCATACCCACAACGCCTTTTTTTGCAACCGCGCCGCTTGCCGTGATAGACGAACAGCGATCCCCGCCCACGCGGCACGGCGAATAGGATGTGATATAGATCTGCGCCGCGCGCCAATATTCGATGGTCACGCCGTCCACCACCGCAGTTTTGATCTCGATCTTTGTGCCATACCCAAGCACGCGATTCTTCGGCGCGCGCGCAACCGTTTCATCTTCGGCGACACGCGCCACCTCCACGCCGTCTTCATATCGCACGCGGATGCGCTGGATCGTCAGCCCCGGTTCGCCGGGCTGTAAGATTTGGGTCTGGTCGAGCGGGATTTCGGCGGATGCGACAAACTCGCTCGTGAAGGGGATCGGCTTCTGCGCGAGCAACACGGATTCGCTGACACGCACCACTTTGATATTCCCATCGGCGGGCAACGCTTCATTCTCCGACGGGAGGCTGTAATCCTGATCCTCCAACGGAATCCCAGCCTCAGCCAACGCCTCGCCAACGGTCTGGGCAGAAGAGGTGACGGTGATCGTTTTGTTGTTAGATGTGATGGCGAGGGGACGTGATTGGTAAATAGTAATTGGTAATTGGAGACTGGAGACTGGAGATTGAAGCGGTTGGCTGGCTTGATCTCCGGCGCGGAGTTGAATGCCCGCTTCTTGCATCGCTTCGCCCGCCGTGAACGCGGAGGTTTGAATCGTTTGCTGTCCCTGCGGCGTGGAGAGGGTGACTGTCGCCGCGCGGCGGAGTTGCAGAGTAATTGGGTAATTGGTAATTGGTAATTCGGCAGATGCAGAAACGCCGTTGACGAGGATGCGATCTTCGGGCGCGAAAGATATTCCCGCTGTTGCGAGAATCGCGGAAGGGACTCGTTCATCCGTTTGCAGGGTGATGATATTTTCGCCGTCAATGACTGTGACAGTTTGCGGGGCGGCTGGCTGGCATCCGAGAAGCAGAAAAACGGCAAACAGCGCAAGCCCGTGTTTTAATCTCATGCGGTAATTATAAGTTAGGCGCTTGAATGTTGCATCCACACATTCGGCTCGATATAAACGCCCTCATCCTTTTCAACGTTCATCGTGAACGGATTTAACCCGCCGGGAACCACGTATTCTCCGCTTTGGGGGAATTTCATGCCTGTCCATTCCTCCCACTCGGCGTGCGTTCCGCGAATGGTCATCGCCTCGTGACATGGCTTGATGATCCGTCCTCCCGCGCGCACATGCACCCTTAACCACGCGTCGAAGGGCAGACCGTCCTCATTTGTCCACGTAATGTAATCGTCCATGCTGATGAGTGGATATTTGCTTTTCTGGTTTGGCCGCACAGGCGCGACGAGATTCGAATATCCCTTTGCTTTTGCGATCGCGCGCATGGCTTGAACCATCTGTCCGCTTAAGCCCTGGCTTTGATAATCAGGGTGGATGGCGATCTGAATCGCGGATTGAATGTTTGATTTGATGTTGTTCTTGTGATCTTCGATGGCTTTCAGGAAGACCCAATCCCAGCCGCCTTCGGGCAGTTCTTCCAGCGGTTGGTCCCAAAAAAGCGGAACGCTGTTTCCCATTGCCGCCATGCGGTTCGATTCGGTGTCCAACATGGCGAATTGATATTCTTCAAAACGGTCGAACAATTCATGCCAGTTTTCGTTGGCGACGTGGTCGTTGAGCATAAACTCGTGCCATGCCGCGCCGGCAATCTCATTGGCGAGATCGTGGTAGTCGGGGAGATCGTTCGGGAAGATGATCTTGAATCTGTGAGAACTCATGCGGGTAATTATAAATTACAGGCTCAGATATTGCATCCGTGTCTTTGCGTTAAGCTGGGATTCCTCAACGCCTTGCTCTCTCTCGATATGAAATGTTCGAACGGGAGACTTACACGAATATGTCCCTTATCTCTTTTTGGGATGCGGTCCCGAATGAGAAGAAATTTAGAACCCTATTGGGCAACTTGAATTGTATTACAATAGTTTTGTACGAAAATCCCTCTTGGAGAACCGAATGAAAAAAACTTTATTACTTCTCACCCTGCTATTGGGCTTAACGCTGTCCGCGTGCGGCAAGAAAAGCGCTTCTACCGCGATCAATGTAACAATGACCGACTTTCAATTCACGCCGAATGAATATACCATCCCTGCCGGGAAGGAAATTACTTTTACTGCGGTGAATAACGGAACGGTGGTGCACAATTTCGTGATCATGAAACTGGGCACCGACGCCGGTCCGATGTGGGAAGATGACGACGTGCCGAATGTTTATTGGGAAACGGAACTTGTGCCGGGCGCTGATGTGAACACCACGTTCACCGCGCCGACCGAGCCTGGCGACTATCAGGTGGTCTGCCGCACCGAAGGTCACATTGCCTCCGGTATGGTTGCCAAGCTGACCGTTGTGGCTGGTGATAACTAAACACCAAAGTAGATCGCTCAACGTGGCAAAGACTCCGCTTACGAGCCTGAGCAATCCTCTCGTCAAACAGGCGCGCGCTTTGCGTCAGAAGAAAGCGCGCGCCGAAAGCGGACTTTTCCTCGTCGAGGGAATTCATCATGTGGGGGAGGCGATAGAGGCGGGCTGGGATGTGGAGTCCCTGCTGTATGCGCCGAATGTGTTGGCGAGCAAATACGCCGCCGAATTGATCATCCATCTCGGCGACAAGCCTCACCCTGTATCGGCGGAGGTTATGGAATCGCTGGCTGATAAAGAAAACCCGCAAGGGATTCTTGCAGTTGTCCGCCAACGCGAAACCAAAATCTCCGGTCTCCAATCTCCAGTCTCCAATCTCCGATCTCCAAAACCCTCCGTCGCCCTCGTCTCCCCTCAAGACCCCGGCAACCTCGGGACGATCCTCCGCACAATGGATGCCGTTGGCGCGGACGCGTTGTTCCTGCTCGATGGCGGCGTAGACTTGTATCACCCAACCGTGATCCGCTCGAGTATGGGAGCGATATTTTGGAAACCGGTTGTTTCGTCATCGTTCGATGAATTTCTCGCATGGGCGCGCTCAGAAAACCTGCAACTCATCGGAACATCGGCTCACGCGGATGTGGATTATCGGACACTTGCGCCGAAGAGTCCGTGGGTCTTGGTGTTGGGTAGCGAGCAAAAAGGACTTTCCCCTGAACAAGTCAAAGCGTGCGATGTGACCGTGTCCCTGCCGATGCAGGGGCGGGTTAGTTCGTTGAATCTCGCGGTGGCGGCTGGGGTGTTGATGTATGCCTTAAGCGCGTAGGAGGCAGACGGGCGTGTCTGCCTCCTACGGGGTATCAGTTTCAAGGGAGGAAAGAAGCGTTAGAACTCGTCGTCTTCCTCGTCCCACGATTCGTCGTCATCTTCTTCCTCTTCATCCTCCCATTCATCCGATTCTTCTTCGTCCCAGTCCTCTTTTTCTTTCGCATCGGCGCTGGGCGAATAGGTGGCGCAACCGGTATCGGGATCGAGCTCCACAGCGGCGGCGCTGCAATATCCTTCGTCTAAGAAAACACAATCTGCGTAATGACACTTGATGCGGGGCATGTACTCCTCCTGACTAAGATTGTTTGCTGAGGCGGACGACGGAAATAATAAAGATCAACGTCATCACCACCTGCGACGTGATGCAGAACGGACAATAGGCTTTGATCAACGCGATCTCGAGATAGATGAGGTAAAGCGTGAACAGAAAGCCGATGAGCGACAGCGCGAAGAAGACCATCGCGCCGTTCTCTTGAAAGAAACCGGGTTTTCTTTCGAGCCATTGCACAGCCAGCAGGGCGGCGTATCCTATCATGCCGATCACCGCTACAGGAATCCCGTTTACTTCGGAATAGCGGCTGGCGTTCACCACCGAGCAATCTTTCGAGCCGATGCACATCTTGTCGTTCGATGTGATCTTGTAAATGGTCATGTACATTGAAACGAGCAGACCGATGATCGTGAGCGCGATAGAAATTTGTGAGAGCCTTTTATTCATGTCTCCTCAGAGAATCCATGCGTTGATTTCCTGACCAGCAGGCACGCATTTTACACCAGCGGGAATAATAAGTAAAGCGTCTGCCTGTACCAGCGAGAGTAAATTCCCCGAACCTTGATGACCGGTCAGACGCGCGACCAGGACGCCATTTTCTTCTCGGATTTGGGCGCGGAGATAACTTTCGCGCCCGTCGGAATTGATCTCCTCCTCGCTTCTCACGCGGACGTTCTGCCTGCTCGCCCTATTCAAACCTGCCAACCTCCCCAGCGCCTCACGGACGAATACTTCGAATCCCACAAATGCCGAAACGGGGTTGCCCGGCAGACCAATGAACGGAATATTTTTGTAATCACCAAACGCGAGCGGTTTACCGGGACGCATGTTCACGCGCCAGAAATCCATCTTGCCATTCGATTCGAGCGCGGCTTTCACAAAATCGAACGCGCCCACGCTCACGCCGGCCGAGGAGAGGATCAGATCCGCTTTCATGTTTGCGGCTTCATCGAGCGCGGCTTTGACCGAATCGTAGGTATCTTTTGCCGCGCCGAGTTTGATTACATCCGCGCCGGCAGATTTAACCAAACCCGCCAGCATGTACGAATTCGAATCGCGGATCTTGCCCGGTTCGAGCGGCGCGTTCACATCCAGCAGTTCGTCGCCGGAGGAAAATAACGCCACGCGCGGCTTGCGATGGACTACGACGTTTGCAATCCCAAGCATGGCGAGAAGTCCGAGGTCTTGCGGTTTGATCGCGCGAGGTTTGTTCATGACCACGTCGCCGGCGCGCACATCCATGCCGCGCGGGCGGACGTTCGTCCCGGCGGTTGCCGAATTGTATAGTTCAACGAATTCTGGCGCGGCTGAGCCGGCATCGCGGTTGTGGAAATCGGTCTCTTCGACGGGGATCACTGCGTCGGCGCCGGCAGGCATTTGCGCGCCGGTCATGATCCGCGCGGCTTCACCGGGCGCGAGGGAAACTGTCGGTGTGGAACCGGCTGGGATGTCTGCGACCACGCGTACCCGTCGAGGCGAAGCGGGGGTTGCATCCGTCACATCGGCAGAACGGACAGCGAATCCATCCATCGAGGAATTGTCAAAAGAGGGGAGGTCGTCCGCCGCCGCGATGTCTTGCACGAGGACGCGGTTCAAACAATCTGCAAGCGGCAGAGTTTCAGTTGGGACAGGTTGAAATTGGGAGAGGATGCGCGCGCGCGCGTCGCTGACGCTTAGCAATGTCATAGTGGAAGCGGCGACATTATACTGCGTAACTTGTATCTTGCAAGTTGAAGATTAACCGGGGAGTGACGAAATTCGCGGGTGAAAATTTCTTAGCCACAGAGATCACCTAGACCGCAGAGAGAAAATCTCAAAATCTCTGTGCGCTCTGTGGCTTTACCAACCAGAATAGCCACTCCCATTAACCGGGGCGGGTGCGCTGCGCCTCCAACACGTTCGGCACGCTTTCGATGCGCGTGAGCACGCGGCTCAATTGTTCGAGGTCGCGCACTTCAACCACGAGTTTGAGATCGGCTACACTGCGATTGAAACTGACCGAGACGTTGGCAATGTTTACATTTTCAGTTTGCAGTAACGTGGAAATATCGCCGAGCAGACCTTCGCGGTCGTAGGCTTTCACGGTGACCGGCACGGCGTACGTTTGTTCGCCTGTGCCCCAATCTACTTGCAGGAGTCTTTCGGTGTCGTCGCGGTGCAGGATGTTGGGACAATCTTGCCGGTGGATCGTCGCGCCGCGTCCGCGTGTGACGTACGCGATGATCTGGTCGCCGGGCATGGGGTTGCAGCATTTTGCCATTTGCCACAGCAAGCCTTTCAAGCCGACCACTTCCACCGCGTCGCTCGCGTGTTTCTTCGGCGTGGTGCTTGTGACCTCGAGAATATCCGCCGTCTCTTCGGTCTCTTCCATCAGGCGGATGACCTTGCTGAGCGAAAGGTCGCCGCACCCGATGGCGATGAACATTTCGTCGTGCGTTTTGTAACCGAACTCGCGCGCCATCTTTTCGAAATTGATCTCAGGGATGCCCAGCCTCTGCAATTCGCGTTCGAGCGCGGCGCGTCCCTGCGAGAGATTCTGTTCGTCTTCCTGTTTTTTGAACCACGCTTTGATCTTCGAGCGCGCGCGCTGTGTTTTGACGAGTCCGAGATTCGGATTCAACCAATCGCGGCTGGGTCCGCCTCGCTTCGCAGTCAGGATTTCGACCTGGTCGCCCGTCTTCAACTCTTGGTGAAGCGGGACGAGTTTTCCGTTGATGCGCGCGCCGCGGCAACAATGCCCAATGTCGGTGTGGACGTGGTACGCAAAATCGATCGGCGTCGAACCGACTGGCAGGTCGAAGATGTCGCCGCGCGGGGTGAAGACGTACACGCGGTCTTGAAACACATCCGTCTTCATACTTTCGACGAATTCCTGCGCGTCGTGCACGTCGGTCTTCCATTCCATCATATTGCGGAGCCAGTTGATGCGCTGTTCGTACGATTTGTCGCGTCGCGCGCCTTCTTTATATTTCCAGTGGGCGGCGATGCCATACTCCGCGTTCTCGTGCATTTCCTGCGTGCGGATCTGGATCTCGAGCGGGCGTCCGTCGTCGTAAATGACGGCAGTGTGCAAAGATTGATAAAAGTTTTCCTTCGGCGCGGCGATGTAATCGTCGAACTCGCCGGGGATCGGTCGCCACGTGGTGTGGATCACGCCCAACGCGGCGTAGCACGACGGCACGTCTGGGACGATGAGGCGCATGGCGCGTATGTCGCGCACAAGGTCGAACGCTTTCCGTTTATTCATCATCTTTTTGTAGATCGAATAAATGTGCTTGGGTCTGCCGCTCACCTCCACCGGAATCTTGTGGCTCTCCAGCAGATTGATGAGTTTGTTGTTGATCTCCTCGATCTGTTTTTCGCGGTCGGGTCTTTTTTCCTGCAATTGGTCGGCGATCTCTTTATATTTATCGGGGTTGAGATACCGAAAGCCGAGGTCTTCTAATTCCCACTTGATCTGCCAGATGCCGAGGCGGTTGGCGAGTGGCGCAAAAATATCGAGGGTTTCTTTGGCGATCCGTTTTTGCTTTGCTTCGGAGGTGTAGCCGAGAGTGCGCATATTGTGCAAACGGTCGGCGAGTTTGATCAGCACCACGCGAACATCGTCGCCCATTGCAAGAAAAGTTTTGCGGAGGGTTTCGGATGCCATGTCGCGTTTGCGTCCGCGTCCGTTGCCCGGCTCGACGAATGCCGGATCATCCTCCCCGTCGGCCTGATCCGCTTTTCCCGCATGCTGATCGCCCCGTGAGACGCGCGGCAGGTTGGTCAACTTGGTCACGCCATCTACAAGGATGGCGATGGTCTCGCCGAACTCGCGGCGGATGTCTCCCAGCGTGACGCTTGTATCTTCCACCGTATCGTGAAGCAGAGCCGCCGCGATCACCTCGGAGGGGACGCGCAAGTCTGCGAGGATGCTCGCCACCGCGATGCAGTGATTGATATACGGCTCGCCCGAACTGCGCTTCTGTCCGCGGTGCGCCTCCTCCGCCATTTGGTAGGCGCGTTGAACGACCTCCTTTTCGGCGGAGGTGTATTTCTCAGGGAGTTGTTCCATCAATTTTTCGAGTGGAACGTCAGTCACCGCAGATTTCATGGGGTAGATTGTACTACGCCGCCCCAAATTGATTTGTAGACCGTTACAATGGGGATGAAAGGACTCTCAACCGATGCCTATCGTCAACAACGTGACGCGCCTGCTTGATGCGCGGAAAATTTCGTACACCGCCTATGAACTTTCGCCCGAGAAACACGGCGCGCAGGAGACCGCGCGTCTACTCGGCGCGGATCCCGCGTCCATTTTCAAGACGATCGTTGTGTTGAGGGATAAGCCAAAAAAGCCGTTGTTGGTTTTGGTTGCGGGAGATGCGGTTGTGGATTTAAAACTTCTTGCTTCCGCGCTCGGTGAGAAAAAAGTGCACCTGCCGACAGAAAAAGAAGCGGAGCAGGTGACGAGTCTGCAAGCGGGAGGCATCTCGCCGCTTGCCCTGCTCAACAAAGGATTTCAGGTTGTCCTCGATTCGTCCGCGCAAGATTTTGAGCAAATCCATGTTTCAGGAGGGCAGAGGGGATTGAACATCAAATTGCCTGTTGCCGATCTGATCAAGTTGACGAATGCGCAGGTTGAATCGGTGGGCAAATCTGAATCGAGCGGATAAATTCACCGGATGAAAAACAGCGACCTCATCGAGGTCGCTGTTTTTATATTTATATGTGTTATAGCGCGCGCTTAATAGGTTTTGACAGTTTCTTCGGTGATCTCAAATGTCCATTTATCGGGATTATTAATGCAATAAGTGCCACTATATACCTGAAATGGGTTTTTATTATCGAGACTCCATGCCCAAAGATCGTAGCATCCATATACAAGGTCGGTGAAAAGTACCGAACCTTTCTTGGCGAGGTCAAATACGCGATACCCACATTCGTCCAGTTCGGTCTTGTTCAAATAGAGGGAAACTCGCACAGGAAATTTCGTACTGTTGGTAATGAAGATGGCTGTTTCTTTGCCTTTGGGTTTGCCGAGAGGGCGAGTTGCGCAATAATCGCCTCCCGCGCTGGCAGAGGTGTTCGTCGGCAAAATCTCAACAGTGGGAGGAATGATAGGCGTATCTGTCGGCGCAGGGGTGGATGTCGGCGTCTCCGTCGGTGGGATGGGCGTGTTGGTAGGAATCGCCGCCTGAGTCTCTGCGACGATGGTCAATGCCGCCGCAACGGCTGTGCCTTGCACTGCTTCCACGCTGATCGTTGGGACAGCCGGTTCGCCGGCGCCGCATGCCGCGAGAAGAACCGCAATCATACTCATGATCCAAATTGTTCGAACACGTTTCATTTTTTGTGTCTCCTAAAAAATCTGCGTTAGCAGTTCGGGTAGCATCCGCCCTTGGCTATGATAGTTTCGTTTCGGACGATCACAGTCCAGCTTCCGCCGGTGAGGAGGAAACCGCCAAAAACCTTGAAATCTTTTTCGCCGTCAACGAACGCGGCGGCGCTGTAATAGCCTTCAGGTCCCGAAATTGTGCTGCCGGTCACGGGGATAAATCCACATTCGCCTTGTGCTGTTTTCACAAACAGCGACAGTACCAGTTTCCCCTGTGGTTGAGTTTCGTTGTTGATTTTGATCTTCATCGTCGGCACTTTCCATTCCGAAAGCACTTTGTTGCACGGATCTGCCGTAGGGCCGGAAGATTGCGGAGCGAGGGTAAAAGTCGCCGTCGCAAGGGATGGGTCAACTGTCGGCGTGAAGGTTGGTGTATCGGTAGGAAGCGGCGTTGAGGTAAATGTTGCAGTCGGGGGGAGCGGTGTGTTCGTCGGGACGGCGGCTTGAGTCTCAGCAATCATCGTGAACGCCGCCGCTTGAGCCGTTGCTCCGATATCTGCGGCGCTCAGGGTTGGCGCGGCTGGTTCGCCTCCGCACGCGCTGAGGACAAGGCACAGAATCATCCCAAAAATCAAGAGTCTTCGTTTCATTATTGTAAAACCTTATTTTCCTTATTTAGATTTATTTTGACACGACAACTTTGTCTTTATACAGCGTAATGACAATAGCGTCGGAGGCAGAAAAATGGAAAGAGCCTGTCATTTGATTCCCGCCCACCCAGGCGACGTAGATGTAACTTCCCAGCGGCGCTTTGATCTTCACCTTGCCAGCAACGGGATATTCAATGATCGTGTAGTAGCCTTCGATCGTAGTCACTTGCAGGGAAATGTATGCCTGCCTCTTGGAACGATTCAGCAGTGTTATGTTACTAAACGGAACTGACGGCGGAAGAGTTCCAAACTTCAAGATGCCGAGCGTGGGAGTTAACGTGGGCTGTCCCGGTGCTAATGTTGATGTGGCGGTTCCGCTAACAGGCGCTGGAAAATCCGTTGATGTGGAAAATGTGGCGGTTAGGTTTGGCGGCGCGAATGCCGTGCTGGTGGAGGTAGATTCCGCGGCCGTTGATTCCACTACTGGAGTCACGCTCGGGTTAAGAGGAGCAGACGTCCCCGTAGGAAGAGGCGTTTCCGTCTGCGTCGGGGCAGAGGTGGAAGTCGCTTGTATCACTGCTGTTGGGGTTGGGAGTCCGGGGAGAGGGGTTGTCGGCAGGCATGCGACCACCAGCGTTGCAACCGCCACCAAGATAAATTTCTTCATAACGCCTCCTGCGTTGTTTAGGACGAGGAAACCGTTTCTAAAAATTGCGCGACCGTATCTCGCAACATGCGCTCAGGTAATGCGCCCACCTGACGATGCACGATCTTGCCGTTCGCCACGAACAGCATCGTCGGAATTCCCTGAATGCCGTATTTCATCATCCATTCCTGATTTTCGTCGGTGTTGATCTTGGCAACGACCAGTTTGCCCTCATATTCCTTCGCAAATTTATCGAGGATCGGCGCGACCATCTTGCAGGGTCCGCACCACGGAGCCCAAAAATCAACGATCACCGGTGTCGCTGAATTCAAGACGGTTTGCTCGTACGTTGCATCAGTCACATGAATTGGTTCGTTCAACATATTCGTTCTTATTCTTCCTTTTTCTTGAAATGCTGAGCGAGTATAACACAAACCCGCATGTTATAATCGCCCGTCATGACCGACCTGTTTACAAGGTGGAAAACCGGGCTGGCAAAAACCAGCAAGACCACTTTTGGGCGCATCGCCAACCTGCTTGGCGCTACTGAAATCACTTCAGACACATGGGATGAGTTGGAATCCTTGCTTGTGCAAGCGGATCTGGGGATCGAAACTGCCGGTGATATTTTGGATTCGCTTCGCCGCCTCGTCCGCGACAGAGGCTTGACTCGCTCCGATGAACTTTCGCGCGCCCTTCGAGAGGAACTCCGCTCTCGCCTCGACGTTCCGCCTGCTCTGGCATGGACGCATAAGCCAACCGTGATCATGGTCGTCGGCGTCAATGGTTCCGGCAAGACGACGACGATCGCCAAACTTGCCCAGCGGTTTCAAGCGGAGGGCAAGTCCATGCTCTTCGGCGCGGCAGATACCTTCCGCGCGGCGGCGGCGGATCAACTTCAAGTCTGGGGCGAACGCCTCGGCGTGGATGTGATCTCCGGCGCGTCAGAATCGGACCCGGGCGCGGTCGCATTCAGCGCGGTGCAAGCCGGCACAGCGCGCGGCATGGATGTTGTCATCGTAGACACCGCCGGTCGCTTGCACACGCGCTTCAATTTGATGGAAGAACTCAAGAAAGTGTATCGTGTGATCGGCAAGGCTTTACCCGGCGCGCCTCATGCCGTGTGGCTTGTGCTTGATTCCACTACCGGTCAAAATGCAATGCAACAGGCAAAGGCGTTCAGGGAAGCCGTTGGCGTGACCGGTGTGATACTATCGAAATTGGACTCGTCCGCGCGCGGCGGATTTGCCTTCGCCGTCCAGCGCGAATTAGGGTTGCCGATCCTGTTTGCCGGTCTCGGCGAAAAACCCGAAGACCTCACGCCGTTCGACCCGGATGCGTTTGTAAACGGGATTATGGGCGCAAGTGATTAATCATTCCGAGACTAGAGACTGGAGACTGTCCCAATCTCCAATCTCTAGTCTCTAATCTCTGTTTTTTTGGAGCAACCATGCAAGACCTCGTCAACCGACTCAAACCCCTGCAAGACCTAACCCAGCAATTAATGGTGCGTCTTTGACTTCGCGTCTAAAGAATCGCAACTCTCCCAACTCGACAAAGAAATAGAAGCGCCTGATCTGTGGAACAATCCCTCGCGCGCGCAAGGGTTGATGAAACAGCACAACTCCCTGAAAACCGAGGTGGAATCATGGCGAGCATTTTCGCGCCGTCTGCGCGACGCGCTTGAACTCGCGCAACTCGACGATGAAAGTCTGCGCGGTGAACTGGAAGTCGAAATCTCCTCACTCGAAACCGAACTTGAAAAGCGTTCCTTTACCGCCATGTTCTCCGGCAAATATGATCGCGACTCGGCGATCCTTGCCATTCACGCCGGCGCGGGCGGAACCGACTCGCAAGATTGGGCGGCGATGCTTCAACGCATGTATCTCCGCTGGGCGGAGGACCGCGGCTTCCAAACTG
The DNA here is from genome assembly GCA_964456775.1 of uncultured Anaerolinea sp. Classification (GTDB taxonomy): domain Bacteria; phylum Chloroflexota; class Anaerolineae; order Anaerolineales; family Villigracilaceae; genus Defluviilinea. The sequence continues at coordinate 24,995 of CAYWCN010000038.1, forward strand.
AAATCCTTGACACAACTTCAGGCGAGGAAGCCGGTATCAAAAGCGCAACCATCGAAGTGGACGGCGAGTATGCGTTTGGTTATTTGCGTTCGGAAAAAGGTGTGCATCGGCTGGTACGCCTCTCGCCGTTCGATTCGGCGCATCGCCGTCACACGTCATTTGCTCTTGTAGAGATTTTGCCTCAAGTCGCAATGGATGAAGCGGAGATCCAGATCGACCCAAGCGAGATCAAAATGGACGTGTTCCGTTCCTCCGGCGCGGGCGGGCAAAACGTGCAAAAGAACGCGACAGCCGTGCGGCTGACTCACATCCCGACGGGAATTGTGGTCACCTGTCAGAACGAACGCTCGCAGACGCAGAACCGCGAGTTTGCCATGCGCATCTTGCGCGCGCGCTTGCTGGAACTGAGGCAGGCTGAACGGGAGGAAGAACGGGCAGTCTTGCGCGGCGAATATACAAAAGCCGAGTGGGGGAGTCAGATCCGCTCGTATGTGCTGCATCCTTATCAAATGGTGAAAGATCATCGCACCGACCACGAAACCGGCAACACGCAAGCCGTCCTCGACGGCGATCTCGATGAATTTATGGAATCATATTTGCGCTCGGCGCATTAGGAGAAAACATGATCGAACAGTTAGCTAACTTTCTTGCGGAAAAAATTCTCAAACAACCGAATCGAAAGATCACCGCCGATGAACCGTTGATCTCCAGCGGCTTGATCGATTCGTTCAGCCTGATGGATGTCGCTTTGTATGTGGAAGATACCTTCGGCGTCCGCATCGAAGACACCGAATTGAATGCGGATACATTCGACACGCTGACTCAACTCGCCGCGCTCATCGACTCCCGCAAGAAATGACGACCTTCCCCGAGCGACTCAAAACGCTTCATTCTCGGACCTCGGACCGGGTCGCCCTTACCCTGCAATTCTCCGCCGCCGCCGATCTCTCGCTCACCGTGGATCAACTCCTGCGCGGCGCGAATTCCTACGCTCGCGCGTTGACTCTTGCAAAAATTCAGCCCGGCGAAGTTGTCGTACTTATCCTCCAGCATGGAGAAGATCTAGTCTATGCCTTTTGGGGCGCGATCCTGCACGGCGCGATTCCCTCCATCATGCCGTTTCTCACGGAGAAGCTATCTCCCGAACGTTATCGCGCAGACTTGTCTGCGCTGATCTCGGTCACTCAACCCGCCGCGATTATCACGTATCCCGAATTTGAATCCGAGGTGCGCAGCGCGTTACAAGAGGGAGATTCTGTCCGTGAAGTGATCGTCACCGATAAAATTGAAAAACAAATTGATTTGGACTTTGACTCGCTGGCTGGTTTCCAGCGCAAACCCGAAGATATTGTTATCCTGCAACATTCATCAGGGACAACAGGTCTGCAAAAGGGAGTCGCGCTTTCACATCAGGCGGTCTTCAACCAATTGGATGCTTATGGCAAGGCGTTGAATTTGAACGAGAACGATGTTGTCGTTTCATGGCTTCCGCTGTATCACGACATGGGATTGATCGCGGGCTTCATCATGCCCATCCTTTCAGGCGTTCATCTCGTTTTGCAATCGCCGTTCGACTGGGTGCGCGCGCCGTACAAGCTGATGCAGTCTGTGACGAAATATCGCGGCACGCTTTCGTGGCTTCCAAATTTTGCTTACAATTTTTGCGCGCAAAAGATCCGCGATCGTCATCTCGAAGGCGTGGATTTATCTTCATGGCGGGCGATCACCAATTGCTCTGAACCTGTTCGCTGGGAGAGCCATCAGGCATTTTATGAAAGGTTCAAAAGTTATGGCTTGAAGCGCGAGGCGTTGCAAACATCGTACGCAATGGCGGAGAACGTTTTCGCGGTGACGCAAAGCCCGCTAGGGGGCGAACCAGCTGTCCTTGAGATCGATCGAGAAGCGTTCATGTCGGAGCGCGTAGCCAAACTGGTGTCCGAATCGAATCCGCCTCACTCATCCATGAAAATGATGTCATCGGGGCGACCGTTAGAGAATGTCAAAGTCAAAATATTGGATGAGAGTCGAAATGAAGTCGCTGACAGTGTTGTTGGCGAAGTTGCCTTGAAAAGCGATTGCATGTTGGCGGGCTATTATCATCGCGAGGATGCAACACAACAGGCATTTCATAACGGCTGGTATCTCACAGGCGACTACGGATTTATCAGTGACGGGGAAGTGTTTGTCTCAGGTCGCAAGAAAGATATGATCATCGTCGGTGGCAAGAATGTGTATCCGCAGGATTTGGAATCACTGACCTATGAAATTGCAGGTGTCCACGCGGGGCGTTCGGTGGCGTTTGGAATATTCGATGAGGAGCAAGGCACGGAGGATGTTGTGATCATCGCTGAGGTTGACTCAGAAGACCCTGCCGAGCAACAGAAAGTAGCGGATGCGATTCGCTTGCATGTGACAAAGAATTCGGCTATTGCCCTGCGTTATGTGAAAGTGGTTGACCCGAAATGGATTCTGAAAACGTCCAGCGGGAAGACGGCAAGGTCTGCCAATAAGGAAAAATTTTTGAAGGAATTGAATTAAATAAAAACTTCCGACAATTTGTCAGAAGTTTTTTGTTTTAGTATTCTACTGCGCGCTTCAAAGACTTTGCGCTTTTTACCCAAGTCATCACTTGGCTAAGGCTGGGCAATTGGCGAACCAATCGCTTCTTACCTGAGTTTGCTTTTTCAAATGCGGTTACCAACGATTCGGGTTTCCGCTTGCCCAGTTCGACAACGGTATCAACGCCGACTGCTTCGAGCAGATCGGAAAATTGCGAGCCAATACCTTTGACGCGAAATAGATCCGCGCGGTTGACCCATTCAAGGATCGTCTTCGTGCTAAAGCCTGTAGCTTTGGCAAGTTCCAAGCGACCCTTGCGAGTGCCGCCCATTTGCAATAATCCTTTGGTTCCTCGCACGCCTGCCTTATTTAATTTTTTGGCATACGATGCGCCAATCCCCTCAATTTCTTTTAAAGTTGTCATTACATTTTCTCCTTTAAAGTTAACCTAGTCACCCGACAGTTTCATAAATAGGAGCATAAAGAAACAGGAAAGGATAA
>CAYWCN010000039.1:0-27733 GCA_964456775.1 uncultured Anaerolinea sp.
GAGATACGGCTGGCAGTTGTTCAATTCTTCAAGACTCGGTTTGTTGTCCGGTGGAACACAGCGCGCGACAGCGGTGATATATAAATCTTTTAGACGAAGACCGTCGCTTCTTGTCGCCGCTTCAGCCTGATTCGCAAACCCAGCCTTGTGCAACGCCGGATACAAAAACCCGCCCGAGGCGTCGCCGGTGAACATGCGTCCCGTCCGGTTTGAACCGTGCGCGCCGGGCGCGAGTCCCACCACGAGGACGCGCGCTTTCGAGTCGCCGAATCCCGGCACCGGCTTGCCCCAATATTCCTGATCGCGATACGCCTTGCGTTTCACGCGCGCCACCTCTTCGCGCCACGCAACAAGGCGCGGACATTTGCGGCAGGTTATAATCTCGTCATTCAACACATCAAGTTTCATAGTTTCGTATTGTATCAGGAGCCAACATGAAGCCTTTACGCAAAAACGTTGCGATTGCGATTGACGGCGGCGGCGTTCGCGGCATCATCCCAGCCAAAGCCCTGACCATGCTGGAGGCTGAGGTCGGCAAGTCAGTTCATCAGATCTTCCGACTGTGCGCCGGAACGTCCACGGGTTCGATGCTGGCGGCTGGTATCGCCAGCGGCGCGGATGCAACGACCTTGCTTCAACTTTATCTTAATCTATGCCCGGAACTGTTTCGCAGAACATTCTGGACAACGATGTGGCTCTTTCGCGGCTATCGTTATTCGCGCGAGCCGCTCGTCAGGCAATTTGGAGAGATCGTGAAGGGCAAGACTCTCGGCGACCTGTGGAACGCCTCCCCTTCAACTGCTCTTGTGACAACTACTTACGACCTCGTATCGAACCGGACGCGTTTTATCAAATCATGGGAAGAAGAGTATCAGGGTTGGAGTGTGGTTGACGCTGTGCTCGCTTCCGCCGCCGCGCCGACTTATTTTCCAGTTTTGGACGGCCGCTTCACCGACGGAGGAATCGGTTCGTACGACAACCCATGCTTTCTCGCCGCTTATGAATTGACACACGTCCTGCAATGGAAGCACAGTGAGACCACACTCATCAGCCTCGGAACCGGACGCCCTCCCGAACACGTCAAAGTGGGCGAACCCGATCGGTATAGCGCGGTCCAATGGCTGCCGAAAGTCCTTGAAACACATTCACAGGATGCAAGCGACCAGCAGGTAATTCTGGTCAAAGCCATGTATCCCGATCTGGATTTTCGACGTTATCAAATAGACCTCAAAGCGCCCATTGCAGTAGACGATTACAGCAAGTCGCCTGAGTTGCTTGCCTATGGCGAGCAAATGGGCGAGAGCATGCTAAAGGATCGCGTTGACGCTGTCCAACTTGTCACTGCGCCGCGAGCGCCCAAGATGAACAAAGCGCCGACTACAGGATCAGCATCGCGTCGCCAAACGAATAGAAGCGGTAACCCTCGCTGACCGCAGTGGCATAGGTTGCGAGGATCATGTCCCGCCCCGCGAACGCGCTGACCAGCATCAACAGCGTGGACTTGGGCAAATGAAAATTGGTGATCATCGCGTCCACGATCTTAAATTGGTAGCCGGGGAGGATGTAGAGGGAGGTGGGGCCGAGGAAGGCAGAGATTGGAGAATTAGAGATTAGAGATTCAGAGACTGGAGACTGGAGACTTGTCCTGAGTGAAGTCGAAGGGCTGGCGGCGGATTCGAGTGTGCGGACGGAGGTTGTGCCAACGGCAATAACTCTCCCGCCTCTGGCTCGTGTTTCGTTAATTGCATCCGCTGTTTCTTGAGTCAACTCGCACCACTCACTGTGGATCTTGTGTTCTTCGGGGTTCTCTTCATTCACCGGCGCAAATGTGTCCAAGCCAACATGCAATGTGACATAAGCGACTCTTACGCCTTTGACTTGCAACTCCTCCAACAAACGCGGCGTGAAGTGGAGTCCAGCCGTGGGCGCGGCGGCGGAACCGGGTTCTTTGGCATAGACTGTTTGATAGCGTTCGGGGTCATCCAATTTTTCGTGAATATACGGCGGAAGCGGCACATTCCCCACTTTGGAAAAATACGGCTCGATGGGCTCGGAAAATTTTATCAATCGCTCCGACCCGTTCAATTCTTCGATGATTCTAACTTCTGGCCCATCTTCTATTTGTGCCAGTTTGCCTACGCGCAAACCTTTACCTCCAACCAAAGCCTCCCAAGTGACCTCATCTCGGCGGCGCAGAAGAAGCAATTCCACTCGCCCACCTGTCTCTTTCCGCGCGAAGATCCTCGCAGGGATGACGCGCGTCTGATTCAACACGAGCAGATCCCCCGCATTTAGATAATCCGTCACATCGCGGAAGATACGATGCTCAAGTTTCCCATTGCCGCGATGCAACACCAACAAGCGCGATGAATCGCGCGGCTCAGCAGGCGTCTGCGCGATGGAAGATTCGGGGAGGTTGTAGTCGAAGTCGGAGGTTTGCAATAGGCACACTATCGTGGATTAAGTTTAGTGTTTTTCGAAATCAATATCTTCAGAAATAGAATTGCTATAACGCCGATCGTATAAATTGAAATCGAAATGCATATTCCAAGCAAACCGTAAATAATGATTGCGAACAAGGTAATGCCAGTATCAATATCATAAGCGCCATGCATCCAAATCCATACTGATCCGTCATCTAACAAAACAGAATACATAGTTAGATAACCACCAACCATAAGCAAATTTTTTACACTCGCACATTCAACAACCTTCCCCGGTGGAGTCTTGATGTCAAAATCCATATCACAATTTTCCGCGATGGTCAGGTTTTCATGTATCCAGTCTAAACTCTGTAAATCTGGCGAGTCCAAAACAAACCAACAAGATTCAGCTTTACAATCAATCTCTCTACCATAAACCTTTCCATCAATGGCTTCTACATAAACATTATAAGGAGTTAAATAGACAAGGCGATCAATCGTCACTGGAGGTCTCCCCAACGCTTTCCAATCTATTTCTTCAACTTTTACCGTGCTCGCTTCAGCGCCAATAATGCCACCGATAAGGAAACCTAAAACACCGCACAGCAAGCAACTGAATATCACAAAGACAACAATAATAATTTTAATCAACCACGTAGATTTCATATTATGTATTTATCTGGGTGCAGGTGTTGGATTGCTACTTAAACAACCTTCCAAAAACATAAAGGATGATTGTCAATACTACTGAGACCAAAATTGAAGTCGCAATCGGAAAATAAAACGAACCGTTCTCGCCTTCGACACGGATATCGCCTGGCAACCGTCCCAGCGGCAAGCCGAATTTCGCGGCGAGATACATCCCTCCGCCGATGAGGAAGAGAATGATTCCGCCGAACATTAAGTAACGCGCTATATTTTCCATTCGATAATATTCTACATTATGGTTGAGTCTCGCCAAAGACCTGAATTTCCTTCCATGCCACCCACGATGGACCGGCGGTGGTTTGAATACGGATTTGACTCACGTTTTCCAGCGGAGTATTGGGAGTGAAGACCAACCAGTCATTGTCATTGGTCGTGCCTTCAAAGGTAAATACCGTTTGAAAGGCGCCGCCTGCAGAAGCGCGCACCTGCACGCGATGAGTCGTGTTCCCGGCGGGATATTGCGCCACCAATAAACGAATCTCGGTAATGCGATGGTTTCCCTGCAGGTCAATCTGAATCCATTGGACGGGTCCGTCGCCTGCGCCCCACTGAGTGCCTGCGTTGTCGTCCACGGCGTTTTGAGGAGGTTCAGCAGGCAAACTGCGTGAAGCAGTAACAGGTTTGCTATATGCCAGATTATCGTTTGGAACTTCAACCGGCACACAAGCATCCGGTTGATTGACCGGAGCAAATAGATTCAACAAATAATCATCGTCGTCCACCAGCCCCCATGTGCGGTCATTCACATCGGCATTCGCGGGATAATAAGTCCAATACAGCCAGCCATCGAAGCCATCATCGCAGGACGCGGCAATCCATTGAGTCAGGGCACGCGCGGCAGAATCAACTTCAGAGTAAATGTGGCGGAACGCGCCATACTCGCCCATGATGATGGGCTTGGCATCGTAACCGAGCATGCCAAAAAGTTCGGCGTGCTTCTGCACGTCCGCGCCGCCGGGATAGGCATGGAAATCGAAGAAATCCAGAGCGGACTTATCGAGCAGCGATTGGGTCTCAACGTACCAGCCCGGCGCGGCAATCTCAGGGACGAAGAATCCCATCGTGACCAGCGCGGTCGAATCGTGGGTCAGAATCTCTTCCTTCATCTGCGCGATGTAATAGACAAGTCCATCGCTCACCATCTGCTTCTTTTGATTCGGGTCGCTCATATCGTACGAGCCGGTTGTCGTTTCGACGATCCCGCTCGTCAGGGAGAGAGGCGGCTGGTCAAGGAACATCCATTGCTCATTGATCAACTGCCAACCCAGCACAGCGTCGAATGCCGCGTTTCGTTCGACGAGTCCCGTCAACAGGTCGCGCCAATAGCGGCGCGTGGCCGAAATGGACAGAGGAGTGAGATAGTACGAGTTCCGGTATCCGGCAAAAGTCGCGCCTGAAGCGCTGTTGGCTTCCTCCGAATAGCCGCCCTGATCAGGGAGGTCGTTCGATGTGAAGAGAATGAATATCCCAGTTTCACGTCCCGCCGACATCATGTCTGCGATATTATCGAGGTATGCGGGATTCAAGCCGGCATTATCGTCATCGCCAATACAACCGGGACCCTGACCGCAATGATCGAGGAAAACACGGACGGTGTTGTATCCCAAACTCGCGAGTTTCTTGAAATCTGCGCGCGTACGCTGCGGGTCATACACCCCGACCTTCAAAAGCAAAAGCGTGTATTCGGTTCCCGACGGAACAAAAACATAATTCGCCCCGCGCGGAATAAATTTTTCGTCAGTTTGCTTGTCATAGAATTCGCCGATACCGTTCACTTGTCGAACCCCGATACGATGTTCAGCTTGCTCTCCGGGAACATTCACGATCGGCGTGGAAACTTGGGAGGTCGGTTCAGCGGTCTGTGCGGATGAATTTTGCGGTGTCGGTATATTGCACGAACTCACTATCAAGATCGTCAATAGATTCAAGTGAACCAATTTCGTTGAACGATTCATGCCAACGCTCCTTACAACAACCTCGGCTGACCCTCTTCCACATAATCCAACCCCAGATGTTCATACGCAGACTTCGTCGCGACGCGTCCTTGCGGGGTGCGGTCCAGGAATCCGAGTTGCAGAAGATACGGCTCGACGACGTCCATGATCGTATCCTGCTCTTCGCTGATGGACGCGGCGATGGTGTTCAAGCCGACGGGTCCGCCGTTATATTTTTCGATGATCGTTCGCAGAACGCGGCGGTCCACATCGTCAAGCCCTAGCGGGTCAACTTGCAACAAGTCCAACGCTTCTTTCGCGACGGATTGCGTGATCATCCCATCCGCGCGGACTTGGGCGAAATCGCGGACGCGGCGCAGGAGTCGCAACGCGATACGCGGAGTCCCACGCGCCCGCTTCGCAACTTCCCTTATGCCTGATTCGTCAGCGGAGACTTTGAGCATCCCTGCGGCGCGCGCGACAATTTGACGCATCGCTTCGATGTCGTAATAATCCAAACGATAGACCGCGCCGAACCTCGCGCGCAGCGGCGCAGTGACGAGAGCGAGTCGGGTGGTGGCGCCGACCACAGTAAAGCGAGGCAGTTTGAGGCGCAGAGAACGAGCCGAGGGTCCCTTGCCGATGACGATGTCCAAAGAGAAATCTTCCATCGCGGGATAGAGCACTTCCTCCACCGCGCGTCCGAGGCGATGGATTTCATCAATGAAAATGACATCGCCCGCGCGGAGGTTGGTGAGGATGGCGGCGAGATCGCCCGCGCGTTCGATGGCGGGACCCGCCGTGACCTTGACGTTGACGCCCATCTCGTTGCCCAACACATGCGCGAGCGTGGTCTTGCCCAAGCCAGGCGGACCGTAAAACAAAACATGATCCAACGCCTCACCGCGATGTTTCGCCGCATCAATGAGGATCGAAAGATTCTCTTTCACTTGATCCTGACCGATGAGGTCGGCAAGTTGTTGCGGACGAAGCGCGTTGTCCACGCGGTCGTCGGGTTTCGATTCGGGGTCGAGAGGGCGTTGTTTCGGCATGGAGGGATTATAGCAAATAAAAGTAGGGGCGGACCTATGTGTCCGCCCCTACTTTATATGTTTCAAGTTCCTGACGCAGTTGCACTGCCGTCATATCATTTGAAAGTGAAATTTTTATTCCATCGCCTCGAACGTGACTTCAACCGTCATCCCCCACTTCACGCGCGGATCAACGTCATGCGCCGCGATTCGGACGGTGTAGATCACGTCGCCGCCTTGCAACACGGATGAACCACTGATCTCTGTGACAACGCCATTCATCGTAACATCAGGCAACGCATCGGCAGTGAATGTGACATTTTGCCCAACGGACAATTTCACCACTTCAAGTTCAGTGACATCGGTCGTCTCGATCACCCACGCGGACGTAACCACGATGCTGACGATTCGAGTCTCAGGGGAAACTTGCTCGCCTGCTTTGACCGCCACCTCAGCGACAACCCCATCGAACGGCGCGGTGAGAACGAAATTGGAAAGATTCGCCTGCGCGGCTGTGACTTGCGCCTGCGCGTTATTCAAGCGAGCCGTTGCTAATGCAAGTTGATCGGCGTTCACGCCATCAGCAGATAACTCATATTGATATTTCGCTTCGGCTTCGGTTGCAAGCGCGGAATCCAACGCGGCGCGGACGGTATCGCGCTCGCGCGTGATCTCATCCAGATTCCGAATCGCTTCGTTGTAATTTTCCTGCGCGGTTTCGAGCGCGTCTTCGGCAGTCTTGCGTTTGGAATTATCTTTATCCAAATCTTTATATTTATCGAACTCGTCTTTCGCGTCCTGTAGATCGGAGTCGCGGTCTTCCACGTCGGCTTTCGCGTCTTCGATGCGGTCTTCGATGGAATCAACGTTCAAATCTTCCCACTCGCGTTCGGCTGTCTCGCGGACTTCCTGCGCGTTCATATAAGCCGTCCATGTGGCGGCAAGATTCGCGGAGCCATTGCGGTTCAACGAGTCCAACGCTTGTTGCGCGCCGACAAGTTCGAGGTTCGCGGCGGAGAGTTGCGCCTCTGCCGCGCTAGCATTCGAAAGCCGCGCGAGCACATCGCCTTTCTTCACTGCATCGCCAATTTTCACGTTGACCGATTCCACGATACCGAGCGCTTGAAATGTGAGGTTCGCCGCGTGGATGGGTTCAAGCCGCCCTTCGGCAATCACGCCCTCAGACGCCGCGACGCTATCCGCAACTGGAGCAGGCGTCCCTGCGGCTTGATTCGCGCAAGCGGTCAGGATCAACGCGGCGATGAGGGAGATCATCATAAAAGTTTTCGTTTTGTTTTTCATTGCATCCTTCTTTCATTCGATTATCCGTAGGGGCGAGGTTCTCTCGCCCCGTTTGTTTGATTCAAATATCGGGCGGGGAAACCCCGCCCCTACATGTTATTCATACGCCAACACCTCGCGGATCGTCAGCCGCGCCGCGTTGCGGGCAGGGACGACGCTCGCAACGGTCGAGAGTAACAAGACCAGCGCGAGCCAGATGACATATCCTTGATAGGTGAAGACCACATCAATTGCCGATTGGAAAATTGCAAGGCTGACGATCGTTGAAAGACCATATGTAAAAAATATTGAAATTGGCAAAGCAATAAGAAATGATATCGTACCGATCACGATGCCCTCCGCAATGACCGTGCGCATCACGGCGCGATCATCTGCGCCGATGGCGCGCATGATTCCAATTTCGCGCGTGCGTTCGAGGACGTTCATGCCCATCGTGCCAGTGAGTCCCATCGAGCCGACGAGGGCGGTGAGGATCGCCATGATGAGCAAAAAGATGACGAGGATGTCGAGGCTTTCGACCGCCGAATCCAACGACGCGCGTCCTGCCTCTGCCACACGGACTTTGAATCCTTGATCGCGGAAAAATTTATCCAACTCTTCGGCTTTTGCATCTTGATACGCGCGGTTGTGTTCCTCGGTGGCGAACCTGAATGAAAAAGCGCGATTCGCAAGGTTGTTCAATTGCGAAACATATTCATACGGCGCGTACGCCAGCACGCCCTCGCGGTCTATGAATTGAAATAGCCCGACCACTTCCCACAATTCTTCACGCCCTTCGATCTTGATGTTCACGAAGTCGCCTGGTTTGAGAGTCGGGAAATATTCGCGCGCGCCTTCGCTGATGGCAAGTTTCTTCACATCGTCCGCGCGGATCCAGCGACCATCAACGATGATCGGTTCGACAAGTTCGCTATCCGCGGGCGGACCGAACATGTTGAGATTCTCCATCACGTTGCCGTTCGCATCGAGCAGTTCGCCGCTCAAAAATTGCCAGCCTTCCACGCCTTGCACGCCATCCACTTGCATCGCCGCTTGCTCGATCTCTCGCAAGCGATACGGTCTATCAAAATCCACCGAAACATCGGCGGCAAAATATTTGCTGATCTGACCGATGTAATCGTGCAACGTCACACGCACATTGAACACCGCGATGAAGATCGCGCCGCCCATCGTCAGCGTGAACAACGTCAGCATGAGGCGGCTTTTTCTTCGGAATGTGTTACGCAACGAAATGACGAACGGACGCGGGATGTGGATTCCGCGCGCGGCAAGCAGACGTGTCGCTTTGACTTGGATCCAATCGAACCACGGCAGACGCTTCTCTTCGCCGCTTCGGGCTGGTTGCTCGTCGTCAGCCAACCCGCCGCTGAGAGCGCGCAACACCGTGATGCGCGAACCGTTGACCACAGGCGCGAGTCCCGCAATGAGCGGAACGAACAAGCCGACGAGAATTTGAATCAGGAACGCCAACGGCACGATGCGATAACCGAGCAAATTGAAATTCAACATGCTCGCCATGAATTCCGCCAGAGCATACGCCCCCGCCCCTCCGAACGGAACAGCGATCAGCAACGCGATGATGCCGAATGCCATGATGAGCGCGATGTACATCACGAAGACTTGATTGCGCTGTCCGCCCACGAGTTTGATCACGCCGATATGCCGCAAGTGTTGATTCAACAACGCGCTCAGCGTGTTGGCGATCAACGAACTGGAGAGGAACACGATCAAAATTCCCAGCGCCATCAAGATGCCGAGAACCGCATTGATCGTATCTGCCAGCGGATGCTTGTGCGATTCAGAAAACCGCGAACGGACGACGACATGTCCGTTCTTTTCGAGTTTGTCTTTCAACGCCGCGCCAACTTCGCGGATGTAGGTAATGTCGTCGCCGTCGCCCGTCACAGTGACTAACGCGCGGTCGAACGATTCAGGTTGACCGAGATATGGAAGCGTGTCCATAGTGACGTAGCCGAACGGCGAAGCAAGGAAGTCGCCTGCGGCAGAGGCGGTGTCTTGTACGATTCCAGCGACTGGCAACGTTTTCGTTGAACCATCAGGGAGTTGAAATTCGAGCAGGTCACCCACGCTCACATTCAAATCTTCTAATGCGCTTTTTTCGAGCAAGACCTCGCGCTTGTTCGGAATAGACGCGCCTTCAAGCGGGGTCAACAGATTGATCTGGTTATCCTCATAACTCTCGAACGCGTTCATGTCGAGCGTGACCCATTTCTCAGTGCCTGGCACGCGCACACGCATGTTGAACACGCGCCGCGCTTCGGCATCATCCACGTTTTGCTGGTTGCGGATCGAATCCAATGTATCTTCATCGAAATTCGTCATCCGCAGTTCGATGTTGGCTGGCACATTCGCCGCATATGACACACTCATATCCTGCTGGATGATCTGATATGTGCCCGCGATCACGCCAATCGAAAACACGCCTACCGCAATGGAAAATACCACCAGCAGTGTGCGGGCTTTGTTATCTATAAGGTCGTGCAGAACTTTTCGCCAACGAGGTTTCATTTTGATTTACGATTTACGATTTTCGATTTCAGATTTACGATTTTTGATTTCAGATACACGGTGGTCGAGTAGCCCGAAGCGATAGCGAAGGGTGTATCGACCACCACGACGTAGAATATTTTTGTTACAAAAGTTTGTTCGCGAACTTGTGGTCTCGATACGTCCCGCGATGCTTCGACTTCGTGGCGCGAACATCACGCGCCACTCCGCTCAGCACGCGCGGGACTATTCGACCACCCGCGTTTCTACTTCCTTCCAAACAACGAGAACAGCCCGCCTTTGCGGCTGTCGGCGGCGCGATGCAACTCGAGCCGCTCTTGGACGATCTTGCCGACCGCATCTGCGGTTCTTGGCGACACGTCCATCACGCGCTTGAAATCTTCGCGCTTGATCGTCAACACTTCAACGGGTTCATCTGCACCCGCGCGGACGTTTGCAATGGCTTTGCCGCCGCGCAGGAGTTCGATCTCGCCGAAAAATTCGCCAGGCTTCAAACGGGAGATGATGTTCTCTCCATTCTTGCGGTCGTGCAACACCACTTCCACTTCACCTTTGCGGATCATAAAGAAATTTTCGATATGCTCCTCGCGCGAGATGATCGTGGCTTTCGGCTGATACGTCCGCTCTTCGGCGAGTTTGGTGAACTCCATCATGTGACGATGTCTCAACCACGGCATGGACTTGGCAATCGTCTCGTTGATCAGTTCGCCGTCCGCGATGATGATGTTGCGCGTGGTGCGCGACGTGAGCGACGGATCGTGCGTCACCATCAACACGGTCTTGCCGCGCCGCGCCAACTCTTCAAACAAGTCAATGATGATGTTGGCGGATTTTGTATCGAGGTTGCCTGTTGGTTCATCTGCGACCAACAACGGCGGATCACATGCCAACGCGCGCGCAATTGCGGCGAGTTGTTGTTGTCCCGTTGAAACCAGCATGGGCAATTTATTCGCAAACTCTTCCAGCCCAACCAACTTCAACATGTCCATCGCGCGCGCGGGTCGTTCGTCGAAGTCGTACATGTCGGCGTAATCCATCGGCAACATCGCGTTCTCGAGCAACGTGAGCATCGGCAGTAGTTGAAAAAACTGAAACACGATTCCCAAATTTCGTCCGCGCCATTTCGAGCGCTGGCTTTCGCTCACGCCCGTGTAAATGTCCGTGCCGCCGATCACCACTTTGCCATCCGTCGGATGGTCAATGCCTGTGATCATGTTGAGCAGTGTGGATTTTCCGCTCCCCGATTTTCCAACGATCGAAACGAACTCACCGTGATTGATGGTCAGGTCCACGCCTTTGAGCACAGTGAACTCGCCCGCCGCATTTTTGAATCGCTTGACGACTCCGTGCATATCAATCATCGCCTCAGGCGACGACATCGCATGAGGGTTAGAACCAGACTTCCCCTTGGCGCGACGCGGACTCACTTCCGCCTCCACCAAGATTTTTTGGGATTCAAATCCGCTTCATTATCCGACTTCGAGTTGGTCGCCAACTTCGGCGTGATCAACTCCCCATCCGCGATCTGCAGTGTGCGCGTGAATCGCGTTGACAACGACTCGTCGTGCGTGACCATCACGATCGTTTTGCCTTGATCGGCGACGAGGCGCGCGAAGAGTTCGAAGATGTGATCGGCAGTGACCGAGTCGAGACTGCCCGTCGGCTCGTCCGCGATGATGATCGGCGGATCGTTCGCCAGCGCGCGCGCAATTGCAACACGTTGTTGCTGTCCGCCCGAAATGAGCGCGGGAAGTTTCTCGGCATGTTCTTCGATCTCGACGAGGCGCAACAACTCGAGCGCGCGTTGACGCGACTGCTTCGGGCTGAAGTTGCCGCACAAGTCGATGGGCAGTGTGATATTTTCGACGAGCGTGAGCATCGGCAAAAGTTGAAACGACTGGAACACAACGCCCATCGTGTGCCCGCGCCATAGCGCGATCTCGTCTTCTTTTTTCTTGTGCACCGAAACAGGCGAGCCGTTCGTGTGGATGATGACTTCGCCCTCGCTGAGATGATCCACGCCTGTGATCATGTTGAGCAGTGTGGATTTGCCCGCGCCCGATTTGCCCACGATGCCAACGAACTCGCCCGCGCCGATGTTCATGTTGACGCGTTTGAGCGCGGTGAAATCACCCGCCGCGGTGGAGTAGGTCTTCACCACGTCGCGCAATTCGATCAGGGAGGATGCGACTTTGTTTTCAACTGGAGATTGCCGAACCGATGACACGACTTCTAAAATCCTTTATTTTTTAGGCAAAATATAGTATATTCCAGACACTGTTTGATAATATACAGCGTCTATTATATGCAATAAGTGACCACTCTGTCAAGACACGAATGAAAGGTTTTTCAAAAATGCAACCCAACCAAAAACACAAATTGGATCGACGCGTCCAACGCACAGTCCAGTCGCTTCGCACTGCCCTGCTTGAACTCATCAAACAAAAGAACTACGACGATATCTCGATCGAGGAGATCACGGAACGCGCTAATGTGGGTCGCGCCACGTTCTACTTGCATTTCAAAGACAAAGAAGACCTGTTGCTAGAGGAGTTTACCGAGATAATGGATGTGCGGGCACAGGCGCTTTCAGAAATCCCGTTTTCAGAGTGGCTGGCAGATTCAGACGATGGCTCGGGGGAAAACAAACCCTTACAACCCCTGTTACTTGTTTTTCAACACATCCATGACCACTCCGAACTTTATTATTTGCCCGTACAAAGCGCGAACGCGAGCAAGATCGTCGAGCGGATTCGAAAGGTCACCACGGAGGCAATTGTCAAATTCGTCGAAAAAAAGATGCAGACCGATCCGATCCCCTTGCTGTTCGAGGTGCCTATCGAATTTTTCGCGGCGTTTTTCAGCGGAGCGCTGGTGAGCATTGTAAGTTGGTGGATCAAGGAAGACATGCGCCATACGCCTGAAGAAGTGACCACCATGTTCCGAAGTCTGTTCTTCGGCGGCGCACAGGACACACTCGGATTACAACCAGACGCCAAATAGCCTATCAACATTTCTACTTTTAGGCATCTTGCATAAGTCAACTGTAGGTCAGGCTTTTAGCCTGACGTTCTTATGATATTTGACGCTGGCGGGTTGAAAACCCGCCCTACAAATACTTTCACAAGAGGGATGAGTCACAGGTCAAAAACCACCTTCACGGCTATAATCGAATTATTCACCACTGAGGAGATAAGCCATGTCAAACGTTTACGCATCCAATCATCCGCTGGTCGCGCACAAACTTTCGCGCCTGCGAGACAAAATCACCGAGCCCAAGAAATTCCGCGAACTGGTGCGTGAGATCGCCGCGCTCCTGGCATACGAAGCCACTGCAGATTTGGCTGTAGCGCCGCGCGAATTCGAAACTCCACTAGCCAAAATGACAGGCTCCGAGCTGAAAGAGAAGATCGGACTCGTGCCTATTTTGCGCGCGGGACTTGGTATGGTGGAAGGGATATGGGAACTTATGCCTGTTGCAGAAGTCTGGCACATCGGCTTGTATCGCGACGAACACACCCTGCGACCCGTCGAGTATTACAACAAACTCCCCACCGAGCCGACCGTATCGGTTTGTCTCATCCTTGACCCGATGCTTGCCACTGGCGGCTCAGCCACCGCAACAGCGGACGTGCTCAAACGCTGGGGCGTGAAGAAGATCAAGTTCGTCGGTCTCATTGCCGCGCCTGAGGGAATCAAAGCCATGCAGACGGCGCATCCCGATATTGACATCCACATCGGCGCGGTTGATAGTCACCTCAATGAGCGGGCGTATATCGTGCCTGGACTTGGCGACGCGGGGGATCGGCAGTTTGGGACGGGGTGAGGAAAAAGAGATTGGAGACTGGAGACTAGAGATTGGTAATTGGTAATTGGTAATTGGTAATTGATGGTCGAGTAGTCCTGAGTGAAGCGTAGCGAAGTCGAAGGACGTATCGAAACCAGAGTTAGAGATTGGCTTTCATGGATCAACTGAATCGGAGGCTGATATGGCGAAGAATGCAGAGATCAAGACCACAGTCAACAATGCGAGCGTCACGGCATTCCTGAAAAAAGTGGATGATGAACAAAAGCGAAACGACTCTTTCGAGTTAGTGAAGATCATGCAACAGGTCTCGAAAGAAAAACCGAAAATGTGGGGACCAAGCATCATCGGGTTTGGGTCGCATCATTACAAGTACGAAAGCGGACGCGAAGGCGACATGCCGTTGATCGCTTTTTCTCCGCGCAAGCAGTACATCACGCTGTATCTTCTGATGGGGAACGATTACGAAAAACCACTGCTCAAAAAACTTGGCAAACACACAACAAGCAAGGTGTGCCTGTATATCAAAAAATTGAGCGACGTGGATATGAAAACGCTAAAAGAGTTGATCGCCAAAACATACCAAGCATCGAAAGCGTTGAAGTAACGTGAATAGTGGACAACAATTTCATGTCATGCTGAGGGGCGGTTTTTGCCCCAAAGCATCTCTGAGAGACTCATCCGAGACCCTTCGGTCGCGGAGTTTACCCTGAGTTTATCGAAGGGCTCCCTCAGGGTGACATGGTTGCATGTTTGGCATATTCATGATTGATATTTAAAGTAGTTCAAACTTGTTAGTTGATCGGAGGCTGACATGGCAAAGGCTGAATTAAAAACCAAAGTCAACAAAGCGAGCGTGGAAGGTTTCCTGAATAAAGTGAAAGATGAGGCTGTCCGCAATGACTGCTTCGAGATTCTGAAAATGATGAAGCAGGTCACAAAAGAAGAGCCGAGGATGTGGGGGTCGAGCATCGTCGGCTTCGGCAGTTATCACTACAAAAGCAAAAGCGGACGCGAAGGCGATTGGATGCTCACAGGCTTCTCGCCGCGCAAACAAAACCTCACGTTGTATCTTATGGGCGGATTCGACACGCACAAAGACCTGCTCAAGAAACTCGGCAAATTCACCACCAGCGTCGGGTGTTTGTATATCAAGAAGCTGGATGATGTGGATAAAAAAGTTTTGAAAGAACTGGTCGCTGCGTCTGTGAAGCGGATGAAACAACTTAATCACCCACTTTAGGCAATGTCACCCTGAGCGACAGCGAAGGGTCTCTTATCCGTGACAGAGATTCTTCGCTTCGCTCAGAATGACATGTCTTGTGGTTGAAAAGTTCAAATGCGTAAGGCAAGTTACTCCATGACCATTCAAAAAGACATCGAAGGCAACGAGAAAAAGTATCTGCATGAATTTGCGGATTTTTCACATCAGCGCGTCCTCGAGATCGGATGCGGCGAAGGGAGGTTGACGTGGCAGTACGCCCATGCTTCCTCCCTAACCATCGGACTAGACTCAGACCATGACGCGTTGCGCATCGCTTCGATTGATGCACCCCACGACCGAAAACACAAGATCCATTTCGTACGCTCCGAAGCGGAGCATCTCCCATTCTCAAAAGAGACGTTCGACATTGCGATACTCGCGTGGTCGCTTTGATGTATCACGCATGAGGGCATGGTCCATGCCCTGAGTGAAATTCGGCGCGTGTTGATTCCCAACGGGATTCTGATTGACCTGCGCCCACTGCTGAGTCGCTGGGAGGTGGAAGTGGCGTCCGCGCGTGAGACCAGATCCACAGGCAGAGTGAACGATTTTGAAGTCGGGATAGCGGACGACACCGCCGCGAATCGCTCGATGGCGGAGGCAGAATCCAATGGATGGTTCATCCGCGAGCGCGAGGAATTCTTTGCGTACGTCTACTCGTGGGACACGCCGCATGAAATGCAAGAGTGGATTGACGACGAATGGAACGACTTCATCGAGTTGGATGAGGCGACTCAAAAATCCACGCGTTCGGCTTGGGCGCTCTCAGACGGCGACGCGCGCGTGCAGTTGCGGATGAAGATGTTGATCGGGAGGTGGAGGAAGGGAGGGTAGAGAATTAGAGGATTGGGAGATAAGCGATTTGGTAGAGTTGGTAGTTATGATTGTATAATGCTGTACGCAGGCAGTTATACAAAGAATTTGCCGTATAAGTACCCCTACGGCGTCTTATACGGCAAAAAGTAGGATTAAGTAGTAGTTAGGTGGCTACTGCCTGAGTTTTTATGAGCTTTTTCAAAGTGGCATATTTAGGAAGAAAGTCTACTCATGTATAGAATCCGTGATAAGCGTCTAGGTGAACAAAGACGAGGGCAATCAACTTTTATGGCCTCTTTTGACCCTACAATTTTGTGCACTACGTATAATTACGAGATGTTTCCCTTGGGCGTTACTAGTCTGGAGGATGCTGTCGATAGGTTGCCGAAGAATTTGACTCCAGATCAACGTTTGTCATATCTCAAAAAATATTCAGCTATCTACCATGAACGCCGGCACTTTCATGATATTGTAGGCACGACCTACGGCGTAAGACTCTTTTTCTATGGGCAGAGTGTATTAAATCAATTCGTGATTAAGTGTTTGCCCCTCCTTCAGAGGTTGAGAACAGTACGTGTGCCTTTCATTCGCTGGACTGAACTACACGATTGTCCAGACGAAATCCTTTCATTCGTCGAAATGTATAATAACGCGAACTCCGATGTAGCATGGTTTACAACCGCCTTGGACTTACCGGCATCGTATTCAAGCACATCTCATGTGGGCGTACACACGCCAGGCGGATCCAAACCAGTACCCGTGATTCGGTTCGAAGATAAAAAAAGTCAATACTATCCTCTTGGCGGTTTTGCACTAGAAGAAGGTGCAGCGTTCGTTGTTGAAAATCTCTTAATACGAAAGTTTTTCGGAAGAGAATATGAGGAGCTCTACAACCAAGAAGTAAGAATCCTGCCTGGAGGGAAAGATTACACAGCGGCATTATCATTCTTTTACGGAAGTACTGACTCCCGGAACCTGGACTTATTTCTGAGTGCTTGTGATTACGGTCTTAACATTGGGTTTCCAAATGACTTCCGTGCCGGGCATCCGGGATGGAGATTCGTCCTTCTTTGTGAGCAGTTGGGTTGGAAGCACACATCGGATTATTCCAATGCAATGGGTCTTGCATCGGACCGACTAAAAAATAATGCCGGATGGCCGTCCCTTGAGGAGAGTTGGCGCGAGGATGCCAAATACTGCCAAGAACAAATCGAACACAATCAAGATTTTTATTCCCAAACACAGAGCCTAATCGGTTTTGTGAACCTAAAATATTTCTCTATGGCGAAGACCATTTTCGAGAAACGGTTGGCAAACACTATCCATTACGACTCTTTCGTGAGCTATGTTCAGTCACACGGAGAATTTCCATCCCCTCCATTAAGGCGGCAACAAGTGGATGGAGCGCTCGTAGTCTTACCAAGTCAGTATGAACTCCAAAACGCGTGGTTGTGGCTTGCGTGGTGTTTTCTGTGGGAGACCGTCGGAAATCTGGTGGAAGGTGATGGCTTGGTTTGTCGCCAATTCCAAGACGATGCCTTTTCAGTAGATTGTTTTCAACATTCATACTGCGAACACACCCCAGGAAAGTCTAAATGCCTGTATGGAAGGTTCATAAGAGAAATTGGACTGGAGGCGATACAATGCCAGCTGGTAGATTAGTTTCTATACAATAAAATAAGGAGGTATACCATGAATTTACATACACATCATGATGACTTATCCGATTTTTCCGGTAAGCTGTTGGGTAACGATGAAAATCTACTCATATATACCGCCATGAGAGATGAAATCATAGCTGGGGACATGGAAGGCATTCGGGAATTCATAGAAAAAAATCTCTTGAGTACACCGAAAGATGCCCAACGTTTATTCCAAGCGGTAATGTTCTATTTTCCGGACTACGATGATGACCTTCGAGAAATTTTTCATATTCCTGAGTGCCGCTCCTGGTTTCAGAGAATAGATTTAGAGTATCCCTTCCTCATTTATTTCATCCCCTGCTCACAATACACTCTATACGTCGGATCCCAACGGTTCCTCGATGGCGGGCGGCTCACTTTGGACGATCTCAAGGCTTTCTTTCTTATGCGAGATCGCGCTATACAGGCATTCGTACGACAAATTGAAGAACCATATCCTGTCATAGTGGAGAAACTACAGCGAGCCTTTTGGAAATATGCACAATTGGAGATTAAATGGTAAGCGATCAATCAAGACTTCACCTTTTGGTTTCAGATATAGAAGTTTATAATGAGCTAACCGATGGCTTGAGAAGATCCAGGATTGAATATGAGGCGCTTCGAGAGAAGCCATCTGCTCTGTGGCGTCGCCGGGGCGTGCTATCCGGCACAGAGATTGTGGTAGCACTTGGGTCTGCTGGGGTTTTTACATCGGTCTGGGAGATCATAAAGGCTCTTGTGAATAAACATACATCGAAAGAGGTTACCATCGCTATCGGGGAAAATTCAATTACCGTTAAAGGACATAGGTCTCATGAGGAAGATGAATTGTTGGAAAACTTCTATAAGCAAGTGATCAATTCACAAAAACGGATGCATATAAAGAAATCTAAGAAAAAGAACGTATAACGTCGCAGTCAAAAATCTTCCATTAACGTCAATGAGTATGTTGACATCCAACAACATCGTCTATCGTTGTGAGAAAAACATGTTTCCTATCTATAAGAGAAATAGTACGTTAAATGCCGCCCACCGATGAACAGCAGTGTCAACCCTCAAGGGGCGCTTCGTAGGGATTGAGAGAAAACTCGAGCAAAAAGGCCCCGCGTCTGGCAAAAGAGTCTGATCTTCAAAAATTCACCGAGTTGGTAAAGGATAAAAATGTCAGAACAACAGCCAATAAGAAAAGTTGTTTTTGCGATCAACATCACCATAGACGGCTACTGCGGACATGAAGCGATGCTCCCCGACGACGAAGTGCATGAGTACTTCACCGAACTCTTGCGCGACACAGGCGTTGACATTTTCGGGCGCAACACGTATCACTTGATGTATCCGTTCTGGCACGATGTTGCAGTGGATCAATCGGAATCGCCAACGACCAACGAATTCGCGCGGGTATTCGATTCCATACCCAAGATCGTCTTTTCGACGACGATGAAGAGCGTAGAATGGAATAACACCACGCTCCTCCACACGGGTCTTCGAGAAGAGATCATGAAGTTAAAAAGACAGCCAGGGAAAAATATCTCCATCGGCAGTCTGAACATCGCTTCGCAAGTCGCGCAATGGGATCTCATTGACGAGTATCACTTCGTCGTCCATCCCGTCATTGCGGGAGCGGGTCCGCGCTTGTTTGAATCGGGCGCGAACCTGACATTGAAACTTATCGGGTCAAAAACATTCCGTTCGGGAGTTGTCGCGTTGCAGTATCAAAAATAGATCGCAGGCAAAACGCCTTGCATAATAAGCAAAGGAAATTTGTTATGGCACAATTCAATTATCTGTCCAACTGCTAGGTACCTGATGACATTCTCACTCGTACCTTGCGATCAAAGTGGCGCTCCCGTTCAGGATATCCCCGACATGGCGGAGGAGCTTATTGTCAACTGCCAGGCTACTGCTGAACTCTATCAACGCATTGGCTTTGTTCCGCCTTGGATTGGTTACATCGCCGTTGTCGACAACAGAGGCGTTGGCGGCGGCGCATTTGTTGGTCCTCCCAAAGACGGATACGTGGAAATTGCGTACTTCACCCTGGAAAACGAACGCGGTCAAAGGATCGCATCGCAAACCGCCGCGACACTTGTGGAAATTGCTCGCGCTCAAGACCCCAAGATAGGATTAAAAGCATTCACGCTTAAGGAAGACAACCCATCTACGAAGATTCTCAAACGCCTTGGCTTTTCCATCGTCGGGGTCGCAAAAGATGCGGATGCGGGTGAAGTATGGGAATGGCGAGCTTAACAAATTGCAGTACGCGACCTGCGAAAACACCCGCGCGCGAACAACGTCGTTGACTTTTATCAACTTCGTATAACACAAAACAAATTCATTTTCACTGACGGCATAGGCACAAAAGGAATCGCCTCACATCCACCCCTGTGACTCTTGCCAGCAGTTTGTGAACCGGCGCGGTGGGTAAAACAAGAATCGCGTGAACAGCCGCGTTTAAGCCGAGGATCAGCGGAGCGATAGCGCCCAACATCCATATATCATCTTATGAAAAACGCCCAAACCTTTTCTCAAAGTTCTGATCAATACGCCCGACACAGACCCCGATACCCGAATGAGTTGTTTTTGTATTTAAGTCAACTTTGCCGCGAACATGACCGCGCATGGGATTGCGCCACAGGCAATGGTCAAGCCGCAGTTTCATGCGCCGACTATTTTTCAAGAGTTGAAGCGACGGATATCAGCGAGGAGCAGATCAAACATGCGACTCAACATCCAAAAATAAGATACGGCGTCTCGCCTGCCGAGCAAACTTCATTTAAAAACAAAGCGTTTGATTTGGTGACCGTTGCCGTGGCAATCCATTGGTTCGACCAGGCAAAATTTTTTCGAGAGGTGAATCGGGTATTAAAGCCAAATGGAGTTTTGGCTATTTGGAGTTATGGATTTTTTGAAATCGAGCCCGAAATTGATCAACTCGTTTTTGAAGAGCTCCTCCAGCCTATTGATCCATTTTGGGCAGAGGGCAATCGTCAGGTAATGAATGGGTACAAAGAACTGGATTTACCGTTTGATGAAATTAAGAATACGCCGCAATTCATGATGCAGATTCAATGGGATCTAAGTCAACTATTGGCGTATTTAAGTACATGGTCGGCAGTGAAAAGATACATCACGGAGGTTGGGGATGACCCTCTTGAAATTCTAGAATCGAAGTTGAAAAAGATATGGGGAGATTCTGACAAATCGAAAGTTATACAAATGCCAATATTCTTTAGGGCAAGCAGAAAAAATTAGGTTGCTCACAGATGCGCGTGGCGCAAAGGAATCACCTCACATCCACCCCTGTGACTCTTGCCAGCAGTTTGTGAACCAGCGCAGTGGGTAACACTAAAATCGCGTGGACAGCCGCGCTCAAGCCGAAGATCACCGCGACCGAACTGAGGAAGCCGCTAACTAACGGGGCAATATTTTCCAACATCCACGGACCCGCGCCTAGCAACAGTGTGATCGAAAACAAAATACCGACAGCGATGATCAGATCAAGCCACGCGTGACGGTCCGATTCGGAGGGTGTCATCGTACTGCTGACCGCGAAGGTGAGATAGAACCACAAATAAAAATCGCTCACGCGCGGCAGGGCGGAGAGTCCCAGCCAGAACAAACCAAATTGCCCGTTGCGAAAGGTGTCCCAGAGGACGCGCATGTCGAGGCGGTAAACCGCCACATACGCCACAACAACCGTCCCTGCGATGAGAGGCGCGGCACCGATCAGCGAATCGCGGACGATATCCGCGCGCGCGGTCTCCACGTAGCCGAGTTGCAAACGTCCATCTGGAAGCGGGCGCGGAAAAATGGAGAAGCGTCCCGTCGGCACGCGCAGGATTTTCGCCATCAAAAAGTGGCTGAGTTCGTGCAGGAACACGCCCGGCAGAAAGATCAATGAAAAGATCCCCATCGTGAGCGTTGTGTCGCGCGTGAGGATGAGGAACACTGCCTGAATTTCTTTATGCAAGTGCCGCTGAAGAAAGATCAGCGGCACAAGCATGAAGACAAACCAAATGAAACCCGCGAAATGTTCGACCATGAACCTCCCCTCTGATGAAACGGTTAGGAAGCGGGCGTCATGTCGGTGGGATCGGAGGGCGGAGCGGTCTTACCCGCTGTGCCGTTCCAGATCGCGCCGCCGCCCGCGCCGAAGCCGGCGGTAAGCGCGACGTTGATCAGACCAAGACAACAAGCAAAGCCGATCTGAGTCATCCATATTGCGGAGGCATCTGAGGGAGGCACGCCAAGCAATTGGTTGATCTGATTATCGGGGTTCTGCATCACCGCCGCGTTGATCACCGCAGCGATCAATTGACCGACAATGCCAAGCCCGCCGGCAATCGCGCCGGCAATCGCGCCGTTCTTGACCGTGGTGGCGGGCATCTTTTCGAACATGCCGGTCATGTAGCCCGCCGCGAGACCCGCTACGAGCGGAACACAAAGCGCGCACAACGGGCTGAAAATCGCGCCGACCAACACCAACACTAACATCGCCGCCCCTGCAAAGAGACCTGCTTTTACCATGGTACATTCTCCTTTAACGTTGGGATGATTTTACGATCGCGACGAACTCATCGGGCTTGAGGCTTGCGCCGCCGACGAGCGCGCCGTCAATTTCGGGTTGGGAAAAAAATTCGGATGCGTTGGATGCCGTCACCGAGCCGCCATACAGAACGCGGATGGATTGCGCGATTGTATCACTGAACGCCTCGCTCAACGCCCGACGGATAACCTGCCTCACCACCCCGTTGGCATTTTCTCCGCTGGAGGCTTTGCCCGTGCCGATCGCCCACACCGGTTCATACGCGACGACGATGCGCGGCGCGCTGGCAGATTCGACATCCGCGAAGCCTTGCTTGATCTGGCGCGAAACCACCTCCCCCGTGCGACCCGATTCGTATTCGTCCAGCGTTTCACCTACGCACACGATGGGAATGAGTCCCGCCTTCATCGCCGCGCGGAGTTTTCGATTCACATGCTCGTCCGTTTCGCCGAAATAGGCGCGCCGCTCCGAGTGACCGATGATCACGTAGCCGCAAAATTCCTTCACCATGTTCGGCGCGAGTTCGCCGGTGAACGCGCCCTTCTCTTCCCAGTGCATGTTCTGCGCGCCGACGCCAATATCTGTTCCAGCGACAGCGGCTGACACCACGGGAATCGAAGTGGACGGCGGACACAACACTTTCTCCACGCCCGCCATCTCGCGCAACGGATTCAACATCGCCGCAACCAGTTCGCGCGCCTCGGCGGAGGTTTTGTTCATCTTCCAATTTCCAGCAACAAAAGGTTTTCGATTGGTCATAGGATTCTTCTCCCAACAAACGTGATGTCACCCTGCGGGAGCGCAGTTTGCGACCGAAGGGTCTCTTTGTCGGCGCAGTAGAGATTCTTCGCTTCGCTCAGAATGACATGTAGCATAAATTTAGGGAAGCGTCTTCATAATATTTTCGGCGAACGCGCGCACCCACGTCGGCGCGGAGAGGTCAGCCATCAAACCGTTGAGAATGATACGCGCCTCATTCGGCTTATCGGTCAGCGACGCGATCTCCGCTTCGAGCAGAAATGCTTCGGGCATGTTGGGCGAAAGCCGCTTCACTTGATTCAAATACGTGTTCGCCTCGTCAATGCGGCCCGCATAAAATGTATTGCGCGCCTGCGCGACCAGCGACATGGGTTGGTCTGCCAGCGCAAGTTTTTCGAACGGCAGGACGACCGAAGCGTCCGCCAATTCCGAGCCTTTGTACACCGCCTCGTGGAAAGGCTCTTCAAGCGACTCGGGCACTTCGCCGATGCCGTATGTTTTTACCGGTTGAAAATACAACGCCGCGGCAGGAAGCCAGCCTTCGATCGCTGTAAATTTTTCTCCCGCCTGCATATAATACGCTTCGTTGTCGGTCCCAACCAGCGAGATTACTTTTTGCAAAGCCTCATACGTTGCGCGCGGCATCTTCGCGCTCCAATACGCGAGCGCGAGTTCCAACTGCGCGTCGGGGTTGTTCGGGTCCGCTTTTGCTTTTTGCTGCGCGGCAAGAACCTCGGGCGGCAGATTGCCCTGCTTGGGCAAGGTCGGCAACGCGGTCGGCGCAACCGGGCTGGATGCAACTTCTGTTGCGCTCGCCTCCACCGTCGCGGCTTTCGTTGCTTGACGTTGATTCAAAAATGATGCAAACAAACGATTTTGACGCGCAAAAAATAATCCGCCTAAACAGATTCCGACCAATACGATGACTCCCACCCAGACGAACGAAGAACGCTTCTTCTCGACCTTTGGGGCTGGCACAGCCACTTCAGCCTTTGCCGCCATTTTTGTCGGCTCGGCAGTGGACTTAACGCGAGTCTGCTCCGGCGGCACAACCGACTTGGCGATCGTGACCGATGTGCCTTTCATCGGCACGCCTGACTCGCGCCATGCTTCTTTAAATGCAGCGACCAGATCGGTCACGCTCGCGTAACGGTCTGCGCGTTCTTTAGCGAGCGCTTTCAGCAACACGCGTTGAACAGGTTCAGGGACATTCGGATTGATAGATTGCGGAAGCGGCAGAGGCGTGTAAATGTGATCGTGGATAATGGAAAATGGCGTGTCCGCGCTGAACGGAACTTGTCCCACCACCATTTCATACAACATCACCGCAAACGAATAAATATCCGTGCCATCGTCGAGGTCTTTCTTGCCCATCGCCTGCTCAGGCGAGATGTATTGCGGCGTCCCCATGATCATATCGGACGACAGAGTCGACTCGCCCGATTGCGCGATGCGCGCCAAGCCGAAGTCTGCCAGATACATCTCGCCGTCTTTCGCCACCAACACATTCGACGGTTTGATGTCGCGATGGAGGATTCCCTGCTTGTGGGCGTACGCCAGCGCGGAGCCAACGCTGTCAACAACTTTTTCGATCTCTTGTGTAGTGAGCGGACCTTGATTCAATCGCGCCTTGAGCGTATCCCCCTCGATGAATTTCATAATGAGATACGGGCGTTTCTCGTGTTCGGCATAATCATACACCGGCACAATGTTCGGATGTTCAAGTTTCGCAACCACCCTCGCTTCGCGCTGGAAACGCGCGGAAAATGTGGCGTCCTCGCCGAACGCCGCATGCAAGGCCTTGAGCGCAACGTAGCGATCCAGCGAGGCATGATAGGCTTTGTACACGGTCGCCATACCGCCCTGCCCCAACTGTTCGATGATCTTGTATGGTCCGACGTTATCGCCGACGTTGAAAGACATTCAACTGCTCCGATGTGTCTTGATTCATGTCACCCTGAGGGAGCGCTTTCCAGCGACCGAAGGGTCTCTTACGCCGTGACTGAGATTCTTCGCGGCGCTCCGCGCCACTCAGAATGACATGGCTAGATATATGGATTTAACTCAACAAATTATAGCCGAGGCTTGTTAATTCGGGTTTATCGCGTTGTAAATTGTTGGGAAATTGAAATTAAAGAAATAGACCTGACAGGTTTTAAAAACCTGTCAGGTCTGATTGATTACTTATCCATCAACGCCGCGACGCCGGGCAACTCTTTCCCCTCCAAAAATTCCAGCGACGCGCCGCCGCCAGTGGACACGTGCGTCATCTGTTTTGCCACGCCTGCTTTTTTGACCGCGCTCGCCGAATCGCCGCCGCCGATCACCGTGACCGCGTTGGAGTCTGCCAACATGCGCGCGAGCGCGAACGTTCCTTCGGCAAACTTCGGCATCTCGAAGACGCCGACGGGTCCGTTCCAGACGATGAGTTTGGCTCCGTTCAACGCGGCTTGATACGCGCCGACGGTTTTCGGTCCCACGTCCAACATGCGCCAGCCGGCAGGGATTTTGTCCACATCCACAACTTGGGTGTTCGCGTCCTCGGCGAATTTATCCGCGATGACCGCGTCTACGGGCAGAATCAACTTATCGGCAGACTTCGACATGATTCCCTTTGCAGTTTCCAACGACGATTCTTCGACGAGGCTGTCTTGCATGTGCAGTCCCTGGGCGGCGAGAAATGTATTTGCCATGCCGCCGCCGATGATGAGTTTGTCGCATTTGGCTAATAATGTTTCGACAACGAGGATCTTGTCGCTGATCTTCGCGCCGCCGAGGATCGCAATGTAAGGATGTTCAGGATTCGCAACCGCGCGCCCGAGGTATTCAAGTTCCTGTTCCATCAAGAAGCCTGAGACGGCAGGGAGAAATCTCGCCACGCCTTCCGTCGAAGCATGTGCGCGATGCGCCGAGCCAAATGCGTCGTTCACGTACACATCGCCAAGCGAGGCGAGTCGTTTGGCGAAATCGAGATCGTTCTTCTCTTCTTCCGCGTGGAAGCGCGTGTTCTCGAGCATTAACACTTCGCCGGGCTTCAAATCCTTTGCCATTGTTTCCACTTCGGGTCCCACGCAATCGGGCGCCATTTTGACGGGACGCGCCAAAAGCGTGGATAAAACTTCCGCGGCCGCGCGCAGGCTGAACTGGGAGTCCGAAGCGGATTTTGGTCGCCCCAAGTGACTCATCAGAATCAGCGACGCGTTTTGATCCAGCACATATTGAATCGTCGGCAACGCGGCGCGGATGCGTTTGTCGTCGGTCACTTTGCCGTCTGCCATCGGCACGTTGAAATCCACGCGCATCAGCACGCGTTTATTTTTTATGTCTATGTCTTTGACTGTTTTTTTGTTCATGTTAAATATTGTAGGGGCGGGGTCACCCCGCCCCTACGCGTTATTTTATAAAGATTTCGCCATCATCGCGGCGAGATCGGCTGTGCGGCAGGCATAACCCCATTCGTTGTCGTACCACGCCACCACTTTGACCATGTTGCCGAGGACGATCGTATCCATGGCGCTGAAAACACTTGAGAATTCGGTGCCGCGCATATCGGTGGAAACCAAAGGCTCGTCGGTCACATCGAGAACGCCTTCCATGGGACCGCGCGCATATTCGACCATCGCCGCGCGGATCTCTTCCGCGGTGGCTTCTTTGTTGAGGGTCGCGGTGAAATCGACAACGGAAACTGTGGGTGTGGGAACACGGAACGCCATGCCGGTAAATTTGCCTTTGAGTTCGGGGATGACGAGACCCACAGCCTTTGCCGCGCCCGTAGCAGATGGGACGATGTTCTGCGCCGCGGCGCGCGCGTCGCGCACGTCTTTCGCGCCGAGGTCTTGCAGTTTTTGCGAGTTGGTATACGCGTGGATGGTTGTGAGGAAACCTTTGTCGATCCCAAATTTATCGTTGAGCACTTTGGCGACAGGAGCAAGCCCGTTCGTGGTGCAGGAGGCATTGGAAACAATGTTATGTTTCTTCGGATCGTATTTATCGTCGTTGACGCCGAGAACAACGGTGATGTCTTCGTTCTTCGCAGGCGCAGAGATGATGACCTTCTTCGCGCCGCCCGATTCGATGTGCGCTTTCGCTTTGGTCGCGTCGGTGAAAAAGCCCGTCGACTCGATCACAATGTCCACGCCCATATCTTTCCATTTGATGGCGGCGGGGTCTTTCTCCGCAGTGACCTTGATGGTCTTGCCGTCAATGACGAGGTTGCCGTCTTTCACTTCAACCGTTCCATCGTATTGACCATAGGTCGAGTCGTATTTCAACAAGTGCGCGTTGGTCGCGGCGTCGAACAGATCGTTGACGGCAACCACTTCGATCTCGCTTGGATGTCTCTCTTTGATCGTGCGGAATACCAACCGCCCGATACGTCCAAACCCGTTGATGCCGATTTTAACTGTCATTTCATACCTCCGAAATTATTTTTGTTGTATACAAAGTGATTTTATCATTATTGAAGGAGACTGTCACTTTATGAAGCGACAGTCTCCTAAATCATTCTAACGGACCCGTGTACTCGTCCAACACTTCGATCAATGCGCTAGTAAGTTTCACCGAGTCATGCCTCCACGACTGGCTTTCGTTGACCAAATCTGTGCAAAAGGTTCGCGGGTCAGCGAGGATATTTTCGTCCGCTTTCACCCACTGCGAATCGTCATTCAATTGTCCCGTGTAATTCGAGTTACACAACAACACATCGAACACATGCCTGCCCACATGTTCCTCCAACGCGCGGACGTGATCCGAGCACGAGAATAAATCCGTTTCGCCGGATTGCGTGGCGAGGTTGCACACGTACACTTTCACCGCCCGGCTCGAGCGGATCGCGCCAAGTAAATCCTGCACTAAAAGATTCGGCAACAGACTTGTGTACAAACTTCCCGGTCCGATCACGATCATATCCGCGTTCAGGATGGCTTTCAACACGG
>CAYWCN010000040.1:0-27501 GCA_964456775.1 uncultured Anaerolinea sp.
TAGAATCAAGCAGAGGCTGAATCCGCGAAGCGTCTCCCGTCAAGATGATCTCCACGCCGTATTCGCGCGCCGCCAGCACCGCGCCCTCCACGTCTGGAGTCGGATGATTATCACTTCCCATTGCATCAACAACGATTCGAGTCATTACGTCATCTCCCGGGGCGTTTCTCTGCCAGTGTGAAATAAAATGTCGCGCCTTTACCGAACTCGGATTGTACCCAAATTCTTCCGCCGTGCAAATCAATAATGCGTTTTGAAACGCCAAGCCCAATGCCGGTGCCTTCCGTTTCCGGGTCCAGTTTGCTGAACAGTTCGAAGATCTTATCGTGATGTTCCGGCGAAATGCCGATGCCGTTATCGCTCACGGAAAAAATGTGTTCACCCTCGATCTCTTGAAACCCGATTCGGATCTTCGGCTCTTTTTGATCGCCCATGAATTTGACCGCATTGGTGATCAGGTTTTGTAAAACTTGCGCCGCGCGCCCCCGGTCAACGCGGACGAATGGAAAGATCGCCTCGCTCTCGACGTGAACCTGCTTCGCCCTGAGCAATCCATCCGCCGCTTTGAGCGCGTCGCTGACGATCTCGCTGAACGCGACATTCTCCGGCGGTTTGATGATGCGCCCGATGCGGGAAAGATCGAGCAAGTCATCCACGAATTTCCCCATAGACTTTGCGGCTTCGTTGATCTGTGAAAAATTTTTTTCCGCGCGGGTGTTGTCGCCAGCCTTCAGGTCTTTTTCAAGGAAACCTAAAAACCCGGCGATGGTGATGAGCGGCGTTTTCAGGTCATGTGAAACGCGGATGGCGAACCGATCCAGTTCGTGGTTCTTTGCATTCAACTTCGAGATGACATCGTTCAGCTGTTTTTCCGCTTCCCGGCGGATGGCGTTCTCCCGTTCCGCGCGCGACAGATTGGAAAAGACGGTCTGCGCCAGCCGGAAAACCGAATTGCCGGCAACCAGCATGATAAAGGCGGCGATGAAAAAATCTTCGAGCGGGTTCGCGCTACCGGGCACCGTGTGATACAAACCCGCCAAATTCCCAAATGCCAGCCATCCCATGCAAAGCAGGATTAGCAAGGTAAGCCGCCAGATGACGCTTCCCTTGAGGATCAAGCCCGCCACGATCAGGACGACCGGAAATCCAAGCACGCCGATATCGTATAACCCATTCCCAAAGGTGGCGAACCCGGTGATCGCCAAAATGAAAGTGACGGCAAGAGCCGCGCTTGGCGCCGACACAGAATCGCGCTTGAGAAAAAATATTGAAATTACGATGGGGATAATGCCCAACGCCGCGATCAGCGCGTTGGGGTACCTGCGCGCGAGCAAAAAGGTTAACGTCAACACAAGGAACATGAAAGCCGACGCGATCGCCACCCACCGTACCGTACCGGTCAGTTCGCGCTTGTCGCCATACTGATGCCTGCGTAATTGTACCGATAGCGGTTCTTCGTATGTGTGTTGATCGCTCACGAGTCAATCCGTTTTGAATAGGGATGGGTGATTCCATGCCTCCCGAGTCCTTTGCTTGACATGGGTATGAACGCGATTATAATACGCCCTGCCTCGAACGGGCGCTGGTGCTGGAATTGGCAGACAGGCATGGTTGAGGGCCATGTGTCGCAAGACGTGGAGGTTCAAGTCCTCTCCAGCGCACCTCAGAAAAATCCCAGACACTCTCTGGGATTTTTCTTTTAAGAGCCCGGCAAGGTGAAATAAAACGTTGAGCCTTTTCCCACTTCCGATTCGACCCAGATCCTTCCGCCGTGCACTTCAATGATGCGCTTGACCAGCGCGAGACCGATACCCGTCCCTTCGATTTGCGGATTGAGTTTATCGAACAACTCGAATATTTTCTTATGGAATTTCGGATCGATCCCGATTCCGTTGTCGCGTACGAAAAAGACGACTTCCTTCTTGTGCGTCTCGACGCCGATCTCGATGACCGGGTTAGGTTGGCTGCCCATAAACTTGGCGGCGTTGTCCAGCAGGTTTTGCATCACCTCAACCATCCGATTCCGGTCCCCGTTGATCTCCGGCAGGTCGGTCATCACCATCACTTCGATCTTTTTCTGGTTCAACCGGCTTTCTGCCCGGGTAAATGCCTCTGAAACGATCTGCCCAAAGGGAATTATCTCCGGTGGGTTCATTTTTCTGCCGATGCGCGACAGTTCAAGCAGTTCGTTGAGCAACCGCTGCATCTTTTGATTCGCTTCGGAGATTCTCAGAATATCTTCTTTCAAGCGTTCGGTGTTGCCGCTTAAGGCGTCCCGTTCCAAAAAGCCGAGGAACCCGCCCATGGTGATGAGCGGCGCTTTCAGATCATGCGAAACCGTGTAGGTGAAGCGTTCCAGTTCAGAGTTTTTTCCCTCGAGTTCTTTGATGAGCGATTCGCGCTGAGCCGCGGCTTCTTTTTGTTTCGTAATATCCCTATAGACCCCTTGGATATACAGGGGCTCGCCCTCGTCGTCGTTGATCACCAGCGCTTCGTCTCTCAGCCATACCCATTCTCCGCTCTTTGACCTCAACCGGTATTCCACTGTGCTGCCTTTGCGTGTTGCGAGCATTTGTTTGATGCTTTCCAAAACCATATTTTTATCGTCAGGGTGAAGAAGCGACTGCCAGAATTCGGGATTCGATGAAAACTCCTCGGCAGAATACCCGATCATCTCTTTGATCTGCGGGCTGATAAACATGGATGGACTGCCCTCTTTCGGCATATCTCGATAAATGACGACCGAGGTCTGCTCGACGAGCGTGCGATACAACAATTCCGCTTCGCGCAGCCGCGCTTCCGAATTGCGCCGCTGCTCGATCTCATGCTCCGCGTGTTGCAGGGCGCCGGTAATTCGCTGCGTTCCCATTTGCAGCAGGCTCGCGGCAATGAAGAAGAATACGGCTTGCGCGATCCACATCGTGATCGGTTCGGTAAACTCATTGGCGGCTGGCATATTGCCTTGCCGCTCAAGATACACAAGGACGCCTCCGCAGACCACGCTAATGAGCGCGATGGCATTCGCCCAAACGCGGTTGATAAAAATGCCAGCGGCGAGAACGGTGATCAACAGTCCGCTATACCCGGGCGCAAGCACGCCGCCGCTGAACGACGCGGCAGAAAACAACACCAGCCAAACGCCTGCCACCAACAAACCGCCCGCCAGTTTTACTTTCCCTTTCTGAATTAACTTTAACAACCAGAAGAACAGCGGATAAAGCGGCAGCGCAAAGATGATGCGATAGGAAAACTCAGGCGCGAGAAGCAACCACGCCACAACATACAGCGTCGCCATGCCGAGCATGGTAAGCACCACCGTTCTCAATTGAGAAGCCGAGCGCGTCAACTCTTCGTTTTCGAATACGGGCGGGGGAAAGATTCGTGTGAACATAACTTCCTCTTTGGACAG
The DNA here is from genome assembly GCA_964456775.1 of uncultured Anaerolinea sp. Taxonomy (GTDB): domain Bacteria; phylum Chloroflexota; class Anaerolineae; order Anaerolineales; family Villigracilaceae; genus Defluviilinea. The sequence continues at coordinate 3,410 of CAYWCN010000040.1, forward strand.
GTCGAACCGATCATAGACAAGTATAAATCCTGCGAGCAGGTTTGGATGAAAATTCCCACTTCATTCTCCGGGTGAGGCTGGTCGCAATCGCGGAACCTCATCCGCGCCGACGGCGATTCGCGCTCACGAAACGATCAGACTGCAACACGTCACCGCGCCTTCGGCTTTTGCCAACTCGTCCACAACCACAGGCTTGATTCGATACCCTCTCGCCTCAAGTTTTGCAGTCGTCTTCGGGAAGGTTGTGGGATAAACGATCGAGCCGTTGATCGGCAGGCAATTTGCAGCGAACGGTTCGGAGGAATCAATATCGATCAACTCATAACCTTCGAATGTTTCAACGTGGATCCACTTGCGATTGATGAGGAGTGTATTGTTATCGTCCACGCGCGTGACTGCGCTTTTGAGGTGCAGGCAATCATGCAACTCCACGCCTTGTGTTTTGTATCCGAATTTTCCAAGCAGTTGATTCATTTGGTTAATAGCGGATGTGTTGCTGCGCGTGGACATGCCCACAAATATATTTTTTCCCAGCACAAGCACGTCGCCCCCGTCCACGGTGGCGGGAGGCTGAATGCGGACGATCTCGCGGTAGGGGGCAAGAGCTCGGGCGATGGATTCGGTCTCAGGTTTCCGCGAGTCAGCCCCAGGTCGGGTGAGAAGCGCCGCTTCCCGCAGGATGACCGCCGTATCCTCGACAAAGACCGAATCGGGCAAGTCGGATTCCGCAGGCAATTCCAAAACGGCGCATCCGAGTTCTTTCAATGTTTGTACGTATTCGTGGTGTTGTGTTCGGGCGATTTCTACGTTGATCGGAGAGCGTTCGATGTGGGTGATCTCGCACTCGTTGAAACGCGGACTAACATCGCGCGTGACGGCGAGGAGCAAATTATCTTCCCCCGGTGCGGTAGCGGTCGATCAGGGCTTTCGTGCGCGGGTCTTTGGGTCTGCTGAACAGCGTAGACGGCTTGGCTTCTTCGATGATCTCGCCGTCTCCCATCACCAGCACGCGGTCTGCCACTTCGCGTGCGAAACCCATTTCATGTGTGACGACAAGCATGGTCATCCCGTCTTTTGCCACTTTCTTCATTACATTCAACACCTCGCCGATGAGTTCGGGATCAAGCGCGGAGGTGGGTTCGTCAAACAACATCACTCTGGGTTGCATGGTCAGCGCGCGCGCAATCGCCACGCGTTGCTTTTGTCCGCCCGATAGCCGCATGGGATATTCGTCTTTTTTGAACAACATACCGACGCTATCGAGATTTTCTTCGGCGAGCGCGATGGCTTCACCGCGATTCGCGCCTTTGACCGTGACAGGTCCCTCGATAACATTTTCCAATACAGTCATGTGCGGGAAGAGATTGAATTCCTGGAATACCATGCCGGTCTTGAGGCGCACATCGTGAATCAGTTGGCGATGTTCTTTGCCGCGTCCGTGGCTTTGAACGACCAGCCCGTCTACTTCGATGCTTCCATCGGAAGGCTCTTCCAGGAAGTTGATACAGCGCAATAGCGTGCTTTTTCCCGAGCCGCTTCGCCCAATGAGACAAACTACTTCACGCGGTTGCACATCGAGCGAGACATTTTTGAGAACATGCAAACGCCCGAAATATTTATCGAGGTTGGATACGCGGACGATCGGCGCCATCTCAGCGGTCTCCTTTGGCGAGGCGCGCTTCGAGCCGCGTTTGGAAAAACGTAAGTACGAGGGTCATCAGCCAATAGAACATTGCCGCCATCAACAAGGCTTCGAGGTTGTTGAACTGCGCGCGTCCCACTTTGGTTGCGCGCCACAACACCTCGTGGACGAAACCTGTCGCGGCGACAAGAGCGGAATCTTTCGTCATGGAAATGAAGTCGTTGCCCATCGGCGGAATTGCAAATCGCAGCGCTTGCGGCAGGATAATACGCCGCATGGTTTGAAGCGGGGTCATGCCGAGCGCGGTGGCGGCTTCGCGCTGTCCCTTGCCGACTGAGGCGAGCGCGGCGCGGAAAGTCTCGCTCATGTATGCGCCGTAGTTGAGTCCCAGCGCGAACACGCCAGCCGTAAGCCCGCTGAGGATGATTCCTAATTGAGGAAGCGCGAGGAAAAAGAAAAATATCTGAAGATAAAGAGGGGTGCCGCGGATCAATGAAACATAGAAAGTGCTGATCGCAAAGATCGGCGGAAACGTGGAAAGCCGTCCCAGCGCGGCAAGCAAGGCAAGGAGTATCGCGAGTGAAATGGAAAGGATCGAGATAAGAAGGGTCTGTCCCAAGCCCGAGCCGATGAAGGCGATATTCTCCCGCATGAACGCGGTATCAAGCTGGATCGTTTCAAACCCCAGAACTGTTTTTCCGCTGAATAGGAAAATGAGAACCAGAAGCAGAACTCCCCACGTTGCCCCGACGCCCATGCGGAACTGGTTTTGCTTCCTTTGTTGAGCCTCGACCAAGAGATCGGCTTGTGATTTTTGCTGTGTTGTTTTATTTTCCATCAGGATATTCAGCGAGATATTACATCATAGTCCCGTGTCAGATGCCGATTGCCATGAATCTGACACCCAAGCAAATACAAAGGGAAGCGGCGAAAGCCGCTTCCCTTTGTAAGGTGAGAGGTTAGTTAGGCGCCTGAGTCAGGTCCACGTCGAACCATTTGAGCGAGAGGTCTGAAAGGGTGCCGTCTTCATGCATCTTTGTAAAGACCTTATTGACTTCGGCAAGAAGGGTGCCGGTCGGCAGGCTGGAGGTCTTGTCGAACGATGCGGCGAGATCCTCTGAGTACACCGGGGAGCCAAGCTTGACCACCGGGAAACCAGCGGCAATGTTTGCGTCCACAACGGTCTCTGATGTGACATAGCCTACGAAATCTTCACGGCCCGCGGCGATGGCTTGGGCGCATTCCTGATCGGTCTCGAGCGGAACCACCGTTACATTTGGCGCTTCGGCGTAAATGGAGGCTGCAGGCAATCCCAAACCAGCCATGTCGTGGTTGAGCCAGGATTCATAGGTGGTGGCTGTGCCAACACAAAGAGCCTGCCCCTCGAGATCGGCGAGGGAGGTGATGCCCGAATCTGCGCGAACTGCAACAACCGCCGGGGTGTAATAATACGGTACGCTGAAATCGAGGACTTCTTGGCGGGCGGTGGTGACCGTCATCGAGCCAACGCTCACGTCCCACTTGTCAGCCCATGAACCGGCGGTGATCGTGTCCCACGATGGGGTGGCGAAGCAAGTCTCCACGCCGAGCGCGTCGCCAATGGCGATGGCAACGTCCACGTCAAAGCCTTGCATTTCGGCAACAGTCAATGCATCAGAAGGGCACTTGGTTTCGTCTGGGCGTGAGCCCTCGGTATTCAGGAACGATTGCGGCTCGTAGTTCGGGTCTGTGGAAACGAGGATATAGCCGCGCTGTTTGATTGCGCTCAACAGATCATCCGCTTTCGCGCCGCCTCCGCCTCCGCACGCTGTCAGCGCGAGTGCGGCAACGATGCCAACGACTAACACTTTGTAAAGATTCTTCATGTTCTCCTCCAAGAGAATTAAGAATGGGTTTGAGATGAACCGTTCATCTCGTTCGCACAAGGATAGACCATTTTGTGCGATTCGACAAGTGCCGGCAAAGTATTTTTGACTAAGCGCGACTCGTCGATCAAACGGGACGCCCGGTCCATGGACCGACGCCTTCGATTCTGTTCACGCGGATATGAGTGATATATCCTGGCGGCGGATTGTCCATCGGTGGAAACTTCACTCCTTTCCCGATGTAAACCTCCGCCAATTTTTGCAGGAGTTCAGCCGCTCCGCCCTCGCTGATATACGCTTCCCCATAGAGGACGGCGTATTCTCTGAGATTCATCTCGCTTTTGGAGTCTGCTAAAAGTGAAACCGCAACTCGCGGATCCCGCAATATGTTCTTAACTTTTTGATTTTTGGGCAGGTGTGCGGCAACCAGTTCCTCACCGTCTATGCCGATCCAAACCAGAGTGATTTGAGGACTTCCGTCTGTGTTTATGGTGACCAAATGAGCGGGACAGCCCGATTCGATCAGTGTTCTAATTTCGATGGGAATTTTCATGGATACCTTCTATTGAGCGAGTTTGCAAGTTTTCCTCCTAACACGATCCCCTGTTTGTCGGCATACAAATAGAAAATGTGCGCCGCAAAGATACAAATCGCAATTGTCGCTATCGAGGTTATGATCGCTGTTTCGGGATACAAAAAATGATTCTCTGCCGTTCTGTAGATGAAACCGGTCGCGCTGCATAAGATAGGGACGTGGATCAGATACAACGAGAATGAGATCTTTCCGAGGTACACAGGCGCTTTTGCCGAGAAGAACCTTGCGATCCCTTGAGCGGATAAGGCGAGGCAGATCAACATGGTCGCAATTAAGAGATGGAAGACGCCGCCGTAATTCGGCGCGCCGATCAGTACCATGGTCCCCAGCCCGCATAACAATTGTATCCAGCCTTTTTTGAGAACTCTTCCCGCCATTGCGAAAGCATTTGTATTTTCATAGAGATCGCACAAAACAATTCCTGACAGAAAAGCATTTAACCAGTGCAGTTCTTTGAAGTAGAGTATTAGCACAATGAAAGGATACATAAACCAACGAATCGTTTTGTTTCCAAAGAGGCTGAGAAAGCCAAAAAGAAAGATAGAACCGAAGAACTCAGGTTGCATTGTCCACAGGACGGTGTTGTATGTTGTGTCGCGATTGAAATCGAAGAACGTGTCCCATGCGGCTGACTTAATTGCCTGTGTCAGAGAAGGCTCAAATTCGTAGAAAGTAAACAGCCAGCCTTGGCTTGTGTGAGCTCCCAGTCGTTCACCCAGATCGTTGTTCGTCATCCAGCCGGCAGACAGGATCACGAATGCAAATAAAATCGAAGCCAAAACTGGAACGAATAATCTCGGAAATCTTTTAATCACGCTTTTGGTCAGGTATTCTGCGCCATCGAGTCCGCGGTCTGTTTTGGTGAGTTGAAAATATTTCCTGCTGAGCACAAAAGCGGACATAACCCAGAAGACCCAAACGGCAAAATTTCCATCGTGGAGTCCGGTCACGAAATATTGCCCGGCCTTCGACAGCAAGAATGGAAAATGAGAGTTTAAATACAAAGCGATTGTCTGATCTACTCCCGCGAAAAATGCGAGATGCAGATGATCGAAGATCACGACCAGGGCAGCTATGCCTCGTATGCCCTCCAATGCCAGCATCTTTCCCGAAGTTTCGTTTGCGATTGTATTCGGTTCGCTTCCCATAAACTATTTGATTCAAGTATAGCATAGGCAGTTCGGCGCGCTTGGCGGTCGCCTTTGTTGGACACGAGATTGGAGTTTTGTTAGAGAGAAGCGGGAATCTCTTCTTACGCAACATGTTTGCAGTAGAATCTGACCATCAATTGGAGTAAATCATGAAACTTGTCACTGTCTCACAAATGCAAGCCATCGAAAAGGAAGCCGACTCAAAAGGCTTAACCTTTGATCAAATGATGCAAAACGCCGGTCAGGGACTGGCGGAAGTCGTTGCCGACCTTTTCGTTGATGAGGAACAGCTCGAGGTCGTCGGCTTGGTCGGTCCCGGCAACAACGGGGGAGATACCCTCGTCGCGTTGACCGCGCTTGTCGAAGAAGGTTGGAACGCGAGCGCGTACCTCGTCAAGCGCAAGAAAGACGATCTGGTCAAACACTTCCTTGATGCGGGTGGAAAGGTTTTTTCAGGCGACGATGCTTTCGATCAACTTGCCGAATCTCTCGAAACCACCGATGTTCTTCTCGATGGCGTTCTCGGCACAGGGATCAAACTGCCGTTGAAAAAAGAAGTTGCCGAATTGCTTTCCGAAGTCAATGACTTGCTGGAAAGCCTCGACGAATCGCCTCTCGTTATCGCGGTTGATTGCCCATCAGGTGTTGACTGTGATTCTGGCGAGGTTGCAGATGAAACCCTTCACGCGGATGTGACCGTTACGATGGCGGCGGTCAAGCAAGGATTGTTGAAATTGCCCGCGTTCGCATATGTCGGCGAGTTAAAAGTTGTGGACATCGGTTTGCCTGTTGATCTGCCTTCGCTCAAAAATTTGCAAACGGAAGTTGCGGATGAAGATTCTGTCTCCGCGCTTCTGCCGGAGCGGCCGCTCGATTCGCACAAAGGGACGTTTGGTACGGCTCTCATCGCGGCGGGATCCGTCAACTACACTGGGGCGGTCGTCCTTGCGGGAGAGGCGGCGTATCGCGCGGGAGCGGGATTGGTCCAATTGGCGATCCCCGCGTCCATTCACGCGGCAGTCGCAGGTCAGGTTCCCGAAGCGACGTGGGTCTTGCTTCCACACTCCACTGGCGTGATCTCATCCAGCGCATCCGAAGTGTTATCTAAGAATTTTGAGCGAGCGACAGCGTTGCTGATCGGTCCCGGCTTGGGAACGGAAAACACAACGAAAGAATTCATCGAAAACTTGCTGGCTGGGAAATCAATGCCCAAAAAATCCGCGATCGGTTTTGTGCATGAAGAAAGCGGATCAAAAGAAGCGGAGAAAAATTCATTGCCGCCGACAGTCGTGGACGCAGACGGATTGCGCTTGCTCGCGCAGATCAAAGACTGGCAGATGAAATTGCCTGCGCTAGCAATCCTCACGCCGCACCCCGGCGAAATGTCCGCGTTGACCGGGTTATCGAAAGAGGAAATTCAAGAGGATAGGCAAACAATTGCCATCAAGTATGCAAAAGAATGGGGACACGTTGTCGTGCTGAAAGGCGCGTTCACTGTGATCGCATCGCCCGATGGAAGGACAACCATTATCCCGGTTGCATCGCCTGCGCTAGCCCATGCAGGGACAGGCGACGTGCTTGCCGGTGTCATCGTGAGCCTGCGCGCGCAAGGACTCGACGCGTACGACGCGGCAGTCGCCGGCGCATGGATTCACGCGCAAGCTGGTCTCTACGCCGCAGACGATCTCGGCACAACCGCCTCCGTCATGGCAAGCGATGTGTTGAATTCGATTTCCGACGTGTTGAGCGATTTGGAGTAAAAAATATTTCGTACTGCGTATTATGTAAAAAGACTCTCCGTTTTGGAGAGTCTTTTTGGTTATCATAAATTACGCAGTACGCACTACGTAATACGAAGTACGCAACACGCAGTACTAACTGTTCATAAACGCTTCAAGATTATCCTTGCTGATGCGGAATGCCTTGCCGACTTTTTTGGCTTTCAGGCTTCCGTCATTGATCGCGTCCAGAATATCAGACTCTGTCACCTTCATGAACTGCGCGGCTTCGGCGGGAGTCATGATGTCCGGCATCTTCGCGCCGCCAGCCGCTCCGCCGCCGGGCGCCGCGTTTTGGAACCCGCCTTGAAGAGCCTGTCCCATAATGTTGCCGATACCCATGCCTGCGCCGATTCCAGCAGTGAGACCCGCTCCGCCGCCCTCGTTTTGCGCGGCATCGCGCATCGCGTCCGCGGCTTGCAGTTGGGTGTAGGTCGCCATGTCGAGCATGCCCATGTCGCGGAGTTCCTGCGCCGACTTGCTCGAAGGTTTCAAGTTGCCAATGTAGAAAGTCTTAAGCGCCATGCCGAGTGCTTCAAAATCATCCTGCGCCTTCGCGCGGACGGCGGCGCCGATCTCTTCGGTCAACCCGATCAGATCCACGACGCTTTTGGCGGCTGTCGTCTCGCCGAGCGCGTCTTGCAATTTCGAGAGCAACATGGTCTTCAAACGTTCTTCAATATCCGCAGTGCGATACGATCCTTGCGCACCGACAACTTGCGTCACAAATTGTTGCGGGTCTTTCACTTGAAATGAATACGTTCCGAATCCCTGCAACAACGCTACGCCTAGTCCCATGCCGGGGTTGCGCACGATGATCGGTTGCGGCGTGCCCCATTTTTCATTTGCAAATTCTTTGAGCGAAACGAAATACACTTCCGCGGGGAAAGGCGTGCGGTCGTTGAACGCCTTGCCGATCAGGTCAATGATCTTCGGGATGTTCGCAGTGGCGATCGTGTGCCTGCCCGCGCCGAACACATCCAGCGCGTTGCCGTCGCGGAAGAACACCGCCGCCTGCGACTCGCGCACGATCACCTGCGAGCCGATGCGATAATCGCCGATGCCCGTCTCGGGAAAGCGATGCACGATCTCGTCCCGCATTTCATTTGGATATTCAATAACGTCAAAAATTCTAGCCATGATTCTCTCCTTTTGAAGAACGTTGTTTTTATTATATTCTATTCTACGTGAAAAGACCTCACAGGTTTCTTTTCGTCATTGCGAGCGAAGCGAAGCAATCTCCGTCACGGGTTGGAGATTGCTTCGTCAGCTGTCGCCTCCTCGCAATGACGTTAATCTTTCATCATCTTTCCCGTTCCCTTATCGCGCAGCATCAAAATTTCTGCCATGATGCTCACAGCGATCTCCTCCGGCGTTTCGGCGTTCAACTCCAAGCCCATCGGCGAATGCGCGCGCGCGATCAACTCATCGGATACGCCTTTCTCCTTCAACGCCTTGACCGTCGTGAGCCATCTGCGTTTCGAGCCGATGACGCCGACGTATGCCGCCTTCGATTCAAGAAGCGGAGGCAGACCCGCCGCGTCGACTCCGGATCCACGGCTGGTTACCACTAGGAAAGTTTGGCGCGTCATTTTGAGTTGATTCGGCAACTCGGCCATTGGAACTGGGTAATAGGCGTCAGCCCCCGGCACAGACTCGGGATTACAAAACTCTGCGCGGTCGTCGCTGACGGCGACTCGAAATCCCAGCCACTTCGCCAAATGGACGACTGCCTTACCCACATGTCCGCCGCCGATGACGACGATCATCGCGGGAGGAAGAATTGGTTCCACAAATACCTCCACAGTTCCGCCGCACACACCCGGGTCGCCGCGCTTCGGGTTGACGAGGTTGTACACCAGCACGCGCGGCTTCCCATCGCTGATCGCCATCCACGCCTCATCGAGGACGCGGTGTTCCAAATCCCCGCCGCCGACGGTGCCGATGAATTTGCCGTCGGGGTACACGAGCATCTTGCTCCCCACATGGCGCGGCGTCGAACCTTCGCTTTTCGTCACCGTGCACAGCGCGGCTGATTCGTTATTTTTTTTGAGTTCATAAAGAGCTTGATAAATGATGTTCGTCATTAATAACTTACCTTGCGCGATAAAGCAGTAATGCGAGATTTTGCAGATTAATAAATTAACCCAGCAATAAATCTTCGCGCTGAGCGGAGCGTCCTTCGTCTTCGTTCGTCGCAGCGAACGCTCCTCACTCCGCTCAGGACGAAACATGATTTGGGAAGAGCGCAGACGAAGCGCAGACAAGACGCGATGAGATTGCTAGATTTTATTGTAAAAATACTATATCTCGCCTTTCAGGTTATTCTTGAGCAACAGCGACATGAATGTCGCATTACGGAGACCAGGCTGGCTTCAGCTGCGTAACAAGAGTGAATAAGAAAAACTCCGAAGGAGTGAAACGATTCTAGGTTTGGATTTATCTTTCACTAACCCCGAAGGGGTGTCATAAGTATTGAGCAAACCGTGTCGTCCCTATGGGATTTTGGTTTTCGATCATTCCAGCAAGCCCAATACCACGGGCAGCAACTGCTTCTTGCGCGAGACGACGCCTTGCGCCTCGCGCGTGCCATCGGCAAGCGGGGGATAGGGCAGGTCGCCCAAAATAGGCGGGGCATTCGATGAGACGATGAGCCTGCTGGTGCCGCGCACAATATCGGTGACGAGCAGCATGGCAAAATCCAAGCCGCGTTTATCTTTCAATTCATCGAGGGCTTTGGCGAGCGGAGCAAGATGCTCGGCGAGTTGCAGGAGATCGGTCACTTCGGCTTGGGCAATGGCAAGTTTGAATCCGCCCGCTTCATATTGTTTGATGTCGGTGCTGACGATCTCGTGCGGGTTGCGGTTCGAGAGACCGGCTCCCGCGGCGAGCAAGGCTTTGCCGAACGATTCGATCGTCTCACCTTTGAGCGGACTCCCGCCGACGAACGCCCAGCGCGATAATCTCTCGGCGGCGTCTTTGTCGCGGGGCGTGGTGGTGGGAGAGGTCAAAATGAGCGTATCAGATAGAAGTCCCGCAAGAAGCGCGCCGGCGAGGCTGGGCGGCGCGGAGAGTCCCGCTTCCGCTGTCTGCTCCGAAACGAGAGTCGAAGTTGATCCCACGATATCCACTTTAAAACGGATCGGCGTGTGCGTGTGCGGATTGCCGAGGCGATGGTGATCCAAAATTTCGAGTAGCTCGGCTTCCTCGAGCGCGGCAATGGCTTGACGCGGCTCGTTGTGATCCACGAGGATGATTTTCAAACGCGGAGGGTTGAGAATGTCGCGCTGGCGGGCAACGCCGAGATACAAACCGGTTTCATCAACGACCCAATATTCATCGGTTTCGTCGCGCAGGATGCGGTTGAGAAAATCGCGGATGTGTCCATTCGCGGGAAATTTCGGCACGTTGGTATCTGCCGCGTCTTTGCACGGCGCAGACATCATCTCGCGCACGGTCGTATCGCCGGGGCGCGGACCGAGTGTCTGCGTGAAATATTTGAAAAGACTCAGCCCGTTGATGAGACCGTAGGGCTTGCCGTCCTCGTTGACAACAGGCGCGATGCCGCCGGTCTTGCTGGCGAGGGTCCACGCGAGACCGAGCTGGGCGTCGGGGCGCAGGCTGTCGAGTCTTTGCATCACCGATTCGAAGCGCGGCGACGCGTCGGTGAGCAGGACGGGCGGGTCGAGCTTCAATTGTTTGAGGAGCCACGTGGATTGCGGGTTCAACGCGCCCGCGCGCGCCGCGACAGCCTCTACGCCGTCGCGTTCGCGCAGAAGCCATGCGTAGCCCATGGCGGCGGCGATGGAGTCGGTGTCGGGATTGACGTGTCCGATCACGTAGGTTTTATCTGGCATTTTCTCTCGTTGTTCAAGACGATCATGAGCAATTATATCTCGCCTTTATTCAGTATTTGCATGAACACACGCACAACATCCGGGTCAAAATATTTTCCAGATTCAGAAATGAGATACTCCGAAACTTTCTCTTTTTGCCAAGCCTTTCGATATGGGCGGTCTGATAACAGCGCATCCCACACATCTACGATCGCGAATATACGCGCGCTCAGCGGGATCTCCGCGCCTTTCAAGCCGCGTGGATAACCTGTGCCGTCCCATTTTTCATGATGGCAATACGGAATTTCGATTGCCTCTTCCAGGTAATGAATTCCCTTGAGCAAGTCATATGCAGTTTTTGGATGTTTCTGCACAATGATCCTTTCCTCGTCGGTCAGAGGTCCATTTTTTCGCAGGATGTCATCTGGGATTCCCATTTTGCCGATATCGTGCAGGATGGATCCGCGGCGGGTGTGAACGAGTTGTTCTTCGCTGAAGCCCATCGCTCTTGCTATGGCGACAGTTGATTCTGTTACCCGGCGCGAGTGCCCCTCTGTTTCTTTGTCTCTTAACTCCAAAGCCTTTGCCCAGCCTTCGAGGGTCGTGTCGTAGGCTTCTGCGAGTCTTTCTTCCGATTTTTTGCGTTCGGTAATGTCGCGGACCGCGGTCACTCGTATAATGCGCCCCTTGTACGGAATTGTTCGAGAACGGACCTCCACCGGAAAAATAGTCCCGTCTTTTTTGATCGAGAGATGTTCATACGCCTCTTCTGCCTCAGCCTCTCTCTGGCGTTTCACAAGCTCCATGGATTCGGGCGCGATCAGCCGCATCACGCTGACTCCGATCATCTCGTTTCGCGAATATCCGAACATGGCTGCCAATTGCTCGTTGGCGTCAACGATATTTCCCTCCATGCTCAACGCGATCCCTTCAAACGTTGAGTTGGAAAGGATGCCAAATCGTTCTTCACTCTCGCGCAAAGCCTCTTCAGCCCGCTTCCGCTCGGTGATGTCCCGTCCGACCGATTGGATTTCGACGACCTTCCCAAATTCGTCGAAGATCGCCTGGTCTGTCCATTCCTGCCAGGCAATGCTTTCATCTGGTCTGACGATTCGATGGGTCTCGGTTTTTGACGAAAATTTTCCCGCGATCAGATCCGCTATCTTCTTTTCAACTTCGGGACGATCTTCATCCTTTATGTGCGCGTAAAAATTAATGGCAAGAGCCTCCGCCAATGTCAGACCCCAATACTTGCAATACGCCTCGTTGACAAATGTCCGCGTTCCATCGATCTTCCACCGCACGATAAATTCGGTTTGATTTTCAACCACGGCGCGATACTGATCCGCGCTTTTTCTCAACTCCTCTGTCCGCTCCTGAACGCGTCGTTCCAATTCTTCAGAAAGCAGGCGGTAACCGCTTTCGAGGGTCTTGTAGCGGGTAATATCGCGCGCCGCCACGATCCGCCCCAACAACTGCCGCCGCTGCCGGTCGGCGCTGTAAATCGAGGAGATGTTGACATCGTAATAAAACGTGTTATCGCCTTCCTGCACGGCAATCTCTTTCCGTTCCGCATCCAGAAATTCAATTTCACCAACGATGATGGGCCAGCGCGCGAAGATCATCTTCGATGGCTGACCGATAACTTGCGAGTCTTCCATGCCTAGCATTTTCAACGCGGCTTTGTTCACATCCGCGACCCGGTTTCTGGCATCCAAGACGATCACCGGGTCGTTTATATTTTCAACGATCCTCTCGCGCGCAATGGGCACGATGTCAAATAAGCGATAGCGGAACAAGCCCCAAGCCACAATCGCATTTCCGACAGCCAAGGAAAAAGGAGCCGAGTCGCGCTGGGGGGTGAAGTGAACTCCCGCGAGGGTCAGAATCGACATGATCAGCGGGATCGAAAATCCGATGACAAGGATCCAAAGTTGGATCCTGTACAAATTATAGGTCTGGAATGCGCGCCGAAGGATCAGGCTGACCCCAAAAATGTTTGCGCCAAACAAGTAGAACAAGGAATAAATATACACAACATAGGTGAAGCTATACGTGAGGTCGGGGAATGGAGAATCCGCGCTGAGGCGCGGATCTGGGTAGATAAGATGATGAACGCTGTCGGTCAGTAGTAGCAGGGCAAACAACACGGGCGCGCTCAGATAGTAACCCCAGATCAGGCGCGGATAGCGGAGTTTATGTTCAGTGAATTGAACGGAAAAGATCAAAAACGGGATCGTGACCAGGAAGGAGTCGGTCAGCCATTGAAACTTATCCCACAATAGTTTGGTTTGCAGGTTGGGGCTGACCAATTCGAAAATGAACCCCAGGATGGTCAGGGTCTGCCCAACGACGAACCATGAATACACACGCGCGCCGCGCACTTGCCTGTGCCGCCAGGTGTACATGGATATGCCCAGTGAAAGCGCCAGCGAAAGTATATACGGAAGCAAATAATAAAATTCTTCGCGGTTCATGGTGCCGGATTCCTCTGTGAAGTGTAAATTGTCCGGTGTGCTTTATCTCGTATCGCGAATAAAAAACGATGATCGGAATTATATCCTGCCACATACCGCGTGTAGACAGTGATTCCCTTTGCGCGGCGACGCGTCCACGCGTGTCATATTAACGAACATCCGAAGTCTAACAGGCTTCGGATGTCTTTGGGTAATTCTGCGTTACAGTTGTTATTAATTATTCTTCATCGCGCGCCACACGCGTTCAGGTGTAGTGGGAATCACATCCACATTCACGCCGATGGCGTCGAGGATGGCGTTGCCCACCGCGGGCGCGACTCCGTCCATGGGAATCTCGGCGACGGCTTTAACTCCGAATGGGTGACTCGGCTCGAACGTCTCGACGAAGATCGTTTCGAGTTCGGGCATCTCGTCAGCGCGGAAGATGTGATAGCGGTCCAAGTCGCGTTCGATGGCGTCGCCTTTGTCGTCATAGCGCATCTCTTCACAGACCGCGTAGCCCAACGCTTGAGTCATGCCTCCCTCAATCTGCCCCGAAGCCGTGAGCGGATTCACGATCACGCCCGAGTCAACCGCCATGACGAGTTTGTCGACTGTTACCGCGCCCGTTTCAGTGTCCACGGTTACTTCGGCGAATTGCGCCGCGAACGGAGGGGGAGAGACGGGTGAAACATAACTTGCCACACCCATGATCTGTTCTTGTTTGTCTTTATGAAGTGAATGCAACGCGATCTCTGTAAAGGAAACCGTTCTTCCATCAGGCGCAATGGCTTGGCGATTCGATAATCGAATCGTGGCATAGTCTGATTCTGGAATGCCTAACATCATCGCTGCACGGATTTGGATTCGCCACGCGACAACTTTCGCCGCGTTCACTGCCGCCGCGCCAGAGATATAAGTTGTGGACGAAGCGTACGCGCCTTTGTCGAACGGCGTGAAGTCAGTGTCAGATGAATAGCAGATCATATCCTCGAGCGGAACACCCAACACCTCCGCCGCCATCTGCGCAAGGACAGTATCCGAGCCTGTACCGAGGTCCGTCGCGCCGACGAGCATGTTGAATGAACCGTCATCGTTCATCTTGATAGACGCGCCGCCCATATCCAAATATGGAATGGCTGTTCCCTGCATGACCATTGCAATGCCAATTCCCTTGCGAAATGTACCGCGCTGAGCGGAGCGTAGCGAAGTCGAAGCGCGCCACTCTTCATTCCCATACTTATCATCCCACGCGATCGCGGCTCGTCCTTGCGCGACACATTGTTCCAACCCAACCGTTTGGATGATCTCAGGTCGCGGCTCGCGTCCCTCATTCCACGCCGTCGAAAACGGATGATATTCGCCAGGTCGAATCGTATTCCTCAAACGGAAATCGATTGGGTCGAGGTTCAACGCGCGGGCGATCTTTTCCATGTGACGTTCGACGGGCCAATATCCCTGCGGCACGCCGTAGCCGCGGAACGCTCCAGCGGGCGGCGTGTTGGTGTAGACCACGTCTGCATAAAATTGGATGTTCGGACTCTTGCGATATTCGCCATCGCCGACATACAACGCCATCGCCTTGTGTCCCGTGTTGCCTGTGACGGTCAGCGCGTGACAGCCGTACGCTCCCGTGTCGGACAGCGCGTACATCGCGTTGGCTGTGATCGTCCCATCTCGCTTTACTCCCGTCTTCATCTTGACTCGCATTGGGTGACGCGAACGCGCCGCGATAAATTCTTCCTCGCGCGTGTATTCGTAGATGACGGGTCGTTTCGTTGCAATGGTGAGATGCGCGGGGACATCTTCCATCAACACTTCCTGTTTGCCGCCGAACCCGCCGCCGATGCGCGGCTTCACCACGCGGATTCGCTTCACTGGCAGATTCAACACAGGCGCGAGCATCCTCCGCACATGAAATGGAACTTGCGTGGACGTGCGAATCACCAAGCGGTCGTCTTCATCCCAATATGTGATGCACACGTGCGGCTCGATGGAAACTTGTTGCACCTTCGGCACTTCGTATTCCGCTTCGAAGATGTGATCGGCTTCCTTGAATCCTTTTTCCACGTCGCCGATGTCAATGCGGATGTGCGCGGCGAGATTCTTTTCAGGGTTTGAGTCGGCAAAATTGACGTACTCAGCCTCGTCGTGGATTCGAATCGCGTCGGGTTTCATCGCTTCGCGCGAGTCGAGGATGGAATCCAGAATTTCGTATTCCACTTCGATCAAGGTCAATGCCTTCTCTGCGATATCGGGACTCTCCGCCGCGACAAATGCGACGCGGTCGCCAACGAAGCGGACTTTGTGATCCAACGAAAACGTATCGAGCGGACCTGGGATCGGATCGGACTGCCCAGCTGTAGAATATACGACGTGCGGAATATCCTGCCATGTGAGCACCGCCGCGACGCCTTTCAATTCTTTGGCGCGCGTCGTGTCAATTTTTTTGATGCGCGCGTGCGCGTGCGGTGAATGCAAAACTTTCGCGTACAACATGCCGCGCACGTCCATGTCGGCGGTGAAGGCGGGCTTGCCTTGCACCAGCTTGACCGCATCCACTTTTTTCTCGGGCTTGCCGACGGTCTGCCATGTTTGCGATTCGGGCGTCACCACAACTTTCGGGCGCGTCATCACGCCAGCGAGTTGCGGCGAATCAAATCCAGATGGCGATTCGGTACGCGGCGCTCCGAAATCCCAATTGATCGTGTCCACGCGGAACGGCTCGTCGCCGCGCATCTCCGCCGCCGCTTTCAACACGGCTTGCACAGGTTTGAGATAACCCGTGCATCGGCACAGCACGCCGCTGATCGCCTCGCGCACTTGCTCCTCGCTTGGATTCGGATTCTGTTCGAGCAACGCTTTCGCCGCAAGGATTTGCGCGGGCGTGCAAAATCCGCACTGGATCGCGCCCGATTCAACGAACGCCTGTTGAAGCGGATTCAATCCATCGGTCTTTTTCCAACCTTGTTCGGGATGTTCGCCCAACGCTTCGATCGTGACGACGAGATGCCCCTCCGCTTGCGCCGCGAGCATAGACCCCGCGTTGACAGGCTTGCCATCCAGCAGAACCGTGTCCGCGCCGCTGAGTCCGCCCTCGTCGCCAAATTTCACGCCATAATAGCCAAGTCGCCGAACAGCGGAGAGTAATGTTTCAGATGGTGCGCAATCTATTTCGTGCTTGTTGGAGTTGATGGTGAGGGTGATGTTCATGATTGCCCCTTGAGTCCCTTCTCCCCAGCGGGTATTTTTGATTGAACAAATTTGATTATTTCTTCAACCTTGGCTTTGCTCTTTTGATTAAGGCGCGTCCAGTAAACAATATTTTCATTTATGTCATAAAACCCAATCTCTTCACGTTTCCTGAAGCTTAATAACCAAGAAATAAACGCGAGTACGAGTAGTAAGCTGAAAAACAAAGATAAATTCACGCTGGGGTTTATATTAAAGGCGAAGCGGAACCCCGTGATAATGAAACCGATCAACAAAACAACCGATAGGTATGAAAACCAATCATTGTTACCTGCCTTCCCGCGATAAATTTTCCCACTTAACTGCGAGTACGAAACGATGTAAGCACTCTCCTCGAATACGCCTTTATGAAGGCCCGCAACTTTATCGTCATAGAATTTATCTGTGATTATCTCCAATTTTGGGATTCTGTATTCTACATGCTCAAACACTGGCTTTTCATCAGGAAAAGGAGTTGTAACCGTAACTTCTTGTATCTTATCCGCTTTTGTTTTTACCATTTCTGTTGCTTGCTCTATCAGGTCATGGTTTTTTGGGGTCAGTTTTATATATGTGAGAAAGTTGTTTTTTTTGTCCATAATGCTTATATACCAAGTCTTGCGAAAACTTGTAATCAGAAGTAATAGCCCAGTCAGATACAATATTTGCTCAATTCTGAGCAAAATCGGATTTGCATAAATGAAATTGCAGAATATAACAAGTGTAATCGTTGAGATAAGAAGTATCCAATAGCTGAAATTCAACCGATAACCATCTGTAATGTATGAATCTGAAATTTCACAAACATCTTTATATTCGAATTCATAATCGCGCTCGAATGTCAAGGATTTCATTTTGATAAACGCTTTGTCCTCGTGAAATTCCTGGGTTATTCGCAAGAAATTCCGAAAGAGGTAGAACGAGGTAGTTTTTATGGTGTTTGTTTGCATAACAGCGACCTTCAACCTTTGACCTGAAACTTTTTTCGCAGTTCATCAATCACAATTTTATTCCCATTTTCATCTTTGTAAAACCACACATCCCAGCCGTTGACGGGCGCGCCGTTCATCAGCGATTTCGCCACGCCGTGGATCGAGCCTGTGACCTCGGTTTGAGCGGTTGGCACAACTCACGCGCGAATTGTCGGATTGCGGGATGAATGCGATGGCGGTTTGCCATAGGCTCAGTCCCTCACTCTACCCACTCCCTGAAAGTGAGAGGTGTTCATCACAACACCTTTACTACTTTTAACCCAACATTCGCCGACTCAAGCGCGTTTTGCGCTCCCAGCACTGAGACCGCGTTTGACTGCGCTACCTTTTCTAGTATTTCACCGAAGGCAATGAAGTCCTCGCCGTTGGTAGAGAGTACCTCGTCGCGAGTTTTTTGAAGCGTCTCATCAGTCTTGCCGGTGAGATGACGCACCATAGAGGTATACCCCTTGGCGTCGGGAAGTTGGTGCGCATCCAGTTCGCCGATGGCAGAGATGATGGCTTTGCTCAATTCGTTATCGGTCAGGCGGGAGGCGTCCAGGTTTTTGAGATAGTGTGCCGCCTTGTCATAGTTTTCGAGCGTGCTCGCAAGGTTCGGGTCACGGTACGACATGAAGGTCAACACGCCTGAGTTACTGTCAAATGTACAAAATCCTCCGTATGCTCCGCCTTGCACGCGGATTTTATCCCACAGGTATGTGATGCCCAGATAGCCGTTCACCACAATGGACGAGCCATCGTAAGCGTAGCCATGTTCGTACAAGTTCACGCCTTTGCCCACGTAATTGACCTGAGCGGGAATGGTCAGCCCTTCGCGTTCTTGAGTCGGCTGAACATCGAACGGACTTAACGTCACATCTTTGGCTGGCAGGGCGGAGAGCAACGCTTCCAACTGCGGCTGGATGGATCGCCAGTTTGCCGCATCGATCGTCACATTGGCGAGCATTACTTTGCGGTTGATGAGCGCGGCGCGCATGGCTTCCAGTTTTTCAAGCGCAGAAGTCCATTTCTTGTCGATCTCATTGACGAACTCGCGCAGGGCAAAGAGATACGCAATGCCTTCCGTTTGATCCTTGACCCAACCGGGCTCGCCGAATTGCGCTTGCACGCGCCGGCGAACAAAGGAATGTCCGCTCGGGACAAGCGCGGCTTCTTGCCCGGCTTTCTCCTCCAATACGATCTGTTTTAGGCGTTCGCGGTTGTTGAAGTCCGCGGTAAGAAGGATGTCTTTCAAAATGTTGAAGAGATCGGCGGCTTGGTTGACAGTCCCTTTGCCGCGCAGGAAGAGTTTTGCCACGGTCTCTTTCGACCCGCGGATTGCTGAGGCTTCCAACGCGCTTCCGATTCCGCCGGTGCTTTTGCCAATGCGCTGCAAAAGTTTTACGTAATCCTCTTTCGTTGTGCCCATCTCCAGCAGGGCGCGGGCAAACACATGGGTCAGCGGAAGAAGTTCTTTCGGCAACGCGTGCAGGTCAAACCCAAGATCGAGGTACAGGATGCCATTGGTGAAAAGGTCGTGATACAGAACTTTCGTGTCGCGCAAATTCAAGACCTCGATGGGAATAGTTTTATTTTGCTTTTCAAGGTCAGAAAGTTTCAACACTGGCAAAGACTCGAGAGCCTCATGCGAATCGGGCGCCTCCTGCCGGTGTTGGAGTTCCTTCGTCTGCTCGACGAGTTTGGCTAGCTGGCTTTCGTCCAACCCGGCGCGGACTTCTGCCAACTGCTGTTTCTCAGCCTCGTCAAAACGGCGACCAAGTTCCGGGTCGGGTTTGAGGCGGAGCGTCGTCCGATGCGCGTTATCCAAAAGATGAGTCTGGATCAATGTCTCGAAGTAACGCGGATTGGCGGCGAGTCGCGCTTTGATCTCGGTGAGCGGCGCTTCGAAGGCGAAAAGTTTGAACGGGTCGTCGTCATACAGCCAGGTGGTCAACACGCGCAGCATGATGGACAGACCGCGCGGGAATTGACCGGTGTTGTTCTCGCGCAATTTGAATTCGACGGTGTTTATTGAAGCCGCGACCGTTTCAGGGTCAATGCCGTCGCGCGCTAAAGTTTGGAGTGTGTCGAGGATCAGCGTTTCGATCTTCCTGGCGTGGCCGCCGCGTGTGCCTTTCAACCCGGTGGAAAAGACCAAATGGCGCAGGTTGGTCTCCATGCCCAAGCCAGCCAGGTCTTCGCCGAGACCGGAATCCATGAGCGCTTTACGGAGCGGGGAGGCGGGCGTGCCGATGAGAATGTGACCGAGGATCTTCAGGCTGAAATTTAGCGCCGCATCAGAAGTATCGGGCAAGACCCAGTTGACGGTGATGAAATGTTTCTTGTCGATCTTTGTGTCGCCGCCGGTGTCGTACAAGGCTTGCGCTTTTTTCGGCCGCTTGAAAGGTTTGGCAAGCGGCACCGGCGATTTAACGCGCTTCTTTTTATACGGCTTGAGATACCCCTCCATCAATTTGAGTCTTTTTTCCGGGTCGTCGTTCCCGTAGAAGAAGATGAACGAATTCGAGGGGTGATAATAGGTTTCCCAGAAGTTTCTAAAGTTTGCATAAGTGAGATCGGGGATGTGACGCGGATCGCCGCCGTAATCAACACCGTAGATGTGTTTTGGGAATAGCGATTCAGGAATGCGCGTTTCAAGCACGCCTTCCGGGGCGGAGTAGACGCCTTTCATCTCATTGAACACCACGCCTTTGAAAATGAGCGGGTCGTTCGTGTCGTTGAGTTCGTAATGCCAGCCTTCCTGCATCAAGGTCTGTTCGCTGATGAGCGGATGCAAGACCGCGTCCATGTAGACGTCGATCAAGTTATAAAAATCCTGCGCGTTCTGACTCGCCACCGGGTACAGCGTTTTATCGGGAAAGGTCATGGCGTTGACGAATGTAGCCAGCGAACCCTTGAGCAACTCCACGAACGGTTCCTTGACCGGGTACTTTTCTGAACCGTTCAGCACCGCGTGTTCCAGAATGTGCGCCACGCCGGTCGAGTCTTTGGGTGTGGTGCGGAAGTTGATGCTAAAGACCTTGTTCTCGTCATCGTTGATGACCGAGAGCAGGCGCGCCCCGGTGCGTTTGTGGGCGTACAATTTCGCAACGGAATTCAATTCGGGGATGTTCTGTTCTTTAACCAACTCGAACGATCTTGACATTGAAGCCTCCTGATCATTTTGCAGTTCTGAATTTCTTCCTCAACTCATCGATCACAATTTTATTCCCATTCTCGTCTTTGTAAAACCACGCATCCCAGCCGTTGACGGGCGCGCCGTTCATCAACGATTTCGCCACGCTATGGATCGAGCCGGTGACCTCGCCGCATTGGATGTGTCCGTTCGATAGGATTTTCGCCCGTTTGCCGTTGTTCGCAAAGTAAAGCGACTCGCCGGGATGCAGTAATCCGTTTTCGAGCAACGCTCCAAACGGGACCCGAGCCTGCTTCCGTTTCTCGGAGAGGATCAACACCTCAGAAGGGGAGGCGAGAACCGCGTCAATACGTTTTTGCGCGATCTTGATGTACGTCTTATCGCGTTCGATGCCGATCCAATGACGACTGAGTTTCTTCGCAACCGCTCCAGTAGTCCCTGAACCGAAGAACGGATCGAGGATCGTATCCCCGGCGTTGGTTGAGGACAGAATGACGCGATAGAGTAACGCTTCGGGCTTTTGCGTCGAGTGGGCTTTTGTCCCGTTGCGTTTGACTCGTTGTTTGCCGTTGACCAGCGGAAGTTCCCAATGCCTCCAATCGGAGCGCATTTGTAAATCCTCATTCAAGGCTTTCATCGCATGATGGTTGAATGTGTACCTCGCGCCTTTTTTCTTTTGCGCCCAGATCATCGTCTCATGCGCGTTAGTGAGGCGCACGCCGCGGAAGTTTGGCATGGGATTGTCTTTGATCCACAACACATCGTTGAGGATCCAAAATCCCAAGTCTTGCATGATCGCGCCGACGCGATAGATGTTGTGATACGTGCCGATGACCCAGATGGTGCCCGTATCTTTCAACACGCGTTGACTCGCGCTCAGCCAGTCCCGCGTGAACTCGTCGTATGTTTTGAAATCTTTGAATTGATCCCAGCCGTCGTTCACCGCATCCACTTTGGTGAGGTTGGGACGGTACAACTCGTTACGCAGTTGCAAGTTATACGGCGGGTCTGCGAAGATCACATCCACCGAGTTCGCGGGGAGCGAGCGGAGGACTTCAACGCAATCGCCGCGGAGAATTTGGTCGAGGGGGAGAGTCATTTCAACCAACTCTGCTCGATGGATTTGGCTTGTTCTGTAAAGAAATTCTTCACGACATCCCATGACACGGATTGTAAAAGTATCGGATTGGAATCGTGCTCGGCGCTCTCGAAATAAACCAGGCGTTTTGTAACTTGAACTTCAAAGTCGCGAACGGACGGATATTTTTTAGGAGCAAGGTCGAGCAATCTTTTCAGGGGAATATTTTGCGAAATAAAATAGAGGTCATAAAAATCTTTGCGGTTTGCTCTTGAAAGCAAGGCGTCCATTTTCATCAAGGCAATGTCTTCGATGGAGGCGAGGCGGAGATTCTCGTCCTCCACCAGCGGATTTAATAGAGTGTATCCATACCCGAAGAATCCAACACGAACATTTTTTACAACAAAAACCAGATTTCCCCAGGATGTGTCTGACAATTCGGGTTTCAATGGAGCGAGCGCGTCTTCAAGGGTGTTGCGGATGGACGGGATGTCTTCGGTTGGCGAGAAGAGGTCGAGGTCAACAGATCGGCGATGCCCGAGTTGAAGCGAGAGAGCAGTGCCGCCCGTGAGATAGAAGCGATTCCCGATCCTGCTATTGAAGAACTCGCGCAGTACCACGCGCATTTCTTCTGTGACAGTATCCCAAAAGAGCGCTGTCATTTTTCGGAGCCTAAAACAAGAGTCCAGAAGTTGAGATGCGGCTGGGGGAGCCTTTCGCCGCCGAATCGGTCGATCCATAAAACAATCTGTTCCCGCGAATAGACGGTGAACAGCCATTTGATCTCAGCGCGGTTCCCAAATTGCAAGACGCGCTCGATGATGGTATGCGAATCTTTTTCAGGGACAAGTTTGGCGAGCTCGTATTCCTGAAAGAACGGGGCGAGGGAGGAGGGGATAGAGGTCATATAACGAAGGAGATAAGGTTCGAGTCGAATTATACCCGTGCAGGGGTTAGGTCTTGCCGATTTGGGAGACTTACTGCCATCCTGCAGCCCGAGTTTACAGAAACTTTAGGTGTAATTTCTCATTCAATGCGCCCGTTATAATCATTCGAAATATTCTGGAGGCTGAATGAAGAAAAGAAACTTGATCTTGTTCTTGATTTTTACAACCATGGTCACTGTCGTGTGTCGTTGCAATATGACGAACTCTCCTCTGAAAATCGCCGGACATGCTTGCAAGTTCACAGGCGATCAGGATATTCAACGCGGAACCTTTGACGGATTCGCTGAATGCAAAAATCCAGATGGCTCTAATTTGACCTGTCCATATACGGGTCAACCGGTCCCCTTTTCGAATTTCCGTTTGGCTGATCAATCTACCATTATGTCCGAAACCCAATTTTGGGCGCGGCTAGGTTGTTATCCTCCCGATGCCACTGCAACGCCGACCGCTTCACCTCAACCGACGCAAACCGCCACCGCGACTGATACACCTATCGCGGCTGAATCAATTCAGGAAGTTGCCGCGCCATTGCTCACCGGGGATGTGACTGGTTGCAACCTCGCCGACGGCTATATCAACTTTCAACTTGTGAAAGACACTCCCCCGGTCAATTGGAATGACGTGCTGGTTACAATGAATGGCGCGCAGGTCAATTGTGTTGTGCCAGTCGCTAACGCCAGTGTCCTTTCATGCTCCCTGCCGGTTGGGGTCACTCTCCCAGTGCGCGTCACCGTTACGATTGGTGATAGTCTAGCAAATGAATTTAGTTATGGTGGCGCTGCGTGTTTATATACCGCGCCAACGGAAACTCCAAGCGATGATGAGCCAGAAGCAACTCCCACAGAAGAAGGCGCAGGCGATTAGGTAATTCGACTCTGCGCGAAGAGAGAGAATTTCTTTTTACAAGGTGACAGCATTCATACGTGGAGGCTGTCACCTAATTGATTCCAAGCACCTCTTCGCCAGCGTGGAGGCGACGTCCATGCGATATTCGGCGGAGCCGTAATCATCCGTCGCTTCGTGGAAGGCGTTGCGCGCGGCGGTGGCGACATCGTCGGAAGATGTTCCGTCCATTGAGAGCATGGGACTTTTGCCGTAGCCGCCGACGGCGAGTCGCGTTCTGCCTGAATTCCACTGCGCGAGCGCGACGCAGACGATAGGTTTATCGGCTGGCGTGCGCGAGACATTTTCAAAGGCGAGTTTGATGTTGAGGGGAATGGTGATGGAAGTGATGAGTCCACGCGGGCGGAGGGGGAGGAATTCGCCCACACTGATCACTGATGACTGCTCACTGCTCACTGATAATTTCGTATCGAGAGCGAGCAACATTGTCGCAAACGTAGACCTGCCGTCGCATGAAACTAACGTCCCTGCGAGGGTTGCCG
>CAYWCN010000041.1:0-25765 GCA_964456775.1 uncultured Anaerolinea sp.
ACGATCATCAGCACGATGCCGAGGATCATCGCCACGAGTCTGCCGGTCAATTCGACGATGACCGCCAGCAGTTTCCAGATCGCGGCAAAGGGCCACAGATACCAGGGGATGTGTTTTGCATGAGTTGACATTTCGACCTCCGAAATTTAATCTGAACATCTACAATCAGACCCTTCGTCGCAAACATCGCTCCTCAGGGTGACATGTACACATACGAATCGTCGGTACAAAAGTAGCAAATGACAAATCGAAGCGCTTGCACTATAATGCCGGTCATGCCAACTCGAAAAACACCTGTTTCCCCCGTCATTGAGCCGGAGATCGTTCCCGAACCAACCATCATCGAAGAAGACACGATCACGTTCAAGCGCAGTCATTTCTTCACCGCGTTGAGCGCGTTGACGTTCGCCGTCGGTCTCCTGCTCGGATATTTGATCTGGGGCGCGAATCTTTTCTCGAAGGGTGGAGCCGACTCCCAGTCGGCGAACCAAGCCGCCGTCGTGGATGAAGCGCAGCAGATCACCCGCTATAAGATCCCCGATGAAGGCTATCCATCCTTTGGGCCGGACGACGCGCCCATCACCATCGTGGAGTTCAGCGATTTTCAATGTCCGTTTTGCAAGCAGTGGCACCAGACGGTGTATGAGCCTTTGCTCGCGGCATACCCCGGCAAGATCCGCGTTGTGTATCGCCACCTGCCGCTCACATCCATTCACCCCGACGCGCAAGGCGCCGCGGAAGCCGCCATGTGCGCGAACGCCCAAGGCAAGTTTTGGGAATTCCACGATAAATTATTCGCGGGCGAGGCGCTCGGAGCAGGCATCTATTCGCAATACGCCTCCGACCTGGGTCTCGATGTGAAGAAGTTCGAAGCCTGCATAACGAAAGGCGCGTACCGGCAAGCCGTGCAAGAGGACAGCGACTTTGCTCTGAACCTCGGCGTAAATTCGACGCCCACGTTCTTCGTCAATGGGCTTGCCATCGTGGGAGCGCAACCGCTCTCTGTCTTTCAGCAAGTGATCGACAAGGAACTTGCTGGAGGATTTCCAGAATAAAAATCAATGGGCGACCAGAAAATTGGTCGCCCTATCTTTTCGGAGGGAAGTATGAAAAAATTCGTCGCTATCGCTGGGAATATCGGCGTGGGAAAATCCACGCTTGTGCAAATGGTATGCGATCAAATGGGCTGGGAACCGTTCTACGAACCGGTGACGGAGAATCCGTATCTCGCCGATTTTTATTCGGACATGAATGCGTGGTCGTTCCATTCGCAGGTCTTTTTCCTCACCCACCGCTTGCGCTCGCACTATAAACTTTCACAGCATCCCGAATCGGTCGTGCAGGATCGCAGTGTCTACGAAGACGCCGAGATCTTCGCGCAAAATCTCTATTTGCAGGGACACATCCAGGAGCGCGATTACCAAACCTACCGCGATCTGTACGAGACGATGCTGCGCTTCCTTCCGCCCCCCGACCTGGTCATCTATCTTCGAGCGTCCGCGCCTACCCTGCTAAATCGCATCTCGAACCGCGGACGCGACTACGAACGCTCCATCGCGCCGAATTATTTAGACGGGTTGAACAATCTTTACGAAGCATGGATCGATAACTTCACGTTATGCCCGGTGCTGGCTGTCCCCGCCGACGATCTGGATTTTGTTTCGCATCCCGGTCACTTGCGGCTGATCATCGAAAAGGTGAATGAGAAGTTGACCGGTAAAGAAGAGGTGATGTTCGAGCCGGAAGAAATGGCGCGCGCGGCGGAGGATTAAGATCTTTTTTCATGTCACCCTCCCGAAAGACATCGGGACGATGTGAGCGCTAGCGAAGGGTCTCTACAACGCATACGAGATTCTTCGGGCGCTGAAGCGCCCTCAGAATGACATGCAACGTCAATCCACAAACACATCCCATTTGCCGTCAGTGTTCGGCAATTTTAATTCCCCGTACCAGCCGGTGTTATCCCAATAGAAGCGACTCCAAATATTATTCCCGAACGGGTCGCACTCCGCCAGATAGAACTCTAGCGGAAGCGTATCCGCGATCGGACAGAGCGAATCATCCCTCACGCCGGAGGGTGAACCGGGCGCGCTTCCGAGCGAATTTGCCAACCCGGGAGTTGGATAGCAGTTGCGATTCCAATCGTCCAGTCCGCCATCATCCGGCAAGCGGCAGATGGATTGATCGGGATAGTTCACCACTTTGTAATTGTAGGCGTCGATCAACGAGCCGTTCGGTTTCAGCAAGCGGACTCCGTCGCCGCCGTCACTGAGTAACAAGCCGGTGACGCTCCCATAAAAGACGATACGTTCGCCGGGTCTGATGGTTATGGATGTGATTCGATACGGGGTCGAGCCGATATTCACTTCATCGTCGAGGGTCCAACCGTTCAAGTTGACGCTGATCGTGCCGTGGTTGATGAGCTCGATGTATTCATCGCCGGTATTGATGAGACCGTCGTTGTTCCAGTCACGCCCGGGGCGCGGCACGAATTCGTTGATGGCGACCAACTGGGCAGGGGCGGAGGTTGGAACGCGAGTCGGCGTGCGCGTGCGAGTGATGGTTTTTGTAATTGTAGGAGTACGGGTGATCGTAGGAGTGCGCGTGGGAGTAGCCGATGAAGGCGTATTCGTTGGCGTGAATGAACTCGCAAGCAAAGTATTTGTTAAGGCTACGGCTGTACCCGTTTGGTTTGCCGCGTCGAGTGTAAGCGTAACAGTTGGAGTTTCAGATGCGGTGGGTGATAACGTAGGTGTGTAAGTCCCTACTCCGCAGATAAGACCCATTGAAGTAGTGTTGCGTGGGGTTGGAGTGTTCGCAGAAAAGTCATTAGCGTTATCATTGGTATCAGTACAACCGTCACCATTAGGATTCCGAAATCCAGCAGAAGTAGCATTAAGTGCAGGGGACGCACCACTACCCTCAAAAAAATTAGAATTTCCATAACCAACGAGGTCAACAATGTTGGCAAGGTCGGGCGCAGTACATGGAGTACTGCCTCCATTACAAGATAATCCAGTTGCTATGCTTGCTAGGATTACTTTTCCGTTTGTCATACCCATATCTATAGAGCCTGTCGATTGAGCCGAGGGCAGTGACAAACCATTCATACCGTTTGATCCTAGCTGAATAAGATAATATTGACCGCCAAGTATGGTTCCGGAAAGAGTAGTTATATTTGAGCTAAAAAGACCATTACCTGTTGCACTGGCATATTGAATTGACCAGCCATCTACCGAAATAGAAGTTGCAGTTGGGTTGAATAACTCAACAAAATCATTCTGATACGTTGCCCCAGCATTTCCCCCGCCTCCATAAACTTGGCTGATCACAATATTTGTCGCCGCCTGCATCCTCGGCGCCGCTTGGACCGGCGCAAGCAACGGCATAGCCAGCGCCCCGCACAAAGCGGCGACCAGCAAAAACAATAACAGACTACGCCAGAGTTTTCTTGTAGGTCTCATAACAAAAAGACGCCGTTGGGACTCAACGCGAAACATCCCTCCGACATTATAAACCACCCTGCGCGCATCCTAACCTAGCGCGGCTCGACGACAAACTTGATAGCCGTGCGCACCTTGTCGTCAATCGTCACTTCCGCGAACTCCGGCAGACACACCACATGGATATCGTCATTCTTCAGATACCCAGTTGCCAGCACAAGCGCCTTCACCGCCTGATTCACCGCCCCGGCTCCGATCGCCTGCACTTCCGCCCGCTTATGTTCACGGACGACACCCGCAATTGCCCCGGCAACGGCAGAGGTACGGGAGTTGGCTGAAACCTTGATCATGTCCATGATGGACCTCCCAACTATAAAGAGGGGCTGATATGTAAGAAGATTGTACAGGATTTAGGTATGAGATTCAAGCATAATATTAAAGATAAGACTCGATTCGTAATAGCAGTAGGGGCTGTGGATACTGTGGATGAACTGGATTCACCCCCACTTATGGGACGACTCCCCGCCTCCCTGCCCGGATGTGCGGCTGGTTCAGTTTCCTGAGGCAGTTTCCCCCTGTGGAAAGAATCGGGATGAATCCATCCACACTCTATCCACAGAAGAAGGGGAGTTATCCTCAAATCCACATTTTGGAAAGGTCGTAAACCAATGCCCATATCTGGGGGTGCCGCGTGTTGACCGAATTCGCCGGGCTAGCCTACTTCTCCACATGCAGTGCCAGTTATCCACAAATAAACGCTACTTATCCACAAAAGGGATGTCTGGACAGATGCCCTGATTCGTCCGAATCCCCCAAATGTGGGATGCTGTCTCCTAATCTGGCTGGTTCAGTCTACAAACAGCGGGCTAGGCTCGCCTAAGACGGGTTGAGGGTTGGTCACAAACACATCCAGAAATGCGCCGGCAGTAGCGAGGAGTTCGCGGGTGTTCCAGATCAGCAGGGAAGTGTTCCAATAGCGGCGGGTATTTGCCTCCACGCCGGTCGCATCCAAGCCGAGCGCGTTACACAAAAAGAGCGCCCGCGGAAGGTGGAATTTTTGAGTGACGAGCAGGACATCGTCTGCCGCGAAGATCTCTTTTGCCCGGTAGCACGTATCGTAGGTGCGGCGTCCGGCATAGTCCATGGCGATTGCCTCGTCTGGAACTCCCAACGAGAGGGCATACTGTCGCATGGATTCGGGTTCGTTGTACTCCACAAAGCGGTTGTCGCCGCTCATCAGCAGTTTTTCGACCTTGCCGCTGAAATACAAATTGGCGGCTGTCTCCACCCGGTCGCGCAGGATGGCGGTCGGCGTCCCGTCGCGGCGGAGCCCGGCGCCGAACACAATGGCGATCCGTTTTTGCGGAGCATCCTCCGTCTGGTAAATGCGGTTCATCGAATAGATCGAAGTGATGATGCGCGGCAGGATCACCCCGATCGCTCCCAGAATACCGAGAGTGAAGAATAATCGCCGCAGGAATGTGAGAAATCGTTTGATCATGATTTTGTTTGGGGAATGACTAGAACCTTCCGATGGGAGCGCAAATCTTACCATTATTTTTTTCGCGGACTAGAATGATTTGAAAAGGTTACACTGTTGACTAACAAACCTGTAAACGCAATGTAACTTTAAAAGTCTTGAAATATTTCGAGAACTGGTTATACTCTAAACAGTTCGCAGGGTGTTCCTCGAACAAAATTTATTGAGAAAGGAATATTACCATGTTGTTTGCACCAAAAGAAAAAGGCCAGGGCCTCGTCGAGTACGCGATCATTCTCGCGCTCGTCGCCATCGTTGTGATCGCTGTCATGCGCTTGCTCGGACCCAAAGTCGGCAACACCTTCAGCACCATCAACAGCTCCCTGCCCTAATCGGCATCGAAGCAAGAAAAAAAACCCCGCCAAATCGGCGGGGTTTTTTTGTAACCATCTTCCAGCCTACCCCGTCCTATTTGAGAATCCGAAGGAGTCTGAGGAGGAACTCAGACAGTTGTTTGCATCCATTTTTTCGAAAGGAATGTTCCATGTTATTTGCGCCTGTAGAAAAGGGGCAGGGGCTGGTTGAGTACGCGATCATTTTGGTTTTGGTCGCCATCCTTGTGATCGTTGTTGTAAGACTGTTCGGACCGAAGACCGGGAATACCTTTAGCACGATCAACAGCTCGCTGCCCTAAACGGGCACAGCCAGAAAGAGTCATGCCGAATGGTGTGACTCTTTTTATTTACTACCTTGCGTAGAACGTCCCGCAGGTTCGGTTGAATCAACGAAGTTCTGCAAAAAACCTGCGGGACGGTGTGTACAACAGTTATTTAATGAGCTCCGCGAGATCAAGCCCGGAGGCTTCCACATAGCGGCGGAATTCATCGTAGTAGGCGTCGTTCGCCGGCAGCAACTCTTTGATCCCATACGCGGTTTCGAAGGCGGCGCGTCCCTGATCGATCTGCATCAACACCGGAACGCTGCTTGCGAACAGGTCGCGCATGGGAGCCGGCATATTCGATGAAAAAGCCAGCACGTCATAAGGGATGATCTCCGGCGCGCGCCAGATGACGACCACGCGCTCGAACAGATCGGGGAATTGGTCTTCCAGCGACGGAAATTTTCTAGCGTCAACATACGTCGCTCCGAAATCGCAGATTCCGCTTGCATACAACGAACGCACCACGGTGGGATGTCCCTCCACGAACGCGGCTTGTTGTGTGACAACTCCGCTGGCGTTGAGATACCCCAGCGGCACCACATAGCCCGAAGCGGATTTTTTATCTGTCCAGCAGGGTTTCTTCCCGTTGAATTGCGTCAACGCGATACTTGCATCGCTCACAGAGTTCTTTTCAGAGATCGGATTGAAGTACGGCGTAAACCCTGCTTCGCGCGGCGCAAGGAACTGCGTCCCGTACAATGTTTTGCCATCCTGCACAACAGCGAACGCGGCTTTGGCGAATCCCTGCTTGTGCGAAAGCAAATACGCATACGGCTTGAACAACCCGATGTGCGCGTTGCCGCGCGCGAACGCGTCCACGAGCGCGCTTTCGGAATCGAGAATGACCGTGACCACCACGTAGCCGGTCCGCTCGTTGAATTGCGCCGCGAGGAGGTTTGCGGCTTTCACAGCCTCCTCGCTGGCAGAGGGAGGCAGGGCGAGGATCAAAGGATTCTCAGCGCGGCCCAGTTCCACCGTCGGGGAGGAAGCGGAGGGGGGAATCGTCTCAGTCAACGCGACCGGGCCTGGGGTCTGCGTGGGCGGCGTCAAATTCAGGCGCGGCAGGTTGCATCCCAACGTAACCAGGATCATGAAGAACAGAATCGAGCGGGGAAGTTTGCGAATCATGCGTCTCTCAAAGAGATTATAATATGGGCATGAAGAACAATAACCTGCTCTCCATCTTGATCTTAGCGGTAATCGGAATTGCCGCGTATTTCATCGTGCAGACCGTGCGCCAAGCCTCGCAAGCCG
This sequence comes from uncultured Anaerolinea sp., assembly GCA_964456775.1. Taxonomy (GTDB): domain Bacteria; phylum Chloroflexota; class Anaerolineae; order Anaerolineales; family Villigracilaceae; genus Defluviilinea. The sequence continues at coordinate 6,899 of CAYWCN010000041.1, forward strand.
CGACTGCGCCGTTCCAGCAGGTCAATCAGGCGAATCAGGCTTTGCAAACGCAGATGGCGAACCTGCTCAACCCAACGCCGACGATCATTCCCGACCCGATCACATACATCAACGAGATCCGCGCGTTGGCGCGGCTTGAGACGATCCAATACAGCGTGGAAAAAGTGATCACCGGCGAAACCGGCGGCGGGACGTTTGCCACGTTCTTTGGGGATAAGATCCTGTTCGTCGGTCACGGCACCGTCATCGCGGGAATTGACATGGAAAAACTCGCCCCCGAAAATATGCGTTACGAAAACGGCGTGCTGACCGTGCAATTACCTTCGGCGGAGATCTTCATCGCCACGCTCGATAACGAAAAATCCTACGTGTATAACCGCGAAACGGGTTTGCTCACCAAGCCCGACCCGAACCTTGAAACTTTGGTGAGGCAAAAGGCGGAAGAGGAAATTTACAAAGCCGCGCTCGAAGACGGAATTCTCAAACAGGCGCAGATCAATGCTCAGGCGTACTTGCTGAAATTTTTTGCCGCGCTTGGTTTTCCCAACACGATCTTTTTAGAGAACCCGAATTAGACGCGCTCCGTCCATGAGGGGTGATCGTATTTTTCCATGACTAACTCAACCGCCATTTTGGATTCGGATTCGGACAACTCGCCCTCTTCGAATCGGATTCCCAACTGCGCTTCGAACGCGCCGACGTACGCCTGACTCGCCTCCTCCCAGCCGACTTCACGCCCCAGCGCGGACTCAACCGTGGTCGCGCGCGCCAACAACCTCTCAGATGCCTCCTCGCGCGCGGCTTCGCTTTCAAAAACAAGAGCCTGACATATCCGCGTCAGGTCGCCGGTGAGCGGCAGTGATCCATGTTGAAGCACGCCTTCTTTCTTGCGGGCTTGCGCCGAGCCGATCAACTTTTTTCCGTTTACCGTGATCTCGTATGTGGATGGAACTTCAAAGCAAATTGGGTTATGTAGCAACATAGCATTTTGCTCTACTTGTTTCATTTCGACCGGAACGTTCAGAGATTTTACGGCGAGCAATAATGCCTGCGCGAGTCGGTTGTAACTTTCAAGCACGGTGCCTGCCACGCGAGGTTCATCGTTGGGAGCGATGACCGAATATGTCAATTCGTCGGTGTGGAGGATGGCGCGTCCGCCGGTGGCGCGTCGGACGACTTCCCAGCCGCGCACGGTCAATCGTTGCATGTCTACATCCGCGAAGGGTTGGGCATATCCAAGCGAGAGACAGGCTGGGGTCCACGCATACAGCCGCAAGGTCGGGAGTGAATCGCCGCGTCCGATGTGATGTAAAATAGATTCGTCCACTGCCATGTTCCACGCGCCGCGCGAGGGCTGGGTGATGAGAAGTCTCCAGAGATCCATGTCAATATGATTATAGTCGGGACAAACATTTATGGATTGAGGTAAAGTGAGAGAAGGAACTTCTTGGATTTCGGAAATTTCAAGCAATGAAAAAGAAGAGTAACTCGAAAGCGAAGTCTAGGGCAGAAAAGACGGGGGTGAAGATGAAACCGCGCCGTTCATCCACGCCGGCGAAACGAGCCGCGAAATCATCGAAGAAGCAGTCTGAGAATAAACTCAATCTCAATGAGCGGGGGTTGCGTCAACTCATTGATCTCGACCCGCATTTTATTTTTGCGAAAGACGCCGATGGAAGGTATATCCTTGCCAACAAGGCGATGGCTGATAAGTATCATCTCTCTGTGGATGAGTTCATCGGCAAGACCGATGCGGATTTCCCTGTTTCGCCGGAGAATATCGCGCGCTTCCGCGAGGAAGACCTGGAAGTGATCCGTTCCGGCAAGCCAAAGCATATTCCAGAAGAGTCAGTTCGTGAAACCAATGGGACGACTCGAATCCTTTCGACGACGAAAATTCCTTTCACGTATTCCGATGCCGATACACCTGCGGTGCTGGGGGTGTCGGTGGATATTACTGAATTCAAGCAAGTGGAAAAAGCCTTGCGCGAAAGCGAGTCTCGCCTGCAAACCGTGTTGGAGGCGTCGCCGATCCCCTTGTTGGTCAATTCGCGGGCAGATGGAGTTGTGCTGTATGCCAATTCGGCGCTAGCCGAGGTACTCGGGATCCCGCTTTCTGAGTTGATCGGTCGAAAAGCGGCGGAGTTGTACGTCAATCTCGATGATCGCGAGTTTGCGGTCAAGGAACTTGCGCGGGCGGGTTCGCTCCGCGATTTTGAATTCCAATTGCGCAGGGCAGACGGGTCCGTCGTGTGGGTTTCACTTTCCTCTGAAACGATCATGCTCGAAGAACAAGATTGCGTCCTGAGCAGTTTATACGATATTACGGAACGCAAACGGGCGAACCAGGTCCTTCGTCAGTTCAGAAATTTGATGGATCAATCGAACGATGCCATCTTTTTGATCGACCCGGATTCGGGTTTGTATATTGATTTTAACCAAACGGCGCTCGACCGGCTTGGTTATTCTCGTGAAGAACTAAACGAAAAAAATATTTTCGATGTCGCGGGTCATATTGCCGATCTCGAAGTCTGGCGCCAGCGCGTCGCGCTTGTCCGCGATGAAGGCGGCTTGATCTTTGAGACGGTTTATCAACGCAAGGATGAAACATCCTTCCCCGTAGAGGTCAGCGCGCGGATCGTGGGATATGGCGGGCAAGAGGCTATTCTGGCGATCGTCCGCGATATTACGGAACGAAGGCAGGCAGACGCGCTTCAAACGGCTGTTTATCAGATCAGCGAAGCCGCAGACAAAGCCGCCAGCCTGGATGATCTGTTCCACTCCGTTCATGCGATCATTGAGCAAGTGATGCCCGCGCAAAATTTTTATATTGCGCTGTATGACGAGTCCAGCGACCTGTTAAGTTTCCCTTATTACGTTGATGAAGTGGATGGCTCCGCCTCCATCCCGGCGACCCAGCCCGGGCGGGGAATGACCGAGTACATCCTGCGGACCGGGAAGCCTCTATTGAGCGACGCCGCTAATTTCGAGGAACTCGCGCGCATTGGGGAAGTCGAACTCGTGGGACCGCCCTCGCCGATCTGGGTTGGCACGCCGCTGATCGTGGAAGGACGCACCATCGGGGTGATTGCGTTACAAGATTATCACAACGCGAGCGCGTATACCGAACGCGAACTTCGTATGTTGGAATTCGTGTCCGGTCAGGTGGCAAAGGCGATCGAAAGCAAGCGCTTGTATGAGAATATCCGGCAGAGTAACCGCATCCTTACCGCCCTGCAGGATGCCACCCTGCCATTGATACAACAAACCGAACTATCTGAGGTGCTTCAGGAAATTTTGAAACAAGCCACCGGATTGTTCGATACAACGGACGGCTACATCTTTCTAGTCAAACCCGACGACAGTGAGATCGTGTTGAGCATGGGCAGCGGTCCATCGAACCCGTATATCGGCACGCGGTTACGGAAAGGGGAGGGATTGGCAGGAAAAGTTTGGGAAGCAGGAAAAGCCATGAGCGTGGACGATTACGAATCGTGGGCTGGACGTTCCACCGTCTTCGCCGAGGCAAAATTTCACGCGTCTGCGGCAGTTCCACTGGTGGCGAGAGCGAAGATCATGGGCGTGCTTGGCATCGCCTACGAATCGCCGGGCCGCGCCTTCGATCCGCAAGACATCGAGTTGTTAACCCGTTTTGCCGAACTTGCCGCCATTGCCATTGAGAACGCGCGTTTATACACGCTGAACCAGCAGGAATTGGCGGAAAAGAAAATGATCGAGGAGGCGCTGAGAGAAGCCGAAGCAAAATACCGCGAATTGGTCGAGCGTCTGCCGGTTGTGGTGTATACGTCCGAGTTAGGCGCAGCTGGGATGTGGCATTACGTCAGCCCGCAGATCGAGTCGCTTTTGGGGTTTACGCCGGACGAATGGAAGGCGGATCCCAATTTATGGTACCGGCAGATGCATCCCGACGATCGCGAGGCTCAAGAATCTTTTGAAGAGCAAGCCTACGCAAGCGGCAATCGGACATTCGATCTGGCGTATCGCATGAGAAGACGCGATGGGCGCGAGATCTGGGTGCGCGATACAGCCCTCGTCCTTCCTCCGCAAGAAGGGACGCGTCCCATCGTGCAGGGTGTATTGCTTGATATCACCGAGCGCATGCATGGGGAGGCGTTGCAAACGGCAATTTCTCGAATCAACGAAGCCGCCAGCATGAGCGGCGGCATGGACGAGTTCTACCATGCGATCCATGAGTCATTGCGGAGCGTCATGTTCGCCGATAATTTCTTTATCGCCATGTACGACAAGAAGACAGATATGCTTCGTTTCCCCTATTTCGTGGATCAAAACGACACGACCCCGGTCACAGCCCCTCTGGGACGAGGTCCCTCCGCGTATGTGATTCGCAACGGTTCGCCCCTCTTTGGAAGATCTGAAACGATGAAAAAGCTGGAAGAAGAGGGAGCGCTTGAATCGTCCGGCGCGCGCTCCATTGACTGGCTGGGCGTGCCGCTTAAGATCGAGAATGAAACCATCGGCGTGATGGCAGTGCAGACCTATACAGAGGGGATGCGGTACAGCCAAAGCGATCTTGATATCCTGAAGTTTGTCTCTTTGCAGGTCGCGTTATCCATAGAACGCAAACAATCGGCTGAAAACCTGCGGGCGGCAGAATCAAGATACCGCACTCTGGTCGAACAGTTGCCGGTGATCGTGTACATGAATCCAGCCGACAACGTGGGTGCCACGGTCTACGTCAGCCCGCAGATCAAAGACTTTCTTGGGTACACACAGGAAGAGTGGTTGAAAGACCCGACCTATTGGCAAAAAACGTTGCATCCCGAAGACCGCCCGCGCGCGCTGAGCAAGATCGAAAAAATGAAAAATGGGAGCGAAGAATTTGACGAGGAGTATCGCATGATCGCGCGCGATGGCAGTATCGTCTGGGTGCGCGATCAGGCAACTCTTCTGCGCGATTCGGAGAATTCCCCGCTTTTCTGGCAGGGGTTGTTGGTTGATATGACCGAAAAGAAACACTCAGAAGAGCAGATCAAATTTCAAGTGGAACGGCTCAAAGCCCTGCGCACGATAGACATGTTCATCGCCAGCGGGACGGACTTGCACCTCACCTTCCAGAACATCTTGAAACAAGCGGCAAACCACTTGCATGTGGATGCGGCATCCATTTTCCTGCTCAACGAATCCATGCACGTGTTGGAATTCTCGGCTGGGATCGGTTATCACACGCGCGGCATCGAAAACCTCACTCTGCGCGTGGGCGAAGACTTGGCTGGGCGCGCGGCGTTTCAGCGTGAAATGGTCATCGTGGAAGACATGCGAGCCGATGGAGAACGCCATCCTCTATTGGAACTCGAAGGATTCATAAATTATCACGGCATACCGTTGATCGCAAAAGGCGAGGTCAAAGGCGTGTTGGAAGCGCTCCATCGTTCGCCTTTGACGACCGATTCTGAGTGGATGGACTTCTTCGAATCGCTCGCCGGGCAGGCTGCGCTCGCCGTGGACAACGCCTCGCTCTTCGAGAGTCTCCAACGCACCAACATCGAACTGGGTCTGGCATACGAGACCACGCTCGAAGGCTGGTCTGCCGCGCTCGACCTGCGCGACAAAGAGACCGAAGGTCATACCCAGCGCGTAACAGAATTGACTCTCAAATTGGCTGAAGCGATGGGAATCAGCGAAAAGGAACGCGTACACATCCGGCGCGGCGCGCTTCTGCACGACATCGGCAAGATGGGCATCCCGGATCGCATCCTGTTGAAACCGGATGTGTTGACCGACGAAGAATGGGAGATCATGCGCCAGCATCCCATTTATGCCTATAACCTGCTCACGAAAATTGACTATCTTCGCCCCGCGTTAGAGATCCCCTATTGTCACCATGAACGCTGGGACGGCGCCGGCTATCCGCGCGGATTGAAAGAGAATGCCATTCCTCTTGCGGCGCGAATCTTTTCGGTTGTTGATGTGTGGGACGCGCTCTGTTCAGATCGTCCGTATCGCCCGGCTTGGTCGCGCGACAAAGCGCTCGACTATATCAAGTCGCTATCCGGCGCGCATTTCGACCCGCAGGTGGTGAAAGCCTTTTTGCGCGTTGTCGAGGCAGATTCTTCACCTCGCTGAGAATGACACAGCATACGTTGAAAAAATAATTCGCGGGCGATCAACTCAGTCCGTCAGGCGTTCAAGGCTTGCATCTCATGCAAGGCTCTTTCCTCCAACTCATTTGAAGTTGTTTCTAACGGCGGTTTCACAGCCCAGCGCGGCAACTTGTGCATGCGATGCAACAGCGCCTTGAGTATCGAGGGGAAAGGTTGATACTTTTCGAGAACTTCTCGTTTTGCAGTGACGCGGTGTTGCGCTTCGGTCGAGTCTTTGCCCGCGTTCATCAGATCCCATACTTCGCGCAGATCGGTAGAAATTAAATTCGCGGGCGCAGTGATGCAACCCGCGGCTTTATTTTCCATGGCGAGTTGCAGGTACGAATCGGTCCCGTTCAATACGACCAGATCGCCGCCAAACGTTTCGCCCAGAGTTCTTGCAAGATCGGAGTCGTGCGACGAATCTTTGATACCGGCAAATTGAACTGGATACGCATCCTTCAAACGCTTCAGCAATTCGACGGAAAACCCGATTCCTGTCAACGGGGGAATGTGATACCCGACCACAAATTTATCCGCCGGGACGGCTTTTCGAATCACCTCGCTGAACCAGTCGAACAACCCGGCATCGGTGGCTTTGCGGAAGTAATACGGCGGCAGGATCAACGCCGCGTCACAGCCGAGATCGAATGCGAGTTTGGTCAGTTCGATGGTTTCGGAGAGGCTGGGCGTGCCGGTGCCAGCGAGCAAGCGAAACCCGTTCAATGAATTGCGGGCGGCGAGGGCGGCGCGTATCACGGCTTCGCGTTCAGCCGGCGAGAAGGATGGTCCCTCGCCGGTGGTGCCGAAGAGCACCGCGCCGTGACAGCCTCGGGCGGCGAGAAAATTCATCAAAACCGGAACAGACTCAAGGTCGAGGGGGGAAGCGTGATCGTCCGTCTGTTTCAGTGGAGTCACCGCGGCGGCGTAGACTCCCGCGAGGGGATGTGGATGAGTCATTTTTTCTTCTTCTCCGTTTTAGTTTTTTTCTTTTTGGCGGGAGGGCTCTTCTTGCCGTCATCGCCGAAGAAAAGTCGGGCGGCTTCTTCGGGCGGTTGTAAAGGCACGCCTTCCTCCTCAGCGAGATAGTGCTGGTGGTCGAGCGTCCAAAGATATAGGTCGCCTTCGGTTTTATCGGGGAATTCCCGCAAGATGCCGGTTTGGCGGATCACTTCGATGACCGGCATGTAGACGTTATCGTACCAATCAACGATGGCTTCTTTTTCTGAAATGTCGCGCTTGAGGTCGAGCCCCATGAAGTAGCGGTGCACGGCGATGTGTTCCAACATGCGCTCGAATCCATCGGGGATGGTGAGTTTGATATATGCCTCGGGTCTCAATGCGTCGAGGGATGTGCGTTCGAGGAAGTGAACTTTATCTTCGAGGATCTCCAGGTCTTCCGGTTTGATGTTGGCGGTGATGTTGACGCGCGTCGAACATTCGCGCACTTCGGCTTCGATGTAGAGCTGCCCCTGTTTGCGCGCGACGGACACGCGGTGATGCCCGTCCACCACAAAGTACACCTCTCCAACTTTGTATAACACAACAGGCGGCAGGCTGATGTCTTGATAAAAGGCGCGGTTCACGCTCTGCCAGCGGTCGGCAAGTTTATCGTGCGCGGGGAGGAAGACCCGGTCGAATTCGTGGTAGCGGTTGAGACTGCCCGCGATCTGGTCGACTCGGACGGTTTGCACGCCGCGATAGATGGGACCGCCGACATGCAATTTCTCTTTGATCTCATCGTACGAGAGCAGGTTGGCGCGTTGACCGGAGATGCTCGCCCAGACGCGGTTGAGGAAGGCTTTGTAACGCGCCTGTTGAAAATCGGTGCGGGCTTGGTGGTTGATCTCGTCAGACATGGTCAGTGATTCGCTTCTATGATCTTGTAGGGGAATACGTTCGTGATTTGGGTTGCGCCCTCGGTGGTTTCGGAGGGCGAGAGATTCCTGCGCTGAAAATGGGTATGCCCGTGAAAGTGATAGCGGGGCTTGGCGAGGCGCAAGAGCCAGTTGATGGCTTTCAACCCCTGGTGCGCCTGCGACTCTTCATCGTGGATGCCGAATGGCGGGGAGTGTGTGATGAGGATGTCCAGCGCGCGTCCGTATCTTATGCGGTTCCATGCGAGGCGCGGAAGGATGCGGATGGCGCGAAGATATGCCTCGGTCTGTGTGTATTGGTTGGTTCCCTCCGGGTGGTAGCGGATGGATCCGCCGAAACCGCCGATCAAAAACTCCTTATGGCGAATCAGTTTCAAGTCGATGTTTGAGCCGCCTTCCGCGCGGGCGAGGGTGTTATCGGACCGGTAGGCGGGGTCATGGTTGCCGGGCACATAAAAGAGGGGAACGTTCAGTAATGTGACCAGATTTTCAAGATAAGGATAGGGCAGATCGCCGCAACTGAGGATGATTTCAATATCTTTGAAATGTCCGCTTGTGCAAAGATTGTACAGACGCTCGACCACCTCATCGCTGACCGCAAGGATTTTCACAGACGTATTGTGCCTCAAAACGCACAGGGCGGCAAGACACGGGCAGAGTAACTTTTCGACGCCCACGAAATTGTAAGTATCTACAAATGGGTAGTTGTCAAACAAGGCTGTGCAAACTATAATCTGCAACTTAGGAGATCATTCTGGAAACTCGAATATTCCCTGAGTTGGATGACCGCGACGAAGGCAAAGGTTCCTCTGGACCGCGTCAACTTCAGGCAGGCGTAACGCTTGTTAATCGCTATGCGGTTCAAGAGGTGATCGGCGTCGGCGGCATGGGTTCTGTCTATCGCGCCCGCGATATGCACTTCCCCAGCGTGACCAAACTGGTGGCGGTCAAAGAGATGATCAACTCCGCGCCCGATCCTCTTGTGCGGCAAACGATCGTGCAGAACTTCGAGCGCGAAGCGAACTTGCTCGCCACGCTGAGCCATCCCTCCATTCCGCGCATTAGCGATTACTTTACACTCGACAGCCGTTCGTATCTTGTCCTTGACTTTATTCTTGGCAGGGACCTGGAGGCGATCATCAACGAGACGAACGGATTCCTGCCCGAAGATCAAGTGTTGGGTTGGGCGATCGAACTATGCGACGTGTTGGATTATTTGCACAAGCACAAGCCCGACCCGATCATCTTCCGCGATATGAAACCGTCGAACGTGATGATCAACCAGAACGGCGATATCATCCTCATTGATTTCGGGATCGCGAAGGCGTTTCAAACGGGTATCAAGGGGACGATGATCGGCACGGAGGGTTATTCGCCTCCGGAGCAGTATCGCGGGGAAGCCACACAAGCCGCTGATCTTTATTCCATGGGCGCGACGATCCATCACGCGTTGACGCGCCGCGATCCGCGCATCGAACCGCCCTTCTCATTTGCCGAGCGCCCGCTTCGACGCATCAACCCGGCTGTGTCAGCCGAGTTGGAAGCCGTTGTGAATACAGCGTTGGAATATAACCCTGATGACCGCTTTAAGACGGCGTTAGAAATGAAACAGGCTTTGATGGGGGTGGCAAAGAAGACCGGCGCGTTGGTGCGCATGAAAGTGCCGACCAGCCCCATCGCGGCGGCGGGAGCGATCAAGCCCTTATGGGCGTTTAAGACCGAAGATGAAATTCGCGGCACCCCGGCGATCTTTCAGGGTGTTTTATATGTTGGGTCGTATGACAATAATTTATACGCCTTGAACGCGGCGGACGGTAAGTTCCAATGGAAATATCCAGCCGATGGAGGAATTGTTTCGCGTCCCGCTTTGTTCGACGGCAATGTGTATTTCGGTTCGGAGGACAAACGGCTCCACGTTGTAAGCGGGCGGTCCGGCAAGGTGGTGTGGACGTACTACACCGAGGCTCCCATTCGCTCTTCGCCGCGTATTGCCGAGGGGCACGTGTTCATCGGTTCGGATGACGCTTACATCCATGCGGTTAATTTGAATACAGGCAGGCTGGCATGGAAGTTCGAAACGGCGGACGCGGTCCGCTCCACGCCGTACGTGTTCAACGACCTGGTCTATGCGGGATGTGAAAGCGGAGATTATTACGCAGTGGATTTTCGCGGCGGGTTGAAGTGGAAGTTCCACGCCAAACGCGCGATCACCTCCTCGACGGCGGGCACGAACACCGCGCTATTTTTTACCTCGGTGGACAGCATGCTCTACTCGCTCGATCCGCGCAGTGGGTGGGTACTGTGGCGCTTTCGTCTCGGCAAGGCATCCATCAGCACGCCGTGCGTCATTGACGATCTGGTCATCGTCGGCGCGGCGGATGGGTTCATCTACGGGGTCGATGCGAGGAATTCCAAAGAAGTATGGCGTTTCCGCACCGAACATCAAGTGAACGGCTCTCCTGTAGTGTATAAAGATTCCATCTATTGCGGCTCGGTAGACGGCAATATGTACAGCCTCGATTATCGAACGGGCCGCCTGCGATGGAAATTCGGGGCGGAGGCGGCGATCACCGGCTCGCCTCTTGTGTACGATGATATCGTTTATTTTGGTTCCACCGACCATCGCGTATACGCGTTGCTCGCGTGAGAAGGAGTCTCTGTGGCTAAAATCTTCGACTGGTTGTTCGGCAAAAAAGAACAGCCCTCCGCAGCAAACCAGGATGTGGCGAATACTGCCCCATTAACGGAAGAGCAGATCCAGGCGATCGTCAGCAATCAGAATCCGCGCTTCGACATGCAGCAGTTGATCGCCAGTTGCGGACAATCGGTGGGGAAACAACGCGAACTGAACGAAGACAGCATTCTCGCGCTCACCACCACCATGGCTGGGAATTCCGGTAACCTGCCTTTTGGTCTGTATATTGTCGCCGACGGAATGGGCGGGCATCAATTCGGCGAGGTCGCCAGTAACGCGGCGATCCGTTCTGTCTCTGGATTCCTCCTGAAAAAATTCCATCCGTATCTCTTTCAAGTGAAGACCGACACCATGGACGAATCCTTCCAGGAGATCATGTTGGATGCGGTGCGGGAGGCTCAAAAGACGATCCAGCGTGAAGCGCCCGGCAGCGGCACCACGCTCACCGCCGCGCTCGTGATCGGACAGCAAGTCACAATCGCGCATGTGGGAGACAGCCGCGCGTATTTTATCTTCCCCGATGGCAGGCTCGAACCCATCACGCGCGATCATTCACTGGTCAAACGCCTGGAAGAGTTGGGTCACATCACGCCGGAAGAGGCGGTGAATTATCCGCATCGCAACGTCTTGTATCGCGCGCTTGGGCAGGGAGAGTTGCTGGACCCGGATATTTTCACGGTTGCATTCCCGCAACCCGGTTTCTTAATGATCTGCAGCGACGGTTTATGGGGCGTGGTCGCGGAGCAAGACCTTGTTCGTTCGGTGATTGAAGCCCCCAATTTACAAAGAGCTTGTCAGAATCTCGTGTCTGCGGCGAACACCGCCGGAGGACCCGATAACATCAGCGTGATCCTAGTCCAATTGATCGGGTGACCATGCCTGCCTACCAGCAGAATTATTATGCGATTCTTGGTCTTTCACGCGATGCTTCACCGGAAGAGATCAAGCGCGCTTATTTTGATGCTGCGCAGAAACTGCACCCGGACAAAAACACGGCCGCGGGGGAAACGGAGTTATTTCTAGGCGTTCAACAGGCATACGAGACTCTGTCAAACCCAGACCGGCGCAAGCAATACGATGCGACACTTCCCGCAGAAGTGGAAACCGCTCGCCTGCCGTATCGTCACAAGGTCATTCAAAGCCGCGCCAACATGCTGAGACTCAACGAGCCGCAGATGCAATATGTCATTCTCGATCTCGAACCGCCTGCCGACGATCAAGCCGCCTCTTCTTCGCCTCTCAATGTTTCGCTTGTCATAGATCGTTCCACCTCCATGCGGGGTCAAAAAATGGATGTGGTCAAAGCCACAGCCATTCAAGTATTACGCAACCTGCGCCCGCAAGATATCTTGAGCGTTGTTGCCTTCAGCGACCGGGCAGAAGTGATCATCCCTGCCGCCTATCATCAGGAACGCTCACGGCTGGAGTCCCGCATTCACGCCATCCAACCGTCCGGAGCGACCGAGATCTACCAGGGGCTTGAAGCAGGCGTCAAAGAGGTGATGCGCAGTGTGGATTCCAAACGCGTCAATCACATCATCCTGCTCACCGATGGACATACCTATGGCGATGAACAACAATGTCTCGCGCTCGCGGCAAAACTTGCCGAGCAGAAAATAGGCATCAGCGGCATGGGAATTGGCGGCGAGTGGAACGACATTTTTCTCGATGCGCTCGCCACGCGCACGGGAGGCAGCAGCGCGCACATCTCTGAACCGCAAGACATCAAACGCATCCTCCTCGAGAAATTCGACGCGCTCATCCAGACGTTCGCGGAAGACGCCACTTTGGAGATCCGCCCGATGGAAGGCGTGGAAATTAGTTACGTCTTTCGCCTCCAACCCGACCCTACGCCGGTCCCGGCCGCGGGAAACAAATTCCACCTTGGGGCAATATTGCAGAACACTTCCACAAGTGTAATTTTTGAGTATATAATCCAGCCAAAAGCGGTAAAATCAGATACGTTAACCTTTATGGACGGCACACTGAAAGTTTCGATGAGCGCCCAACCTTTCCCGGTTCCGCCGCTGCGGATTCGCCTGTCGTCCCCGGTTTCAGACACGGCGCCGATCGATCCTCCGCCTCTAGTGATCAATAAGGCGCTTTCACGCCTCACCCTGTATCGAATGCAGGAGCGGGCTCGCAAAGAAATAGAAAAAGGCAACATCGAGAACGCCACGCGCCAGCTTCAAGCGCTGGCAGATAACTTGATGGCGCAGGGCGAACGCAGTCTTGCGCACACCATCGCGCTTGAAGTGGATTCGCTTAAGCAGCAACAATCCCTTTCTGAAGAGGGAAGCAAGAAAATGAAATATGGCACGCGCGCGTTGTTCCTTGCGTCGCCGAAAAAGGAGTTGGTTCAATGATTATCTGTCCAAATTGCCAGCATCAAAACGTGGAAGGAGCCGTGTATTGCATGGAATGTGGCGCGCAGATCGACGGTGTGGAAACCCTCGTAACCAAAGCCATTACCGATCAGGAAATTGACGAAGAACTGAGAAAAAATGCGCCGCAACCCGAAGCCGAATCGATTCCGCCAAACAGCTGGCTCTCCCTGCATCTGATGGACAGCGGAAAGATCCTGCCGCTTGCCTCTCGAAGCGAATTTACCCTTGGGCGCCTCAGCGAAGGTCAGCCCATCATGCCGGATGTCGATCTCACCCCCTATCAAGCGTACGCTTCGGGCGTTTCGCGCTTGCACGCCGTTGTCAAACGCGATGTCAGCCGCGTGGTCGTCATGGACCTGGGTTCGTCCAACGGAACCTATCTCAACGGGCGCCGCCTCAACCCCCATCTTGAGGAGGCGTTGAGTCATGGCGATATCGTCGCCCTCGGGAAGCTCAAGATACAAATCCTCCTGCGGGATATTTGAGGTATGAAAAGGCTCTAGTCATGGCATATACGATCATCCTGCACATTATCGGCGAAGCCTCCGTTCTTTGCGAAATGGAGGAACTCCCCAAACCCACCGATACGATCATCACCGTGCAAAATCCGCGCCTGCGCGACGGCAAAGATATTCATTATCTGGAGGGGAATGTGACCAAGGTGATGTGGCCCGTCAGCAAGATCGCCCTCATCGAAATACTCGACAGCCAGGAGGATGAAGGCCTCATCGGCTTTGTGAGGGAATAACATGCCTGAAGAATTCGACCGCCGCCGCATCCTCGTGGTAGACGACGAGGAGCGCATGGTGCGGTTCATCCGCATGAATCTGGAGCATGACGGCTTTCAAGTGGTGGAAGCCTTTAATGGAAAGCAAGCGCTCCAGAAACTGCGCGACACAACCCCCGATCTCATTCTGCTCGATGTAATGATGCCCGACATTGATGGTTTTGAAGTTCTCGAAACCATCCGCGAGGGCGGCAACAGCGTGCCTGTGATCATGCTCACCGCCAAAGGCGAGGAAGACGATCGCGTGCGCGGACTCGAACTCGGCGCCGACGATTACATCACCAAACCGTTCAGCCCGCGCGAGATGGTCAGCCGCGTCAAAGCCGTCATCCGCCGCACGGAAGGGGCAAGCGGCTCGATGCATGACATCATCGAAGTGGACGACCGCCTCAAAATTGACTTCGACCGCCGCGAAGTGTGGCTCGAAGGCAAACTCGTAAAACTCCGCCCGACAGAATATCGTTTGCTGTATCACCTCGTGCAGAACGCGGGCTGGGTCGTCACGCACGACCAGATCCTCGTCAAAGTGTGGGGCTACGAATACCGCGACGAACCGCATTACGTCCGTCTCTACATCAACTATCTGCGCCAAAAACTCGAGAAAGACCCCGCCAACCCCAAGTACATCCTCACTGAGCGCGGCGTCGGCTATCGCTTTGTGGATTACAAAAGACAAAAAGCCTAGCCCGTCATTGCGAGCCGAAGGCGAAGCAATCTCCAAGATAGTCAGGGAGATTGCTTACTCTAAAGAGTACGATGTCGTCGCAACGAACGCTCCTCGCAATGGCGGAATTGTTTTTTCATACACTCCTTTGACAAAAAGCCTGCGTGAATCTAACGCAGGCTTTTTATAGTATGGGCATATTCAACAACGTCCCGCAGGTTTGAGTGAACAACCTGCAAGTCTCCAAAAAACCTGCGGGACGATTTCAATCAAAAGGATGATACCTATGTCAAACTTAATTCGATGGGAACCTGCTCGTGAGATGATGACCTTGCGCGAGGCGATGGATCACCTCTTCAACGACGCGGTCACGCGCCCGCTCACCCTCAGGGACGGTTGGTCTGTGCCCGCGGTGGATATGTACCAAACCGACGATGACGTCGTTGTGAAGGCGTCGCTCCCCGGCTTCAAAGCCGACGAAGTGCAGATCAACGTCACCGGCGAGATCCTCACCCTGCGCGGCGAGATGAAGCACGAGGAAGAGAAGAACGATAAAGCCTGGCACATCCGCGAACAACGCTGGGGTTCGTTCGAGCGCGCGCTTGCCCTCCCGACCGATGTGATCTCCGACAAGGCAAAAGCCGAGTTCGAGAACGGCATCCTCACCATCACCCTGCCGAAGGCAGAAGAAGTGAAGCCGAAGACGATCACGGTCAAGGCGAAGTAAAGCAAAACCCTGCGAAGGTCTCAAACCTTCGCAGGGTTTTTTGAATCACTTTGGTCTCTGTAGCGTGACATTCGTATCGCCTTTGTGTGAAAAGCGAGACGATTCGCAATCTACCGTTACAAACTCTACATCGTAAGTAAGTTAACTCACCTTACGAAATGTCATTCTGAAATGGGGCGGGCAGGAAGTTTCCTTCCTGCCCGCCTTTGTGAGGAGAACGGATGCCAGCCGGTGAAGTGTCAATGGTTCAACGGCAGACATCGATTCCTATTCCAAACAACCGCTTTGTTGCCTGGGCTGGCTGTCTTCTGACACACAACCAGTTTCCCCTTCCTGTTGAGCGTCGGTTTGGACGTTCAATTGAACGTCTGGATGGTTAGTGTCTGACAGGAAGATCTCGCCAGAATACACGCTGGATTCCATCTCAAGGCGCTGCCCTTCGGCGGCTGACATGCCGGTGACCGGCACCAGGGCAACGATCTCGCGCTCCGCTAATGGAGCCGGATCAACAGGAGCAGAAACGCTGGTGGTGGGCGCGCAGGCAGTGGCGATGATGGCAACGATCAAAGTGAAGGCAAATTTTGTGTTCATGTCTGACCTCTTTCTGAGCGTGAATAATTTTTCGGAGTGACCTCGTCTCAGATGGTATACTCCGTTCGATGGTCGTACTGTACTCGATTGCGGGATACGTCTGGTATCCATGAGCGATACAAAAGCGATATAGGCAGCGATACATTTGAAAGAGAGTTACGTTGACCGAACTGGCATCTTTCGGTGAGTGGTTAAAGCGTCAACGAATGGGCAGGGGGTGGACTCAGGAACAACTGGCAAGCCAGATCGGCTGTGCGGCAATTACCCTGCGCAAGATCGAAGCGGAAGAACGCCGTCCTTCCGCCGAGATCGTGAACCAGTTGGTCAAACTCCTTGAAATTCCCCAAAACGAAAAAGGTAACTTCTTGAAATTTGCGCGCGGCGATTGGACCAAAGCGCCGAATGAAGATCGCGAAGAGTTGCCCTGGCAAATGAGCCAGTCCACGCGCGCAAATTTGCCAACTTCCCTCACGTCTTTCATCGGGCGGGAAAAAGAACTGAATGAAGTGAGTGACCTCCTCACACAGCATCGTCTCGTAACACTGACGGGACCGGGCGGCATCGGCAAGACACGGTTGAGCATCGAGTCGGCGCGTACGGCGTTAGCCGAGTTTCCAGACGGCGTTTTCTTTGCGGCGCTTGCGCCTCTGCGTGATCCGAACTTGATCGCGCGCACGGTTGTTCAATCACTGGGTTTCGTGGAGCGTGGGAACATTCCCGCTGAGCAACAACTCCGTGAAGGCATTGGCGGCAGGACAATGTTGATCGTGCTGGATAACTGCGAGCATCTGATCGAAGTAGTTTCTGCGCTCGCGTTCGACCTCCTTTTAACCTGTCCCCATATCAAGATTCTTGCCACCAGCCGCGAATCGTTACGCATCTCCGGCGAATGGTTGTACGCCGTCCCCGCGCTGGGCATCATGCCTGAAGAAAATGTGCCATTGGATTTGGAAACCGCTTCGCACTCTCCCATGCTGAGGCTCTTTGCTGAACGCGCCCGCGCGGTGCTGTCCGATTTCACGCTCACCAACGAGAATCTCCAAGCCGTTAGTTCCATCTGCACGAAGCTGGATGGCTTGCCGTTAGCCATCGAGTTGATCGCGGCCCAGATGCGAATGTATTCTCCGCAATCCTTGCTGCAAAGGCTGAATGATCGATTCATCCTGTCGGTGCAGGGCGCGCGAGAGGTTCCAGCGCGTCAAATATCATTGGGTCACGCCATTGGCTGGAGTTATGACTCGCTCACACCCGACGAGCAAAGACTCTTTGCTTATCTTTCTGTGTTCTCCGGCGGGTTTACTCTTTCTGCCGTCGAAACCATTTTTTCAGAACGATTCGCTGAAACTTCAGTGTCTGGTCTTCTCACAACCCTGTTGGATAAAAGCCTCTTGCAAAGGTCAGAGGGCGTGAACGGCGAGTTGCGCTTAAGCATGCTGGTAACGATTCAGCATTTTGCATGGGAACGGATAACGCAATCGAGTGAATTCCCCGAAGTGCGTAACTGGCATCTTGCGTACTTCGTTCATCTGGCTGAACGGGGAGATGCAGAAACTCGAGGTCCAAACCAATTGGAATGGATGGATCGTTTGGAAGGGGAGTTGGGTAACTTCCGTGCTGCGCTCGATTGGTGTGTTGTAGGACAAAAAGCCGAGTCGGCGCTGCGTTTGCTAAACGCGCTAAAGTGGACTTGGGGTTGGCGTGGGTATGATAACGAAGTAGAAAATTGGTTTAATAAGGTTCGGTTATTACCAAATGTTATGGAATACCCTGCCCGGTATGCAAGTCTGCTCACTCACATAGGAGAGCGCTGGCTTAATATTGACGTTGGCGCTGCAAAGTCCATTTTGGATGAAAGTCATGACATTTGGCTTAAGTTGGGGAATGATGGAGAACGCGGCTTGGCTGAGGTCTTGAGCGCTCTCGGAACTCTTGCCCTTTATAACGAAAAAGACATCGAGAAGGCTCGTGGTCACTTTGAAGAGAGCCTGAGACTCCATCAAAAATATGAAGATGAACAGGAAACAGCCTGGCTGATACATAAATTGGGAACACTGGCTTATGTCGCGGGTCAGTATGGTGAAGCTGAGAAGAAAGGTAGGGAAAGCCTTGCAAGATTCCAAAAGGTTGGCAATAAACTCAGAGCCGCATATGTTCTCAGCGGGCTGGGTGAACTGGCGCGCCATCAAGGTGATTATGAAGGAGCAGAGGTTTTCTGGGAACAAAATATTGAGATCTTTCAAGAACTGCGCGTTCCTCATGCCGCCCATGGACAAGCCGCTTTGGCAAGCGTATCATTTCGCCGGGGCGATTATGACAAAGCCAAAAGTCTATTCAAAAATAGCTTGAAAGTTTTTAGAGAGAACCGCGATATGACTGGTGTGGCATCCTGCCTTGCTGGGCTGGCAGGTATTCTAGGAACGGCTGGCAAACCGGAGCAAGCGGCGCGTTTGTTGGGCGCAACCGAGTTGATACTCAAGGCTGTTACGCTGGAACCAGCAGACCAGGCAGACTTTGATAATTTCAAGTCGCTTGTTCGCGAATCGCTCAGTGAAGTTGCGTTTGAGAAGGCCTCCGAGGAAGGTCGCGCCATGACGATGGAACAGGCGATCGCCTATGCTTTGGAAGACAACCTCTAACAATCCTGTTATTTCCTCCCCCTTGACAAAAACTTAATTCAGGCATAAAGTTAAGCACGCTTAACTAAAAAGAAGGCTTAACTATGACCAAATCCCTCCAATTCAACCAATCCGTCCGCGCGTGGATGGACGTGTTCATGCACCGTTCCATGCGCGGCTGGGCGCAGTTCGCCAAGTCCTGCGGGCTTTCAATGCCGCAGTTCAGCATTCTGATGCAGTTGCACCATAAAGGCGCGTTTAGCATGTCTGCGATGAGCCATCGGTTTGAGATCACCGCCGCCGCCGCCAGCCAGCTGGTGGATAAACTTGTGCAAAGCGGTTTGGTGCAACGCGAGGAAGACCCGAAGGATCGCCGCGCCAAGTTGCTGAATCTCACCGACA
>CAYWCN010000042.1:0-23782 GCA_964456775.1 uncultured Anaerolinea sp.
CAACAAGCCCGCGCCGAGCCTGAGGCGTTTGCCGAGTTATATCGCCGTCACGTTGCGAGCGTCTATCGCTATCACATGGCGCACACGGGAAACGTCCACGATGCGGAGGATCTGACATCGCAGACGTTCATGGCGGCGTTGGAGGGAATTCGATCCTATCGCGGCGCGGCTCCGTATATTGCGTGGTTGATGGGAATCGCGTCGAGGCTTCGCAGACGCTTGTTTCGGCGGACCAAGCCTGAGGTCCCGTTGGACGCGGCGCTTCACATCCCGACCCCCAGCCTGCCTACCGATAAGTCGGCTTTTCAACGCCTCGAGCGGACTCAGATCATCAACGCGATCAAACAACTCAGCAGTGACCGCGCCGAAGCGTTGATCCTGTGTTTCTTCAGCGGACTCAGTTTTAGCGAGGCGGGGTCGGCGCTGGGCAAAAGTGAAGCCGCCGTGAAAATGCTCGTCTCGCGCGGACTGCAAGACCTGCGCACACGTTCTTCGATTGCATTGGAGATGGACCATGAATAAAGAACTCTTCGACCAACTCCCCGCCGACGAACAACCCGTCGCCGCGAAAATAAATTCAGTAGCAAACAACATGAAAGTCTCGCAAGACTTTCAATGGAAATTGGAGACTCAATTAATGGACGCGTACAAAAACAAATCACAGCCTGCAACGGGTTGGTTTACAAAACTCGTCGTGCCTGTGGCATGGACGGCTGCCGCCGTGCTCGGATTCGTTTTGCTCAACTGGACGATCCGCTCGCTCATTCCATCCGAGCAAGCGCCTGGCTCATCTAGCACTGAAATATCTTCTGGTACATTCGAATCGAATATGCGGCAGGGAAATGTTTGCAAGGGTCCGCTCGCGCTCGCGCATGGCTTTTCGGTTTATGTGACGAATCAAGATAAGACGGGCTTCATCGAACTCGACGAGTCGCGCGCCATCGGTGAGTTGCGCTCTTTCGCATGGTCGGCAGATGGTCAATTGGCTGTCGTTGGGAACACAACGGGAACGGGCATCATTTATCTCTGGAACCCAGCAGACAATTCACTTTCGCCAATTGTCCCCAACTCAGAACTCGGCTACCTCATGGATGCAACTTGGTCGCGCGATGGGAACACGTTGCTGACATGGTCTGTGCAAAACAACACGGTTGTTTATCGTGTAAATAAGGATGGAACAGGGCGGAAAGAGAATCAACTCGGGAAGTATATCTCCATCGCGCCTCAATTTGCGCCGAGCGATCAAACCATCGTCTTTTACGGAAGCGATCCTTCCTCGTATGGTTTATTTGAGTTCAATCTCGGCGACTCGCAGATCAAGGCGATCAGCAACCTCGTTGAAGACGAGACAGGTTTCGCATGGTCGCCCGATGGCTCTCGCTTGGCATACTTCGAAATGGATCGCGAGTTGGGCGAAGCGCGTCTCGTTGTTGAAAATATTAATTCAGGTGAGAAATCCACACTCGCAACACTGCCTATTCCCAAAGGATCAGGCTCGTCCATTCCCAATGTTGCCAACTTGAGTTGGTCAACCGACGGAACAAAACTCGTCTTTGAATTCGGCAGAGGCGCATCCGACCGCGCGATCTATCTCGCCAATGCGGACGGAAGAGGCTTGGTCAAGCTGGTTGAGTCCGCGTACGCGCCCACGATCTCATCGGATGGAAATTGTCTCGCCTACATCAGCAACAGACAAGTCTTCCTGCTGGACTTGACGAACTCAACCGCAACGCCTTTGCTTATTGCCGATCTGCCTGCGGGACGATCCACGTCAGATTTCAGGTTGGATAAACTACAGTGGAAGCCGTGAGTATGTTGAAATCACGGCAAGAAATCCCGCCAGCGCATCCGACCCCGATGTCTCGCCAACGGAAAGGATTTTGCTCATCGGTAGATAAATATTCTGATCTTCGATCAACGCATTGAAAAACTCATGCCATAACTCTCCCGCTTCACCCTTCGCCGCCGACCTCAACCACGCCCCCGAAAGCGACGTAGTCAACGGCACAGCAACATCGGCAATTTCCTCTGTGATTTTTTTCGCCATCTCTTGCGGATGAATGATCCAAGCCACGTACATGGCTCCCATGAGAAAATCATCGCCCGCGGGAGTGAGTCCAATCCCTAAGCCAGCGAGTTTGGATGAAGTATTTTGTATGGTTTGAATATCTGCTTTGAGGATTGCTAGAGAGAGAGAATTGGAGAATTGGAGAATTGTTTCGTTTTCGTTGTCTATTTGTAATAGGGCTAAGCGATTTGTGATTTCATCTTTGTTTTTCCGTAATTCATCCCATTTCGGCATGGGGTTCCACAGTTGCGCATCCGTAAGCAAGATAGTGATGTCTCCAAGCGATAACTGTTCATCATGAATGGACACTTTCGATTCGACGTCAAGATGCTTAGCGAATATAACGGGTTCTTCCACAACGAGATTAAAGGGACCGTTTCCGATCTCCGCAACGACAACTGATAGAACTTCTCTTCTTTCATTGATCAGATTACAAACTTCATCAAACACATGCAAAATTTTTGGCTGATGGGAATCTGCCAGCCAATGCTTTACACTTTCCGTGAAGGTAATCGCATCAATGTTTTGCGGCATTGTCTTTCACAACTCTTTCAACAAAATTTTCTAAAGAATTTGGCTCTCGTTGCAAAATCCATTTCAACACATTTGGGTTTCCTGTCAATCCCCACTGGTCGTAATACTCGAACATCTTCGCCAGATTTTCACGCGCGTATTCGCTTAATCCATTTGCGCGAAATCTCCAATCTTTGATCTCTTCCTTTTCTGCCCTCACGTCCCGCCACAACGCTTCGCTAAAAATCTCCGCCACCTCAACATGTGACGTGGGTTGAGTCCCCGCCAACTCATACATCGCGTTTTTGTGAACCGATTCAGTCAACACAATTCTCGCAACCTCGGCGACATCTTCCAGATCAATAAAACTGAATTTAGATTCTACGGAATACGGCACGCGCAACGCTCCCTCGTCAACGATGCTTTTCCATCCCGCCAACAAGTTTTGCATGTACGGAGCAGGTTGCAGGATCGTAAAAGGAATTCCCGACTCGAAGAGCAGTTCCTCCACGCGCATCTTTTGCCAGTGGTGATTCATCACTTCGATTTGGGGATGTAGAACCGAGTGATAGACAAAATGCTCCACGCCTGCGTTTCGCGCCGCGTCTATTACCAATTTGCCGATGACCGTCTCATTGGGGTTCATATTTGGGCAAATGTGATAGACCGCCCGCGCGCCTCGCATTGCGGACTGTATGTCTACCTGATGGCGCAGATCGCCGACGATGACCTTCTCCGCGCCGAGGGATTTCAAAACAGCGACCTGTTCCTCGCGATGAACGAACGCGCTTACGCTCCCCACTTTCGAGAGCGACTTGACGATTGCCTTACCCGTTTTGCCGCTTGCGCCAGTAATGAGGATCATGCGTTGAATATAATCTATTTTGGAATTCTATTTTCATCTTGTCAAATCAGAATGTATGTTCTACAATGAATGCAAGCTAGACATATCTCAAAAATGTCACCCTGAGCGGCAGCGAAGGGTCTCTACTGCCGAAGTAAGAGACTCTTCGGTCGCAAACCCCGCTCCCTCAGAGTGACATGGTATTTTTGAGATAACTTATATTCTTTTTCCCCCAAATAGAAAGGACGCTCGCATGTTAAATCTCAATTCGGTGATGATCGGAACGAAACAACCCAAGGAGTTGGCGGCTTTTTATGAAAAAGTTTTAGGCAAGCCAGCGGACATGATGGACGCTGAACATGGTTTTTGGGGATGGCAAGTGGGCGGCGCGTTCATGTCCGTGCTGGAGCACTCGGAGATGGGCGGCAGCGCAAAAGACCCAGGACGGGTGATGATCAATTTCGAGACGGAGCAGGTTCAAGAGGAGTTCGAGCGGATCAAGTCCATTGGCGGAAAAGTCGTCAAAGAGCCGTACGACATGGGCGGCGGATGGATCGCGACGTTGGCTGATCCCGATGGGAACTATTTTCAGCTGATCAGTCCAATGGTTGGGCAGTAACATGACGACGCCTCAAGTCAAATCTGGCTTTGTAAACAACGGCAGTGCAAGGCTTTACTACGAAACGGCTGGCAGTGGATCGCCGTTTGCGATGATCCATGCTGGCGTAGCGGACAATCGCATGTGGAATAACGAGTTTGCATATTTTGCAAATAGCTATCGGGTTTTGCGCCATGACATGCGCGGCTACGGCAAAAGCGAACCCGTTGACGATGAGTTTAGTCACATGGGTGACTTGGTTGCTGTGCTCGATGCTCTTGAATTTCACGAGCCGCTGATCATGATGGGCTGTTCGATGGGCGGCGGCTTGGCAATGGATTTCGCGCTGACGCATCCATCGAGAGTCAAAGCGTTGATCATGGTTGGCTCAGGTCCCAGCGGATTAGACTTGGATGTGCCGACGCCTGCGAAATTTGCAGAGGCAGAGAAGGCATTCGAGGCGGGCGATCTTGATCTTGTCTGTGAGATCGAAACACAGATCTGGTTTGACGGCATGGATCGAACGCCCGAACAGGTGAATCAAGAAATGCGCAAATTGCTTTTTGAAATGAATCGGAAAGCGCTGGCGTATGAAGCGATGAAACTTGGTAACCGCTTGCCGAACACGGAGACTCTGGCATTTGATCATTTGGCGGACCTCAAGATTCCCGTTCTGGTGATCGTTGGCGCACAGGATAACCCTTTTATTCAGGGAGCCGCAGACTACATGGCAGAGAACATCCCTTCAGTGAAAAAAGTGAAAATGGATGACGCGGCGCATTTGCCTAACATGGATCACCCTGAGGAATTTCAGCGGATCGTTTCGGATTTTTTAAGTAGTGTCTAAATTGAGTTGGAGATTAAGAATGCCGATTACCAAACACAACCCAGCAGAATTATTTCCACAATACCGTAACTATAGTCATGCAGTTGAAGTGAGTGGTGACTCGCGGCTTTTGTTCATCAGCGGCTTAAATGGATATTTGCCAGATGGAAAGACCATGCCCGACTCGTTTGAGGAGCAAGGTGAGATCATTTGGAAATATATCGGCACGATACTGAAATCTGCTGGAATGACGTATGACAATATTATTTCTTTGCGAACTTACTTAGCAAGCCCTGAGTATGACGAACCAAATGTAAAATTGCGAATGAAATATTTAAGAAATAATCACCCTGCTTCCACAGTAATTTGTTGCCAACTTTTGGAGTCGAAGTGGAAGTTGGAAATTGAAGTTGTTGCGGCAACGTAAATATGCTTTCGATTGAAAAACGCCCGCCGCTTGAAAAGACATTTCTTGAAAAATATTTGATGATAAGAAAATATATTGTGTCAACCATCTCCTTCTCCATCTTTCCCAAAGGAAGAGAAATCTAATCCCTCGAACGAACATTGACTTGGAATCCCGCTTCACTCGTCGTCCAGAAATGGATTTGTCCACAAACCCCTCTCCCGTCTCCCCCGAGGGGGGAGAAGCCGATACATCCTCAACTCAATGATCTTCCGTAGAAATTCGTCAACCGCATCAGCCAGAAAAGAAATCAACTCCATGCCCTCTCCCTTGGGAGAGGGGCTAACGGATGAGCCGATTGCTCAAGTGAATCGGGGTGAGGTCCAAAAAGGACGGATAAGAAAAAATATTAGGTTGCGTAAATCGTTATGCCTGATTGCATTAATCTAATAATACTCTCGAATGTACGCATAAGCCCGATTGAAAAGTTCTTCGTCTTTGATTGGGTATTTCACCCATAGTATTTTTCTCAATTCTTTCATAACCAACTTTTCGCCCGTTGTCGTATTTTGCCAGCCGTCATAGCGGACGTACTTCACGATGTTATCAATGTCGGTGACGATTCTTTCCACAACGGCGGGTGTTTGGTCGGTTTTCATTTCAAAGAATAATTCAGTGAGTGCGGCTTTTGCGGTTTTACGCTCATCAACCGAATCAGTTTGCTTTTCGGCTTGGACTGTATCGCGGGCGATTTCGCACAACTGCTTGATAAATTCAATGCTGTTAATCAGACCTTGCTCAGCTTTGGCGCGTAGGGCTTCAAGGCGTTGACTCAATGCAATGAAAATCGGATTGTTCCCATGTCGCGCCAAACGGCTGATCAGGATTTTCATAATCCGTTGCGCTTCTTTGGGGTCTTTGCTATTCATCAACTCATCAATCACTTTGGCGTCTAAAATCATTTCTTCCATTTCGTGACTGATTCCATCCACATGAATATGTTCGTGGATTAACTTCGTCGTTTGAGCGCCCAAAGCGTGCCAAAGCAATCTGCCGTTATCGTCAGAAGTTGGCTTGACTGAAAGATAGACTTGGGAAAGCCACTTGTATTCTTTTTGATATTGATTCAGGACTTCATCAGGCGATAGGGCTTCCCAAAGTTTGGAAAGTGAATTGAAGTCTTTGGCGAAAGCATCCCGTTTTTCATCGCTCTTGATACATTCTTGCGCGGTTTGCAAACCTTCAAAGCCCTCGATGGTTCTGTCAATTCCAGTAAAATGAGCCAAACAATCTGCCAGCACTTGCGGCAACTTGTCTTTCAGTTCTTTCAAATTGGTAATAACCAGTTTTACGGTTTCTTCATCAAATGCCAAAGCCTGCGCTGTGTCATCAAATACGCCAAAGTAATCTACAATGCGACCAAAAGTTTTGTTGGGGAATAATCGGTTGGTTCGGCAAATGGCTTGTAATAAGGTGTGGTCTTTGAGCGATTTATCCAAATACATGGTTTGGAGAATGGGCGCGTCAAAGCCAGTTAATAATTTTGCGGTGACAATCAAAAACTTGAGCGCAGAATCGGTGTCGTTGAATTCTTCAACGACTTTCTCCTGCTGGTCTTTATCCATGCCCCATTTTTGTTTGAATTCAAGCTCGTCATTTGACGCGATGCTGATCACGACTTTGCTGGCGGCGAATGGCAAAAATTTATCAAGTTCTTCTTTGTATTGGATACAAGCGGGGCGGTCGGGCGTGACAATCATCGCCTTGAAGCCTTCGGGTTCAACATGCTTTTTGAAGTGTTCAACAATATCTTGAACAATCTGTCTGACTCGTTCAGGCGATTTCAGAAAAACCGACATGCTTGCGGCTTTCTTGCTCAACTTGTCTCTATCTTCTTCGTTAAGTTCGTTTGCCATTTCTTTAAAGGCAATATCCAAACTTTCTTTTTCAACGTGATAGTTTGGCAAGCGCGGCTCAAAGTGCAGGGGCAAAGTAGCGTTGTCGCGGATGCTTTCTTGAAACGTATAGCGGCTCATGTAGCCATTAGAATCTTCCTGCGCGCCGAAAGCCCAAAAGGTATTTTTATCGGCTTTGTTGATGGGCGTGCCTGTCAGACCGAATAAAAAGGCGTTCGGTAGAGCCGCCCGCATCTTGCGACCCAAATCCCCTTCCTGAGTCCGATGCGCTTCGTCCACCATCACGATGATGTTGTCGCGCTTGTTCATGTCGGCATACGCTTCTTTGAATTTGTGAATCATCGTGATAATGATTTTTCGGCTGTCGCGTTCCAGTAAATCATGCAATTCTTTGATATTGTCCGTTGTGACCATGTTTGGCACATCGGCAGAATTAAAGGTAGCGGTGATTTGAGTATCCAAATCAATTCGATCCACCACAATCAAAACGGTGGGGTTGCCAAGTTCTTCCACCTTGCGAAGTTTTTGCGCGGCAAACAACATGAGCAGGGATTTCCCCGACCCTTGAAAATGCCAGATCAAGCCTTTTTTGATTTCGCCATCCAACACGCGCTGAACAAGCATGTTTGCGCCCTCGTATTGCTGATAGCGGCAAACCACTTTGATTTTCTTTTTCTTGTTGTCGGTGGCGTAAATGGTGAAGTGTTGAAGAATGTCCAGCAATGTGGACGGTTTGAGTAAATGCGTTAATTGCTTGGCAACATCCTGCAAGCCGATAAAGCGTAAGACTTCCGAAGTCTCGGAGACTTCGGAAGTCTGAGTCTCGATTCTCCAGGGAGACCAGAATTCCAAAGGCGTTCTTACGCCGCCGATAAAAACTTCCTTGCCTTCGGTTGCAAATGAAAAGACATTGGGAACGAATAACTGCGGAACGGCATTTTCATAAACGACATTGATATCGTGGGCGCCGTCCAGCCAACTGACAGCAGGGCGGACGGGCGTTTTGGCTTCGCCCACCACCAAAGGAATCCCGTTGACTAACATGACAATATCGGGGATTTTGGTTTCCCGCGCATGGATTTTGAATTGATTGGTGAGGATGAACGAATTGTTATGCGAGTTTTCAAAGTCAATTAAACGCACGGGAACATGCTGTTCGTTTTTGCCAAATGGCATAGTGACTTCACCCCGCAAGTATTTTGCAAACTCTTCATTGGCGCGTACCAAGCCGACATTGCCGACTGAAAGCAAAATTGCCCTGAGTTTACGAATAACTTCATCGGCAAATTCGGGTTGCGCCGCAATTTCAGGATTGATTCGGCAGAGCGCATCAATTAATTCTTTTTCAACGAATACGTCTGTGATTTCACGTTGGAGCAGTTCACTTTGAACGTATTTCCACTTGACCTCACCATATCCAACGGATTCTTCCTTGACCATGCCCCCGCGCGCATTGTTCAAGTTCACGCCCGTTAGGTTGTGAATGATAAAATGTTCGACGCTGTTGAGTTCGTTGAAGGTCATGCTCGAATCCTTTTTCCGAAAGCAGTCAAGATTACCGCGACAAATCTGCCAACCCCTTTTTTATATCAATGCTTGCCCAACATGCGCTCGCCAGATTCATTCCTTTTGGCGGGAAGTGCGCATTGATCACTTTGTATCCTTTGGCGGTCAGCATTTGAACGACTGGGATAAAGTCGCGGTCGGAGGATACCAGGATTGCGGTTTCCATTGAATTTTCCCATGCGAACTTTACCATATCGGTCACGATGGCAGTATCCACGCCTTTTTCCACCATGCGGTTGATGGGACTACTGCAATGCGGGCAATTGGGAATGGGTTTGTGGCAGGTGGGACAGGTTGGCGCAGACTGAGCCTTGCGCTCCACCAAAGAAACCTGCACCCCAGGAAAACGGCTTAGCACACTCGTTGCGAAATCCTTCAACGGCGCGTCTTTGACACTGTTGGGACTGTAGGACATGTACACATGTGTTCCTTCAAAAGACAAGGGACGCCCAACTACCGACGTTGCCTGAGCGACCAGCCAGGGGGAGATTTTCCTCCAATCCGTGCGATAGTTTTGCGGAGCGACGCTGTTAATGCCGAGTTGAAAATTCCAAAAGTCTATGAAGATATGCGTTTTCATCTGTTTCCTCCTGCTTTAAGAAATTCAAGGAGCGCAGGGCGCTCCTTGGGGTGATAATAGTGACTAGCCTTTTTCCGTCCAACACGCGGCTGGAGGGACTAATCACGGGCTCTAATGACTTGGAGTATAAGACCGATACCGCAATTTTGTCAAGCGGGGTTGACAGTTTCATCCCAATATCTCATTCAGCAGTTTTTGCTTTAACTTCTTCAAGGTTTCTTTCTGTTGGCGGATTAATTCTCTCGCTTCGTCAAACTGTTTGAATACGTCAATCAACTTGGCTTGCTTTTCTCTCTTGGGCAACATAAATTCCTGTTGCGCCAAAGTTTTCCATTTGATTGTTGGCGAAAGTGACCCTTCGGAAATCTGCACGGCTCGATTCATGAATTCATCGGATTGCATGAAGTAAGGCAGAAAGTCTTTTTCAATATGTTCTTCATTGGCTCGTAAAACCATGCTGTGCGCTGAAACAATCCCTTCAAAATCTGCAACGGCTACTTTTCGCAAATAGGCGCGGCGTTTACCGAAAATTATATCGCCATCGAAAATCTTTAATTTTGTGCCAATGACATCTTCGGGTTTGCCTTTGCGCCTGATAACTAAATCGTCACTATCCAAGTGTTCCAAGCCAACATAAATTTCCAAGTCCGTTTGTTTTGGTTCAACACGTTCGGAAATATTCAAAGCGAGTTTTTCAAACTTTGCTTGTTCAAAATCTTTTGCGGATAAATAATTACCGAACTGCCTTGTTTCGCCAAATAAATTTCGTAACAACTGATTTTTTAGCACAAGCAAATTCTTCTCTTGCCCCTCCGCCTGCAAGATCGCCCGCTCGAGGCTTTTAAACAACCCCACGATGCGCTCTTGCTCGTCAAGCGGGGGAAGGGGAAATGCGTGCTTGGAAATATACTTCCATTTCGTTCTTGGCATGGTTGTGCCAATGGATGAGTCAATTGCCAACTTATAAAAACTATTCGTTGTAATTGCGTAAGGCAACATTTCTTGACTTAAGATGCTTTCATTTTTTGTTCTCAAAACTAAAATATCGCCAGAACATAATCCGTCAAATGGGGCTACCGCAACCTTCTTTAGATACGCTCGGATTTTTCCAAATAAAACATCGCCTTTTCTAAAAGTCTTGTTGAAATTTACACCATCATCAATATTTCCAAATTGCTTAACTTGAAGATTTTCTGATTCGATATGTTCAAATCCGATGAAATATTCAATTCCTTCTTTAATTGGATCATCAGTTGTAATTCTTAATTCGTCTACAACTTCGCCAACGCTGACCCGTTTCCACTTTTGCGAATTCATCATGCGCTCATCCGCTCCAGACTTCCGAAGTCTTTAAGACTTCGGAAGTCTCGCTCTCGCTCCCGCACCCACGCCCATCGCGCCCAATTTTTCAAACAGGGTTTCCAGCGAAGCGTTGATTTGCGCCTGTCCGTCTCGCACATCGGCGAGCAGGGTTTCAACGTCGTGTTCCGAATCGTTTTGCGCCTGCTTCACATACAATTGAATGCTCAAATTGCCGTTGTTTTCCAGCACAGCGTCTTTGCCCATCACTTTGGCAAAATCAGCCACGTCTTTGAACTTCCAATAGGCGTCTGAAATCTTTTTGATGTGTTGCGGTTCAAGCCAGGCGTTGGTCCGTTCGATCCGCAATTCGTTCACGGCGTTGATGAAAATAATCTTCCCCTTACGTTCCTTCGGCTTCTTCGCGCGGCAGACCAGCAGGCAACTTTCCATACTGCTGTTGTAAAACAGGTTCTTTCCCAATCCAATTACTGCGTCTACATAATCGCCTTCAATCATCTTTTTGCGGATGTCGCTCTCGGCATCGCGGAACAAAACGCCATGCGGGAACAACGTCACGCTTCTGCCCGAATTGGGTTTCAGGCTCGCCATGATATGTTGCTGAAAGGCATAGTCGGCGTTGCCTTGCGGCGGCGTGCCCCAAATGTTTCTGCCAAACGGGTCGTTCATCCACTTGGCTTGATTCCAGCGTTTGACGCTGTAGGGCGGGTTCGCCATGATGACATCGAACTTCCGTAGTTCGTCGTTCTCCAAAAATTGCGGGTTGTCCAGCGTGTTGCCTTGCGCGATTTGAAATTCATCCACGTTGTGCATGAACATGTTGATACGGGCAATGGCAGACGTGATCAAATTCAATTCCTGCCCGTAGAGTTTGAGCGTGCGGTATTCCTTGCCTTGCTCTTTGAGATGCAACGCGCTGTTGAGCAAAATTCCGCCGCTCCCGCAAGTGGGGTCATACACGCTTTCCCCTGATTGTGGGTCGGTGATCATCGTCATCAGTTTTACAACCGTGCGATTGGTGTAAAACTCGGCGGCGGTATGTCCGCTGTCATCGGCAAATTTCTTGATGAGATATTCGTAGCCTTCGCCCATGATGTCGTGCGGCACTTCGGCAACAGATAATTTGTACTTTGAAAAATGCTCGATCAAATCCAGCATTTTCTCGTCGCTCATGCGGCGTTTGTTTGTCCATTGGGCGTCGCCAAAGACATCGTGCAACATTTCAAAGTTGGCTTTTTCAATTCCTTTGAGCGCCTTTTGCAAACCCGCGCCCACATTGGTTGTTTTCTTCCTCACATCTTCCCAGTGACAACCTTTTGGAATTTGAAAACGGTGGTTCTCTTTGAACTCGGCATAATCGAAATCGTCGCCGCTTTCTTCCAATGCCTGCTGGTATTCTTCGTCCCACAAATCGCTAATGCGTTTGAAGAACAACAACGGGAAAATGTATTGCTTGAAATCTGCCGCGTCGATCAATCCGCGCAGGATGTTGGCGGCTCCCCAGAGATAGGCTTCGAGTTCTTTGGTGTTCATCGGTGATTGGTTTCCAGTGTTCAATGTGGTGAGGAAATTATAACCTTCACTTGCATCGCTTCCAAAATCCATTTCATTTCAATTTGCCCCTCACGCGCCTCAGGAGAAACAAAAAGCCGATGGTTAGAACCAACCATCGGCTGGGAGCGAAGCGAAGCACTTCATCCACCAACAAATTCTCCCAATTCTCCAATTCTCTAATCCCCAATCTCCAATCTCTAGTCTCTAATCTCTCTTATTCACAATCTCCCAAAGTCTATTCGAATTAATCGGTATCTCCAAAATCTCAAACTCCCGATCCCACAGCGCGTCCTCCAACGCCTGCGCGAACAACGGACCGACGGGGATCGCGCCTGCTTCGCCCGCGCCCTTCACGCCCATCTCGTTGAGCGGCGAACGCGTTTCGCCATGCGCGGTTTCGATGCGCGGCACCTCAAGGCTGGTGGGCAGGTGATAATCCATGAACGTGCCGTTGAGCAGTTGCCCGTTTTCGTCGTAGGCGAGCCGTTCGTAAAACGCGTTACCGATGCCCTGCGCCACGCCGCCGTGAATTTGCCCATCGAGGATCAACGGATTGATGACTCGTCCGCAATCGTGCGCCACCAAATATTTTTGGATGTGGATCTGCATCGTGTCGGGATTCACTTCCACGATCATCGCGTGGATGCCGCTCGCGGTTGCGCCTCTTTCTGGACCGAAATAGTTGGTCGCCTCCAACCCAGGCTCGGTGCCAGGCTTGACGGCTCCGCGCGTGGGATTCGCCTTGCCCGCCAGTTCGCCCAATGAAATGGACTGTCGCGGAATATCCTGCACGCGCACCACGCCATCGTCGAGTTCGAGTTCATCTTCGGGCGCGTTGAAATGTTCGGAGGCGAGTTTGAGAATTTTCTTGCGCACAACTTTTGCGGCTTCATGGATGGCGTTACCCGCCACCACCGCGCCGCGACTCGCAAACGTGCCCGCGCCCCAATAGAACTGATCGGTGTCGCCTGTGACCACGTCAATCTTATCCACGCTCACGCCGAGTTGCTCCGCCACGATCTGCGCAAAACTCGTGAAGTGACCCTGTCCCTGTGTGCCAACTCCCGTCACAACCGAGACTCGTCCACTGCTCATCACTTGCACTTTCGCGCCTTCATACGGACCGATGCCTGTGCCTTCCACGTACGCCACGAGTCCAATGCCGACGTGTTTCCCTTCGGCGCGCAACTTCGGCTGAGTCTCGTTGATGAATTTGTGATAGCCGATTTTTTCCAGCGCTTCGTCGAGCAACGGTTCGTAGTTGCCGCTGTCGTACACGATCGGCGCAAAGTCTTGATAAATGATCTCGTTGTTGTACGGGAATTGATTCGGCTGGATAAAATTTCGCCGTCGGATTTCAGCGCGGTCAATCTTCAATTCTTTGGCGGCGATGTCCAGCGCGCGTTCGATGACGAACACGCCATGTTGTCGTCCCGCGCCGCGATATGGTGTGACGATGGTCTTGTTGGTGAACACCGCCGTAAACTCGCTGTAATAATTTTTGATTTCATACAATCCCAACACATTGGCTTGCGAGTTGAGCGGCACGGTCAGCCCATACGGAGCATACGCGCCCGTGTCGTGCAGGAACACGTCATGCACGCCGAGAATGTGACCCTCGTTGTCGAACGCAATTTCCGCATCGTGGATTTGTCCGCGCTCGTGCGTGGTCGCCACAAAATTTTCAGCGCGGTCTTCGATCCATTTGACGGGGCGGTTCAACTTCATCGCCGCCCACGGGACGAGCACTTCCTCCTGATAGAACATCATGATCTTCGGACCGAATCCGCCGCCGATGAATGGCGCGATCACGTGGACTTGCCGCTCCGACAGCCCAAGCATCCCCGCTAGCCCGTTTCGAATCACGACGGGAGCCTGAGTCGTGTCCCAGACGGTTAATCGCCCCGCGCGCTTATCCCACTCCGCCACGATGCCGCGATTCTCCATGGCGGCGGCGCATCCATGCTCGTAACTGAATCGCCGCTTGACGACGAGCGCCGCATCTTTCTTGATCGATTCATAATCGCCCTTCGTCTGCACCACATGCGCCGCGACGTTTGACCCGATCTCCTCATGGATGAGCACGCTATCGGACGCGAGCGCCTTTTCGATATCCACGACGGCGGCGAGCGGCTCGTAATCCACTTGGATATCCGCCAGCGCGTCTTCCGCAATGTAGCGACTCTCCGCCACCACCATCACGATCGGCTCCCCCGCAAATTTCACTTTATCTTTTGCCAACGGAACCTGCGTCTTTTCATTGAAGGTAATATCCTTCACTGGCGGCGGCGACACCAACAACGGACCAGGCTTCCAGTAATCGCCCAAGTCATCTGCCGTGTACACCGCCACCACGCCCGCGCGTCCCAACGCCTGCGAAACATCAATATTATTTATTTTCGCGTGCGCATACGGACTCCGCAGAAACGCCACATGCAACATGTGGGGCAAATCCACATCGTCCACATACAGTCCCTGCCCCGTAAGGAGGCGCGGGTCCTCGTTGCGCTTAATCCGTTCGCCGAAGTAACGTGTTGTCATTCACACCTCATTTCATGTCGTTGCGAGGGCGATGCTCTTTCGCCCGAAGCAATCTCCTCGTTAACAGGGGGTTGCTTCGTCGGCTATCGCCTCCTCGCAACGACATACTTGTTACGCCCAAGCCACCGCCCTGCAAAATGCCGCTTCACCGCCTTTGAACTTCCACGGGAAGACGCCGAGGGTGATGCGTTTGTTGTGCAGTTCTTTCAGTCCAATGTCGCCGCCGAGGTTTTCGACGTGCATGCAATCGTGCGGGAACAAAGCGTTGTGGGTGAGTTGATACGCCGAATCGGGGAACAACTCGTCCATCTTGTCCGCGCCGAATTTCTTCTCTGTCAACGCGCGGACTTTTTGCCAATGTTCCAACCCACCCTTGCCCAAAAAGCGACCGATGGGCAGGTTCATCGGGTGGTCAGTGGAAATCATGTCCACGCCCCAGATGTGAATTTTCTTCTTCAACAGCCACTCGCAGATGCTGTAATGCGGACCTGGATGCCGCTGGATATAACGCTCCTCGTCGCCGTCTGGGCTAAAGAAGGAATACTTGTGCCAGCCTGTGTGGATGAAAAGAATGTCGCCATCTTTCACTTCGGCTCGCTTTTCGATATCTTCGGGCGTGAACATGCCGAGATCGTCGAGCATGTCGCTCAAGTCAACGATCACGCCAGGTCCGTAACACCACTCGATGGGAATCTGGTCAATGGTTTTGCCCTTCGTCACGAAATGCTTCGGCGCATCCAAATGTGTGCCCATATGATTGGACGTCATAATGTACTGCGCGTTCACTCCATGCTCCGATTTGCGCTTGATGTACTTCACCTCAAACGGCGGGTAGAAGGGCCAGAAGGAAGCGTCTTGGTTGAGGTCTTGGGAAAGGTCGTAGATTTTCATTTCATAAACTCCTTGGTTTGGTTGGGTGATTAAGAGAGACTAGAGACTGGAGACTGTGGGAGATGTCGTTAACCAGTCGAGTTCGACGTTGGTAAAAAGAGGCGATGAATTGTCGAGCCAATCGTGAACAACATATTCTGCCTCTGGCTCACGGATTGATTTCGATTGAGGTTTGGATTCCTTTCGTTGGGATTTCAAACTGCCAGCAAAGGTGTTCAACTGACGCGCCACATCGGATAAACGCGCCGCGTAATCCTTCACTTCGTCTGCTTTCATGAGGTCGCGGGCAAGAGCGCGGTTCAACCAGAACTTTGCTTCGAACAAACTTCCGCGTGAATAATACAAGAACTGCAACTTTTCGCCAAAGTTAAACCGACCATATGATTCAGCGATGTTTGCGCCGATAGAATCCGTCGCTCTCGCCATTTGCTTGCCAACTACATCCTTTGCAAATTCTTCCCACTGCACAACACGTTTCCACACAGCATCCGCAATGGTCTCCGCATTTTGCAAAATCTTTAAATCCTCAAGCTCTGTAGCCATCATCCACCTCCATCAAACAGTCTCTAGTCTCCAGTCTCTAATCTCCAATTACTATTTACCAATTACAGATTGTACTTTTCAGCAAACGCCATCAACGCCTGCTCGAAAATTTCAATCGGCGGTCTCACCAACCCCGCCCCCACTTGTCCCACCCCCGCGTTCTTATGTGCAATGCCCGTGTTGATGCGCGGCGTGATTCCCAACTCGACGACTTTGCGTAGATCAATTCCTGTCGGTGTGCCGCGAAATTCTAGCGACGGCATAGTGAAAAATTTGCTTTCGGCAAAAGTGATCTCATACATTTCAAGAGTCGCGTTCATCGCATCTTTTGGCGTGCCGCCGACGAACGTCACAATCGCGGGCGCGGTTGCCATGGCGAATCCGCCGATGCCTGCGGTTTCGGTGATGGCGCTGTCGCCGATGTCAGGATTTGCGTCGGCTTGTGAAAAGCCTGAGAAAAACAGACCCACTGGAATTTCGGCAGGAGCCGTGAACCATTGTCGCTCGCCGAGTCCGCTGACTCTGATTCCAAAATCCGTTCCGTTGCGCGCCATCGTTGTGACAATCGTCGAACCCTCAACTCCATGCGCGGCATCGGTCATCGCTTTGCACGCCGCCATCACGGGATTCAAAACGCTCAACGCATTGTCGCCAAGAAATTGCAACACATCCGACTCCACCGAATTATCTTTCACAACTTTCGCGATCAACGGCGCGATCAATTTCAAATACAACAACGAGCCAGCCTTGTTGCGATTGTGTCCCTCGTCGCCCATGTGCAACGCCTCCGCGATCAACGCGCGCATGTCAAGCCCGCTCGAACTCGCCAGCGCATCCGCCAACGCGACGCCCAACACATCGTTCATCCAATGCAATTTTTTCAACACCTCATCGCTGTACGCCCCGTATCGCAAAACTTTTCCGTAGCCCTCGTTCAAATTGGAAAACGATTTATTTCCATGCTCGACATTTTCCACGACATAGACTTTCATGGATGCGGATGTGACTCCTGCCATCGGACCGACCGTGCCATGATGATGACACGAGTCAAACTCGACCTCGCCTCTTTCCACCATTGAAGTTGCTTCTGCTTCGGACGCCGCTACGCCCTCGAACAGCATCGCCCCAATGATCGCCCCCCGCAACGGACCCGACATCCGCGCCCACTCAATCGGCGGACCTGCGTGCAAAAATAAATTATCCTTCATTCCAGGAATCACATCCCGCGCAGTGGCGACGGCTTTCAAAATTGGTCGCGCATCCATCAAACGATTTATGGCTGTGGTATTGGCATTATCTATGTTCATGATCATCTCCTTGTGAGAATTAGAGAATTGGAGAATTCTCTAATTCTCTAATTCTCTTTCTTGCTCTTCATCTTTGCTAACAACCCTGCCAGCCTCTCATTCCCCCCCGCAGGCGGTTTCCACTCCACATGTACGGCTTGCGCGCCTTGTGAAATCAGGCTTTCGTAAAACGATTCCAAGCCGACATTGATTCCTGCAAGCGGTTGTTTGAGTTGGTCTAAATCAACTGGCGTAAATTGATTCGCTTCACGATGACTAAACTTCAAGCTGACATATTCAACCGCATCCGATGCAGTTCTAAAAACTTTCACGCCCGCATCTTCCAAAGCAGAAACTTGCGACTGAATATTCTGCGGATCCTCATCCGTCCCAATCACCATCGCCACAAACTCGATGTCTTTTCTCGAGGCTTGTATCTCCCGAATGGCGGGAACCAACTCCCCCGTCGGATTCAGATGCGAACCTTCGCCGAGAACCACGTCGAAGAGGATCATCCCAACTTCCGCATCCGCCGCTTCCTGTTTCATGCGTCTGATACGTAAGTCATTATCAATCATCGGATGCAATCGCCCGACCATGAAGAATTCATCGCCCAAATCTATGATGGTGTGGGCTTCGCTGTGAAGATGGTCTTTTAGATTTTGATTTGGTGTAATTGGACCATTCGAATAAAGCGGCGAAAGACTCGCCTGCAAACCAACCATCATTTCATAAGCCAGCGTTCCGCCTGAGAACAAGCCACGCAAGTAACCAGTGATCGGTTTATCAGTTATCAGTGACTGATGACTGTTCACTGCTAACTGCTCCACTGCTTTTTCCGCCGCTTCACTCAAACTCACCGCAAAATGCAAATTACCGATCTTCCTCGCGGGGGCGGGATAGCCGATGAAATAAATGACAACAGGCTTGCCAGTGGATTGCGCCGCAGAAATTAGTTGAGTCGCAACATCGGGTGACGGAGGTTTGGAAATCAGCGCAATGACTTTTGTGTCGGGGTCGCGGGCTAACACATCAAGCGCTTGATGCGCCGTGATCGCGCCGACATCGGACTTCAAATCGCGCCCGCCTGTGCCGATGGCGTGAGAAATCCCCGCGCCGAGATTGTGAATCTGCGCCGTGACGGCTTGTGTGCCTGTGCCAGACGCGCCGACGACTCCAATCGAACCGCGACGAACACGGTTTGCGAATCCCAACCCGATGCCGTTGATGATGGCTGTGCCGCAATCGGGTCCCATCACGAGCAGACCTTTCTCTCGCGCAGTCTTCTTCAATGCAATTTCATCTTCGAGTGAGACGTTGTCGCTGTAAAGAAAAACGTGTTTGCCAAGTTCCAACGCTTCGCGCGCAACTCCCGCCGCGTAGCGCCCTGGGACGGAGATCAACACCCAATTCGCCTCATGCAATTGTTTCACCGCCGCACTCAGACTTCGTGGGCGGAAGTCTTCTGAAACGGAAGATGATTTTCTTTTAGCGAGCAGTTCATCCACTTTGCCGATGGCTTCGGCTGCGGAGGCATCATCATCCGCTTTGACGACGATCAGCAGATCGTCAGGGTTGGCGGAAATGTCTGCTGGCAAGAGGTTATTTGTTGCAAGCAAGTCTCGATTCGCTTGAGTCGCCATGACGACACCCGCGTCCAGCACGCCGTTCAATTCAAGCAAGCCGCGTTGAAGTTGCATCAACACAACCGAGTCATAATACGCTCCCGCGCGGATGTTCCATTTGACGACTGTCATAGATTGCTCATCTTACGTAGCGCGACATTTATGTCGCTTTCAAACAGTAGGCGACATGAATGTCGTGTTACAACTTGTGTCATATTTTTCTCACGACCTTTTCAATCTCACCTGCCCAGGCGAGCAACGATTCATCCGCATTCCACTTGCCGACGAGTTGTAATCCCATCGGCAAGCCCTCGTCGTTTTTCGTCGTAGGGATGTTGATCGCAGGGAAGCCGATTTGCGTCCACGGGAGGCACATGACAGGGTCGCCAGTGGAGTCGAGTCCCTTGGGGGCAGGACCGATTGCTGGGGGGCAGAGCCAGATGTCAATTTGGTTATCGTTCATGGTTTTGGTAATTTGTTCTCGGAAGGCGTCGCGGGCTGAAAGATGTAATTGGTAATTAGTAATTGATTGTCCGCGTTTGATTAGATCGGAGAATTTAGGGGAATAGAGCGATTCGTGTTTTGCAAACCATTCTTTGTGAACTTGCGAAGCATTGTAGGACATAATGGCATCGTGACGGGATTTGATTTCATCAAAATCGTCCATGACATGGACGGAACGTAATTCGTAATTAGTACTTAGTAATTTGCATACATCCTCAAAATGCTCGCGACCTTCATTAGATATATTTTCTAAATACTTTCCTTCAGGAATCCCAAGCACAGGTTTTCGTTCTTCAATTACTATTCCCCAATTACTAATTACCACAGAGGCAACCCGCCTCACCGTCTCCACATCCTTCGCAAACATCCCAACATGATCAAACGTCGGCGAAAGCGGAATGACGCCCGCACGCGAAATTCTCTCGTATGTTGGCTTGAAACCGACCACGCCACAAAACGCGGCGGGACGAATCACCGAGCCGATGGTCTGCGTGCCAAGCGCGATGTCACAAATCCCCGCGCCGACTGCCGCGGCAGATCCACTGCTAGACCCGCCAGGCGTGTGATTGGGATTGTGTGGGTTGCGCGTTGGACCTGGCGTGAAGTATGCAAACTCAGTCGTGACCGTTTTGCCGAGAATCAACGCACCTGCATTTTTTAGTTTTGTAACACTCGCGGCTTCCGTACCTTGCAAATCTTGCGCTGGTAATTTACTACCCGCTTGTGTGACGAAACCATTCACATGGAAAATATCCTTCACGCCGAGAGTCATCCCAAACAACGGCGGACGATTTTTCACATCGGGAAATTTTTTAATTAATTCTTCCGCGTCATTTTGCAATCTTTGAAAACGATTTTCTTCTGGAATAAAAGCAAGCACATCAGGCTCACGGGAATCGAAGAGAGATTGGAGACTGGAGACTAAGTCTCTTGCGGAGATTTCGTTGTTGCGAAACGCGTGGTTGAAAGATAAATTCATAATTTTAGAAATATTTCGTTGGTCGAGTAGGCGGTGTTCTTCCGCCGTATCGAGACCAACAAGTACGCATAAATAATTTTGTAACAAGATTTTGTATGTGCGGGTGGTCTCGGTTTCGACAAGCTCAACCCAGCGGATACGTCCCGCGATGCTTCGTCTTCGCTATCGCCCCGCTCAGCACGCGGGACTACCCGACCACCGAAGTCTCTAATCTCCAGTCTCTAATCTCTAATTCTCCAATTCTCTACTTCTCCAATCCTCGAATTTTTTCACTCGCCAGCCTCACCGCATCCACAATATGCTGATACCCCGTGCAACGACACAGATTCCCCGAAAGCGCATGGCGGATTTCATCTTCAGTCGGGTTGGGATTTCGTTTCAGGAACGGAATCATGCTCATCAAGATTCCTGGCGTGCAGTAGCCGCATTGAAGTCCGTGCGCTTCCCAGAAGGATTGTTGAAGCGGATGCAAGTTATCTTTATCGGGCGCGAGTCCTTCGACTGTTGTGATTTCATGTCCATCGGCTTGGACGGCGAAGGTCAAGCATGACCGTGCCGATTCGCCGTCGAACATGATCGTGCAAGCGCCACAGACCCCGTGTTCGCAACCGACATGTGTGCCAGTGAGCCCAAGTTCGTGGCGCAGAAAATCGCTGAGTAACATACGCGCTTCAACTTCGCGGGTGTATTTTTGTCCGTTGACGGTGATGGTGATGGTGTGAGTCATAATGATCAATTCTCTGCTTCTCTAATTCTCTTGTGTTGCGCGTTCCGCCGCGACCTTCAACGTCTTCATCGTCAGCGTCTTCGCCAAATGGCGTTGAAACTCAACCGAAGCATGGATGTTCCCAAACGGCGTGATTTCTTTTTCGCTGGCATGTAACGCGGCGGATTCGATCAACTTGTCGTTCAACGATTCTCCCACCAAACTGTTCGCGGCTTCGACAGCGTCCACAGGTCCATCGCCTGCGTTCAAGTACACCAACTTTGCCGATTTGCATTTTCCGCTTTCATCCAACGTCACGGATGTTGCAACGCCCATCATGGCGTAATCGCCAGAACGCGGCGCAACTTCCATGAAAGACCAACCCGCGCGCGGCTCGGCAAACGGCAATTCAATTTCAACCAAAACTTCATCGGGCTCAAGCGCGGTGGTGAACATCCCTGCAAAAAAATCTTTGGCGTCGAGCCATCGCTCCGCAGATTTGTTTTTCGCTTTCAATCTCGCATTCAACGCGATCATCAACACGGGCAACTCGGCGGCAGGGTCGGCGTTGACAATGCTCCCGCCGATGGTGCCGCGGTTGCGAATTTGTGGATGCGCGATGGACGGCACGGCTTCATGCAACAGCGGCGCGTATTTTTTTATCGAAGCATCGAATTCCAAATGTCGTTCGCGCGCCATCGAACCGACGCGGATTACTTTCCCGTCTTCGCGGATATAACTCAACTCGTTCGCGCGATTGAGATCGATCAACACGCTCGGTTGCACAATGCGGAAATTCATAGCGGGCACAAGGCTTTGTCCGCCCGCCAAAAATTTAGCGTCGTCGCCGTATTGACTTTTCAACGTCACGACTTCTTCGATGGTGTTGGGAGAGTGGTATTCAAATGGGGCAGGTTTCATTTATTATGTCATTGCGAGGGCGATGCTGTTCGCCTGAAGCAATCTCCTGTTCGATAAGAAATTTAGAGATTGGAGACTAGAGATTGGAGATTCTGCGCTTCTCTCTTCCCTTCAACTTGATTCTGTTTCCTGAAAGTTTGTACAATCTGCGATATGACGGCTAGCGCGATCTCTTCGGGGTTTTGCGCGCCGATGTCCAAGCCGATCGGCGCGTGGACCTTGTCCATCTGCGATTCGCTCACGCCGTCGCTCAGTAATCTTTCTCTTCGTTTTGCATTTGTGTTCTTGCTCCCCAACGCGCCGACATAAAACGCGGAACTGTTCAACGCCAATTTTATCGCAGGGTCGTCAATCTTTGGGTCATGTGTCAAAACAGCGACGGCGGTTGATGAATTTATTTTGATTTGTGCAAACGCGTCGTCTACCCAAGTTTGAATCAATCTATCCACATGCGGGAATCGGGTCTCGTTGCCCCAAGCCCTACGCGGGTCAATGAGAACAACTCGATAGCCAAGTGTTTTTGCTAGTGACGCCAACGCAATGGCAATATGCACGCCGCCGACGATAACCAGTGTTGGCGCGGGTCGAATGACGTTTGCAAAAACCCGCGCTTCATTAATAGCCAATTGTTGCGGCGCGGAAATTTCTGGTGAAAGGCTTAACACGCGCGAGTCCATTTCGTTGCCGAGCGAACCTGCGCCGATCTGATCCTCTCGAATCAGAACTTGTTCCCCGAGCAATTCATCCGCGCCATGTATCACCGTGACGTGAATCGCGCTTTCTTCATTATTGATAATGTTTTTTATTTCGTGAAAAACTTGCGCGTCCAACGGCTGGACGAAAACGTCAATGCTTCCGCCGCAAGCCAAGCCAACACTCCATGCCGCTTCGTCCGCCACGCCGAAATGCAACAGTTGCGGATGATTTGTTTTCAGCGTTTGCAGACCCGCTTCGATGACCGCGTTCTCCACGCATCCGCCGCTGACGGAGCCTGTGATCTTTCCGCTGAGGGTGAATGCCATGTGCGAGCCGATTTTTCTTGGCGATGATCCCCACGTTTGAACTACGGTGGCGAGCGCAATCGTTTCCCCCGTGTCTATCCAATTGTCTACGTTTGCCAGAATATCGCGCATATCAACTTGTAGGGGGGACCCCGCCCCTACGATTCATTCTTTCTCGATCCTCTTCTTCACTTCATCATAAAACACGCCCGCCAATTTTTGTGAGACGGGAACCATGAGCCTCGAGACCAAACTCGCCAATTGACCTGAGACGCTGACATCCGCCGTCCATTCGACGAGGGTGCAATCGTCGGGCGCGTCAGACATTTTCATTTCGCTGATGGCGTCGGCTGTACTGCCTGTGGCTTTGCCATGGGCTTTGAGTTTGGCAAAATTAGGCTCGTCCAGTTCAAGAATGTCTACATCGCCGTTGAATTTTGCTTTGACGGAACCCAGCCCCACCGAAACAACGCCGCGATATTTTTTTAGCTTCTCGATCTCTTCCACTTTCTCAATACCAGGCACGCACTGACCCAGTTGATTCGGGTCGGTGAGGAAATCCCACACTTTTTTGCGCGGCGCTTTGATGGTGAC
>CAYWCN010000042.1:23882-25752 GCA_964456775.1 uncultured Anaerolinea sp.
TGCAGGATTTTGATCCCGCGATGAACACGCTCATTGCCCATGAGCCTGTCTGCCGTTTTTTGTGTCGCCGCGCGTAAGATGCTGGCGACTTTTTATTTGGAGGTGCGATCGTAAAAAGAAATCAAGCAAATCGAGCAAGCAACGCAAATAAGACAAGGATTCAATAAACAAAAGGAGAGAATGCAATGGCTAAAAGTAATGTGATCGGTTACATGCCCAACGATTCGCCCCCGATGGGGCAGACCATCTTGCTGGGCTTTCAGCATGTGTTGACGATGTTCCCCGCGACGGTGTTGGTTGCCGCGTTGTGCGGATTCCATGTGAGCACCGTCCTGCTCGCTTCGGGAGTTTCGACGATCGTCGCGCTGGTGTTATCGCGGCGCAGTATCGGCAATTTCATCCCACTTTTCTACGGCTCAAGTTTCGCCTACATTGCCGCGTATATCGGCATCGTGACGGCGATGACCGGCTCGGCGCCGCAGTTCGGCGTGCCGGTTCCAAACGAGGTCATCAGCACCATGCAGGCTGGCATCGTTGTGACGGGCTTGTTGAACATCCTCGTCGGTTTTATCATCCGAGGCGTGGGCAAGGAAAAGTTTGACATGATCCTGCCTCCCATCGTCACCGGCTCGGTCGCGGCGATCATTGGTTTCGGTCTGGCGTTCGCCGCGCTGGGACAAATGGCAAGCGCCAACTTCACCGTTTCCTTTGTTACTCTGATCGTGACGATCATGCTCTCGGTCTATTTGCAGGGCAAAGGTTTCATCGGGATGCTTCCCATTTTGCTTGGCGGCATTTTCGGGTACATCTTCTCGATGATCTTGGACCCGGGTTCTGCGAACACAGCCGCCATTGGAACTGCCCCGTTGTTTTCCGTGCCAAACATCACGCTCCCTTCATTCAGCGGCGACTTGTTCCTGACGGCCGTCGTCAGCATTTCGATCATGGCGATCGCTACCATCCCCGAGTCCACTGCTCATCTCTATCAAATGAGCCTCTACGTAGACCGCTTCGCTGAAGAATCGGGACGCGAAAAGATCAAACTCGATAATTACATCG
Source organism: uncultured Anaerolinea sp. (assembly GCA_964456775.1). GTDB lineage: Bacteria > Chloroflexota > Anaerolineae > Anaerolineales > Villigracilaceae > Defluviilinea. The sequence goes on from CAYWCN010000042.1 coordinate 24,942, forward strand.
GCTATAACCTGGTCTTCGATGGCGTCGGCGATTTTCTGAACGGTCTGATGGGCGCAACCGCCGGCACGAACTACGGCGAAAACAACTCGCTCATGGCGATCACCCGCAACTACTCCGGTCCCGCGTTGATCGCGGCTGGCGTCATCGCGATCTTGCTCGGCTTCGTCGGAAAATTGGAGGCGCTTGTCGCGTCCGTTCCGCTGGCGGTCAGTGGCGGGCTGGCGATCTACCTCTTCGGCGTGATCGGCATGCAGGGCATCGCGCTCATGCAGGAGCATAAGGTCAGCATGTTCGACCCGCGCAATCTTGCCATCGGCGCGGTCATCATGATCGTGGGCATCGGCGGGAACATCGGATACCCCGGCGGCTTCATCCCATTGACCGTGCCCGGCGTCTTCCCCAACGGTTTGCCCGCCATCGCGACTGCGGCTGTGTTGGGCATTCTCATCAACGCGGTCTTTCTGATCTTCAAACCGCCGTCGGATTCATAACTCAACCCGCTTCACCCTCGACGGGACAGCTGATTCGGCTGTCCCGTTTTTTGGTTTACAATTCGGCAGAAGAGACGATTGCTCTCGCCGCCGTCCTCGGCGGCGAGATACCCACCCAACATACTGTTCACATGTAAAGCCTTTCGCCGGGGACGGCGAAAGGAGCGAGGAGAAAATAACTGTGACTTTTCCATCCTTTAACGACCCAACGCATTTATACTTCATGACCGCATCTATCATGGACTGGAAACATCTATTTATTCCTTCTAAGAGCGTGTCTGAAAACTCAAATCTGGGTCAATCTGCGTAACATCAGTCTG
>CAYWCN010000043.1:0-25421 GCA_964456775.1 uncultured Anaerolinea sp.
ATTTTGCCACGATTTGTCTACTTTTCACTGGTACTATTTTAGGGGAGGCTTACCAAGCCTTTTCCTTGACAAATGTGCAATTTTTCGGAGTAATTCTAGTCTTTGTAGTGAATTGAAAATAGGTATATAATGTGGACACCCTAGAAAAAAGGGCACTAGAGTATTATTGATTCGGTATTAAGCAGGGCTGATTGTCCGCTTCCGGAAGGAGGAAAAATGAAAGAGAATACAGGAGTCCCGAATGTAGAGCCCGAAACGCCGCGGGTTATTTTGCCGTCCGTGGAGCAATTGGTTGATCGGGAAGAACAACTGGCAAAATTCACCGATGTCTTAGACCGTATTCGTCGGCAGGGACCAGTTTCATCCAACTTGTTCGAGTGGTATGGAAGCCCTGGAATCGGTAAATCCATGCTGGTAAAGATGCTGGCAGATCGGGCAGATAAAAAACATGCTGCATGGTCAATTACCAATTTCAAACAATCGGAAGAGAAAACTGTTACTTACCTTCGTGATCCTATTACGCTTGTTGAAGAAATAGTCTCTAATTTAAAACAACAAGTCACTTTGAACACCAAAGAGTTTGATATAACTCTTAAGGGATATAAAGACACCTCCCTGCCAGACGAGGGGGTTGTTTCTGTTTATTCGGAGATGGATCAAGAAACTCGCTTATATCGCCGTCCTGATTGGCTCACCGAATTAAGAAATGTGGTCGTTTCTTTTATCAAACTAATAAATACCCTGCCATCTCAAGAAAAGACAGATGGAGTTCGTCCTGTGGTTTTATTTTTCGATGAAACGGAACATGCAGATACTGAACTGATCGATTGGGTGGAGGAGTGGGTCATTAATCCACTAATTCAAGTCAAGCACTGCGTAGTAGTGTGGACTGCGCGTCGCCCTTGGCGCTGGAAGAGACCTGAAATCCGTCGTCGTTTAACTAGTGAAGTGTTAAAGGTGTTTGAGCCTGAGATGGTGAAAGAACAGATTGAGTACAGTAGTTCAAAGCCCGATTTAGTTTCAGAACTTTTTAAAAACGTATATACCCTGACGGGGGGGCATCCCTTCGCTAGTTCAATTGTTATTCACAAGTTGGATACGCTTGCGGTACATGGTGAAAAGATCACCACGGATAATTTTCAGAATTTCGAATCCAAATTGCTGGAAGAGGTTTTCGATCTGTTTGTCAATCAATATGCGTTTGGCGAATTAGAATCTAACGATTTGAGAATTGCCTGTAAATTTATTTCGCTGGTGCGGTTGTTCGATTCTACGATGTTAAGCAAAATATTACAGAGGTGTGCCGGCGATTTGTTTGCGTCTTGGAACCAAGATGATTTCGGCGACCTTTTATTAAAATTAAAGGGGACGCAACTATTAGTCTGGGAAAAGGGTTATGCAATTGATCCGGGGTTACGGCACATTGTTCAAAAATACTTTATGGTTTTAGATCGAGCCACGTTTATTAATGCCAATGATACGGCGTTGCGAGTATACGAAGACTGGTTGGGGAGGCCGGTGGATAATCGCAGTCTCTTTGTGTTGGAAGAGTTATATCATAGTGCTGCGCTCAAGCAGATTGGTGAGCAGTTAGATCTGCATGGATTATTAGCAAAACGGTTGAACGAATATCCAGATTGGATCAAAGATGAGCAAGCACTAGATAATGCTTTGGAACGCCTGGAAGGAGAGATTAACAATGACAAGGAGCTGGAGCAATTTACGCTTTCCAATGCAGAATTGGTAAAACAAGTACAGATGTTCAAGAAAGAACGTTTTTCACATAAGCACTCAAAGTCGTAAATAGTGTTTTTGACCTTGATGGTCCATTGACCAGGAGGCTGTGGGAATGCCAAGAGAAAATGATGGAACTTTTGTTGGCCGAGGAACAGAATTAGGCTTATTCCAGCGAATGCTCAAGGAGCCATATGGCGAAAAACGCATATTGCTCCTATTGGGTGGCGGAGGAATTGGAAAAACAAAACTCCTTAACCAGATGTTGAGTATAAAGTCTGAGCAAGGAATTCTAATTGCTTCCGAACCTATTGATCTGTTTTCCACGGACTATCGTCATATTGATGGGATTCAGTGGAAAGTCAAAGAGGTTGTCGAAGATATTACTGGACTGAAAGATGCATCAAGCCCGTTTGCCAGTTGGGTGAGAGGAAAAACAGATACCAGTGAAAAATTCTATGAATGCCTAAAAGCCTTCTGCGCTAAACAACCATTAGTGCTTGCCTTTGATACTTTTGAAAATTTGGATAAGGTGGCTAGTGACTGGCTGTTCAAGGGCGAACCAGATGGACTGCAAGCGCCAGGGCTGATTTGCGTTGTCGCGGGGCGAATTACTAAAGACAAGGAAGATGATGTAGCTGGATATAGAGAAAATCCTTTGGTTGAGGCGGTGGAAATCAAAGGATTCAATACAAAAGAGGCCGACGAGTTTTTCTCAAAGATTACAAAAGAAGATCCAGAATTATTTGACGAACTTCTTGGTGCAGCCGGTCTTCCTAGAGATACTTCGAACGAAAATAGTTTTGAATGGGCTGTGCGAATCACTGATGGGCACCCATTGCGCTTGGAAATGGTGTTTCGATGGTTGAACACGTTGCTAGGGGATGAGAGTCTCAAAGAACTTACAGCAGATAAGTTCGAAGAAAAATTGATGGCCCAAGTGCGCGAACTTGCCGAGACGGGCAAACTAGACGCTGGCGCTGGTAAAAGGGTAAGCCAGCCAGTATACGATACATTGCTATGCATGGCATATATTACCCGTCGATTTGATGAAGACTTCCTGAAGTTTTTTATAGAGAAGAAGTTGATTCGTTTGAACGATCCAAATGTAACTACAAGAGATGTCATTGATAACCTGGAACAATACTTCTTTGTCAAGGTGCGTCAGGAGACAGGTGATCACCATTCACTCCAATTACATGATGAGATGGCTCGTCTGGTAAGAGAGTATATCTGGCGGTATTTGGACACCTCGGGCGCAAAGAAACAAGCGCTCCTGGATGCAGTTGTGGAATACTATGACCAGTTGATCGAAAGATCGACAGAAGCCGAGAGAGATGTACTGCGGGTTGAGCAGCTGTCCTACACCTTCCTGCTACAGAGTTGGGATGAGGGTTTGCTGCAGTGGTTTGCTTTGGCGGAGGAAGGGAATGCGAATATTAACAATCTCCTGCCGGGTGAGATCAAGAGATACCTCAGCAATAATTACTACGAAGGCGAGACCTTGGTGCGGATTCACAGCAAGATCGCAGAGATGGAGCGCAACGCCAGTCACATCAGACAGGCTGTGGGTCATTGGGAGAGAGTGAAAGAACTAGGGGGAGACAATCAACGACAAGACTGGGTGGTGGACGCCTTGATCGGGTTGTTCAACTGCAAATGGATGGCAGAGCCTAGACAAGCGCTTCAGCAGTACCTCGAACCTGCCCAGACAATCTGTGAGAAGCATTTTCCAGAACGATTGGCATTGATCTACTACGAAACAGGCTTTGCTCATCGTCAGATGCAGGATTTTAATGAGGCAGTCAAGTGGTATGAAAAAGGCATCCAAACCTTCCAAGCATCACCGGAGGATGATCCTCTGGAGGGGATCATGCACAATGATACTGGATATGCTTATCTGAACCTGGGGAGATGGGGCGAAGTTGACAGGCATTTGAAAGAGGGATTGGATATTCGAGAAGAACGCCTGCATGTGGCGGAGAAACGACTTCGAGATGCAACCACAGAAAACAGGGCTCAACTTCTTGCGGCGAAGAATCAGGCGACGCGCTTTGTTGGGCTATCCCGCAATACCCTTGGAGAATACCGCCGTTACGTGACTGAAATGGACGAGGCGCTGAAGGATTACGATCAGGCATACGAACACTTTGTAGAAGTGAACGATTATTACTGGCGGGCAAAATGCCTTTGTGCACGCGGTGAGACGTATCGCCGACTTGCCTGGAATGCGTGGGAAAAAGAGCATGAAGAGTCTGAGATCCAGGAGTATGTTGAGAAGGCTCGGAAGGATATCCAGGAGAGTCTGTATCTTTGTGAGAAGTATCAACTGAATGATGAACGAGATACAGCCTACCGACGTTTAGGGCGGCTATCCCATGACCTTGGGTTGATGGCATTTGGAAGGGGAGAAGTGAAGCAGGCGCAGGAGAAATTGGAGGAGGCATATGGATATTTCAAGCGTGGGTTGGGGTATGCCCAAAATACCCAAGAAGCATTGGAGGAGTTGGAGAACCTGACTGAACTGGCGTTTCTGGCGGACGATTCAGTTGTCTTTTACGAAAGAGAGCCTATTCCGGAATACTATCGAAGGGCAGTGGATGAACTGGAAGAGGGATTGAAGGGACACAAGAAAGATCCCCGGCGCATTTATCAGTACCCGGTATTTGAAGCATTATGGAAGATGGAGCGGGCGGCGATCGCTCTGGCAGAGAGGGATTATGCAACGGCTTTGAAGGGCTATGTGGAGGCATTCAAGGGGTTGGGGGTATTTCCGGGCTATGGACATGCTCGATATAAACAGCATTTTGGTCATTTGACGAAGCAGATAGGGAAATTGCCAAAGGATGAGCAAGTGCGTTGGTGCAAGAAGTTCATTGAAGTATGGAAGAAAACTAAAATGCCTGGGAGGGATGGCAAGACCCTGGCAAATGACCTTCTCCCCGACCTCGTCAAGTGGTGTAACCGCTTGTTGAAAACAATAGAACAGAATTAGCGTTGTGCAGGAGAATACTATGAATTTTTATTTCTTAACATCAAACAACGCAAAAGCTGAACATAGAGATGATCAATGTGATTGTGCCTGCGTTGGTCAATCTTCTGCCGTAACAAGAAGACTTCTATCTGACGATATTATGTTTGGCGTTTCTGATTTGCAATACAAAACAATAAAGGATGATTATATTTTAGTGTTTAATCCTCAGGACACTGGGATGGCCTTGGCGACCCCTTCGGGGTTGAATTTGTTGGAATCCTTCCGTCAACGCAGGAAAATCACGCCTTATGATGATTCGGATGCAATTCATTGGATGATTAATAGTGGTTTATTACTCGGGGAGAGCGAAGATGCTGGATATTGCTTCCAATCATCCCCAGAAGTTATTACATCTTGGTTACATATTACCGACCGCTGTAATCTGCGTTGTTCATACTGTTATCTTCCCCATGTTCGCGAGGATATGTTGCCTGAAACAGGGCGGGCAGCGATTGATGCCACTTTCCGTTCGGCAATTGCCAATAACTTGAAACGGGTTAATTTAAAATATGCAGGTGGCGAACCATTATTGCGCTTCCCGCTTATTGTGGAATTGCACCAGTATGCCCAATCTTTGGCAAGAAAACATGAACTTGATTTGGAAGGTGTGATCTTGAGCAATGGTACTTTGCTTACGGCCGAGATGGTGAAAACTTTGCAATCGCTCGGTTTGAGAATGATGATCTCTTTGGACGGGCTTGGTTCATATCACGATGCTCATCGCCCCTACGCAGGCGGGCGCGGTTCGTTTTCCGATGTGGCTGATGCGGTTGAACTGGCGCTATCGCACGGCTTGACGCCAAACATCTCTGTGACAGTCAGTAGTCGCACGGCTGATGGTTTACACGAGGTCATGGCGTGGATTTTGGAACGTGAGTTGCCATTCAGTCTGAACTTCTATCGCGAAAATGAGCTCTCCGCTTCGCAAGAAGATATGCGACTCGATGAACAGAAAATTATTAATGGGATGCTGGCAGCGTTCAAAGTCATCGAAGAAAATCTGCCGCGCCGCCCCTTCCTCGGCGGGATCATTGATCGCGCTAACCTCTCTGTTTCGCACACACATACTTGTGGTGTTGGACAAAACTACTTGGTTTTTGATCAGAATGGGCAAATTGCTAAGTGTCAAATGCATATTCGTAAACCGATTACCGACGTGCATGTTGCTGATCCTTTGGCAATTATTCGGGCAGACCAGATTGGAATTCAGAATATTTCAGTAGAAGAGAAGGAAGGTTGTAAGACCTGTGAATGGAAACACTGGTGTGCAGGAGGCTGTCCTTTGGCAACATATCGAGCCACTGGGCGATATGATGTCAAATCTCCGAATTGCAATATCTATAAAGCTCTTTTTCCTGAAGCTCTTCGTCTCGAAGGATTACGCCTTTTGAAATATCAAGATGATCCTAAGGTAGTTGTATCACTTTAACATTGCCTAATTGATTTTTCTTCACAGAATTCTTGACGAAAACCCCGCCTTGTTTTAAGATACTTTCACCTGCATTTTCATGTGCAGGGGATTATCAAAATGATAATCACTCAAAAATACCGCCATATATAGGCAAGAGTGTTGGAAAAGGCAGAGTTTCACGCACATATATGGGCAAAAATTATCGCCCATTGTGTGTCTAACTCATAAGCCCTTGGTCGGGAGTCCGAATCTCCCCCTCGGCACTACAAGAATACGGGATATTTTCCCAAACAGAACCCCAAGATATGGTGGTCTGCCAAAGGACTAAACAAAAGATTTTGTTTAGTCCTTTGGTTTTAGATCTACTATTTCGGTTTCTTGCGTTGAAGGCTTGCGCTTAGAGCAAATCTAAAAAAATAAATGCCAGGGCTGCCCCAACCACCGACATCGAAATTCCCCATAACAACAATTGCCTAAAGATCACAGACTTATCAATAGTCTCTGGAAGCGCTGCCAGGCATAATGCCCCAAGTGTGGATAGGGGGCTCACGTCAACGAGGTGCGAACCGACATTGACCGCGACAACCATGTCTATGAGATCTCCACCACCGAGCGCTTCAAGCAGACGAGGCAGGAGAGGAATAAACGTTGGCATGACCACACCTGATGAACTACTATAGATCGATACGATGCCTGTGATGAAAGCCAGCACAGCATTCACAGTTCCGGGAGTTGCATAGGATGCAAGCAGGTTTGTTGCCAGATCCAGGCTGCCAGTTGTTTCGAGCAGACCGACGAGAATACTGATCCCTGCCACGAGAGATATGACACCCCACGGCAAGTGTTGAAGTCCCACCTCCACATCGCCGATTTTGAATAGGGCTAACAAGCCCGCCAGTACAAAAGCGCCGACAACGACTGCTACGTTGAATACAACAACGCCAATCACCAATGTCAGGATCGCGATCAAGGTAATGATATGTTGTGCATGAAAGGGTTGGACTTGTGATGATGGTTGAGCGATTGTGCCAGCCTCATTACTCTGTTGAACACGAAACCCCCGAAAGACAAAATAAGCGACCAGAGCGCTTACTGATTGCAATGCGGCAACCACGAGGAAGATTTGCAATGTAGTAGAGGGGTCATTAATGCCGATCTTGCTCATCAGCCCCACATTGATGATGCCGGTCAGCGCCACCGGTGAAAACGCGCCCGCATTTGCGCCAGTACAGATCATGATCGCCATCACGATCGGGCGAATGTTTGAGTTCACTGCGACTACCATTCCAATCGGCGCGATCAGAGCAACCGCCGCAATGTTGCCCGGACCAATGGCTGAAAAGACAAAGGTGAGAAAGAAGAAGATGAACGGAAGCAAGGCTGGGTTTCCGCGCGCGCTTCGTATGGCGAATCCAGCCAGCCGATCCAACGTGCCATTTTGTTGCGCCATCCCAAACAGCAACGTTATGCCAACAAGGGTCAATACAAGCTGTTCAGGCAGATAGGTGGATACTTCACTTACGCTCAACCCCGCAAAATATACGCCAACGATATAAGCCAATGCTACAGCCAGAACACCGGTATTCAAATCGGTTCTGATGGCGGAGATCGCGATCACAGCAACAAGGGCAAGTAAGGCGAGAATGGCAATAGACATGGTTGTGGCGCGGTTGGTTTCTTGAACTGACCCAAGATTCTAATCATGTTTTGAATACTGTCTAGGTATACTTCAACCCCAATGATTTGGCTTATCGTGTTGACAGTATGTGGAATCAATGAGGACAAGGATTCTAGAAGATCCGATATCTCAAAGGATGCTGGAACATATTTCGCCCTGCTGAATCGGTCAAATTATGCAGTTGGCAGGCAGTTGTACTACCATCGCCGTAATGCAACTACAGCGAAACGAGTTCAACTGCATAAGGTGGGTTACTTCTCATCCAGCGGATTGAACCCGCGCCCTAGAATCTCTTGAGCGGGCGAAACAATGACGAATGCCTGCGGGTCCTCTTTTGCTACCACGGCTTTCAAGTTGTGGACTTCGGTCACTGTCAGCGCGCAAATTAAAATGGAACGTTCGTTCCCAGTGTACATTCCTTTGCCTTGCATGGCGGTCACGCCGCGCCCGAGGCTTGCAATGATACTTTTCGAGACCGCTTCAGGGCTGTTCGTGATGACGAGCGCGAGCAACTGTCTGCGGCGTTGACGCGGCGAGAGAAACGCGCGAAAACCTTGCGGCTTACCCTGCGCGGAGGGCGGGGCAGTTGTCAATTCTTCGCCAAAACGTGGAAGCACTTCGCCGCTGGAGCGGGTCATGGTGACCGTGGCAATGGCGACCAACACTAGAAACAGGTGATATGCGATGCCTAATGCGATCACTGCCTCCCCGGGGATCGGACCGACCGCTCCTCTCGCCATAAATTCTTGCAGATTCAATGCCGGCTCCGGAAAGAGATAACTCTTGCCCATCCACGAAACGAAAAGGATCAGATAGATCCAAAGATAGTTGCGGCGCAAGCGGCGACCGAACGCCTCACACATCGAAATGGGGAAACGAGGCGTAAGCAAATTTTCCGCGAGACTTTCCGCCCACTCCGGGGACGGATGGAACGGCGGCACAAGCATCGCGGCGTAGAAATCCGTTTCCATCAGGCGGACGCGATAACTCCATAACTCATAATAACGATACCGCCGCGCTTCCATGAACAGAAACCATGTGACTAGCAGCGTATTGAGGATGATGACCCCGTGATGGACGTTCGGCTGGCTGAACGAAATGGACAGCGTTGCGCCCGTGGCGACCACCGCCCAATTTGTGGTGGTATCGAGCCGTTGACGCCAGACGTTCGCGCGTTGGATCTCCGCGCGGAAGAGATGCACCATCGCGGTGACGAACTCGCCGCTTTTGAGTTGGTAGCCGCGGTACGTCCAGACCGGTTCTTCGACTTTCGTTTTTTTGGTTGTCGTTCTTTTTGAAGATTTGGCAGCCATAGCGCATCCATCCTGTCTCAAATATTAGAGTTTCCAAAACAACGGCACGGCGATCATCAGCGCGATGAAGCAGACGATGGTCAATGCCCAGCCGCTTTTTATGAAATCGTGGAAAGTGTAATTGGCTGGCGCGATCATAATGATATTGACCGGGTGCGAGAGCGGCGTGATGAACGAGATCGAACCGGCAATCGCAGTGACAAGGGCGACGGCTTGTGGATTTACGCCCAACTGGATCGCGGCGCTGATGGTGATCGGCGCAATGACCAATGGGGAAATCTGCCCGCCCATCACCTGCGTCAACGCGGCGCTCAACACATACGCGCCCGCGACGAGTCCCATCGCGCCCAGGGGTTCGATCAAATGGATGATCTCGTTCCCGAATAGCCTTGCCAGATCAGTCTGCACCATCGCGTAACTGATCGAGATCGTGCCGGCGATCAGGAAAATGGCGCGCCATTTGACCACCCGGTAGATTTCATCCGGTTTCATCAACCCAGCCAGCAGAATCAACACAGCGGCGGCAAGCATGGCGATCTCGATGGGCATGCCGGCGAACAAGGCGATCAACGCGCCGATGGAGATCGCCAGCGTCAGCATCACTTTGGGAGCGTCCAATTCGTCGCCGTTAGTTGCCGCCTCCACGAAAACAAAATCATGTTGATTCCTAAGTTCGGAGAGTCGCTCAGGTTGTCCCATCAATAGAAGAGCGTCGCCGGAACGCAGGTCAATCGAAGCGACGTCCGTGCGGTAACTGCGTTGTCCGCGCCAGAGCGCGACCGCTGTAAAGCCATACCGATTGCGAAACTCCACCTGGCGCAGAGTCCGCCCTTCCATGTTGGAACGAGGCGGCAGGATCACCTCCACAAAGACCGCGTCGCGCAACAGATCGGATAACGCCTGCGTGGCGCGGTACACGCGTAGACCCGACTCATCCAGTTGTAACGCGCGCTCCTCGCGCCCGATGATCAGCAACACATCCCCGGCTTGGATCTTGTTGGCAACTTCGTTCGCGGGAAAAAAGTGATTGCCGCGGCGGATTCCCAGCACAGCCATGCCCAAACTTTCGCCGATGCGCGTTTCATTCAACGGCTTGTTCACGATGGCTGATTCCGGCATGACCTCCGCCTCCCAGGTGCGATCTACGATCTGAAATGTTTTGGTCAACTCATCGCTGGTCGGCTCCATTCTCACTGTCGGAGGTTCGCGGTCGGGCAGAAAGCGCCTGCCGAAGATCGTCAGAAAGAGCAGGCCGGCGATGGCGACAAAGCCGCCCGTTGGAACGAAGTCTAAAAGGACCAGCGGCTTCTGCGAGGGTTCCGCCAGCCGCAATAATCCGCTGACGATGATATTTGCCGTGGTGAGATACGTCGCCGCGCCGCCCAGCATTGTGCCGTACGCGATGGGGATCAGAAGTTTGCTCGGCTTCACGCCGGTGCGATGCGATGCGCGCAACGCGCTCGGCAACAGCAACGCGCCCGCCGCCAGCGTATTCATGAACATGGATAAGAACGCGGCTGTAAAAGCGAATAAGCCGATCAGCCTCGCCTCCGATTGCCCGCCCAGCGAAAGAATTTTTTTTGCGATCCAGCGCGTCACGCCGTATTTATCGAGACACGCCGTGATCACGAACAACGCCAGCAGCGCGACCACTTCCGGCGTTCCGAATCCGGTCAGCGCTTTGTGCGCCGCCTCCGGCGTGTCCGGCGGTCCCACCACACCGACGCCGAAATACTGAGCCACGCCCAGCGAGACCGCCATCAGCAAAGCGGCAACATCCTCACGCAGGCGGTTCAGAAAAACCAACGAGAGCGGGACGATCAAAACAAGCAGGACAAAAATTTGAGGGAACGTCACAACGATTCTCCGCGCATGAAAATCCAATGCGGAATGAAAACCCGCTTCAGACTCAGGGATGCTGATTCAGCCTGGTCAATTTATACCCCTCTTTTGGCGCGTTCCGGGCGCGCCCCTCCGATGGAAAGTTACAGCGGACTTCTTCGTCAGCCTTGCGCTCTTTCTTGTAAAGGCAGATGGCTTTTCATTAAATCATCCACCGTCTCTCTCCTCAAGATCACTTCCGCCTTTCCCTCTTCCAACATCAACACTTCCGGGCGGCGCGCGCCGTTGTAATTGGACGACATGCTCAAGTGATATGCGCCCGCCACAGGGATGGCGATCAGCTCGCCTTCTTTCAACTCGGGCATGGACAGATCTTCGATGACCACATCGCCCGATTCGCAATAAGGTCCCGCGATCGAAACCTTCGCATTGACTTCTCGATTGAGTCCTTCGACGGGCAAACAGGAATACCTCGCGCCATACAATGCAAAGCGCGGATTATCCGCCATGCCGCCGTCGGTGAGTATCCAAACTTTGTCGCCGCGCTGTTTGATCGCGCCGACGCGATAGATCGCCACGCCCGCGCGCGCCACGAGACTACGACCGGGTTCGAGATGCAAAACGGGGAGGTCGAGTCCGCGCTGTTTGCAGCCTTCGACGACCGCTTCGGCAATTCCGCGCACATAACTTTCAATGGACGGGTTTGGCAGTTCATCTTCGTGATACGCCACACCCCATCCGCCGCCGGGACAAAAATGCCACTCGTCGCTGAAGCCGATCTCTTTGGCGATGTCGAGAGCGAGGTCAATCGCGGGGATCAACGGCTCAGGGTCGCGGAAGTTGGAGCCTTGGTGGAAGTGGATTCCATTGATTGGAAGATTTGCTGATTTGCCTATTTGCGCTGCTTGCATGATCTCTTCGCGCGTCATGCCAAATTTGCTGTCGTGTTGTCCTGTTTGTGTGTGTGAATGGTGAGTTGAGACGGCGACGCCGGGGAGGAGGCGGAGCCACAAGGACATGTCACTCTGAGGGAGCCCTGTAGGGGCGACCGAAGAGTCTCGCGCAACAGGGAGAAGATTCTTCGCTTCGCTCAGAATGACATGAACATTTTTGAGTTCCATTAAGTTGTCCACAACGATTGTCCCCGCATGTTGGAACGCGGACTTCAAGTCCGCGCCAGATTTGTTTACCCCATGCACGAGAATTTTCTCGCGCGGCACGCCGCCCGCGACTGCGATCCCGATCTCGCCTTCGCCGGTGCAATCCACCATCAAGCCGTGGAGTTGAGTCCACGCGGCGATGGCTTTGCAGAGGAAGGCTTTGCCCGCGTAGGTGATGCGCGACTCGCCCGGATAATACGCTTGCAACGCGGATTGATATTCCGCTACGGCGAGGTCGAGGGTGGCGCGATCATATACGTAAAGCGGAGTCAGGTGTCCATCCGCGAGAGAGGCGAGGGAATGTCCCGCAATGAAGAGCGAGTCGCCGCGAACGCGAGTCGATTCGGGGAAGAGCGAGAGTCGGTTTGTCATCCAAAATGGATCAGTGTTCGCCAAAGAACAAGTCCCACCAGATCTGCATGTTCGTCATCGGCGTTGCGGTTGGCACGGGTGTGCTCAATTGGACAGGCGCGACGCCCGGCTGACCCAGCGGCACGACCGGCAGATCGCCCTCCTGAATGTAGTGACCATCGGTGCGCGCCCATTCCTCCACTGCCGAGTCTGAGCCGGCGTATGCGACCTGCGTCTTCAATGCCATCTGCGTTTGCACGGCTTGCGTGGCTTGCGCTTGCACGAGTTCGTACTGCTTGTCGAGCAGTTTGAGTTCCTCGAGGCGGCGGTTGAACTCTAACACAATGAACACCAGCGCGATGATGCCGATGATCGTTGCGACGCGTCGCGCGTTGAAAGGGAGGGCGGGCATGCCTCTATCTTAATCGTTCTCTGATTCTCTGGCAAGCGGATATAATGAGACTTAAGTTTTTACCACAGAGAAATTAACCGCGAAGAGCGCAAAGAACGCGAAGATTTTTAAGAGGTTTTTTAGCGACACTTCGATAAAACTCAGTGCAAGCCTTCGCGCGCTTAGCGGTTCAATGTTTTTTTGGAGATACAATGCCTCATGTAAAACAGATCAACCACGTCGCCGTTGTTGTGGATGACATGGACAAAGCCCTGTCGTTCTGGCGCGACGCGCTGGGGATGGAACTGCGCGAACTGCGCGATGTGCCTGCGGAGAAGTCGCAGGTGGCGTTCCTTCCGCTTCAAGACTCGGAAGTGGAACTGGTTCGCCCGACTTCGGACGATTCGGGCATTGCGAAATATCTCGCCAAGCGCGGACCCGGTATGCATCACGTTTGTTTGGAGGTGGACGACATCGTTGCGATGATGGAACAACTCAAAGCAAAAGGTGTTCGCCTCATCAACGAAGAACCGCGAACAGCGTCTGATGGTAAAAAATATGCATTCATCCACCCCGAAAGCGCTTCGGGAGTGTTAGTGGAGTTGTATCAAATCTAAAAAACCTGACAGGTCTCCAGCGTGACTCGTTCTACATCAATGCGCGCGTGGACGTTAGTCTTAACTGACAACAGACTCAATAAGACCTGTCAGGTTTATGAATAATCATGCTCGATCATATCGAATCCACCCTCCGCGAACAATGCGGATTGAATAAAGACAAACCCATCATCGCGGGCGTCTCCGGCGGACCCGATAGTTTGTGTTTAATGAACGTGCTTCGCAAAGCGGGTTATCGAATCATCGTCGCGCACTTCAACCACAAACTGCGCCCCGACTCGGATGCGGACGCGAACACCGTCGAGCAGACCGCCGGGCGATTGAATCTCAAATGGGTTGTCGGAAAAGGCGACGTGCGCGAATATGCCGACGCGGAAAAGATGTCCATCGAAGAAGCCGCGCGCGAGATGCGTTATCGCTTCCTCATGGAACAGGCGCGCAAATTCAACGCGCAAGCCGTGGCGGTCGGTCACACCGCCGACGATCAAGTGGAAACTGTGTTGATGCACTTCCTGCGCGGCGCGGGGCTGACGGGTCTCAAGGGGATGACGCATCGCACGATCATCCACGCGTTTGATCCTGAAATTCCCATCGTGCGTCCGCTGCTCGATGTGTGGCGCGAGGAGACCATCGTTTATTGCGCGGCGAACGGGCTTCGTCCGCGCCATGATCCCAGCAACGCCTCGCTCGACTTTTTCCGCAACCGTTTGCGTCACCTGCTCATCCCCACGCTTGAGTCGTACAATCCGCGTTTCCGCGAGGCGGTCTGGCGCGCGTCGCGTTCGCTGGCTGGCGATCACGAGATCGTTGCGCACATGTTGGATGACGCGTGGAAGGAGGTCGTCACGCAAGAGAGCAAGGGATTCATCGCCTTCGACCTTTCCACGCTGACCCGGCATCGCCTCGGACTCCAAAGGAACCTGATTCGCCGCGCCATGGAGCGACTCCACCCCGACAACCTCGACGCGGGCTTCGCCACGCTTGAACGCGCTACAAATTTTGTCGCCGACCCGGAACATCCCACGCGCATGGACTTGACGAAAGGTCTGCATTTACTGCGCGAAGGTCCATTGATCTACGTGGTGGCGGGTCATATCACGTTACCGGTCGAGCGTTGGCCTCAACTCCCTGAAGAAAAGTTGGTGATCTCGTTGAACATTCCCGACCAGGTGGAACTATCGGGCGGCTGGAAATTAAATTGCGAGCGCTGGAACATTGCCTCGCTTGCGATGGAAGAGGCAAGATCGAACGAAGATCCCTTTCAAGTGTGGCTGGATGCGCAGGAACTGTCCAACTCGCTTGAACTCCGCGCGCGGCAGGATGGCGACCGCTTCGAGCCGCTCGGTATGGACGGTCACGAGACGAAATTATCCGATTTCTTTATCAATGTGAAATTGCCTCAGCGCGCGCGCGACCGCTGGCCCCTCTTGTGCAAAGGCGAGCGCGTTGTGTGGGTACCGGGTTATCGCCCGGCGCATCCGTTCCGCATTACCGAGTCCACGCGGCAGGCGTTGTATTTTTCGTTGACACGCGGCTAATCTAATCTCGCGCTGAGCGGACACTGAGCGAAGGCGAAGTGGAAGTCGAAGCGCTGTAAGCAAAGCGGCTCGAAATGGTAACTGTTGATTGCTGAAGGGTATCCATCCTCCCCGCTTCGACTACGAGCGAGACAAGCGCTCGCTCTCCGCTCAGCGCGGAAGGTTATTTATTTCCCGCCAACTTTTGCAACTTAATGAACAATTCCCGCCATTGGATCTTCGACACGCCGAGTTTCTGGCGGATTTTGTCGGGCTCTTCGCCGGCGCGGAAATCGTTGAGCGCGCACGTCCAGCGGCACATGTCGAAGGAGAGATGTTTGGTGAGTCCCGCATCCTTGCCCACATCTTCGAGCAAATATTCCAACCGTCGCTGTGACCAGGGGAAGAGTTTGTCGTCGGGTTGGTACTGCGCGGCGTATTCCTCGTAAGCGGGAATCCAATCGCTAGGGAGGACCAGCTTCCTTTCCTTGTAACGATTCGTCGGCGTCGCGTATTTGATGAAGACTTGCGGTCCGTTGGGCGAATCCAATTCAAGATGTTCAAGTTTGATTCCAAGAGTCTCGCTCTTTTTGATCCCTGTTGACAATAACAAATACACCAACGCATACGGACGCGCGTCGGGCTTTGTGTCGCGGCGGTGACGATCTGCGGCGAGGAGAACCTCGTCGTACTCTTTCGGAGTCAACACGGTGGGGATGGGGCTGATGGCGGAGCGTTGCGCGACCTTTTCGGCGGGGTCAACGACCAGCGCGCCGAACTTGTGAAGCCAGCGGAACAGCGACTTGGCGGCAGTGATGCGTCGGGCGAGTGTTTTCGGGCTGCACGGTACGTCGCGCTCTTTTTCCATCCATTCGAAATAGCGGTTGAGGTCCTTGGTAGTGACTTTGCCAATGGTCACGTTTTCGGGCAGGAATGTGGTGAGCAAACGCACATCCGAAAGGAAGGCTTTGATCGTGTTCGGCGAGCGTCCCTGGTCGGCGAGGTATCTCTCCCACGAGTTGATTGCGGTGACGAGCGGCGTGTTTTGGTTTAGATGTGAGGCAAGTTTCTCAGGCATGAAATCTCCTGTTCTTCGTGTAGTTTAGCCGGGAAAGGAGGAGGTGTCAACGGGAGGTTTGATGATTCGCCATGCTTATAATAAAATCTCAAGCAATTATGTCTAACAGCAAAACCGTCTGGTCATCAGAGCAAGGCGACTTGCGAAAATCGCCATCACCCAAGCCCTCCCCCAAAGGGAAAGGGGAGTCGTTACCTCCTCAGCAACAAACCATCTACCTCCACCGCGAATCGGCGGGACGGGGCGGCAGGACGGTGACGTTGGTGAAGAATCTTGTGCTTTCGGCGGAGGAGATGAAGTCGCTGGCGAAGAGACTTAAGCAGGAGTGTGGCACAGGCGGGACGGTCAAAGATGGGGTGATCGAAATCCAAGGCGAACACCGCGAGAAGATCGCGGCGTTGCTGTCGAAGTTGGGATACAAAGTCAAAATTGCGGGAGGGTGAAATTTGTAAGGGCGACGGGCCCGTCGCCCTTACAACGGCAATTTCGCTATCGCTTCGATCTCGATCAGGAATTTGTCATCCACCAGCGCGGCGACCACGGTGGCGCGGGCGGGACGCGGCTCGGGGAAATATTCCATGTAGATGGGGTTGTATGCGTGAATGAATTCCTGCTTGGTGATGTACACGGTCGCTTTGACCACATCCTTGAAATCACAGCCTGCGGCATTCAACACATTGCGGATATTTTCAAGCACGAGTCGCGTCTGCTCTTCGATGGTCGCGCCGATGACTCCATCCGGTCCGCGCCCGACTTGACCGGCGATGAAGAGGAAGCCTCCGTTGATGATGCCCGGTGAATAGGGTGCCGCTGAGTTTGTCCCTGCGGGGAATATTGCCTTTTTGTCGCTCATGATGAAATCTCCTCTTTAATTAGCCCTGTCCTTATAGGAGAGGGAATTCACGGTGAGTTATTTGTTTGCCTTCCGAAACCGCTGAATGCGCGACTCGATATCCAGCATGATCTTGCGAGCTTCTGCCATGTCGGTTTCGTTGAGGTAATTGCTGAGTTCCGTGAAAAGCGGTTCTATCGAAGGACTGAAAGCATGTATCAAGGTGGCAATATCGTTTTCGTAGATTCCAACACGCTCGAAACTCCCTTGGCGATACAAGGAGGGAAGCGCGAATAGTTTCAACAAGATCAACCCTTCGACGGTCGCGCATCTGATCGTCCGATCCAAGAATTGTTTCGTCGTTGTGTAGCTTTTCTCCACGATTGCAAAAAGCGGATTTTTCGTGAGGAGAATGTCAATTTGCAGTTCGCCGAACTTTCCGCGAGCGAAGTACATATCCTGATTGTCAATTTTGATCTCGGGAAATTTTGAAAGCGATGGCAGAGCCATGATGAGGTCAATATCTTGCGTGTTGCGTCCCTCAACGTAGGTGAGCAGGGCGATACCGCCGACCAGCACATAATCCACTTTGCGAGAGTCGAGCAAATCGAATAACTGCTCGATCTGAGTCAGCAGGGAATCCGCGTTCATAATGACCTCGGAGGAATTCTTGAAATTGAAAGTGACGGCGTTTCGTAGGACACTGCCGATTTGAGGAATGCTATGGATAGTCATATTTCACTCACTTAAGTATACCGTACTCACTGCGTCATCTGCTCGGGACTGAAACACGGCTGATAGTCGTTTCCAAGGATCAACAAATAATGCGAGGAACTGTTCGGGTCAGGCGCGGAAATTAGACTGCTGGGTAACAATCCCATCACGGCTAGGATAGGATTGCTGAAGTTGCGGTCTTGCACGATGGTTTTATCAATCAACACGGAGTAGGCGTAGTCCTGCCGTTCGGAGGGGATGATGCGAGTCTCGTAGCCCGCGTAGTTGAGACGGGTCGCGGCGAGCGTTTCGTAGCCGGGGATGGATGTGCCGTTCATCACGTCAATGACGATTGCCTGCCGCTCGACAGTTTTTGCGGATGGGGACAACGCTTCGGCTAACATTTGCTGGAGCAACTCTTGATTGGGAGATAAAACATACGCTCCGCCGTCGGTGATCCACGAGCTGACGATGGGCGGGCGGATGTAGTAACTGCGGATGTCTGCATTCGTCATCTTTGGCGCGTAGACGGAAAGTTTCAGGATGTCACCGAGTCCCAGGTCGGTTTCAACGGAGTCTTTCAAGTCGTTGTAGAGTTCAGGAACGCGAGTTAACGTCCCGGCTTGCAGGGCTTGGGTGAACAACGCGCGCAACACTTCTTGCTGCCGGCGCCCTCTGTCGAAGTCGCTGGATTTTTGGCGCGAGCGGGCGTACCAAAGCGCCAGGTCGCCGTCCATGTGAATGACGCCGGGGTTGACCGTGTATAGAAACCAATTGGCTTCAACTTCGGGGTTGTAACTTGGGTCAATCAATTTCCAATCGGTGTACGAGCATGAGACTGGCACATCCACGCCGCCGAGGGTGTCTACAATTTTGCGGAAGCCGTCAAAATCTACCATGGCGACATGGTCAATGCGGATGCCGAGATTGTATTGAATGGTCTCTTTGAGCAATGCCGGTCCGCCGCCGGGGTAGCCGGTGGTGATGCCCACTTGGTAGGCTGTGTTGATGCGATTGTTCTCGTAGCCGGGGATCGAAACCCATAGATCGCGCGGAATGGAAATGAGCGAGACTTGTCCCTCGTTGGGGCGCAGGATGGCGACGACCATCGTATCGGTGCGCGTGGAGCCGGCAGTTGACCTGCGGTCGGAGCCGATGAGCAAAAAGTTGACGGTGTCCTGTCCATTGTTGAGGACTTGACTGTCAATCGTTGGCGCCGGCGCGACGGTGTTGATGAGGAAGTTCGCGTCAAACGTCGGAAGGGCTGTCTGCGTGGGCGCGGGGATCGACTCGAAGGGCGTAGCGGTTGACGCGGGTGAATCAGCCGCAAGTTGAGAAAGAAGCGAGGCGGTTTGAGTCCAAGGGACCGGTTGAAACGGAGTCGGGGTCGGCGAGGCGTTTGGCGCGATCGTCACGAGCGCAAATAAAGATGGGGATTGTGTTGGCGTGTTGGTTCCACATCCGGCAAGCAAAACGCTTGCGATGATGAGGAATTGAAAAATTCTTTTCATGGGGTCGGGAACGGCGTGAGCGATGGTGTGGGTGTGTTTGCGGGCGCCGAGGTGTTCGTGGCGGAGGGCGGCACCGGCGAAGGCGAGGCTGTTGGGATGAATTGTGTTGTGGCGGTGGGCCATGAGGTTAGCGTGGGCGCCGGCGATGTAAGGGTAAATGAAGCCGTCGAAGATGGGAACACCAGTGTTGTGCCGAGTAGGGGCGTGCTGGTCGGCACATTCGGGACCCACATGCGTTGTCCGCTGTAAATGAGGATGGACGATCCCATGCAGTTTGCCGATTGCAACTGTTGGACGGTCGTTCGATATCGCAACGAGATTTGGTATAGATTATCGCCCGGCTGTACAACGTATCCTTGGATCCATGAATATGGCGGACCGCATACGATGGGCGGCACAGTGGCGGCGATGGGCGGCACGTACAACGAACTGCCCGCCCGAATTTCATACGAGGGAAGACAGTTGCCGTTCTTCAACGCGTCTTCGCTGGTTTTGTATCGTTGCGCGAGCATGTAGATCGTTTCGTTCACGCCGACGGCGACTTGATACCATCCGCTCGGATGCGCGCAAACGAATTGTTGTGTGGAGGTGGGGACGACAGCGAGTGTTGCTGTGGATGTTTCTGTGAATGGGATGAACTGTGTGGCTGTGGATGGAAGCGTGGGCGTGAGAAGGATCAGTTGCGCCGTTGGGGTAACAGGGACGATGGCTGTGATCTGAGCGGGAGGCGGGGGCGACTCGGATTCGGCGATCGCCAGCGAGATGCCCCCGATGACAAAAATAATGGAAAGGATGGCGACGATCAATCCGCCCCCAATTTGCTTTAGGACTTGCATGACTTAGAGCTCCGCGGCGCGCATCGGGATGTTTCGCGCAATGGGCAACAGCACGCTGAACGTCGAGCCGACGCCGGCTTGCGTCTCGACCCAGATGCGTCCTTTTTGCGCCTCGGTCAAAGTCTTTGCGATGGACAGCCCGACGCCGGTATCGCCGACGCCTTGGATCAACACATTGTCGGCGCGATAGAGGCGGGTGAAGACGCGTCCCACATCTTCGGCAGGGATGCCTCCGCCCGAATCGGCTACTTGGATCAGCACGTAATCATTGCCCTGTTCCGAACGCGTCTGGACGCGCAAATGCACGGTTCCTTCGACGGGGGAGGCGGCTCCCGCATTTTGCAGGAGGTGGATCAGGATCTGTTGCAATGCCTCGCGGTCGGCATGGATGGGCGACATGTTCTTCGGCAGGTCGAGGTGAAGCGAAATATTTTTCTCGCGCACCTGACTGCTCGTGTACGACATGGCGTTGTCAATGATGAGATTCAAGTCCACCGCTTCGGGCTTGAGATCGTTCAGCCCGGTTTCAAGCGCGGTCACTTGGATGAGGTCTTCCACGAGGTTGCCGATGCGCTCGGTGGAGGAGCGGATGCGCTCGACGAATTTGCGCTGCAATGCGCCGAGGATTCCAACCGATTCGCCTAACAGCAAATCGGTGTACCCAACGATGGAGGACATCGGCTGGCGCAACTCCTGCGAGATCGAAGTGACCACTTCCGCTTGTTCTGCCGAGCGCGTGGAGGCTGTTCCTTTTTCGAGTTCCACCATGCGCATGTTGGCGTTTGCCAGTTGGTTTTGCAAGCGGGCAACTTCTTCGAGAGTCATCCGCATTTCGCTTTCCATTTGACCGGACGGGGCAGAAGATTTCCCTTTGCCTCCGCGCAGGTCATCGTTTTCTTTTTTGAGTCGTTCGATGGCTTTTTGCGCTTCATCCTGCATGCGCGTCATCTCGGCGAGACTTTCCGCTTGCGATAGACCTTCCTGCGCGTCGGCTCGCACGGCGTCGATCTGTTTCAACAAATCTTGGTTCTGCCGTTCGAGATCGCCGATGCGTTCCTGCGCCACATCGAGGGCTTGACGTGTCTGTTCGCCTCGTTGTTCGAGCGAGGTCATCTTCTGTCCGCGCTGGATGATAGGCACGAGCGAGACCGCGATGTTCGAGAGGAATGCCTGGTCTTCCGCGCTCCACAAGCGGTTCGAATACGGCGAAAGCAATAACACGCCGCCGAGCGTATCTTTTTCCGGTGTGATGATCGGCACGCTCAAAATGTGACCGGGGCTAGCCAGCCCAAGCAGGTCGCTCAGCCCTTTGATGTCGGCGGAGGTACTGCTGGAGGGGAGCCGCATCGCGCGTCCGCGTTGGAGCGAATTGGTGAGCATGGGAATCATGCTCTTGTTCAAACTGCCGCCTTCCAAAATCTCCTCGCGGATCAAGTCATATCCGCTGGCGATCTGGATCTGGTTCTTGTTATCGGTGAGATAGATCAAAAAACACAGGTCGGCGAGCATGGTCTGCGCGGTGGCGCGCGTGATCGCCTCGCTCAACTTGTCCGCGCTCGATTCGCCCGCCAGCCCTAACAACGCATGGAAGGTCTTCGGGTCGGTGCTGTAACGCCGGCGTTCGTCTACCGGCGCGTGTTGTTTGATCGAAGTGTTTCCTGTTACCGGCGCGGGGAATCGCTGGGGCAACGTCATCAACAATGGGAAAGCCGCGAGATATGCCAGCCTCACCGCGCCGGGGAAATTCCCATCGACGCGGCCGAGGATCATGTGCACTAAATGACCGGTGAAAGCGAGTGTGAACACCGCCAAACCATAGCCCCATCCGTTCGGGCGGCGTAACACAAGCAGGAACAAACCAAAGACGGCAACCGCGATGCTTGCCAGTTGCCAGATGCCGTCGTTCATCGTGGGATTGTAAGGAGGAAGCCCCGGTTGTTGAGCGTAATCCACAAGCGAGAGGGCGAGCCCGGCAAAGATGAGCAGGCTCAACAGTCCGGTGGCGGCGTCGGCGGCGCGGCTGGGCTCCGGGAAGTTCCACAGCCAGAGCATCCATAAGAGCGAGAAGAGCGTGAGCGCCCGTTCCAATGGCGGCAAGATCACCGGTAGGTTGAGCAATCCGCCGCTTCCAAAAACGCTCAGAAGGAAGATGGCAAATTTTGCCACGAGGAGCAGTCCAAGCCCGAACAACATCCGCCGCGTTTGCGGAAATTCACTCGTGCGCCAGTGGAAGAATCCCGCCTGGAACGCGCCCGCGATCGAGAAGACGATGATGAGATGGTAGATTAAACTTCCCGCAGGTTCGGTAAGGACGTTGAAAATTTGGTTCA
Organism: uncultured Anaerolinea sp.; assembly: GCA_964456775.1. GTDB lineage: Bacteria > Chloroflexota > Anaerolineae > Anaerolineales > Villigracilaceae > Defluviilinea. The sequence continues at coordinate 22,350 of CAYWCN010000043.1, forward strand.
GAGTGGCGCCCATGTCGCCTGTGATTATATTCCACTTGAGAATTTCTGTCGCATAACATTGTTGCAAGTACATGGAGATTTGGCTCGCGCCGAACGGCTATAATTGATTCTATGCCGCGTGGTCCCTTGCGTTTCGCCGCCATCTTCCTGTTGCTTCTGCTCGCGCTTGCCGCGCCGGTCATCCTGAGCGGCTATTCGGAGTTGAAGCAAGCCGCGTCGGCCGAATCCTACGTCGAGATCGCGGAACATTATCTGCGAGCCGCGCAACGCCTCCCGTGGCGCGCCGATCTGTATGAACTCGCCGGGCACGCGTATTATCACGCCAAAGAATATCCATCTGCCGATGAGATGTACCGGACTGCATCCGAGAAAAACTCGCTTTCACCCGAAGGCTGGGCGGCGTGGGGCGACGTCAACTATTTGAACGATGACCCAACGCGCGCGGTTGAGATCTGGAATCGCGCCCTCCACCAAAAAATTTTTTCGTTCAGCATTTATTCGAGGCTTGCCCGCGTAAAACAAGAGCAGGGCGATTATGCCGGCGCCGCAGAATATTTGCAAACGTACGTTACGAATCAACCAGCGGATGCGGCGACTCATTACGGACTTGGGCTTTTGTTGACCCTCACCGATTCCGATCGCGCCGCCTCGGAATTAACCCTCGCTTCTCAACTCGACGTTCAATTTGGTCCGGCCGCGCAGACTCTTCGCGTCGCCTTGAGCCGCGCTTCCATCAGCGATTCGCCTTCGCAGAAGTTTGTCATCATCGGCGCGGGGCTTGGCTCGGTGAACGAATGGGACTTGGCGCGCGCCGCATTCGAATCCGCTGTGCGTGCCGACGAGTCGAATGCCGAGGCGTGGGCATGGCTGGGGGAGGCGAACCAGCAGAATGGTCAAGAAGGACTCGCGGAACTTAATCGCGCGCTTGAACTGAATCCCAATTCATCCATCGTGCGCGGCTTGCGCGGAATCTATTTCCAGCGCAGTGGGAATCACCGCGACGCGCTGACTGAGTTCCAATCTGCCGCCACGCTCGACCCGCAGAATCCCGCGCGTTTTGTTTCGCTCGGCGACGCGTACGCGTTGACCGGCGATCTCGTGCTCGCGTTGGAGTCGTTTCAGTATGCGACATTGCTCGCGCCGGGCGACGCGGCGTATTGGCGCGCGCTCGCAGATTTTTGCGCGCGCCAGGGGATTCACTTAAACGACATCGGCATTCCCGCCGCGCAACGCGCAGTGACGCTTTCTGACGACGCGGCAAACAAAGACACCTTGGGCTGGCTTCTTTTGCTCGCTGGGCGTTACCTCGAAGCCGAACGGATCCTTTTGGACGCGCTGAAAGTTGACTCGCAAAACGCGTCCGTTTATTTTCATTTGGGTTTTTTGTATTTGCAGACAGGCGACCAGCCGCGCGCGTTCGAGAATTTGATCCACGCGCGCGATCTTGGGAATGTTCAAGCGGATGACCTGTTGAAACAACTTTCGCCATAACTCATCATGATAAAATCACGCTCGTGAAAAAACTCCTTCTTCTCCTTTCTTCTTTCTTCTTTCTTCTCAGCGCGTGCGCTCCCGCGCCAACCGCCGTAACCCCTCTGCCTCCTTCCGGCGCCGTCCTCTTGCAAGATGAATTCGAGAACAACACCAGCGGATGGGATCGCCTCGCCAATGACGTGGGCATCATGGATTACGATCAAGGCGGATACCGTATGTTGATCCTCCAGCCGCAGATGAATTTCTGGTCCACGCCTGAAATGGATTTGCGCGATGCGCGCATCGAAACGGATGTGACAAAACTCAACGGGCCCGAGGAGAATCGCGCCGGCGTGATGTGCCGCTACCAAAACGGCAATTATTATTTCTTCATCATCTCGAACGATGGCTTCTATACCATCGGCAAATTCATCGGAGGCAAGACCACCTTGCTCGGTCAGAGCGAAATGCAAGCCTCCGAGATCATTCAGGTAGATTCCCTCAACCATCTCCGCGCCGATTGCATCGGAGATTCGCTGACGTTCTACATCAACTACAACCTGATCGCCGGCGCAAAGGATTCTGATCTCACGAGCGGAGATGTGGGCTTGCTGGCTGGCTCCTTCACCCAATCCGGTGTGGACGTGTTGTTCGATAATTTTGTGGTGATGCAACCTTGAGTGATATGTCATTGCGAGGAGCGAACGATAGTGAGCGACGAAGCAATCCCCGATCCGTTGAGGGAGATTGCTTCATGGCGCTGAAGCGCCACTCGCAATGACGGAAAAATCATGAAGATCTACCTCGATACCATCGGATGCAGGCTCAACCAGGCGGAGATCGAAAATATGGCGCGTGGATTCCGCGCGGCAGGGCATGAGATCGTCGCGTCTGCTGAACTGGCTGAGATGGCAGTCGTCAACACCTGCGCGGTGACGAGCGACGCCGTCTCCGTTTCGCGCGGCAAGATCCGCCAGATCGCTCGCGCGGGCGTGAATGACATTGTCGCGACGGGTTGTTGGACGACGCTGCAACCGAATGAAACGTTGAAACTTCCAAGCGTTACCCGCGTCGTCCCCAACACAGAAAAAGATCATCTTGTCTCCCAATCATTAAACCTTCATCATTCATCCTTCACCCTTCCTCCTTTCGACCTTGAACCTCTCACTCGCATCCCGCTCCCCGGTCTGCATCGCCGCACGCGCGCCTTCATCAAAGTGCAGGACGGTTGCAATAATCAATGCACGTTTTGCATCACCACTGTCGCGCGCGGCGAAGCGCGGAGCCGAACCGTCGCCGATGTGATCCAAGATATTCAATTCGCGCTCGACGGCGGCGCGAAAGAGATCGTTCTCACCGGCGTCCATCTCGGCTCGTGGGGTTATGAATTCGATTCGCATCTCGCCGAACTTATCAAAGCAATTCTTCGCAACACAGATGTCCCGCGCTTGCGACTGTCCTCGCTCGAACCCTGGGATTTGAACGCGGACTTCTTTTCACTCTGGATGGATTCTCGCCTCATGCCGCACTTGCATCTGCCTCTCCAAGCGGGGAGCGACTCAACCCTCAAGCGGATGCGCCGCAACACCACGACGAGTT
>CAYWCN010000044.1:0-24876 GCA_964456775.1 uncultured Anaerolinea sp.
GATCATTAATTCGGCAGATGAATATTTTATTTCGCTCATGGTTATTCCACTAATCTACGCTAATCTTCGCTAATCGGGGTCAATGGGTTTGGGGTCGTTGATACGCGGTTTTCGAGGAGGGATGATGACTTTAGGTATTCGAGTAGGTTTATTCGTGAGCACCATTCGCTTCCATTCTAAATCTTTGTCTGCGCCGAAGTTGATGAGTAAGCCAACTTGCATTCCCGTTGCCTTCAGATAGTTGAGCAATTGCGCCTCTTCGCGCGATGTCAAACGGTCGATGGCTTTGATTTCAGTGATGATCTTTTCATAGTATATAAAATCTGGCTTGAAGAATTGCTTTAGCGTCGTTCCTTTGAAGTCAATATGGATTTCTTGTTGCGGATTGTTGGGCAGTTTCCGCGATTCGGATTCGATCTCCAATGCTTCTTGATAGATCGCTTCGCCGAATCCCGGTCCAAGTTGGTTATAGACCTCCATTGCCGCGCCGATGATCGCATACACCTCGTCCTTGAACAATAGCTCAGCCATACCGCCTCCTTCAATCTCGAAACGTTTTTGCCTTTAAAAGATTAGCGTAAATTCGCGAAGATTAGCGGACTCAATACTTCCCATAATTGATCGGCTCGCTCATCAAGTCTGGAACTTCCAGCCGCTTGTGAGTCTCCGCGCCGAGTTTTTGCCAATATTCGTTTCGATCTTTTACGCCGTACACCCAGTCATCCAAATATTGTCTGGTGTATTCAGCCGATTCGCTGACCTTATCCCACGCGAGGTAAAACTCGTTATCGCGGTCGTAGTATCCCTGCGCGTAACTGGGATGGCACGCAAACGGGACATGACACACCGCGCTGACGACGATCTCGGAGATCATCGTGCGGTTCGGGTCGGAGCGGATGACTGATTCGTCCACAATTTCTTCCGCCGTTACGATGACCTTCTTCGCAGCGAAAGCGGCTTCCTTTTGCTCGCCGATGATTCCCCACAGATGCGCGTTGCCTTTCGTATCCGCTCGCTGAACGTGGACAATCGCCACATCGGGATTCAACGCAGGCACAACGATCACATCCTTTCCGCCGAACGGATCGGCGATGCGCTTGATATTTGGATTCGCTTTTTCAAGATCCGCCGCGCCGGTTTGGTTCATCGGCAGGAAGGGCAGACCCGATGCTCCCGCTTGCAAGCGCGTGATCATGCCGAAGTGAGAATATTCCTCCCATTCGAGTTTTCCCTGCTCGATGGCTGAGCGCACGATGCGAAGCGACCCGACGCCGGGATTTCCCATGTACGAGAAAATGACTTTCTTCGCGCATCCTGCCGCGACCATTTGGTCGTAGATCAAGTCCGGAGTGGCGCGGGCGAGGGTGAGATTCTTCTTCCCCTGCCGAATGATCTCATGTCCTGCCGCGAACGGGATGAGGTGGGTGAATCCTGCCGCGTAGACGGTATCGCCGTCGCTTACAAATTTTGAGATCGCCTCCGAGAGCGATGTGAGTTTCGTCATTCGCCTTTGCCTTTCTTAGACCCTTTCAACCAGCCAAACCTGCCGCTGGAGGGGGACGGTCGTTTGTATTGCGCGCGGAAAGCGAACCCAAGGGCGGCAAGGATGGTGCCTGCGCAAAAATAATTCAACTTCGGCGCGCCGGTGGATTCGGATAACATAAAGAATACGATGAATCCGATAGCAAGCAGGAGGAAAAAAGTTCCAATGCGGTGGATCAATTCTTTGCGTGAATATTCTTCAGGTTCGCCCATGATCATGCTGGCTTTCTCGCAGAGAATAGGATTCTGCGGAACGGATAGAACACCGGACTGCCCGGCATCGCTTTGCGAATCTTTTCGCGGATAGTTTTCACGAATTCATCTTTGTGTTCGCCCAACCGTTCAAAATAGGGGACAAGAGCCGTGCCAGAGATCCATTCAACGACGGCGTCTGAATCTTCCAACACATGGGCGTATATCTTTTCGAACACGACGATATTTTCCGCGCCGCAATCGAACAGGATTTGCGCGTACTCGTCAATGGACAATACGGGCGCGATGCGTTGAAATCCCTGCAAGATGGATTTGAACTTTTCTTCATTTGCAGTTTCGCGATAGATTTGATGCGAGATGTGATTGTGATTCGATGGGATTTGCACGGCGATCTGTCCGCCGAGGTTGAGGCGCGCGAACAACTGCGGAATCAACTCAGCGTGATTTGCGCTCCACTGTAACGCGGCGTTGCTGAAGATCAGGTCCCAGTCGCCGGAAAGGGCGGATAAATCTCCCGCCTGGAAGACCAGCCCGCCCCGCGCGAAAGAAGCGGCTTTGTCGAGCATTTGCGGCGACGAGTCCAACCCGGTCACATCGGAGTTGGGAAGTCGGTCTGCCAGTTGACGCGTCAACTCGCCGGTGCCGCATCCTAGATCAATTGCTTTGAGATTTGGGCGCGCATCCACGAGCGCGAGCAGGTCATAAAACGGCGCGGCGCGTTCAGATTGAAATTTGTGATACTGGTCGGGATTCCAAGGCATAAGATTCCCCTCTCCCAGCGGGAGAGGGGGCAGGGGTGAGGGAGAGTGAAATCTTACTTGCGCGATTTCTTTTTCGCAGTCTTCTTCTTTGCAACCTTTTTTCTCGCGGTTGCTTTTGCCTTCTTAACTGCCGCAGGCTTTACCAGCGTTTGAATTTGCTCGTGCATGTACAACTGCACGTAGTAATATCCGCCGCCGTTCTTGCCGCTTGCGCCGGAGCCTTTCCATCCGCCGAAGGGTTGGAAGCCGGGCCACGCGCCGGTCGTCGCGCCTTGCGGACGATTCGCGTACGTCACGCCGGCTTGGATGTTATCGAAGAACCACGAAGTTTCTTTGGGCGAACCATAGAACCCGGCCGTGAGACCGTAATTGACATCGTTCGCAATGCCCATCGCTTCGTCGAGATTCTTCACCTTGCCAATTGTGGCGATAGGCAGGAACATCTCTTGCTTCCACAAGCGATGCTCGAAGGGCAGGTTGGTGACGAGCGTCGGCTCGCAATAGTAGCCGTTGTCATACATGCCGCCGGACTTCACGTTTCCGCCGGTGAGGAATCTTCCGCCCGCCTGGTTGATCTCCTCGGTGTAATTCTTGAACTCGGTGTATGAATTCTGGTTGACCACCGGTCCGATGTAGGTGGCGCGTTCGGTTGGGTCGCCGATCACGAGCGAGTCCACTTTCGATTTTATCTTGGCGATAAATTCATCATAGACCGGCTCCTCCACAAGGATGCGCGAAGCGGCGGAACATTTCTGTCCTTGCAATCCAAATGCGGAGCGGTAGATGCCGGTCGCCGCGTCTTCGAGATTCGCGTTGCGCGAAACAATGGCGGGATTCTTTCCGCCAAGTTCCAGCACGATCGGGCGGACGTAGTTGCGGTTCGCAAAATCGCGGTACATCTTCATACCCACGTCGAACGAGCCGGTGAAGGTCGCGCCGTCAACGTCGGGGCTATCTACTAACGCCTGTCCAACCGTGGAGCCGGGACCGGTCACAAAGTTGACCACGCCGTTCGGGATACCTGCGTCGCGCAAACATTCCACATACAAGCGCACGATCCACGCCGTGTCGGAGGCAGGCTTGATGACAACCGTGTTGCCTGCCACGAGCGCTGCGCCGGTCGGTCCGCCGGTCAACGCGAAGGGGAAATTGAACGGCGAGATCACCAGCCACACGCCATACGGACGAAGCACAGAGACGTTCGTCGAATCGAATCCGCTGAGCGGGTCTTTGCCCATCGGTTTGATGAAGCCGTTGTTCTCTTCCATCATCTGCGCGGGCCAATACATCAGGTCGGCGGTCTCTTGCACATCGCCGAGCGACTCCATGCGGTTCTTGCCCACTTCAAGAGCCATCGCCGCGCCGAGTTCGAAGATGCGTTTCTCGATCAGCGACGCCGCTTTGCGCACCAACGCCACGCGTTTCTGCCACGGCGTGTGACTCCACCCGGGGAAGGCTTTGCGCGCCGCTTCGATCGCCATGCGGGCGTGAAGCGCGTTTCCCTTTTGCATCCGCGCCAGCGTCCAACTGGTGTTGACGGGCGAGTGATCGTCGAACTTTTCATCGGCGAACACATCTTTGCCGTCAATGAACATCCCATATTCTTTGCCGAGATTTTCCTTTAGTTTTGCAACCGCTTTGTCGAATCCCTCATGCAGCGCCTCAGGCGGATTGAACATCGTGCCGTAGGTAAGTTTGAAACCAGCCATACTTCCTCCATAAATTGATTGAACGTTATATAGTTTGGAACTAAGCGTAGTATAGCGTAGGACGTGACGCTCGTCAAAGATGGCATTTGTAATCCCTGCGTAAGGAATTTTTGATACAAAGTATCTTGATTTCAAGAGAAGATAGGATGATGAAACCCCGCTTCGCTTCGACCTTGCTTCTGTTTGCCCTCTTCGCGGCTTCGTGCGCCCCCCAAGCGACTCAGCCCGCGTCCGCGCCTGCGACGGAGTTGCCCACCGCGCTCCCCTCGCCGACGGTGGAGTCGGCTCCCGCTGTTGCGACCCAGCCTCCCGTCGCGACAGAAGCGCCGACTCAAGCCGCGCTTCCCGTCGCCACCTCGCGCGGTCCGAATCTCGAAGCGACAGATCCGACGACGGTCAGTCTGGCTTCGGGCGGTTTGCAATTTGTGGAATTCTTTGAGTTTTGGTGAGTGCCGTGCCAGCAAATGGCGCCCATGGTTCATGGGTTGGAAGCGAAATATTTTGGCAGGATCAAGTTTTCATATCTTGAGATCAGCAACCCGCTGACGAATGATTTTCAACAACAACTCGGCTATCGCGTGCGCCCCAGCATGTATCTGCTGGATGCCGATGGAAATATTTTGTATCAGTGGATTGGTTTTCAAACACAAGATCAGGTCGAACCTGTGTTAATGCAATACGCGCCGTAGTTGGTGCTATTCGAACTTGTCTCAAAAACAACATGTCACTCTGAGGGAGCGGGGCTTGCGACCGAAGAGTCTCTTGTTTGGGCAGTACATGCAGTAACAACAACTATTTACTGAAACTCTTTAGTGTTGTTATAAAGCATTCTTGTTCAATTGGATGATTAATCGAATAAACGTACCAGTAAGATAAATGAGATATTCAACCTCATCAGTCAAAAGTTCATCATCTCCGTGCTTGGCAATTTCATTTTGTAAAGTAGTATATTGTCCAAATAAAAGTTGTCCGTAGAGATTTCTAATTTGCTTATGCGTTTTTCGTTTTTGGAGCCAAGTATCTAGGTCTTTTGACTGATTTTCGAGCGACTTTTGGTTATTCAAGACTCTACGTAGTAGTTGCTCTATTGCCACACGAAGGTTATCAATCAGATTTCTGTATTTTTGTTTATCACCGCTAAGATAAATAGAAAGAGCTTGTTCAAACGATTTGAGCGACTCAGGATAACCCTGTAACCAAGTGAGATTCTCGTTTACCAACCCATTATCTAAAAGTTTGGCACCTGCCGGATAGACGACCAGACCCTTCTTTGTCTTAGCGATTTTGATTTGAACCGATGGTGATGCCTCTAGCAAGTCATTCAGTTCGTTAAAAAACGCGAACAACATGAATTCAACTTCCGGCGTGCGTATTGTTTGAGGAATATTAGCTAAAACTAAGAACAGATTCTGCAAATACCATGCTAAACGCATAGGGGTATCAGCATCAGAAATGGTTTTATAAAGAATTGTGCTTCGTAGCCCGTCTTGATTAAGATTAAATGTCAATAGAAAATCTTCGCCAGTCGAAGAATAAGGCGCGGGCAGGCCACAATAATATGCGTACTGATTCAAAAGACTTTTATCAAGAATAACTTTGGAAAAGCTTTTATCAATCAGGAAGAGCAAGCGATTTTTGAATTGCAAGAATATCGTAGATTCATCCCAACTCGCATTCCACCGCTTTTGAAAACCTTTAATATTTTCTGAAAGTGAGGAGAGCGTTTCTTTTTGCTTGATAGGTGAATATACAGATCCGCGTGTCTTTGCCATATATTTACTGTTCTTTGCTTTTATAACAATCCCAAGATTGAAACTGCATGATTCACTTTGATTTGTGCGACCACTTCTGCTTATCCAGCCTTATCGATGTGAATTAGATACGCTTCCACCATGAGCAGGTTTTTCTCGCCCGCCCGCTGGATCACGCTCAGCAATTGATCCATCTTGTTGATCTCTTCCAACTGTTCGTCAATGAACCATTGCAGGAAGTTCTGCGCCAGATAATCGTTTTGTGAGACCGCCATATCCATGAGGGCTTTGATCTGCTCGGTCACTTCCTGCTCCCATGCCAGCGCGGCTTTTACCGCTTCTTCGGCAGAGGCGAACTTCGGCTTGGGCGATGCAATGGCAGGGATTTGCAATTCCCCTTGCGTGTCGAGAATGTAATGCACGAACTTCATCGCGTGCGTTTTCTCCTCCTCCGCCTGTTCGAAAAACAGTTTTGCCAGCAGGGTCAACTTTTGGGTGTGGAAATGACCCGCGATACTCAGATATTGCATGCTCGCGCCGAACTCGTTGCCGATCTGAGCGTTCATGGCTTTCGCCAATTCAGGGTTGATTAACATGTTCTCTCCTTTGTGTTTCGATGAGGCAAGTATAACATGGCAGGTTTGCCGCAAAATGGGATACGTGTTTTATAATTGACGCATTCAATTCGTGAGGAGAACGCATTGAGAGAACTTGCCCTGATCATCGGCTTCGACATCAACGCTGCGAAGGTGGGACACGCGTTCGAGGCATTATTCCTATGACCGAATCGCTTCCGCTGGTCGTTGAAGACCTGTCTTTTCGTTATCGAGACCGCCAGGAGACCGCGATCAGAAATATTTCGTTCGATGCGCGCGCCGGCGAAATTCTCCTGATCGCCGGGGCAAGCGGATGCGGAAAGACGACCCTGATCCGCTGTATCAACGGACTGGTTCCGCGCTCGTATAAAGGCGAAATCAAGGGACGTTTGACCGTGTTGGGGGAGGAGACAAAGGATTGGAAACTTTCGCAAATTTCTCAAAGGATCGGGACGGTGCTTCAAGACCCTGAGCGTCAAATTCTTGGAACAAAAGTGGTGAATGAAGTCGCTTTTGGCTTGGAGAATTTGAACGTGCCTCGCGAGGAAATCCTTCAACGCGTAGATGAGGCGTTGCGGTTTCTGAAAATTTTCCATTTGAGAGAACGCGAGACATTTACATTGTCGGGCGGCGAAAAGCAAAAGGTGGCATTGGCGGGAGTGCTTGCCATGCGTCCGTCCATTTTGTTGCTCGATGAACCGTTGGCGAGTCTCGATCCTGCCTCCGCGCAGGATGCGTTGGACACCGCCAGATTCTTAGCCGATGAGGGCATGACGATCCTCATGGTGGAGCATCGCGTGGAAGATGTGTTGCGCATCAAACCTGAGCGCGTGATGTTTATGAGCGAGGGGGAAATCCGTTACCTTGGGGAAGTGGCGGGGTTATCTAAGGTGGTCAATTACCGCGAGGTGAAATTGCCCGCAACCGAAATCGTCGCGCGCGCGAAGCAGGATCCGCCTCCAGCGGTGATAAAAATTCTCCCGGGCGCGGCAGACAGCCCGTCGAATGAAGAAGCGCTTGTCAGGTTTGAGGATGTCGCGTTTGGGTATGAGTCCGATGTGGAAGTCTTGCGTGGAATTAATCTCGACATCAAACGCGGTGATGTGATCGCGGTGCTGGGACCGAACGGCGCGGGCAAGACGACGTTCGTCAAACATGCGATTGGTTTGCTCAAACCGAAAGCGGGACGCGTGCTGGTGAACGGGCGCGATACAAAAGAAGCGAGCGTCGCGCAAATTGCAAGCACGCTGGGGTATGTGTTTCAAAGTCCGAGTCACATGTTGTTTGCGCCGACCGTGCAAGAGGAGTTGGCGTTTGGTCCGAAGAACCTGCATCATGCGCAGGAGCAGATCGAAACGGAGGTGAAAGAGGCGCTGAGAATTGTGAACCTTTCTGAAAAAGAGCAAGACCCGCCGCTGGCGTTATCGTTTGGCCAGCAGAAGCGCGTGAGCATTGCGGCGATCCTTGCGATGCAGTCGCGCATCCTTGTGATGGACGAGCCCACCGCCGGGCAGGATTATCAGAATTACATGAACTTCATGGATTCGATCCTGCAATTGCCATCGTTCGAGGCGATCCTTTTCATCACGCACGATGTTGACCTGGCAGTCATCTACGCCAATCGTGTGTTGATCGTGAACGATGGGCAACTCATTGCCGACGGGAAGCCGCAGGATGTGCTCCGCGACTTCGATAGACTCAAAGCCAACCGCCTCGTGCCGACCTCGCTGCTGTCTCTCAACCTTGAGCGACTCCACACGACCGGCCGATTTATGAAGGCTGAAGCGTTGGCGCATGTTCAATAATTTCTAAGGAGAGATGAGATGAACAAATCCATTTTGATATATCTGGGGGTTATCCTCGTGTTCTTTGCGGTTGTGATGTTCGTGCTTGGCGCCGGTGAAGCGCAGGAAGGCGCGCTGTTCAATTTCTCGACCGATCAGGCTACGGTTGTCCTCCGCTTTGTGTTTGTGGTGATCGGTTTGGCGATCACGTACGCAGTCTATGCCACTACCAGCGGAAACTCGGCATGGGAAGTAGGAACGCGCCAGGTGGTGTGGATGGCAATTGGCGCGGCATTGTATGCCGTGTTCTCGTATCTGTTCAACGGCACGGTCTTCGTTGTGCCATCGGTGAGTCAGGTTGCCCTGCGTCCCGCGGTTGCCATCCCCATGTTCTTTGGCTACGCTTTCGGTCCCGTCGTCGGATTCTTCACCGGCGCGGTCGGTAACACCTTCGGCGACGCGTTGACCGGCTTCGGTCTGTCGCCGCAGTGGAGTGTCGGCAACGGCTTGATCGGCTTCATCTCCGGCTGTTGGATGTTGTATCGCGACCGCAAGCAGAGCATGAATTCCGTGTTGTATATCAGCGCCGCGCTGGCTGTGTTGACGGCGGTGATGTTCTTCATGTTCCGCAATACGCCCAACATGTTGTTCTTCGATGTTGATAACAACATTTTTGGAGACGCCCCGATCTCCCTCTTCGCCGGCATCGCGATCGTGGTCGGCTTGGTTTTAGTTCTTGCCGTCCGATATTTCTTCCGTTCGAATGAAGAGATCGCCACAGCGGTCACGTGGGGCATGTTGGGGAATATCCTCGGTTTGCTCTTTGCCGCTCTTTCCGATATTTGGATCAACGGCTTCACGCTCCCTGCCACCATCGTCGGGCAATTCCTGCCCTCGGCTGGACCCAACTTGATCTTCGCCGCCATCCTCGTTCCGTTGCTCGTCGTTGCGTACGGATCGGTGCAAAGACAGTCGGGAAGATAACAAGTATGTCATTGCGAGGAGGAGCGAAGCGACGACGAAGCAATCTCCATGCCAAATAGGAGATTGCTTCGGGCTTCGCCCTCGCAATGACGGGTAGTTCATATGCTTGTCGCCTGGAAATATCGTCCCCGTAGATCCCTCATCCAGTGGTTCGACCCGCGCGCGTGGTTGATCTTCTATGGATGCTTCCTCGTGTCCACGCTGGCATTCTGGGATATTCGATTCCTGTTGTTCTTCTGGGTCATCGCGCTGTTCGTTTTGTTTACCTCCGGCGTCAAATGGGTGGAGATTCGGCGCGCGTTCCTCTTTATCCTTGGCTTCGTCTTCTTTTTTGCCATTCTAACTTTCCTAACCGGGCGCGGCGGAGCGGAGGTCTATGGGGAGGAACATCTCATACGGCAGTACAAGGCATCATTTTCCATCCTCGGTTGGACTCCAACACTTGACGTAACTGTGGAACGGTCATTTTATGCCGCCACGCAATTGATCCGTGTTTCGAGCATTGCCATTATGACTGTTTTGATCCCCTACACCCTAAACCCCGCTTTGTATGGGATCACATTCAAGGGACTTGGTTTGCCCGACAAATTCGCCTACGCCATGGACTTGACCATGCGCTTCATCCCAACCTTTGCGCGCGATTTTCAATTGACCGTGGACGCGCAACGCGCGCGCGGCTTCGAACTCGAAAAATTCAGCGGCGGCTTGATCGAACAAGTCCGTAAGATGGGACCCATCTTTGTGCCGGTCACCATCCACGCGATCATCGGGAGCGAAGACATCATCGACGCGATGGATTTGCGCGCGTTCGGCGTCGGTCCGCGCACGTGGACGGATGTGCTTCACCGCGATTTCAAAGACCGCGTGTTGATCTGGCTCGGCGTCGCCATCCTGATCGCGTCGCTTATCCTCGGCGTGATGGGATACGGAGCCTTCTGGGTGCCGGAGGCATTGCTTCGAATGGCGAGTTGACGATAACAAAAACCCCGTCTGAAAAGACGGGGTCAATTTTTTAGTGGTTATGTTTGTGCTGGTGTTCGGGGTAGATCTCGCCCGCTTCGATCGCCACGCGCAGATGATTCTCTTTGGGCGGGAATGTGCAAGTGGCGTAATCGGTAAACGCGCAGGGCGGACTGTACGCCTTGTTGAAATCAATGAACAACTTCCCATCCTCATGCGGGTCGGTGTAGTGATAACGCCCCGATGGATACGTCGGATGGCTGTTCGTCTCATCCATGAATTGCACGAACAAGCGGCGGTCAGAAAGTTCCTCCACCATTAACTCGTGTTGCCTGCCGTTCAACTCGAACGAAACATATCCCTGCATGGGCTCATCGAGGATCGCGCCGAGAATATCGGGCATCTTCACGATCTGCGGCGTTTCATAACGGGTGAATGTCGCAGGCACGCGATATTCTTCCTTCACCGCATACCACTCGCGCGGCGGAAAACTATTTCTCTCTTGGCGCGTGTTATCCCACAGCCGAATCCCGACTCCCCTCGAACGGCGCACGACGACCATGCGCATGTCGTCGAACGTGATGAAGGATGGGACGTCCTCCTGATCGGCATCCAGTTTCGCAGACTTGGACAATTCGCCGTTCACTTCGACGGGGAGGTCTGATTCAACCGCGATAGTGACGTTGTTCCCGTCGAGCTCGAACGTGCCGAGTCGAGCCGGTGCGCGCGCGGGCAGAAGAATGTCCGCATCGGGAGCCGAGCCGATGATGTTCGTCCCATTGCGAAGCCAGTACAACCCGGCTAAGGCGAGCCATCCGTTTTCGCGGCGCAGATTGCTGTCCACTTCTTCGCGCCATTTGTAAACGCTTTTGATGTATTCTTCATTGACCATGCTGGATCATCCTCGATAGATCTCGCCTGCTTCCACGCGGAAGGGGAGCGTGTTTTGCGGCGGAGCGAAAATGCACGTGGCGTAGGCTGTGAACGCGCACGGCGGGCTGTACGAATAATTGAAATCCAGAATCACTTTGCCTTGCTTGACGGGCTCGGTGTAATAGTAGCGGCTTGGCGGATAGGTCTCTTTACTGCTTGTGCCGTCGCGGAATTTGATGAACAATTTTTTCGTGTTGGTTTCAGACACATCGAGTTTATAGGTCTTCTTCTCAAAGCGGAAGGTAACGAAGCCGTCAATCATCTCTTCGACGGTCTCGCCAGTCGAATCGCCTTGACCGGATTCTTTTGGCTTAGGGTATTTGGTGTACGCGCCATTGAACCGAAATTTCTTGCTGATCGGGAACCATTTCAACGGCGGGAGTTTGAATCGTTCCTCGCGCGCGTTATCCCACAAACGGATGGCGAATTTTCCGCCGTGTTCGTGGATGACCATGCGGAGTTGATTCCATGTGATGAAACTCGGCTTCGGGTCTTTGCTCGTCCGCAGGTTTGCCTTCTGCACCGCCCGCCCGTTGACCAGCACCTTCACGCCCTCCGCCGCCTGAAAGAGGATCTTCTTCCCCTTCAATTCGACGATGCCGAGAAATGTGGGCGCCTGTTCGGGGAGTACTACTTCGCACATCGGGTTCGAGCCGACGAGGTTGCGTCCCTCCTCCAGCCAGAACAAGCCCGCCAGCGCCACCCATCCGTTTTCACCGGTCAGCGCGTTATATTTCGCCGCGCGCCATCGCATGATCTCGTTTTCGTAGTTCTTATCAGCCATGCGGGAAATTATACTGTGAGACCTCCCTGAGTAAATTTGCAATTTTGTTATAAAATGGGTAACAGAGTGCCATGTGACAGTCACTTCCAAAGTGACTGTCACATGGAATATGCGAGGGATTCTCATGCCAAAACGAAAATACCAAACTCCCGAAGTTTTGCACGATGCCCCGCTGACCGGCGCGAAACGGGCGGATTTTCACTTCGACGATTTCGCCGCCACCTTTGCGCGGCTGATCGCCAGCCCGAACACCGAAACGCCGCTCGCCATCGGCATCAACGGCGCGTGGGGATCGGGGAAAACGTCCCTGCTGTTGCGGGTGAAGGATATGTTGGATAACCCGTTAGATAAAAAAGGCGAGCATCGTTTTGCCGAAGACGAAGAGAACAAATTTCGGCAGTGCAAAACGGTATGGTTCGACGCATGGAAGTACAACGACGAAGACGAGTTGCTGGTTGCGCTCGTGCGCGTGATCCTTCAGGCAATGCAAAAGGACGGGTTTATCAACAAAGTCAAAGCGTGGTTCGGCGACCCGAATCAGCCGTCCTATGATGTGATCGCCATGATGTTCAATGCCTTTGAAGCCAGTTTTGGCGGATTGGGCGCAACCTTCAAGATCAAACTTGACCCGAACAAGTATCAAGAAATCTCACCCATTAAACAACACACAGCGTTCTTCGATTATTTCAACGAGGCGTTTGAGGCATTGCTTAAAGGCTGGACTGGGAATGGAACGCTCGTCGTTTTCATAGACGATCTCGACCGTTGTTTGCCAGCCAAAACAGTGCAGACCCTCGAAGCGATCAAACTGTTCCTCGATAAAAGCGGATGCGTCTTCGTCCTCGGCGCAGACACGCGCATTGTGCGCGCGGCGGTGGAGACTCACTACAAGAACGAGGGCATCATCGGCGAAGGCGCGAAAGACTATCTCGAGAAGATCATTCAACTGCGCTTCGACCTGCCGCCCATCGTGGAAAAAGCGATGGAAGAATATTTGAAAACGCAGGACAAGACCAAAGTGGACGAAGCCATGCTCAAACGCTGGGGAGCGTTGGTCGCCGCCGCCGAAGTGAACCCGCGCCGCGTGAAGAACGTGATCAACGACTTGAATCTACAATGGTTTATGGCGGTGAACTCGGAACAAGCCCAAGGCGTGAACCGCGACGACTTTATCTGCTGGCAAGCGCTCATGCGCGCCGCGCCCGCCAAGTTCGTGGGACAGGTGACGAAACTCGACGACAAGTCCATTCGGCATAACTTTGTGCTGGATGCCCTGAAATGGCAAAACGGAAATCAGGAGGAGAAGGACGCGGTACGCGGTTCGTTTTCCGATTACGAAGACGACGACTCGCGCCGCCTGCGGAAGGTGTTGAAGCAAGTCTCCTTTAGCGATGACTTCACGCCCGACGCGCTCGACTCGATGATCTACATGACTGCGCCCCCGCCGAAACCCGAACCTGAAAAACCCGTTGCGGAAGAACCGAAGAAGGTTGCGGTATCCGACATGGCTGACTTGGCATTGGAAGAAGAAGCCGTGTTGAAGAGAGAAAAGATCATGCCGCGCGCCGAACGAAGCGACCGCAACGAGATGGAGATTGGCGGACTACGTTTTGTTCGCGTGCCAAAGGGCAGGTTCGTGATGGGAAGCAAGGATGATAACGAGCTCGCATACGATCAGGAAAAGCCCCAACACACGGTGGAAATTAACTACGATTATTGGATGGCGAAATTCATTTTGACCAACGAACAATATGCTGAGTTCTTGGGCAAGAAGAAACATCCCGTATCGGATTGGCAGAAAAAGAAAGATCATCCCGTAGTCAGCGTTTCATGGAATGACGCCATGGAATATTGCACATGGTTCAACGAAACCTTCAAGAGCGATCTGGGCGGTCTCTTACTGCGCCTGCCGAGCGAAGCCGAATGGGAGAAAGCCGCGCGCGGCGCGTATGGCAACGAGTGGCCCTGGGGAAATGAATTTGACCCGAATAAATGCAATTCAAGAGAAGGAACGAAAGGAGGTACAACGCCTGTGGGCGTATACTCATCTCTGGGTGGCGACTCGCCGTATGGATGCGCCGACATGGTGGGGAACGTCTGGGAATGGTGTAACGACTGGTTCAACGACTCAGAATACAAGAGCCGCGCAAGCGCGCCTGTGTTGAATCCGAAAGGTCCGCAACAAGGAAGTAGTCGCGTCCTGCGCGGCGGCTCGTTCGTCAACGATCGGAACCTCGCCCGTTGCGCGTGTCGCTACAGCTACGATCCTGATAATCGCGACGGTAACCTCGGTTTTCGCGTGTGCGTGTCTTCCCCATCATAATCTGAAATCTGAACAATCTGCAATCTGATAATCTGATTCGAAAATTTTTAAAATGAGCCTGCAAAGTCAATTAACAACATGGGAAAACTTCTGGCTGGCATATGGCAATGCCTCGCGCGGCAAGCGCGACAGATAACCTCAAAGAACTCCGAGATTTCTAAAATCTCGGAGTTCTCTATATCATCGCCGGGCAACTCTTTCCTCACCCACGCAATACGAACTACGCAGTACCCCTCTATTCCTCCAGCGTCGAAATATCTCCCTCCGGCAACCCCTGCGCCCTTGCCTTCAACACGCGCCTCATAATTTTTCCCGAACGCGTTTTGGGAAGTTTATCCACAAAGCGGACTTCCTCCGGGCGGGCGATGGGTCCCATGTGGGTGGCGACGTGTTGGCGAAGTTCCTCAGCCAGTTCCGGCGAAGCGGCTTTGCCTGCGCGGAGCATCACGAAGGTGTAAATGCCCTGACCTTTGATGTCGTGCGGAAGACCAATTGCCGCCGCCTCCGCGACTGCGGGATGACTCACCAGCGCCGATTCAACTTCAGCCGTTCCGAGTCTGTGACCTGAAACTTTCAGCACATCGTCCACGCGGCCGATGATCCAGTAATAACCGTCGCGGTCGCGTTTGGCAGAGTCGCCGGTGGTGTACTTGCCGGGGTATTTTCTCCAATACTGTTTGACGTAGCGTTCGTCGTCTTTGTAGATCGTCCGCAGCATCGAGGGCCACGGGTTCTTCAACACGAGGTAGCCTTCCGTATCATCCGCGACGGACGCGCCTTGTTCATCCACGATATCCGCTTCCTGCCCGAAGAAGGGACGCGTCCCTGAGCCGGGTTTGAGCGGCACCACCGGCGTCGGCGTGATCATGAATGCGCCGGTCTCGGTCTGCCACCACGTGTCAATGATGGGGAGTTCACCTTTGCCGATGACGCGGTGATACCACTTCCATGCTTCGGGGTTGATCGGCTCTCCCACCGTGCCGAGCAGGCGTAAGGACGAAAGATCGTGCTTGTCGGGCCACGATTCGCCGAAACGCATGAGTCCGCGGATGGCGGTGGGGGCGGTGTAAAAGAGCGTGATCCCATAGCGTTCGATGCACTGCCACCAGCGATTCGGTTCCGGGTACGCGGGTCCGCCTTCAAAGAGGAAGGAGGTTGCGCCGTTGAGCATGGGGCCGTAGACGAGGTACGAATGTCCCGTCACCCAGCCGGGATCGGCGGTGCACCACCAGCGGTCGTCGTCGCGCACATCGAAAACATATTTCAGCGTGGAGTATGTGCCGACCATGTATCCGCCGTGCGTGTGGACGATGGCTTTGGGCTTGCCGGTGGAGCCGCTGGTGTACAGAATGTAAAGCGTGTCTTCCGCGTCCATCACTTCGGTTTCGCATTTGCCTTCGGCGATGGGTTGTTCGAGCAGTTCGTGATACCAATGGTCGCGTCCCGTTTCCATGTTCACATCGTTGTTGACGCGCTTCACCACGATCACATTTTCAACGGACGGACAGCGTTTGAGCGAATCGTCCACGATCTGTTTGAGTTGCACGATCTTCCCGTTTTGGAACGAGCCGTCGCAGGTGATGACCAGTTTCGATTGGCTGTCTTCGATTCGTCCCGCGAGCGAATCGACGGAGAAGCCGCCGAACACCACCGAGTGGATCGCGCCGATCTTCGCGCACGCCAGCATGGCAAAGACGATCTCTGGCACGCGACCCATGTAGATGGTGACCAGGTCGCCTTTCTTCACGCCCATCGCTTTGATGATGTTCGCCATGCGCGTCACTTCGCGGTTCATGGCGTAATACGAATACGTGCGATGGTCTTTGCCGTCTTCGCTTTCCCAGATGAGGGCGAGTTTATTTTTGCGATACGTTTTGAGATGGCGGTCAATACAATTATGGACAATGTTGACTTTCGCCCCCGTGAACCATTTAAAGAACGGCTTTTTGGAATCGTCCAGCACTTTCTTCCACTTGCCGTACCATTCGAGTTCTTTCGCTTCGGCTTCCCAAAAGGCGCGGAAGTCTTTTTTCGCGGAGCGGTTGAGTTTATCCCAATCTTTCAGCCGCGCTTCGGCGATCACTTGCTTGGAGGGATAGAAGACTTCGCCTGAAAGTTTCTTGGGTTTAGCCGCCGCGCGTTTCACAGGCTTGGCTGTCTTACGCGCAGGTTTGGATTTTTTCGCTGCCATGATCTGCTCCTTTAAAATTTTTTACCATGATGGGCGCAGAGGTCGCAAGGGTGATCGCGTCAAGCAACGAAAATCCTTCCCTCAACTTCCGTAAGTGATCTTCGCGTCCTTTATGTGTAGGTGATTTGAATTGTACACCCATTACTCGAACCAATCCAAAATTTTTTGCCACGCGCCCGCGAACGGAAGGAACCACGGGAAGCCGTTGTACAGTCCCAACGGCGCGTTCGGAAAATCGAATTGTGCGAACGGATGCTCTTTGATATTCCCGTTCAACATCGCTTCGGCGACCGTCTTCCCCAGATGCGAAGCCATCGCCACGCCGTGACCCGCATAGCCAAGCGAATAATACACACCGTCCACTTCGCCGACGTGCGTCATCATATCGAACGCGAAATCGAGCGTGCCGCCCCAAACAAATTCCACGCTCGCATTTTTCAATTGCGGATACACGCGGATCATCTCGCGCCGCAAAATTTCCGCGCTGCGTCGGATCGTATTTTTATTTTCAGGGAAGAACGCCGCGCGCCCGCCGAAGATCATGCGGTTGTCCCACAGCCGAAAATAATTCAGGTAGTGCATCGAATCAAAGATCATGCGGTTCTTCGGGCTGAGTTCGTTTGCCAGCGCGTCAGATAGTTTTTCCGTCGCGATGATGAACGACCCGATCGGGATAATTTTCCGCTGGAGTTTTTTCGTGACGCTCCCCGTATAGCCCGATGTGCCGACCAAAACTTTTTCCGCTTCGATGTTCCCTCGTTCTGTCTGGATGAAGAACCGCGTCCCTCGACGGGTGAGGCTGGTGACTCCCGCGCGAGCATGGAGCGACGCCCCAGCCTTCTCCGCCGCGTGCGCCAGCCCTGAAACGTATTGCGCCGGGTTCAGCCCGCCGCTGACCTCGTCCACGATGCCGCCGTGATACATCGTCGAGCCGATCTCATCTTTCAACTCGTTCGGCTGAACAATTCGGACGTTGTGGTTGAACTCCTTTGCCATGAAGTCTGCTTCATCGTAAAAGTAATCAAAGTGATGCGGCTTGCTCGCTACATACAAATGACCGTAGCGTTTGAAGCCGCAGTCAATATTTTCTTCTTTCACAACTTGCTCGACCGTATTTACAGAATCAAGCGATACTTGAAATAATTGCTTTGCCAGATCGCGCCCATAATTTTTGATCACACTTTGCATGGAAGGCTTCAACCCGGTCAGAGTCATCCCGCCGTTGCGCGAACTCGCTCCCCAGCCGATGGTTTCGGCTTCGAGTACCGCGACATTTATGCCGCTTTTCGCCAGCCGACGCGCAGCAGACAATCCCGTGAACCCTCCGCCGATGACCGCCACATCCACTTTGGAGGGGAGAGGCGTCGCGGCGTGTTCTTCGCCGGGCATGTTTGCGGTGGTGTGCCAATAGATTTGTTGATTCATTGTTTAGGAGACCTCACAGGTCTTTGAGACCTGTGAGGTCTGTATTATTCCAGAATTTTCTTCCAATCCAGCTCGTGCAAAGTTTTGTGCAGGCGATGGTCGTCGTCCACGACGATGTAGTTGAGGTTCGTGAATAACGTCTGCGCTACTTCTCGCGCGGCTTCGAGCGGAACGACGTCGTCCCGCGTCCCGTGGATCACGGTGACGGGAACTGAAGCAGGCTGAACGTTGAGGAAAGAACCGAACGGCTCACGCAGGAGGGCGGGGGCGAGCAGGATCAACTTCCGCACGCGAGTCGGATTTTTGCACGTGTACACCGTCCCCATGAGTCCGCCGAAGGAGGAGCCGATGATCGTCCATTGTGAAACGTCCCGCAGGTTTGACTCCGAAGATTCTGTCTCGCCAGAAAGCCTGCGGGACGGTTCGAGGATCGCTTGAAGTTGAATCATCCGCTCCTCGAATGAGCCTTTGAAATCGGGCGTAATCATGCCGGGGAACCACTCGCGGAACTGACGCGCTTTGCCGCTGTTGCTGTCGCTTTCGGAGCCGTGCAGATAGATGATGCTTGTGTTTTCCATCGTCGTTTGGGTAAGGTTTCGTGTTTGTGATTTTTTCGTGGGGCGGGATGGTATCCCGCCGAAATTCGAGTATGCGGAATGACATTCCGCACCACGCTATTCTTTTTGCATGCGCATGAGGATGACTTGTGTAAGCGAGCCGACGACGAACAATCCGCCTGCAACGAGGGTTTCGGCGGTTTGACTCAGCTCAAAAAGGGTTGTGGCGTAGACCGCGCCGATGAAGCTGGAGATGGCGATCAGCGCCCACTCGGTGAAGATGCCGATGATCAACGCGCCGAAGATCGCGCCGAAAAGGAAAGGTAAAACTGGAAAGGTCAACACGCCGGGTTGAAAATATTCCATGAGCGTGAAGCCCCCGGCAAAAAAGCCTGAAACGAAATAGCCCGCGCGTTCATTGATGAGGACAAGCGCTGCGGCGAGAACGGCGAGACCGATGATGAGAACGTAATCTGCCCAGCCCGGCAAAGAATCGGGGAGCAGGGGCGCGAGCCTGAACCCGACGAGCGCCGCCATGCCGCCCGCAAAGAGAAAATTCAATTCGCGCCCAAAGAAAAGAATGATCACCCCGATCACGCCTCTGACGATCAACATCTTTACATTCCTTTCTGCGCGCGGATTCGTTCTCAGCGTTTCGCGCGCCGCAGCATAGTCCGCACTTGGGTTTGAAGCTCCGCCGGCAGGTCTTGCGACATGCGGCGAAGCGCAACCGCCGGCAGGGGGCTTTTTGAATCTTTTAGAATTTCCTGCAGGAAGTACAGTGTTTCATCCGGCGCGGTTTTATACAACGTCACCAGCAGGTCTTTCAAGTCGAATTGTAACGCGGCTGGCGACGCTTTGAAAATGGGTTCGATGATCTCGAAGATGGGGGGCAGGTTGTCGAACTCCTCCGATTCGATCAACGGGACAAGCGCCTGGATGCCGTTCGACCACATCCGCTGGCGCGTGGGATACAGCCATTCTTTGACTAACACCAGAAACAGACTCGGCGTTTCTTTTCTTAGACGGGTGAGGCTGGTCGTCAGTAAGGCGGCTCGCACCGACGGGTCGCGCACGCCTTGAGTCCATGCGGTGAGGCGGGCGAGCAGGCGTTCTTCTTGCGGAGGGATTCGTCCGAGTAAAAAAGCGGCGAGTAGGAGAGTCTCGAGCCAGCCCTCATCCCATAACGCGTCGGCAAGTTCCAACGCTGGGATGGGATTCTTCTCGGCAACAGAACTTAATTCAGTTTCAATTTGTCTTAGAACGACTGCGGGCGTTCGATACGTCGGCAAAACGGACGAAGGCGCCACGCCTTGACTCCGCAAAGTGCGGTTGACGTAGAAATCGAGGATCTCTTTCAGTTCGCGCAAAAAATCGGACGGCTGGTCGAACAAGTCAGCCAGTTGCGCGGTCTGTTTTTTGAGGCGGGCGAGGTCTATGGCGGGCATGTTAACTGCGAATACGGATTCGCTTCTCTTCCACGATCCAAAGTTTCCCCGCAACATCTTCCTTTTCAAATGTGCCCACCAAGTTTTGGATGATACCTAAAATTGTTGGGTTATCCTGTCGTTTTGAGCGAAGCACAACAAACCCCGGGTAGTTCTCGGGAGGATAATTTCGAATATCGGCAAAACCAAGGTCTAAAGTGATGAGGATGCGTTGTTCTTCTTGGCAGACTATCGAGAGGCGTTGATCGTTTATCCCCGCTAACTGTTCCGCATGGACCGTCTCAGCATCATGCCCTGCCTGTTGAAGAATATCTGCCGCTTCAACAGGCAGGTTTTCATCCAATTTGAATCGCATCATTTAGGCTGGAAGGGGAAGGACTTCTTCGCGCGCAAGTTCTGCGGCGTACGCGATCGCGGCATGAATTGCCTTTGAACTCAGCGAAGGATAGCTTTTGAGAATTTCGTCTTCTCCCAGCCCGGCGGCGAGATTGTCTAATACCACTGATACCGGAATGCGCGTGCCGGTAAAGCAGGCTTTTCCGTGATGAATGGTCGGATCAACGGTAATGTACGGTTTCCAGTCCATAGTTACCTCTTTGTTCCATTATACAGCAAGCAGGGAGGTCATTCACGATTTGCGATTTACGATTTCAGATTGACGATTATTGACGAAGGATAACAGTGTTTCAATTTCCGCCAATGGTGTGGCGAGGTCTGTGCCCGCGAATTCCAAGATACGGGGCTTGAGTTCCATCATCTGTTGACACAGTTGGCGTATGGATTCTATCTGCTTTTCCTCCGTCGGTTGGAGTTTGCTGAGTGAGCCGCGAGTGTATTTCCAAGGTTCTGATTTCAATCGTCTCTCAATGTCACGAATCAGTTTATGCAGGTTTTCGATCCATTGCGCGGAAAAGACATCGTCCCCTCGAATAATATATTTGATCGTAACTGCTGCCATCATCCAGAAAAATGCCCACTGCTCTGCAATGTTCCTTTTGTTTTGTTCTGCATTTTCTGCTTCGGGCGGAGAGGAAACGGATATTCCAGCATTGTCGAACAGTAATCTCGACAGGTATGGACGCGTCGCTTTTGTTTGTGGAATTAATATCCAGTCCACCATGATTGCAGACCCAGTGTACATGACAAAGGTGAATGTTCCGCTTTCGGGAGCATTATTGTTGTTTTCGTGAATTAAGGCTGGCGTGCCGAATTGACTGAAAAGAGAGTAGCGATCGAGGGAAGTTTGCGCGCTTACCAGTTCAGATCTTCGGCAAAGTTTTTCACTATGTTTATCCGACACTACCAGACTTATATCAATGTCGCTTACCGCGTCCTCATCGTTGTTCCCATAACTGCCAGTTAGCCATGCCGCGACGAAACGTTCATCTTTCGAGAACATCTCCACGATGTCCAGCAGTAAATGGTCGCGTTTTTCACGGTAGGATGCCAAACTTGTCATCTTACACTCTACTTGTAAATCAGTGAACAGTGGCTGATTACTGTTCACTGATTACTTTATCACTGGGGTTTAGTATGCGCGTGCGAAATACACTTTCCTCTTCGAAGGCTTGCCGCAGACGATGCAGGTTCCATTCCCTTCGGGTTGGTTCATGGGGATGTTGCGCGTGGTGGCTTTGGCTTCTTCTTTCACTTTCGCTTCGCACTCCAGCGACTCGCACCAGTAGGCGAATGCCCATCCGTCGGCGACGATGCGTTTGAGGTCTTCGTAATCCTTGGGTTCGTGGATGTTCGCATCGCGATACTCCGTGGCGCGCTTGAGGAGTGAAGACTGTATCTCACTGAGAAGCAGGTTGACCGTCGAAGAAAGACCCGATTGCGAGACGAAGGTCTTGCCTTCCCTGCCGGGTTTGTCACGGCGGGCAAGCGCGACGGATCCTTTTTCCACATCTTTGGGACCGATCTCCACGCGGACGGGGACGCCGCGCATCTCCCAATCGTTGAACTTGAATCCACTGCTGACGTTGTCGCGGTCGTCCATCTTGATGCGGATGCCGGCGGCTTTGAGTTCCGCGAAGACGCGGTCGGCGGTCTCCATCACTTTTGCTTTCTCATCGTCGTTCTTGAAAATGGGAACGACAACCGCCTGGATGGGCGCGAGACGGGGAGGCAGGACGAGCCCCTGATCGTCGCCGTGCACCATGATCATCGCGCCGATGATGCGGCTCGAGATCGCCCATGAAGTTGTTTCAGCGAAGTGGAGTTCGTTGCCCTTGTCGAGGAATTTGATGTCGAACGCCTTCGCGAAGTTCGTGCCGAAGTAATGCGACGTGCCAGACTGCAACGCGCGTTTATCCCACATCATCGCTTCGATGGACGTGGTGATCTGCGCGCCGGGGAACCGTTCCGATTCGCTCTTGGGACCTTTGAACACGGGGATCGCGGCTTCTTCGAGACAGAACTTTTCGTAGATGTCGAGAATGCGATACATCTCTTCCAACGCTTCGTCCGCGTCCGCGTGGGCGGTGTGACCTTCATGCCAATAGAATTCAGCCGTGCGCAGGAAAAGTTTCGTGCGAATTTCCCAGCGCATCACTGAACCCCATTGCACGATCAAGATAGGCAGGTCGCGCCACGATTTGACCCATTTCGAATACATGTACCCGATGATGGTCTCGGACGTGGGACGCACGACGAGTTTCTCTTCCAATTCTTCGCCGCCGCCGTGTGTGACGACCGCGAGTTGTGGCGAGAATCCTTCCACGTGTTCTTTTTCTTTTTCAAAGAACGAAAGCGGAATCAACGTGGGGAACGCCGCATTGACGTGACCCGTCTTTTTGAATTCGCCATCGAGCCATGATGTGATGTTCTCCCACAGCGCCCAGCCGTAGGGTTTGACGACCATACATCCGCGCACAGGAGAGTAATCCGCAAGGTCAGACTTTACAACGAGTTGGTTGTACCATTCCGAAAAGTCTTCCGCGCGGGTGGGTAATTTATCTTCAGCCATTTTGTCCTCAATTTTATTTTGGTAGGGGCGGGGTATCCCCGCCCTTTTGTTGTCGTCCAACATCGGGCGGCAGGACGCCGCCCCTACATGTTCTTCTCAACGATGTTCACGGCAGTACGCACATCCTCCGCAAAGATCAAATCATCGCGTTGGCGCATGGGCATGTAAAACTCGAACGAATTGAAGAACTGATCGAGCGTGGACTGCCAGCCGCTCCCGACCAGTATCAACGGCCTCCGGGGCAAAGACTCCACAACCATCAAATTCCACATGATAGAAATTTCTGCCAGCGTTCCAACTCCGCCGGGCATCGCAATTGCTGCGTCGCATCCTTCGATGATGGCGAGCATACGTTCGAGCAGAGTTTTCTTCCGCCATTCCTCTTTCACCCACGCGTTGGCTTTCACTTTGCGCCAAGCCTCAATGTCCTCGCACGTCACGCCGATCACATGTCCGCCCGCTTCCGACGCGCCGCGCGAGACGGCTTCCATCACGCCGATGTAGCCGCCAGTCAACACGGTATATCCGCGCTGGGCGAGAAGTCCGCCCAACAAACGGGCTTCTTCATATTCAGGAGAGTCAGGTCGCGGCTGTGCGCCGCCAAAAACAGAGATATTCATAAAAACCTTTTACCGCTAAGAGCGCGAAGCGCGCGAAGGTTTAAAATGCTTTTCTTAGCGATCTTAGCGTGCTTCGCGGTGGAAAAAATAAAACGGCTCGCCAAGTCGGGAGCCGTTCACGAGACACGTTGAACTGAACCTTATCCAGACCAGGCGGTTTGACAAATCATCGGTCGCGGTAACGGGTTCAGCATCATGGGGCGCATTATACTCGATTTTCTCTGCTACAATACGAACGTGAATCTCGCCGACCTCCTTAAACGATCATTGGATTCCTCGCTCCTGGATCTGATTCACCGCATCGCGGGCGAATCTTCCGCGTTGGGATTTCCCATCCACCTCGTCGGCGGTTCCGTCCGCGACTTGATGCTGGCTCGCCCCATCGTGGACCTTGATCTCACCCTCGAAGGCGACGCGATCAAACTCGGTCGCGCGTTGGTCAAAAAATTCAGCGGCGACCTCACCACACACGAAAAATTCTTCACCGCCACGTGGACGCCCCAGTCTCCGGTCTCCAATCTCCAGTCTCTCGACCTCATCTCCACCCGCCGCGAAACCTACTCCGCTCCCGGCGCACTCCCCACCGTCACCAAATCCACCCTAGACGACGACCTCCGCCGCCGTGACTTCACCATCAACGCCATGGCAATCCGCGTGGACGGCGACCACTTCGGCGAGTTGTACGATCCGTTGCATGGTCAAGCCGACATCGAGCAGAAACTGATCCGCGTCCTGCATCCCAACTCCTTTCTCGACGACCCGACCCGCATCTTTCGCGCAGTGCGTTACGCTGTGAGGTATGGCTTTACGATTGAGCCTGAAACTTTGAAACTTGTCAATGACGACTCGCGCAAAGTCTTATCTGGTTTGAGCGGCGAGCGCCTCCGTCACGAGTTTGATTTGATCTTTGAGGAGCCAAACCCCTCCGCGGCGCTCAAACAACTTTTTGATGTGGACGTGCTAAGAGCAGTCCACCCTCAGTTACAAGTTACGGGTTACGAGTTACTTCTGCTGGAAGACACATCTCCAACGTTTGGCGAATTTGTGATTCCCGACATGCTCACATTCAAACAAACACTCGCTTGGGTCGTGTGGCTGATGAATTTATCTGTATTGGAAATTGAGGATGTCGCTGAACGACTTGCTTTTCCCGTTTTACTCACCAATACAGCTATTGCCGCCTCTGCGTTGAAATCAGGTTTACCCTCTTTCAAAAAATGGAAACCCAGCCAATGGACATTTCACCTCGACGATCTGCCCTCCCTCTCGGTTTATGCCGTGTATCTCGTGAGCAAGGAAAATGCGCTGAGTGACTATCTCTCAAAAT
>CAYWCN010000045.1:0-24829 GCA_964456775.1 uncultured Anaerolinea sp.
AAGGTGACGGTCACATTCGGATTGGCGGTTTGGAAATTATTTCCAATTTCGGTGAATGCGTCCGTTAAGGATGCGGCGGCGAACACATTCAATGTGACTGGCTCAGGCGCAGGGGTTGCGGCAGGCGCACAGCCAGCTACGAACAGGGCGAGCAAAAGTATCAGTGTGGAAAAGCGTTTCATTTTATATCCTTGAAATGTGGAATTGGGTTCTTATCTCCGCCATCCAATTTTGGATGAGGCGCAATTGTTGCAGGCGGAGGTCAAGACTTAGACGGTTGAAGATCTGCTCGGGGGGAAGATGTTCGATGAGCGTTTCTAACTTCACAATACTGGATTCGATTTCATCAGATTGTGAACTGTAAATTTGCGAGATGCTTTCAGGGCGATGCAGTTGGGCAAAAAATAAACGCGTCAGAAATTCCAAACGTATGGAGCGGGCGTTCGTGCCGATGCCGAGTTCGAGCCATTCGAAGAATCGTTTGCGTCCCTGAGCCGTGATGCGGAGCATTTGGCGGGCGGGAAGTTTTTCCTGCTCGACGATGTGAGCGGAAATATCGCCGCGAGTTTCGAGCCGCTTCAAAATGGCGTACGCCTGACTCTGACTCAGATGCCAGACATGCCCCAGTTCGGTTGTGAATTTTTGGTGGAGGTCGTAACCGTGACTTTGACCTGAGATAAGAAAGCCAAGCAAGGCGAATTCGGGAGAGAGGTTGCCAGAATGTTTATTTTCGCTCATATATACTCACTCGATGAGTATATAGCCAGTTTTTTGTTTTGACAAGGTTAAAATTTTTACCGCTAAGAGCGCGAAGCACGCAAAGATTTAAAGGTTTTCTTCGCGCCCTTAGCGTGCTTCGCGGTTCAATTCTTCTCAAACAATATGTTCGTCAACTTTTGTTTTTGCATTTTGATAGTATCCACCCTCAGCACAAGACCTACAATAAATTTTCCCTTCAACTAAAACTTCTCTTTCATTGATAATCTCCTCCCCACACTTTTCACAATTGACTCGTTTGCCTGCGTGAGAAACGATATCATGAATATCGAAATTTAACTCCACTTCTTGCACGGTCATCAATTCGTCATCGGGCATGGATTGGTAGGCTTGCAGTTGCGCGAAGTAGTGACGTTTTTCTTCGGGCGCGTAATGATTCGCTTTTTCACGGACATCTAACGTGGGAGCAATTCGAATCGCATAGTTTGTTTTCGTGTTGATGAACGTCGCGGCGATCTTGCCGTAATCTTCAATTCGCAAAGTGCGATGACCGACGGTGCATTTTGTCACGGCGATGACTCCGTCTACGAAACAGCCGTCGGTTTCGGCGATGACGAGTAAATGCTTGGGGCGGAGAGAAAGGTCGAAGTTGTGAACCAGCATCCCCCTGAGTCCGAAGCGGACTCCTAGAATCTGGCGAGGGCAGAGGTGTTTGTGGTCGCTGGAGGCGATATCCAGATAAGATTTTATATCCATGTTGTTATTATAAGTCTTTACTCACTTTGCAAATGTCACCCTCCCGAAGGACATCGGGACGATGTGAGCGATAGCGAAGGGTCTCTGAGATCGTCATTGAGATTCTTCGCCGCAAAGAACAAGAACACGGCTCAGAATAACATAACGATAAAATTTGCGTATTCATAAAACAAGCGGTAGAATTCCAACATGACAACTACCTCGGTTAATCAAGAATTGATAGATCGGCAATTGGTAGAAAAATGGGCGGGTGAGCCTGCTCCGTTGTTGGGGGTATTGCATGCGTTTCACGATAGAGATGGATACATTTCAGAAGCCGCGATGCGGGCGATTGCAAAAGGATTGCGTCAGCCGTTGGCAGATTTATACGGCACAGTGACGTTCTATCATCACTTCAGCCGTGAAGCGGACGGATTGCACAAGCCGCGCGTCTGCACGGGACCTGTGTGTAGTTTGAACGGCGGACATGAATGTTTATCGGCGTTGAAAGATAAAGGCGCGACATCCATGCCGTGCGCGGGACGATGCGATGAACCTGTGATGGTCATCATTGGGAATGAACAATTCGTCGGCGATGCAAAAGGAAATTTAACACGTCAGCCAACGTTCTTGCCGCCAGTGAACCCAGCGGACATCGAAGAATGTGTGTTTGCAAAAATTCGTGAGCCAGAACGAAATACGTTAACTGGTTATCAAAAAACGGGTGGATACGAAGGTTTGACTCGCGCGCTGAAAATGAGTCCGCAAGATGTGATCGAACATGTGAAGGCAAGCAAACTTGCGGGGCGCGGAGGCGCGGCATTCCCGACGGGTCAAAAATGGGAAGCGGTTGCAAAAGCAAATGGGAATCCAAAATCAATTGTGTGCAATGCCGACGAAGGCGAGCCAGGTTGTTTCAAAGATCGCGCCATCATGGATTACGATCCGTTCGCAGTGATAGAGGGAATGACTCTCGCGGCATACGCAACAGGCGCAACACGCGGTTTTATTTATTTGCGTTATGAATATCCTGAAACAAATATCCTTTTAGAAAAAATAATCGCCGATGCCTACAAAGCGAATCTCTTGGGCAAAAATATTCTCGGCGCGAATTTCAATTTCGATCTGTATATTCGACGCGGCGGTGGCGCGTACATCTGCGGTGAAGAGGGCTCGCTCCTCAACAGTCTCGAGGGCAAGCATCCGTTCCCGCGCAATCGTCCGCCCTTCCCCGTCACGCACGGATTTGAAAATCTGCCGACCGCAGTCAACAACGTCGAAACACTCGCGGCGGTCGCGCAAATTATGAAGCACGAACCCGAATGGTATGTGGGTCTCGGCATGAACGGACACGCTGGCACGAAAATCGTTTCGGTCTCGGGCGATGTGCAACGACCTGGAAATTACGAAGTCCCATTTGGATTACCGCTTCGGACTCTGATCTACGACTGGGCAGGCGGACCCAACACTGGACGCACGCTTCAAGCCGTGACGATGGCTGGTCTCTCAGGCGGATTCCTTTCTCACGCTGACGTCGAGTCCGCCACCGTTGACGAGCCGAGCATCCGCAGTAAAGGTTCGATGTTAGGCGCGGCAGGGATGATCGTCTACGACGACAGCCGCGACATGATTCAGGTCACGCATGATGCGATGGAATTTTTCGCGCACGAATCCTGCGGCAAATGTTTCCCATGCCGCATCGGCACACAACGCATGGTCGAACGACTCAACGACGACGGTCCCAACGATATGACAGTGTGGTTGAGCGAGATTAACGACCTCAGCGAAACGATGAAATCCACCAGCGCCTGCGGTCTCGGCATGGCGGCTCCGTTGGTCGTGGAAAGTTTGGTCAAACATTTCCCTGAGCGAGTGAGAGAGCATGTGGAAGGTAGAAAGTAACAGTCACATTCATGTCATGCTGAGCGGAGCGAAGCATCTCCCTTCCCGTTAGAAATCTCCTGCGGTGACAGAGATTCTTCGCCGCAAAGAACAAGAGCGCGGCTCAGAATGACATAGACTTAGAGATAACCTATGACCGATAACACAATCATCCTAAACGGCAAAGAAGTTTCGTTCACGCCAGGCGAAACAATTTATGAGATCGCGGCTCGGCAGGAGACGTTCATCCCAACCCTGTGCTATGACCCGCGACTCAGATCGTTCGGCGCGTGCCGTTTGTGTGTGGTGGATATCAAAGGGATGAAGAACCCCGTCGCCTCGTGTACCACCGCCGCGGTAGCAGGCATGGACGTGACCACGAGCAACGAGCGTATCGAGAAATTCCGCAAGACGTTGTTGGAAATGGTCGTCTCAGAGAATCGAGAACTCGAGGTCACGCCGTTGCGAAGCATCGCATCCCAAGAGTTGACCCTTCTCGTCGAAAAATACGACGCCCACAACGGACGTTTCCAAGGCGCGCAATCGGGTCACAGCAAATTGGACGATAGCAATCCCTTCCTGCTCCGTGATTATGATTTGTGTATCTCATGCTATCGCTGTGTCCGCGTGTGCGCCGAGCAAGAAGGCGACTACGCCATCAGCGTGATGAACCGCGGATTCCACACCCAAATCACCACCGAGTTCAACGGCTTGCTCAGAGATTCCGCCTGCACCTTCTGCGGTCAATGCGTGCAGACTTGTCCCACGGGTGCATTGGGTGATAAGAAGGCGTTGAAGAATGAAGCGGTGGTTGGTGTGTAATTGAGCGGATTCCTTATCAAATGTATGAATAAACTATGAGTATCCAAGATTTCTTTTCCTGTGTCTATCATTCTCATCGACAAAGACTCGACAGATTAGCGACATTAATGGTTATCGATGTAATTAAAGATAACGTTACACCTGGCAAAGAGATAGAAGCAGGACAACTTATTGAAAAAGGTAGAAACGACTTAGCTGGGGTAGAAGCAGAATTTCTAAATAATCGCTCAGGGTTATTTTTAAACTTCGGAATCGATGTTGGAAAATTTATTGACAACATCAATCCCGTAGATGAAGCAATCAACCAACTCCAAAAATATGCTGTAAGAAAGGGCTTCATCTACGAACAACTTTGTTTGCTTGCAGAATATTTTGGATTGTTTGTTCAAATAAAATCGCAAATTCAACAAAACGTTGTGAACGGCAATGGAATGAAGAGCGCTGAGTTATTGCTGATAAATCGTATTCAATCGTTGCTTCCTGTTCTTGCTGGTGAAAATGCCACAGAATTAATTAATGAGTTTTCTGCAATAGCTTCTAACCCAAACAAATATACCCTTAGACAATATGAATTTTTCGTAGACAAAGTTTGTTCGAGTTTGAATCATAAAGAAAGCTTTGGCGTGACTCAAAAAGCAGAAACAAGTCAAATTCACATTACTGGGGATATAACAGGAAGCACTATAATAGTTGGTAATAGCAATGAAGTTAGAAGTGCTTTTGAAATAAGAAAGAGCGATTTTGAAGATTTAGTTTCGCAACTTATACGAGAATTACAAAAAGCACCGCATGAAAAAGTTCAAGATGCAGAGGTAGTCGCTGAATACGCAAAAGAATTAGCAGATGAAGTTAGCAAGAAGGCACCCAGAAAAGTAAAAATCAATATCAGTAAAGAAGGTTTGATAAAAGCCGCTGAAAACATTGCAAGCACACTACCAACCGTTTTACAAATAGCGAAACAAATTGTTAATCATAAAATCTTATCGAGTTAAGATCATTTGAGAAAACTTTTTGGGCATTAAAGACTGGTATCATCTTCGCATTATCAGAGTTTATGATTACTGACTTGAGAATTATCAACCAAAGAAAGGATCCTCAACCATGACCATGCAATCCATCCGTGAGTTACCGCTAATTGACTTGGGCGTGCAAAAGACTCGCACCATCTGCGGGTATTGTGGCGTCGGCTGTTCGGTGGACGTGATGACCAAAGACAACCGCATCATCGGCATCCAACCCGCCATGGACGGTCCCGCCAATCTCGGCGCGTTATGCGTGAAGGGACAATTCGCGTTCGATTATGTTCATCACCCCGACCGTTTGAAACATCCGCTTGTGCGCCGAGCAGACGGCAAACTGCACGAGACCACTTGGGATGAGGCGATCCAAATCGCCGCCGATGGGTTCCGCAACGTGGCGCAGAAATACGGGCGCGAATCCATTTACGGCGTCGCCAGCGGACGCACCCCCACCGAAGCCGATTACCTGATGCAAAAATTCATCCGCGCGGGTTTCGGCACTCACAACATAGACAACTGCTCGCGTGCCTGACACGCCCCTACCGTCGCTGGTCTAGCGACAACCCTGGGGCGTGGCGCGATGTCAAATCCACTCTCCGATCTGGAGAAGGCGGATGTCTACTTCTGCATCGGCACCAACATGACGGAAGCGCATCCCGTGGCGGCAACGCGGATGAAGAAAGCGCTCGCTCGCGGCTCCAAGCTGATCGTCGCCGACCCGCGCTTTATCAAGCTGGCAGAGTTGGCAGACCTCTACCTCCCCCTCCGCGTCGGCACCGACGTGGCTCTGCTCCTCGGCATGGCGCATGTCATCGTGCGTGAAAATTTAATCGCTCACCAATTCGTCGCCGAAAAAACAACAGGCATTGACGAATACATCGAACACGTCAAAAAATTTACTCCTGAATGGGCATCTGAGATTACTGGCGTCCCTGCCAAAGACATTGAGAAAGCCGCCATCCTGTATGCCAGCGCGGATAAAGCGTCCATTTATTACACACTCGGAATCACCGAACACATCTGCGGCGTGGACAACGTCCAAAGCCTGAGCAATCTCGCGCTGATGACGGGGCATCTCGGTCGAGAAGGATGCGGGTTGAATCCGCTGAGAGGGCAAAACAACATTCAGGGCGCGGGTGATGCGGGCGCGGCTCCGAGCGAATATCCTGGGTATCAAAACGTCAACAAGCCTGAGCATAAAGCAAAGTTTGAAAAATTGTACGGGCGCGCAATGGATGCTGATCGCGGCATCACCAAAGTCACCGCGCTGGAAAATTGCGGCAAGGGCATCCACGCCATGTTGATTGACGGCGAGAATACGTTGGTCTCTGACCCCCAGCGCGCGCACACCGAACATGCTTTGAAACAATTAGACCATCTGGTTGTGATTGATATCTTTCTCACTGAAACCGCTGAAATGGCTGATGTTGTTTTGCCTGCCACTTCGTGGGGCGAGACCGATGGAACACTAGTCAATACCGAACGCCGCGTTCAACGTGTGCGCGCGGCGGTCAATCCTATTGGTGAAGCCAAACCCGATTGGGAAATTCTCAGCATGTTAGCCAATGCCATGAGCATCCCTGGTTTTGAATATGATTCACCAAAAGAAGTCTTCAATGAATTGTGCAGCGTGGCGCCCATTTTCGCAGGCATTGATTGGGACATGATTGACGATGGTCAATATCAATGGCCCGTTCCATATAAAGGTCACCCTGGCACGCCGCGCTTGCATGAAGATGGTTTCATCAGCGGCAAAGCCATCTTCAAAGTCATCGGCTATCGCGATCCCGCCGAAGTGGTGGATGATGAATATCCCGTTTGGTTGACCACAGGCAGGCGTTTGCAAAATTATCACACGCGCACGCAAACAGGTCGCTCGGCTGGCATCGAATATTTCGCGCCCGAAGAATATCTCGAAGTGAATCCCGATAACGTGACGAAATGGGGTCTCACCGATGGCGGCTGGGCAAAAGTCACGAGTCGAAGAGGCGAAGTGAGAATCAAAGTCAAGTCCACGCCGCGCTCGCCGAAAGGCACGGTCTTCGCAAGTTTCAGTTTTGCCGAAACGCCTGTCAATATGTTGACGGGTTCGGGATATGATCCCAACACGCACACGGCTGAGTTGAAAGTTTGTACGGTTCGCGTAGAGCCAGCATAGGTATGTCACCCTGAGCGGTAGCGAAGGGTCTCCAAGATAATCTCAGAGATTCTTCGCTACGCTCAGAATGACATGGCAAAGAGTATTAATGTCCCGCCTCAACAAATCAAAACAATCCATCTGGAACGTCGAAGATAATCACATCACGCGCAAGAAAGACGTGCTCGCCACCGAAGAGCCATTGGAAATTTTATTGCGCGCGGGTGACGAGCAAAAGACGTTTGCCATAACGATGCGCACCCCAGGCAACGACTACGACCTCGCCGCTGGATTCTTATACAGTGAGGGAGTCATCCACAGCAAAGACGATTTCACTAACATGACCTACTGCGTGGATGACAAACAGCAAGAATACAACTCGCTTCGAGTCCAGCTGACAGTCGCTTCAATGCCCCATCTGCATCAATTCGATAGACACGTCTTCACCAACAGCGCTTGCGGCGTGTGTGGCACGACCATGCTCGATGATCTCAGCGAACGAAACATCCCCGCCATCCCTGCTGGACCTGTTGTAGATTCTTCGCTAATCACATCCCTGCCTGACAAACTTCGCGCATCCCAAAACCTCTTCGACTCCACTGGCGGACTCCACGCCGCCGCCTTCTTCGGTCTCGACGGAAACCTGCTCGCCGTCCGTGAAGATGTGGGACGTCACAACGCACTTGATAAATTAATCGGCTGGGGATTGCTCAACGATCAACTCCCCTTTCACAACAAGATTTTGTTAGTCAGCGGGAGGGCGAGTTATGAAATATTGCAAAAAAGTTATGTGGCAGGCGTGCCGATCTTCTGCGCCGTCTCTGCCCCAAGCAGTCTGGCAGTGGATGTGGCTGAACGGTTTGGGATCACACTGATCGGATTCTTGCGGGGAAGTCGATTCAATGTTTATACGGGGGTGGAGCGGATCAGAACAGTCGAACCTGCAATTTTGAATTAATATCCCCACTGCTTTCAACAGAAATTCAAATTAATCTTTCAACCCCAAGCTTTGGCGAGCAGTTGTACGAAAACTCTTGCAAATTTTTCGAGCAAGTTTTGCAATGTCGAGATCTGCCGAAGCACCTGGATACCGAAACTCAACCGCATAATCGGTCAATAGACGCATTTCCTCTTCGTACGATATCCAAAGTGGTTCGATGGACTTGGTCAGACCCAGCAAGTACGATAGATCATGCACCTTCTTGAAGTAAATATCGGCTTCAACCAAGCGCGCTTTGATATATTTTTCCACACATTGCTGTGCAAAGAAACAAGCGGCATCGTAATTCGGATTTTTCCGCGCCCGAATCTCACGATGCAACGATCCCCAATCCTGTTCTGCTTTCTCCACCCACTCACGCGTCAGCGGCTTCATACAGAACCTTCCCTTTTGCCGTGATCTCGCGCAGGAAGAAATCTCCCATCTTCAATCTTTTCTTCAATTCGGCGGGTTTCCGAACCATAATGTCAATCGGGAATTTCGGTTTAGTCGCCATCCAAATCTCGGTTGCCTTGTCGGGATTGCGTCCCTTGAACGGCAAAACAACCAGAATATCAACATCCGAATTATCGGTTGGATTTCCATAAGCATAGGAACCAAACAAAATAATTTGCTGTGGGCGAAACTGTTTGGCGACCTGAGCGGCGAATGCAGATATAGACTTTCTTGTTACCTGTTCCATATTACTTCCCATTATACCTAATCGGTTCGACTCCCCTCTCACTTTCCTCTTTCCTCTTTCGTTCCCTCGCATAGTAAAACGTCTCTCGCAACTGCGGCGTGACGAGACTCGTCTCGCGATGTCCCATGCGCGTG
Source organism: uncultured Anaerolinea sp. (assembly GCA_964456775.1). Classification (GTDB taxonomy): domain Bacteria; phylum Chloroflexota; class Anaerolineae; order Anaerolineales; family Villigracilaceae; genus Defluviilinea. Next base: position 9,128 of record CAYWCN010000045.1, read on the forward strand.
CCGTGAAATTGCATGAAGCGGAACCAAAATATCGAAGCGAGATTCTTCCATAACACTCGTTCACGCGCCGCGTGCCACAAGTCACTGAAAATGTTTGTGACCGTCAATCGCACAAAATCATACACATTGAAATGCGACTCGGGATAAACCCGCTTGAACGCCATCGCTTCACGGCGGTAACGGTTGAACACACCGCGCGGCGTTTCATCGTGAATGTGAACGATCTCCGCCTCTGCTACATACGCGATCTTGTATCCCTGCTCTTTCGTCCACTTCGCCCACGCCAAGTCTTCAAGACCTGTTAGTGTCTCATCGTAGGGATTCTTCTCCCACAAACTTTTTCGTATCGCGGCATTGGCATTGTTGCAAAACGCGGTCGGCTGATTCGAGGCGCTCGCGTCGGGATACCACCGATGAAAAATTTGCTGTTCCGAATATTTTGCCGAGTCGTGTCCGCGTTGTTTGCCATAGGTTAGTGCAACGCGTTCATCCTCGAACGGACGCAACAACGACTCCAGCCAATCGGGATAGACGGGATACACATGCGCGCTGGCGATGACGACGAACTCCCGCGTCGCTTCGCGGACCCCAAAGTTGAGCGACCGCCCAAACGTGAACTCCCCCGAAGCGATTCGCACGATCCGCGCGCCGAACGACTCGGCAATGGAAACAGTCGCATCCGTCGAACCTGAGTCGACAAGGATGATCTCCACATCTTTGAGAGTCTGCTGTTTGATCCCCTCCAGCAAACGACCGATGTGCTTCTCTTCGTTATACGCGCGGATGACGATGGAACATTTCATAATTCATTGAGGAGGGGCGACAGGCTTGTCGCCCCTACATTTCATATCTTAATTTCACCAACAGATCGCCTGCTACATCATCGAATATCTTTTTGTGTTCGTCGGTGAAATATTTTTTCCATTCGCCTGTTTTCCCTGAACGGAAGGTGGGAGAACGGCTGGGGTTGATGGAAGACTCCAAGGATTCGAGGATCAACTCGCGGGGGGTCCGAAGCGGGACGCGGGTGAGGAAATGATCCAGAATGCGAGTCAGAGTCGCGGCGCGGGCGTGGATCAAATCCTCAAAATGGATGGGAAGGACTTCGGGGCGATTCAGCCAATCCATGTAGGGAGCGAAGCGTTCGGCGATGTTCGGGAATTCAATGCCCGCGTCTAGTCTGCCCAAAATGCTGACCTTGAGACGCGAATCAAAATCGGGAAGCGACTGGTAATAGGCGTGATGCACGTGATGCTTTTCTATCTCGGTGACGTAGAACACGTGCGAGACGACCACATCGCGCGGATCGCGGAAGATGAAGTAAGGAATAAATTTCGGCGAACTCACGCGCGCAACCGCTTCGGGTCGCGCAAAAAGATGCGCCGACGCCACATCACGCGGACTGAGTGAATCGAGCCAACGAAGCGCCTGCTCAGGCGCGCGCTTGACTCCGCTTTCGCCTTCGTATTCGGCGTAGAACGAATGCAATCGCTTCGCATACGGCGCGACATTCGAAAAGCCAAGCAAAATTTGATCGAGCAGGTGCGTCCCGCTTTTGGGGAAGGAAATGCCGAGGAGGATGGGCAAATCAGCGGACTGGGAGGCGAAGCGAACGCGCTGGAGAAATTTTTCGGTTTGATAGAGAACTGCGCGCGCGGATGATTTCAATGTCATGGTAGGTATTAAACCACACAAGATATGCTATAATCGCTTTACGATTCCTGTTCGACAAGGAGAAGTAAAACATGGAAGTAGTAACGATTTCCTCAAAATACCAAGTCGTCATTCCGCGAGAAGTGCGGAAACAATTCGGCTTAAAGCCTGGGCAGAAGATCATGTTCATTCCATACGATAACACCCTGCGCGTCATTGTCGTGGGACCAATCGAAAAAGCCAGAGGCATGTTGAAAGGTATCAACACAGAGAACATCCGGGAAGAAGTGGATGAGGAGCGATGAAAAATGTTGTTGATTCTTCAGGCTGGTTGGAGTACTTCATTAATAGCGAGAATGCAAAAGCATTCTCAACACCGATCCGAGATTCAGAGAACCTGATCGTTCCAACTATTTGCATTTATGAGGTTTTCAAACGCCTGCTCTTGCACATCAATGAAAACGAGGCTTTAACGACAATTGGCAACATGTTCTTCGGCACAATCGTCGAGTTAGATCGGTTCATTGCTCTTAACGCCGCTCAACTATCCATAAAACATAAACTTGCAATGGCTGACAGCATCATCCTTGCAACTGCCCGCGCGAACGATGCGATCCTTTGGACGCAGGACGAACACTTCAAGGATTTAGAGGGCGTCAAATATTTCGAGAAGTAAAAAAGCGACCCAATCAGGGTCGCTTTTCATTTACTTCGCTTCCTTCATTGCTTCTTTGAACTCCACCAGCGCTTGGATCGGCGTGGGATCAACGCCGTAACCCATCGCCAAATAGTATGCCATGTAATCGCCAAACAAAATAGACGTCCACATGTGGGCGAGGGGAGTTTCGCCGCGCGCGTCAATATAATCGGTGTTCATGCCTTCGAGCATGAAGGCTTTGCGCGTCAGGTCGGACCTCAGCCTGTTGCGCGGATGGTCGGAGGGCGCGCGCAGGAAGAGGGTCATGGTGTGCGCGTTGAGCGTCTCTTGCGGATTCATCGTCCCAGCCAGCGTGTTGTGATCGGCTTCGGGGATGAACTCAAAGTTCGCGCCCGCTTTCGCCACTTCGTTGATCTGTCCCTTCCAACGACGCGCCACCACACTGAGCAAACCCGAGCCCATGAACGTCACCCACCTCCCCATCAGTTGGCCCGCGTAGCGCTTGGCGGGATTCTTCACCGCAGGGACATCGGCTTTGAGATGTTGCTGAGTCCGCTTCATGGACGCGACCGCGTCTTCCATCTCTTTCGATTGGTCGGGGAGGAAGCCGAGTCGCTGGAACATGGCGAGCAATAAGCCGAAGGAGAATCCCACCGCGGCGCGCGGCTGACCCGCGTGATCGAACGTCCAGATCGGGATGTTATTTTCTTTGGCGCGTTTCGCAAGTTCTCCGCCTGTGCAAACCACAACGATTCGACATTCCGCTTTTCGGGCTGACTCGAAGGCGTCGAGCGTCTCTTCGGTGTTGCCTGAGTGCGAAGAACATATCACGAGAGTCTCTTGTCCGCGCGCGTAGACGGGGAGTGAGTAATCTCGATGGACTGAAACAGGCAGAGGGGCGAGAGAAGCGCAGTATGATGCGAGCAAGTCCGCGCCGATGGCGGATCCGCCCATGCCTGCGATGACAACCTGTCTAAAATTTTTCCAGTCAGGCAGAGCATGTTTCATGCCGAGTTGATAGGCGTTCGCGAGTTGGTCGGGGAGGTTGTCAATCTCGCCGAGCATGTTGAGGGTGTCGAGTTGCTTGAAGCGTTCGAGGTCGTCGAGATTCATGCAGGAGTTTCCTGTGAGGTGTTGATTTGTTTACGTTCGCCGAATATGGCGATCAGAACGAATATCCAGCCGATCAGGTCTACGAAGGGAAGAATTCTCATAACGAGAAAGTAAACATCGATCAGCCAGCCGTTATCGAAAGACTGTTCCGCAAGTACGGGAAAGATCGATGGGATAATCGTCTGTAAGAATGAGGAGATCGTCAAGACGACGCATCCGATGATAGTCATCAACGAGGTGCGCGAATGTTTTTTCCAACGGATGACCGCTATTACCATGCCAACCAGCCATAACAAGAAAAGCGGCAGGCGAAACAACAACGGCGTGATAAGTTGAAAGAAATCCATGGCGACTCCTTTGGTTTATCTGGAACTCTGAATAAACGCAGCGAGATCCCGTTTCATCTGCTTGAGCGAGGGGATGTGAATGTACATCATGTGGCCCGCTTCGTAGTAGCCCATCGTCACATTGCCGCGCAGTGACTCGTCGAGACCGAGATGATTGAACGTGTATTCGGTCGCGAAGTATGGCGTGCCGAGGTCGTAATATCCGTTCGCCACGTAGACTTTGAGATACGGGTTGTACGTCATCGCGGAGCGCAGTGTTTCGCCGACGTTGACATAGGCGTTCTCAAATTCTTTATACGACCACGGATGCACGAAGCCGCTCAAAATTTCGTACGGCAGGTCTGATTCAAATTTCAACTCGCGGCGGATGTAATCGTAAAACGCGGCAGTGTACGGACCCATGATATTCGTGAGCAACGGATCGTACTCGGCATGTTCGGTGACGCCAAGCCTGTCGCGCCCGATCAAACGCGAATCAAGCCGACCGACAGTGAGTCCGCGCTCGCGCAGGAGTTCTTTGAAGTAATGTTGGTCGTTGATGCGCAGATTCGAGCGTTCGATGAATTGCTCCGAGATGCCCGTGAAATACGCAAGACGCTTCACGATCTCGGCGCGTTCTTCTTTGGTGAGCGAGTCGCCTTTGAGCAATGCCTGTGCATAATCGCCGAGCGCGAACTCTTCGGCTTCTTTCAACCAATCCTGCAATGGGCGATGCGGCTTGAGAACATCGTGATACCACGCGGTGGCGGTGTAGCCAGGCAGGAACATGATGAACGGCAGGTCATTGTTCAAGTTGAAATCAAGCGTGGTGAAATCCAACACGACGGAGATGAGCATGAGTCCGTTTAAGTACATGCCGTGCCGTTCTTGCAAATATCCCGACAGACCCGACGCGCGAGTCGTGCCGTACGATTCGCCGATCAAAAATTTCGGCGAGAGCCAGCGGTTGTAGCGCGTGGCATACAAACGGATAAAATCGCCGACCAGTTCAATATCCTTTTTGAAGCCATGCCATTGCTTCGGCGCAACGCCCTCCACAGGGCGTGTGTAGCCCGTGTTCATCGGGTCAATGAAAACGAGATCGGTCTCATCGAGGATCGAAAATTCATTGTCCTTCAATTGATACGGCGGCTTCGGCAGATCGCCATCGTCCTTCAACAACACGCGGCGCGGACCCAACACGCCGAGATGCAGCCACACAGACGATGAGCCAGGTCCGCCGTTGAACGAAAACGTGAGCGGACGCTTCGCCGAGTCGCCGACTCCGTCCTTGGTATACGCGATGAAGAATACCTGCGCGCGCGGCTTCTCGCCCTCCGCTTCTTTCTCGCGGTCGGCTGTTTCTTCTTTCATCACCATCGTCCCCGTTGTGACGGTGTACTTGATGGTCTTGCCGCCGATCTTGACGGAATGTTTCGAGGTGACGAGATTGTCTACGGCTTTGACTTCTTTTTTCTCTTCGGGTTTTTTATCTTCTGCCATGTGAATACTCCATTTTTGAATGCGTTGTTTTTACGAAAGGCGAGACTCTTCGCTACGCTCAGAGTGACATGTTAGAAAGGTTTGAACACCATCAACCACAACACGATGACGGGGATCACGATCCCGACGATCACCAACTCTTCGACTCTCAACGTCTTGATATGCGCTTCCACCTCGGACTGGCTGGCTGGCGCCTCCGCTGGGAAATTTTTCCCGCCGATCATGTACGGCTGACCGATCATCCGCCGCAGGTGTTTGTAGCGTTTGTTGTTCATCATGCCCATTTCCACAACGACAACGATCATCAAAACAATGGACGCCCAAACCCAGCCTTGATTCCAAATTTTCAAGACGAACGGCATGGCAAGTCCCGTCAACCCCAAGGCAAGAAAGGAGAGGATCATAAACTTGAACGTTGAAGCCGAGAGATCGAGCAATGCCCCAATGCGGGCAAATTCCTTCTCGTTACGAATCTGGAACGCCATCGCCACCGAAGTTCCATGCGCGAGAAAGAAAAGAAGCGCGGACAACGTATGAAGAAACACGAGCCAAGGAACTAAAGCAAGCATATTGACCTCCGAGTAAACTATTCTCAATTATATATTGAAGTTGATTTGATTTCAGGGACAATCATATACAGAACATAACCAGCCAGCCATTCTGCAGGCTTCAACAAAAGGTAGGCAACATCCGCAAGAAATGGATTGCGAATCCTGCGCGCCAGCGGCTTTCCAATTACGTCATACGTTTTGCGCAAGGGTTTGTGCATACGCGGCGCGACCGCCAGCAACGCGAGTTCGGCGCATTTGAAAATTTGCAATTGACGATTCACCTGCATCGAATTTCCGTTTGCAAGTTGCACAAGTTTTGAGCCGACGAAATTTGCATGTCCCTGCGCGGCGGCGGTGGCGATGTAACAATCAGGCGGCGGGACAGGCGGCAACTGGGCATATAACTCGTACATTTTGAGGATGTCGTATCGCCATGCAGCGATATATCCCGCAACCCAAACCGTGATGCCAAGTCCGCGCGGGAGGGTGAGATTTGTCTCGTGATATTTCAACAACCAGATCGAAGCCTGCGTTGCCATCAAGAACGACCAGAACGGTCCCGACGCGATAAGCCCAAGAAACACAAGAAACAGCGGAGTGAAAGCTTGATCCCTGATAATGGTTGCAAGGACCGCGTATGCGATCAAAATAACAGCGATCATCCATGGGCGGATGTAGCGCGAGATCCATGTTGCAAAACGCGAACGATAGATCTTTGGAAAATAAAGCGGCAAGAACCACACCAGCAGGATCGCAAGCGAATTAATGCTGACAAACAAATACACGCCAAGCAAGATCGTGAACTGCAACGCGAGAAAAACTCCCGTGTAAATTCCGAGCCTCACGGCGAAGAACTTTGCAAACCGATCTCCCGCAAAAAGGACAAGAAAGTAACAAACGATCGAATAGGCGATCAGGATCAGAAAAAACACCGACGCTTCGGGCAGTAACAGCAACGGAACATACGCGTCGCGGTCACCCGATTGCCATTCGGGTTTGATCGCCTCCACCGCCCAAAACGAAAACGCTGGCACGATCAGCAGAAACACCGCGTAAAAAATCTTCCACCAGCCGCGCGCGGGAAAATCTGTCGGGCTGGACGACTCGCTCATCTCATTTTGGATGTTCGGGGATTCAAGACTCATCGCGGATTCCTTTTTGACTCACGAGACGGTACACGTCCTTTTTACTCCAGCCGCTTCTTTCCGACAGTTCGGTTGATAGCGCCTTCGCAGACTTCTCGCCCTTCGATTCTTTTTCAATCGCCTTCATCAACTCTTCGTCCGTCCACTTTCTACTTTCTTCTTTCTTCTCTCCCTCGATCACCAACGTAAACTCCCCCCTCGCTTCTTTCGATTTGAAATACTCCACTGCCCCACTGAGAGTCCCGCGCCAATATTCCTCGAACATCTTGGTCATCTCGCGCGCAACGCAGATGCGACGGTCGCCGAGAGAGGCGAGCAAATCTTCGAGCGATTCAATAATCCGATGCGGGGATTCGAGGAAGATCAGTGTGTAGGACAAATTGGCAATTTGCCCTACGAATTTACGGCGTTCTGTTTTTTTGTGCGGAAGATAACCGAGGTAAAGGAACGAGTCTGTGGGCAAGCCAGAAACGCTCAAAGCGGCGACGGGGGCTGAGGGACCGGGGACAGGTCGAACGTCGAAGCCTGAAGCGAGCGCGGCGCGGACGAGTTCATAGCCAGGGTCGTTGATCGCGGGAGTCCCTGCATCCGACACGAGGGCGACATCTCCGCTTGCAAGTTTGTCGAGGATGAAATCCAATTTGCTGAGTTTGTTGTGTTCGAAATAACTCGTGAGCGAAGTCTGAATCTCGAAATGCTTAAGCAAGTTCCCCGTGTGGCGCGTGTCCTCCGCCGCGATGAGATTCGCCTCATGCAAAACGCGAATCGCGCGCGGCGACATATCTTCGAGATTGCCGATGGGTGTTGCGACGAGATAAAGCGTGCCCATGCGACGATTGTATCATTTTGCGAGTGCTATAATATTCGCAAAGAGGTGCAACCATGATCGTCATTTCAGACATGATGGGAACGTTGACCACAGGCTCGCCGTTTTTGGGTCTGGTGGATTGGGTGAAACATAACCAGAGCAAATGGCGCGCGCGATTCTATATGGCGCGAGTGATGCCTGAATATGTGCTGGCAAAAAATGGATTGATCGATTGGCAAGCGTGGGGACAAAAATTGATGATCGAGAGTCTCGCGTACATCAAAAACGCCGATGAAGCCAAACTCGCGCACGCGTCGGAATGGGCGGTGGAACACAACTTATGGAAGAAACGCCGCGAAGATGTGGTTGCGAGATTGGTCAAACATCGCGAGGATGGCGCGCAAGTGTACATCGCCAGCAGTTCTGTGGAGCCGTTCATCACTCCGTTCGCAAAACGGATCGGCGCGGACGTGATCGGCACGCCTGTGAAGATCGTCAATGGGCGCGTGATGTTGGCGGGAGAATTGGTCGCCAGCCAAAACAAGATTCAACAAGTGCTGTCCCGCCTTGGCGTGGAGCGCGTGGACTTTGCCTACGGCGACACCGAACAGGATATTCCCCTGCTTGAACATGCCGATCATCCTGTGGCGGTGTACCCAGATAAAAATTTGAAAAAGGTCGCTTTGCAACGAGGGTGGGAGATTATCGGAGATACGCCAAAGTATGGATGAGGATCAATGCGCGGGAGATTTGGAAATCGCGTTGATGAAAACGATACCTGTAATGATCAGGATGATCCCGACCACCCGCGCCCAGTCCAGAGTTTCGCGCCAGATGACCATCCCTGCAATTACCGTGAGAATTAACCCCACGCCAGACCAGATCGCATACGCCACCCCGATGGGCATCGCCTTCAACGCCAGCGATAGCAGATAGAAGGACGCGCCATAACCGATCACAACCACAACGCTGGGGATGGGCTTGGTAAATCCGTTCGAGAGTTTTAGGGCAACTGTGCCGATCACTTCGGAGAGTATGGCAAAGAAGAGGATGATGAAAGTTTGCATGGAGGTTCCTTTTCGAAGCAGGTGTCTCCCGATTGTACCTGCACGCGCTGTTAGAGGACTCACAATGGAGAGATCATGAACAACTCATCGCTTAATTCGCCCATCGCGCACGGACGCACCGCCGACATCTTCGCTTGGGACGACAACCACATCCTCAAACTTTTTCACAATTGGTTTTCGTTGGAGGATATCGAATACGAATTCAAGGTCGCGAAAGCCGTCCATGCCAGCGGAGTCAAATCGCCTGCGGTGAAAAAGATCGTGCAAGTGAACGGGCAGAATGGATTGATCTACGAACGCATTAACGGCGAAACGATGTTTACCATTTTGAAACGCCAGCCGTGGAAGGTCTTTCAATTTGGAAAATTACTCGCCCAATATCATTTTCAAATGCACGCTTGCGAATTCAACGCGGATGTCCCCGATCAGAAAGTTAAACTTCATAACAAGATCAAGCAATCTACTGTTTTACCCGCCTCTCTCAAGCCCAAGCTGCTCAGTGCGTTAGAGCCATTGCCGACTGGAAATAAAGTTTGTCACGGCGATTTTCACCCCGACAACATCATCGTTACGAATGACGACGCAATGGTCATTGACTGGATCGATGCCTCCAAAGGGAATCCGCTGGCAGATGTGGCGCGGACGAGTGTTCTGGCTTTGGGCGCGGCGTCCACATTCAACGTTGGCATGGGATTGTTCATCAAACTATTTCACGCTTCGTACGTGAAAGAATATTTTCGATTGAACAGAAGAGGGAAGGAAGAATATCAACAATGGATCCCGATCGTGGCGGGGGCGAGATTGAGCGAAAATATCCCTGAGTTAGAAACCTGGCTGATCGAACAAGCGAAACGATAAAAAGCCATCTTGACAATCTTCGTCGGAGTGATATACTCGCGGAATAACTGACTAGATGGTCAGTTATTCCGAAGAAGAGACTCTACCATGTCCCCCCGCCCCAATGTCAGCGATGAACGCAAAGCCCAGATCATCAACGCCGCCGAAGATGTCTTTACGCAAAAAGGCTTCAACGAAGCGCGCATGGATGACATTGCCGATGAAACGGGTTTGAGCAAAGGCACGCTCTATCTCTATTTCAAAAGCAAGGACGATCTCATCATCGCCATCCTCGACCGCATGTTCCAGCGTGAGATGAAGCAAATGGAAGGTCTCGATCAAGCGGACTTAAGCGCGGCGGATGCGATCTGGAAAATGACGGAAGCGGTAACGAACAATATTTTGGGGTTTGTCCGCCTCGTTCCCATTGTTTATCAATTTCTGGCTTTGGCGTTTCGCAATAAATACGTGCAAAAAGCGCTCAAAAAATACATCAATCAGTATATCGATATGATCACTCCGATCATCGAGCAGGGAATCAAGTCAGGCGAGTTTCGGAAAGTGAATTCGCGCGAGGTCGCCATCGCGATGAGCGCGATCATCGAAGGGACGCTCCTGCTGTGGGTCTACGATAGAGACCTGGTGGAACCCGAGAAACACATTCGATCTGGGGTCAAGTTGTTGTTGGAGGGCGTACAGACACGCGCGTAACTTGTCGCCTCTTTTTTTAATCGTTTAACTGACTGACAAGTCAGTTAACGGAAAGGTTTTGAACATGACAAAAGCAATCGTTGACCGCCCGCCGAGCAAAGCATTACGCTTCGGACTCCGCCTCCCCATCTGGTTGTACCGCCTGAGATTGGGCTGGCTGTTGGGGAATCGCTTCCTGTTGCTGACTCACATAGGGCGCAAAAGCGGAAAGCCGCATCAAGCCGTCATTGAGGTGGTTCGGCATGATACACAAACCGATTCGTATTACGTGGTTTCAGGCTGGGGCGAAAGATCAAGCTGGTATCAAAATATCCGCACAGCGCCAGAGGTGACCATTCAGGTGGGCGGGCGCAAATTCCAAGCGCAGGCAGAGTTTATTCCACTCGACCAAGAGATAGAGATCATGGAGTCCTATGCCCGCGAACATCCCGTCGCCTTTAAAGAATTGGGCACGCTATTTTTCGGCAAACACATGGAACCTGGACGAGATAGCGCAAAGTATCTCGCTGAAAAGATGCCGATGGTCGCTTTTCATCCCAACAAAATCGTTTAATTGGAGACAACAAGATGACAACCAACAAAAATATTTTAATCAGTGGCGCGGGAATTTCGGGATTGACTTTGGCTTACTGGCTGAAGGAGCGGGGATTTTCTCCGACTGTTATTGAGAAACGCCCTAACTTGAACAATCGTGGTTATATGCTTGACTTCTTTGGCTCAGGCTATGATGTGGCGGAAAGGATGGGGATCACCGAACAACTTCAAGAAAAGACGCGGCAATATCCCATGACAAAGTTGCAGTTTGTGGATCGAAATGGAAAGCCGCGCGCAAAAATTGATGTTGTGAAATTCCGAAAATTTTTGGGCGGCAAATATTTTCCGCTCATGCGCGGGGATCTGGAAACGGTTATCTACGAAGCGATCAAGGATGAAGCGCGAATCCGCTTTGGGGTAAGCGCGACCAGGCTCGAGGTCCAGAATGAAGCGGTGGAGGTCGAGTTATCGGATGGAAAAGTCGAGCGCTATGATCTTGTCATCGGCGCGGACGGCATCCATTCCAACATCCGCAAGTTGATGTGGGGCGACGAGGATCAGTTCAAACGTTTTCTCGGATTTTATGTAGCGTGCAGCGTCATTGATAATTTCTTCGATACGCAAAATACATTTCTCGGTCATTTCGAACCCAAACTGCAAGCCAGCGTTTATTCGATCGGCGGAAATAAACTGGCAACATTCTTTGCGTTCAAATCGGAAAAGATCAACGCGCGCGGACGCAAAGAGCAAATGGAATTTTTGGAAAGCAGATTGGCGAATCTCGGCTGGGTGATTCCGCAATTGCTCGCAGGTACAAAAAAGGCTGACGATCTTTTCTTTGATGAAGCCGCGCAGATCGAACTCCCCGAGTGGCATAAGAGTCGCGTCGCTTTGGTGGGAGACGCGTGCCAATGTTTGACGTTGCTCGCGGGACAAGGCGCTTCGATGGGAATGGCGGGTGCGTACATGCTGGCGGATGAATTGTACAAAGCCGACGGCGATTACAAGATCGCTTTCGCTAATTACCAACAAAAACTTAAACCAGAAATTGATCAAAAACAAAAGGATGCGCGCGGGCTGGCGGGTTCATTTGTCCCCGCGAATAAGTTTGAGATCATGATGGCGCATTTCTTTTTCAGCACGCTGTTATTGCCAGGGTTCGGTACTTTGTTCGCTAAACAGATCGGCGCGAAGAGTATTATCAAATAGACCTCTTGTAAAAAACCTTTTGCCACAGAGAACACAGAGTAAAAAAGAGTTTTCTCAAAGGTCTCAGCGAACTCTATGGCTAAACAGACACAATGACTGTAAGAGGTTAAGGAAATCAAAGGAGATTCATAGAATGAAACGAATTGCTAATTTTGCATTGCCTGTTTTGATCCTTGCGATCCTGTTTTTGATGATCACGGAAAACTTCTTTTCATCCTCGCCGCTTGTCATTGCGGCGCAAGTTCTGGCTGTCGCGTTGATGATCTGGGCGCGTCGAAGTTTCAAAGCGGGACAGTTCAGCATTAACGCAGAGCCAAAAGAAGGATCGCTGATGTCGAATGGACCGTACCGCTTCATTCGACATCCCATGTACGCCGCTGCCCTGCTATTGATCTGGTCGAGCGTTCTTGGGCATCCCTCTACGCTGACAGTGATCATCGGGTTGATTGTCACCTTCAGCATCCTGTATCGTATTGGCGTCGAGGAACAATATCTGCGCGAGCATTTTTCCGATTATGAAGAATACGCAAGCAGGACCAGGCGGATCATTCCATACTTGATATAGCAGTTCTGTCTAGGAAACAAACCATCCGCTTCGACCCCCAAAAGGTTGAAGTGTTCCAAGTGCTATAATGAATCATCGGCTCGGCAATTTACAAGAAAGAGACGGTGAACCATGCAACCATTCTTCACTGATTATCTAAACCTCCTACAAGATTGTCACAACGGAATTCTCGAAGCCATGGATGGACTTCCCTCAGAGGCGCTGGACTGGGTACCTGGGCAGGATATGAATTCCATCAGCGTGCTGATATTCCACACGACAGGTTCAGTCCGCTTTTGGATAGGCGATGTGGCGGCGCAAGAATCCTCCAACCGAGATCGGGATGCGGAGTTTCAAGTCCGTGGCGTGGGGATGGATGTTTTGAAGAAACGACTTGCAGACAATTTGGACTACGCGCGCACTGCGTTGGATAAGATGACCCTGCAAGATTTGGAAGCATCGCGCATTAATCCCAGCAATGAAAAAGAACTCACCGTCGCATGGGCATTGCTCCATGCGTTGGAACACGCCACCAGTCATTTGGGGCAGATTCAGATCACACGTCAATTGTGGGAGCAGAGGGGAAGCAATTCTTGATTTCAACCCAAGCAAGAGAGCAGTTCAAGTAGTGCTATAATTTTCGCATGGAATTCGAATGGGATCCGCGCAAAGCGGAAATCAATCTTCGCAAGCATGGCGTCTCATTCATTGAAACAGGGACAGTATTTGGCGACGAGCTTGCTGTCACTGTCCCAGACCCTGACCATTCCAAAAACGAAGATCGGTTTATTACAGTTGGATGGTCAAATCGCCGCAGGTTATTGATAGTTTCTCATACTGACCGAAATGACAGAATCCGAATTATCAGCGCACGTGAATTGACTCGAAACGAGCGAAAATCCTATGAAGAAGAAAAATAAACTCAACGATGAATTACGCCCAGAATATGATATGAAAGTCCTACTCAAAGGCGGTGTGCGCGGCAAATACGCAACACGCTACCGCACAGGGACAAATCTCGTGCTGTTGGAGCCAGAGGTGGCAAAGGCATTTCCCAATGAAAAAGCAGTAAATGAGGCTCTGAAATTAGTAATGAGGTTGAAGAAAGTGCAAGAGGAAGCAGGGCAGTACAAAACCAGATAGTAAATCAGAACTCGGAGATTTTGAAAATCTCCGAGTTCTTTAATTAGACTCTTTCCCTATTGAATTGCGTTTCATACAACTGAGCATACAGCCCATTGAGAGCAAGTAACTCCTCGTGTGTTCCTCTCTCGACAATCTTTCCTCTATCCATCACCAAAATCAAATCGGCGGCTAATATTGTTGATAGGCGATGAGCAATGACGATGCTCGTGCGCCCTGCCATGACGCGCTTGAGGGCTTCTTGAATGAGTGATTCGGATTCGGAATCGAGATGGCTGGTCGCTTCGTCTAACACCAGAATACGCGGGTCTTTGAGGATGACGCGGGCGAGGGCGATGCGTTGTTTTTCGCCGCCGCTGAGACGATAGCCGCGCTCGCCGACGATGGTGTCGTAGCCGTCAGGCAAGTCCATGATGAATTGATGGATGTTGGCGGCGCGCGCGGCGGATTCGATCTCGGCTTGCGTCGCGTCTATTTTCGCATACGTCAGATTCGTGCGGATGGTGTCGTGGAAGAGATACGTCTCCTGCGTCACCATGCCGATCGCATCCGCCAGCGAATCGAGCGTCACATCTTTGAGGTCATGCCCGTCAATGCGGATGACTCCGTCGGTGGGATCGTAGAGGCGCGGGATGAGATACGTCGTCGTGGTTTTGCCCGCGCCCGAAGGACCGACGAGTGCGATCAACTGTCCAGGGTGGGCGACGAAGGAGATTCCTTCGAGGGCTACATCGCGGGCTTGTGAGGGCGAGTCAGCTTCCCCGTCGAGTGAAGCGGCGTTTTCATCCCGACGATTGACCGTGGATGATTGACCACTCTTCCCCGCATCCTTTGTCTTTTGTCCATCATCCATAGTCTTTTTATCTGCCAACGACAACACCGCGCCGACATCTTCGTGGCGTCCGTAGCGTTTGACATCCTTCAACAATTTGGAGGGGTCAATGTGATAGTCAAACGAGACGTTGTCGAATTCGAGTTCGCCGCGCACATCGCGCAAAAGCGTCGCATTTTCTTTTTCGACGATATCCTGCGGCAAGTCAATGACTTCGAACACGCGCTCGAACGAAACCATGCTGGTCGAAAATTCAACGGGCGCGCCCGCGAGACCTTGAAGCGTGCCGTAGAGTTGACCGAGATACGAACCGAACGCGACGATGGTGCCGACGGTGAATGTGCCCGCGATGACATACCACCCGCCGAGACCATAGACGAGCGCGGTGCCGACTGCAGTGATAAGACCGAAGATGACGAAGAACGTCGAGCCGACGACCGCGCGTCGGATGCCGATGTCGCGCACACTCGCGGCGCGTTGACGGAAACGATTCTCCTCTTCGCGCGTGCGACCGAAGAGTTTGACGAGAAGCGCGCCGCCGATGTTGAGAGTCTCGTTCATGTGCGCGTTCATCTGCGCGTTGGTGTCCATGGCTTGACGCGCAATATCGCGCAGAGTGTTGCCGAGTCGTTGCGCAGTGATGATGAACAACGGAAGGATCACGATGCTGATCAGAGTTAACCGCCACTCCATCGTGAGCATGACCGCGAGCAACGCAATCGCTTCGATCAGGTTCGTGACGATGTTGACGATGGTGTTGCTGATCGCGTTCTGCGCGCCGACCACGTCGTTGTTGAGGCGGCTCATCAACTCGCCCGATTTTGTGTTGGTGAAAAATCGCAGTGACATGTGTTGCAAGCGCGAGAACAATGTGGAGCGCAAATCGTAGATCACACCTTCGCCGACGGAGGAGTTCAAGCGGCGTTGAAAGACGTTGACAACGCCCGTCAACGCGGGGATCGCCAGCAACGCCACGCCGAGCCAAACGAGTCGATTCACGTCTTTGGCGGGAATCACCACGTCAATCATGTTGCGGAAGATGAGCGGCGTGAGCAGGGACAAGCCCGT
>CAYWCN010000046.1:0-24817 GCA_964456775.1 uncultured Anaerolinea sp.
TTGAGTTTGCTTGCATCCAGACCAGCGTCTTTCAACGCGGCTTCAAACGGTTTGCGGCATCGGTTGAGCAAGTCTTCGGTCATCTGCTCGAATTTGGCGCGCGAGAGTTTAAATTGCAAATGTTTCGGACCGGAAGCATCCGCAGTGATATACGGCAGATTAAGTTCCGTTTCCATCACAGTGGAGAGTTCGATCTTCGCTTTCTCCGCGGCTTCGCGCAGACGCTGTAACGCGGGACGGTCGTTGCGCAGGTCAATGCCCTGCTCTTTCTTGAACTCATCCGCCGCCCAGTTGACGATCTTTTGATCCCAGTCGTCGCCGCCGAGGTGTGTGTCGCCGTTCGTGGCTTTCACCTCGATGACGCCTTCGCCGACTTCCAGCACCGACACGTCGAACGTGCCGCCGCCGAGGTCGAAGACAAGGATGGTTTCATCTTTCTTTTTATCGAGTCCATACGCAAGCGCGGACGCGGTCGGTTCGTTGATGATACGCATCACTTCGAGACCGGCAATTTTGCCCGCGTCTTTCGTGGCTTGTCGCTGGCTGTCATTGAAATACGCGGGGACAGTGATAACCGCCTGCGTGACGGGCGATCCCAAATACGCTTCGGCATCCGACTTCAACTTGCCCAGAATCATCGCCGAAATTTCCTGCGGGGAATATTCGCGGTTGGTGATCGGGATTTTCACGCGCACGTCGCCGGTGGGCCCTTTCACCACTTCATACGGGACCATCTTGCGTTCTGATTCAACTTCGTCGAAGTGACGTCCGATGAAGCGCTTGATGGAGTAGATCGTGTTTTCAGGGTTGATCACCGCCTGCCGCTTCGCCGTCTGACCGACGAGTCGTTCACCGTTTTTATTAAATGCCACAACCGACGGCGCGAGCCGTCCGCCCTCCGCGGTTGAGATCACGGTCGGCGAGCCGCCTTCCATGACTGAAACGACAGAGTTGGTTGTGCCTAAGTCAATGCCAATGATTTTGCTCATGTGAGTCTCCAGTTCCTGTCATCGCGAAGAGTGAAGCAATTTCCTTCACTCTGTTGGAAATTGCTTCGTGGCGCTCCGCGCCACTCGCAATGACGAATGTGAATATTTTCAATGTCTCCATCTTAATCGTCTTACGCAAGAAAACTGTTAACGGAATGTAGAAATTTAATTGGACATCACCCCCTCCCCAGCCCTCCCCCAAAATCCGACTGGGGTTCGTCGGATTTTGGGGAGGGTGCCGAAGGCGGGTGGGGTTAGGGTTCGCTAACTTTCACCCAATCAAATGAAACGACAACGGGAGTATTTTCATACGATGCGACCGTCATGCCGGCTTTGCCCTCCGCGAGACCGAAGCGTTCCACGTCCACGCGGCGGAGGACGGTGTCGTTCACATACAATGTGAGGATGTTCTCTTTGCAAAGCAAGCCAATGGTTTGAGTCGCGCCGCTGGGTAGAATCAATTTCGTAGTTGCATCGTTTGTGACGGGTTGATATTGGGCAACGCCGGCGCTTAACCATTTGCCGTAGAGAATATTGTATGCGCCATCGCTTGAGATGTTGAACTCGTACCAGCCTTGTTCATCACCATAGCGGCAAACGAGTCCCACCGAGGATGGAGCGCTCGCGCGATTGGTAAATTGCGTGTCAATGCGAACGTCGGCATAATTCTCCGGGCCATAAAGGGAATACAGCCACGTGAAGGGAGAGTCCAGTTGGAGGAGGAGCGTCCCGTTCTCGGCTTTGACGCTGGGAACGGAATCATTTCCCGCTTGCAGGATCACCCAGCCCGCGAGGGACGAATCAAACTCGTTGGTGAAGAATCGCGGGAGCGCGGTTGGCGAAGGCTCGAAGGTTGGAGTCGTTTCGGGGGTTGGCGAGACAGGCTCGCCCTGAGTTTGATCGAAGGGCAGAAGGGTGGGAAGAGGCGTGGAGGTGGGGAAGAGCGAATCCACAAGAGTGGGAGTCGGAGTCAGACTTTGGCAGGCGGTGAATAGGAGCAGACATCCAAGGAGAAGTTTTTTCATCCCCTTTTTATAACATAATTGTCAGTCGCGGTTCGGAATATGTAGAATGTCGCGCTGATATATGTCAGACCCCATAGGTTTTCGGATAAAGCTTCCGCTCTTGGGCTACATTGACAATGCGTTTATATCGTTCGAGTTCTGCCGCAAGCGTTTTTGCGCCAATACCCGTGATCTGATAATAGATGCGACGTTCATCATCCATTTCGGGATCAATGCGTTTGTCGCTTTCTTTTACCAGCCCGGCATCCAGCATCCGCTTGAGTGAACCATACAGCGTGCCGGGTCCCATGGTTACTTTCCCATCAGAGTCTGTTTCGACTTGTTTCATGATCCCATAACCATGGCGTTCCCCGGTGGACAGCGCAAGGAGAATATGGAACACAGCGGGCGTAAGAGGTTGGATGGTATTGGTTGCCATAACACGACCGGGCAGAAAAGCAAACCTTTAGAAAATCAACTGGATTGCTTGCGAAACCCCGTCCACGGCAAGCTCTATCCAAATCAGCAACAATGCCGATACGATCGCAACGCACGCGATCATTCGATACGCGGGGTTGGCAAGTTTTCTCACTGCAAAATCAAGCGCGAGCCCAGTGCCAAACAGGAGAATGCCCATGGTGATGAAGTCGACCGGACCCCAATCGGCGCCTCCTCCATTACCTCCGTTAATATGCGCATTCGGGTTAAGGAGTGTCAATACCAAAGGGATCAACAGCACAAGACCTGTCACAAGCGCAACGCGTACGATGTTTTTGTTTTGCGCGATCATAAAAGTTATCCTTTCTCTAAGAATCTCAGCGAATGTTTCGACAAATATCCAAATTACGAAACGAAACAACCTGCCTCCGGCTTCCCGGCGCTCGCGGCAGAGATCGTTGAACGTCTGCTCCATACCTTCCGCAAATCGTTCGTGGTACGGCGCTGGATAGAAACGAAGGAGTTGAGCGTAGAATTTGCGAAACCGTGCAGTCGCACGTTCATATGCCATTGTCATAAACAAGACAACTATATCCGTAACGGATATAGTTGTCAAGAGGCAAAATAAATTGTCCAGCACGATATGCTGGACAATTGAGTGGAGATGCCGGGAATTGAACCCGGGTCCGAAAGACTCGACCCTCGGAAATCTACGAGCGTAGCCTGCCGAATTTTTTCATCACAGAGATCTCGGCGGGCAGGTAACCCTGTGACCATCTGCTGGTCTTTCGCGCATTTAGCAGAGTCATACGCGGCACTCACACCATTGTTTCGCCCGGCCCGTCACCGGGTGGAGGACGGCTCCGGCGGACGCGGTCTCATCAAGGAGACCGACTGTTATGGTCTCAACGCATTAAGCGGCGAGGGGCATAGCAGCGTAGGAAGTGCGATTGGCACTTGATTGTTTGCGCTGAGTTTACGAGTTCGGCGCCTCTCGGCTCGCATTCCGGAACCAGCCTCTCCCGTCGAAGCCTGTCATCCCCGCGATTGGGAGTGTTCCCGTTTGCAAAATCATTATAGCATACTTGCAAGCGCGGCTTTCGGCTTGCCCTCATGCTTGCTTTATGCTAGACTGTGCTTCATTATATTCTCACGGCACACGATACAATGAGCGAAAAAATCCTCATCATTGACGATGACCTCGACACCCTGAGGCTGGTTGGCTTGATGCTCCAACGTCAGGGCTATCAGATCAGTGCGGCAACCAACGGACAACAAGGGCTGGATAAGGCGTTCGAGGAAGACCCGGACTTGATCCTGCTCGATATTATGATGCCGGACATGGACGGCTATGAGGTGACCCGGCGGCTGAGATCGAATCCGTCCACCACCGAAACGCCCATTCTCATGTTCACCGCCAAAACACAAATGAACGACAAGGTGATCGGATTCGAAGTGGGCGCGAACGATTACCTGACGAAACCCACGCATCCTTCGGAACTTCAAGCGCGCGTGAAGGCGCTGCTTGCGCGCGCCAGTGAGAAGAAAACCGGCACCGCCCCTCTCCGAGACGGCAGCGGAGGCTTTGTGGTTGGGGTGATCAGCGCGCGCGGCGGCCTGGGAGCGACAACCATCGCGCTCAACCTCGCGGCTGGACTGCACACCCGCACAAAAAGCGATGTGATCCTCGCGGAGACGTTACCCGGGCGCGGCGCGCTCGCGCTGGAACTCGGCTTCACCGCCTCGCGCGGACTCGTGGACCTGCTCAGCCAAACCAAACTGGCAGACCTCACCCGCGACAGTATACGTGAAGCGCTCCAACATCATTCGTCTGGCATCGAAGTATTGCTTGCGTCCGACCGTCCGCGCGACATGCACCTGATCGGTCAGAACGCGAACTACGAGGCGATCGCCGCCAAACTCGGCAGGCTTGCGCGCTTCGCCATCCTTGATCTTGGCGCGGGCTTGCAGCCGTACACTCAAGTGATCCTCCCCCATTGCGATATTGTCTTCATTGTTTTAGAGGGGAATCCAAATACGATCATCACCGCCAAAACGATGATCGAAGACATCCATTCTTTCGGGGTCAACATCAAGAACATCCACCCAGTATTAAATAACCGCATCCGTTCCGATACGCAACTGCCGACCAGCCAGGTGCAGGCAAAACTTGGGCATGAGATCAGCACCACCCTGACGCCCGCGCCGGAACTCTTCATGCAAGCCACGCGCCTGCAAACTCCGGCGGTGTTATGCCAGCCGGATAGTCTCACCGCGCGGCAATTCAACAAACTGGTGGATTTCGTCGTCGAGCGAGAGGCAATGCCCCGATGAGTTTCTCTCCCACGACGACGAATGCGCTTGACGCTTTGCATGCGGCAGAATTATTTCGCAAAGCCAAGCGCATTGTTGTATTAACGGGAGCCGGCATCTCCACCCCGTCGGGCATCCCAGACTTCCGCTCGGAGGGGACAGGCTTATGGTCCCGCGATGAACCGCTGGAGGTTGCGTCGCTCTCCACCTTCCGCACCGCGCCGGAAAGATTTTTCGAGTGGTTCCGTCCGCTGGCGGGTCAGATCTTCAACGCGCGACCCAATGCCGCGCACCTCGCGCTCGCCGACCTCGAGAAGAACGGCGCGAGCATCAGCATCGCCACCCAAAATATTGACGGGCTTCATCAAAAGGCGGGCTCGAAAAAAGTTTTCGAACTGCACGGCACGATCCGAACGCTTTCCTGCACGCAGTGCTTCAAACAATACGAGTCGCCGCCGTTTTTACAAGCATACATCGAAAGCGGCGCGATCCCTTTATGTCCAAACTGCAATGGAATCCTCAAACCAGATGTGATATTGTTCGGGGAACAATTGCCGCAGTCGGCGTGGTACGAAGCGCAGCGCGAAACGCGTCAAGCCGATTTGATGCTGGTCGCCGGTTCCTCGCTGGAGGTCCTGCCTGTGGCGGGACTGCCGATGCAAGCCCTCGACCGCGGCGCGCATCTGATCGTGATCAATAACACACCCACCTATATCAACGTCCGCGCGGATGTGGTCTTCATGGACGATGTGGCAACCATCCTGCCGGAGATCGTAAAACAAACCATTCATGGCTGAGATCAAAACACAAACCCTCGGAAGTTACCTGCGGCTGATCGAAATCTCGCGCGATCTTGCCTCGACCCTCGACCTCGACACGCTGTTGAACGACATCGTGCGCGCCTCGGCGGATATTACCTATGCCGAAGCCGCTTCAATTTTGTTGTACGACGATACCGCGCGCCAGTTGTATTTTCAAGTCGCCACGAATATAGACGAACCCACCATGCGCGGATTGATCGTGCCGCTCGAAAAAAGCATCGCGGGCTGGATCGTGACCAACCGCAAACCCCTCCGCATCGACGACGCGCACAACGACGAACGTCATTTCAACGATGTGGAAAAATCCATTGGATACGAGACCAAATCCCTGCTGGGCATCCCGCTCGTGACCAAGAACAAGGTGGTGGGCGTGCTGGAAGTGGTCAACAAGAAGCGCGGAAAATTCACCGACCCCGACGAATCCATGCTCACCGTGTTGGGCGCGCAGGCGGCGGTTGCCATCGAGAACGCGCGCTTGTTCCAGCAATCGGACTTAATTCAAGAATTTGTGCACGAACTCCGCACCCCGCTGGCTTCACTCAGCACAGCCACCTATCTTTTGCTTCGCCCCGAAATGTCGCGCGAACAACGCGACCAGATCGTCAACAACATCCACAACGAAACCTTGCGCCTGAACTCGCTGGCTTCATCGTTCCTCGATCTTGCCAGGCTCGAATCGGGGCGTGTCCAATTCCGCAAGACGCGTTTCAGCGCGGGAGACCTGCTCTACGAAGTGCGCGACGTGATGATGACCAAAGCGCAAGAGACGAACATTCAAGTCCGCGTGGATGTGCCGAACGACATGCCGCTCATGGAAGCCGACCGCGACAAGATCAAACAAGTCCTGCTCAACCTCGTCAGCAACGCCGTCAAATACAACCGCCCCAACGGCTCCGTCATTATTACCGGCAATTTCACCGATGCTGAAATTTCGATCAACGTGCAGGATACCGGCGTCGGCATCCCCGAAGAATCCATTCCGCACTTGTTCGAAAAATTTTTCCGCGTGCGCGAACACGAGAACAAAGCCACCGGCACAGGCTTGGGGCTTTCGATCTGCAAACAGATCATTCAGGGACACAACGGGCGTATCGAAGTGAAAAGCAAGATCGGTATCGGCACTTCATTCGGCATCCATCTCCCCCGCGCGCAAAAACCACAGCCTCACGAATAAACAGATCAGGGCGTCATCAACACTTTGAGCGTGCCGGCTTGCGCGGCGCGCTCGAATGCTTTTAACGCATCGTTCAACGGAAATTCATCGTCGATCAAAACCGTCGGGTCAATTTGTTTCGATTCCATCAATCGCAGCGCGGGCTCGAACGGCCCGCAGCGCGAGCCGATGATGTTGACCTCATCCACAACGATGGACGAAAAGTTGACGTTCATCTCCCCTTTATATGTGGACTTCAACACCAGCGTTCCCCTCGGACGTATAGCCTGCCTCGCCAGCGTGAAGCCGCTCGGCGACCCGGTCGCTTCGACGACAACATCCCACCGCCAGCGTTGCACATCCCCTTCGTCAATGATTCGAATCCCGCGCGCAGACAATAATTCCTGTTGGCGTTTGTGCCGCGCAACCACGCGCAAATCGCAACCCGTCAGCGCCAGCGTCTGCGCAATGAGTTGACCGAGCCGTCCCGCGCCGACGAGCAAGACTCGATCCGTTGGCTGAATATTAATTTGCTCTTGAATCTCCAACGCGGCGGCGAGGGGTTCAGTGAAGACAGCCATCTCGTCCGGCACCGAAGCGGGGACTTTGTGCAGATTCGTAATTGGCAATTGAGTAAACTCAGCAAACACGCCGTCGCGGTTGACAATTCCCAGCACCGTCCGATTCTCGCAATGAGTTGGACGTCCGTTCAGGCATTGTTCGCACGCGCCGCACACCGCGTTGATATCGCCCACCACGCGGTCTCCTACCCGCAAAGACTCCCCTCTCCCTTCGGGAGAGGGGCTGGGGGTGAGGGACACCACTTCGCCCACAAACTCATGCCCAAGCACGCCAATATATGGATAATATCCCTTCACCAATTCGAGGTCGGTACTGCAAATCCCTGCCTTGCGGATCTTCACCAACGCCTCATTCGGCTTTTGAGGCTGGGGAACGTCGCGGAGTTCGATCTTGTTATTTTCGAGCCAGAGAGCGCGCATATTTACCTTTCCACAACCTTTCCCATTCCCTGTCTGACCAGATGGCCCACAGTAAAACTTGCAACAAGCGCAAAGAGGATGCCCACAATGACGCCAAAGTGTTGTGCCGCATAATGATTCGCGTACATTCCCGCTATCCCGCTGAGGGCGATGACCAGCAAAAGGGTAAAGATCAAGATCAGAATATCTTTCGTGATTTTCCAATTTGCATTTTCAGCGTCCTTGTGTTTCTTTAGAATGGCTGAGATGGAGATTGTGAGGCTGAAAAAGAGGAAGAGAACGCCTAATACAGGTGTGAGAGTGGGAAGCGGCCATATTGAGAACAACATCGCTACAAGAAGTAAAAGAGCTATCAATTTCATGCCAAAGCCTTCCTTCATCAATCACGCTACGGTTCTTCAACGGGCCAGCGCCAATAGGGATACATCCCACCATCAATAATCTTGATTTCTTCCCCGGTTTCAATATTTACTTTGAAAATCGAATAATAGCTCGGCAGG
The DNA here is from genome assembly GCA_964456775.1 of uncultured Anaerolinea sp. Taxonomy (GTDB): domain Bacteria; phylum Chloroflexota; class Anaerolineae; order Anaerolineales; family Villigracilaceae; genus Defluviilinea. Next base: position 8,220 of record CAYWCN010000046.1, read on the forward strand.
TCGTTGCTGTAGTTCTCTACCGTCAAGCGATGATAGACCAACCACTTTCCGTCTGGAGACCAAGATACTTCCGGTGGTGGAAGTTGATTAACATTAGAGTATGTCGGATCAACATCTCCGGCGGGATTCCGATACAAAACGACGCGAACAGGGTCTGTATTCTTCAATATGTTAACAACATATATTCCATCTATACCCGTATATGCCAGCCACTGACTATCACGTGACCAGGCAGGAAAATCAGCTGGATGAAGGACTCGTTCTTCTCCACTCTTGAGGTTCAGTATCGTGATAATACGATCATCGAAATCGCCATTGATATCGCCGGCCTCGGCGACATACTGAAGATCTGGAGAAAACACGCCCGAGATAGTTTGGTAAGTTGCAACGGGTTCTTTGTCTGTCCCGCAATTGTCTATCTCGTAGAGTGCTGTTCCCTGCTCTGTAGGGATCAGAATATGATTTTGGTCTTTGGTTAATAGAGGCATATCTTGTATTCCCCATTTCAAGCAAAATTGAGGATACTCGCCAGGGCGCCAGAGGACCAAAAGATTACCGTTTGTCATATACCAATAGCTTATGTAGGTACTCACTTTTGCAATTATTGCGTGATTGTCTCCTGTAATAACAGGTCGAGCAATCACAGCAGGTTCGCTTCCGGGTATCACACCCGGAACCTGTGTGGAGAAATCAATATCAACTTCGTTGGAACCATCCGCATTGACAAAACCGATTCCGCCGCTCGTAGTAAAAACGAGGTCGGTGTTTGGAAACGAATCAGGCGCGCGGGTTTCTTTTGGCGCGCCCACGCTACAAGCCAGCCCAACCAACAAGATACATATACAAGGGAGCAATATCGAATAAATGTGTTTTCTAGCCAAGAAGTTCTTGCTATGTTTCATTTTCAAATTTATCCTGAACCATTTTTCATCTTATGGACAGAGTGGAATAGTTGTGTTCTGGGAAGAAGGTTGCGTAATTCGATCTTGTTGTATTCGAGCCAGAGTGCTTGCATCATTATCCCTCAGAAACCGCCCACCCATTGCGCCCATTGTTCTTTGCGGCATACATTGCCATGTCTGCGCGATGGAGTAACTGATCCCAATTCTCGTCTCCGATCTTATATTGCGCGATGCCGATGCTGATCGTAATGGACAACACATGGTCGTTGGAAGAAATCTGCAGTCCGCGCACATGGTTGCACAAGCGTGAAGCCTGTTCCACTGCGGCTTTTGCTTCACTGTTGGGTAACACGATCAAAAATTCCTCCCCGCCATAGCGACCGATCGTATCAGGGTGGCGGATTTGTTCCCGCAAGCGCGCCGAAACGGTGCGGAGAGTCTCATCACCCGTTGTGTGACCATACGAATCGTTGACCGATTTAAAGTGATCAATGTCCAGCAGTGAAATAGACAGCGGCGTGCCATACCGCGTCGAGCGGATGACTTCCTCTTGCAGGTTCACAATGATCTTGCGGCGGTTCGGCAGGAACGTCAGCACATCGGTATCGCGGATCTCATGCGCCTGCGCCAGCACGGCTTTCAACTCGATCTCTTTGATCTCGATCGCGCGCTTGGCTTTTTGCAGTTCCGCTTCCAACTGCTGAAAATTTTCCAACAGCCTTTTATGCTTCTTCGACAAAGTCTCTTTATCTGGCACCGCGCCTCCCAAATTGACGTTCGAGCAAATCCACAGAAAGATGGATCATCGTCGGTCTGCCGTGCGGACATGTGCGCGGCGAATCGCAGGCTTCGAGGTCGGTAAGCAGCGCCCTCTGTTCTTCACTGGATAGCGACATACCCGCTCGCACCGCCATTCGTTTGCATACGCGAGCGGCGAGTTTTTTCTCCACCTCATCTTTCATCGGCGACTCGTCCTCCTCGAAATCCTCCACCAGCGCCCTCAGCGCCGCAGACGGGTCACTGCCCGCGAACAACGCCGGCATCGCGCGGACTTGGAACGTGTTCGGACCAAACTCTTCCACATCGAAGCCGAAGTGATTCAAAATTGGTAATTGGGTAATTAGTAATTGGGATGTTTGCGGAGGAAGCGTCACAACCGCAGGCGTCAGCAGGGACTGTGATGGAATTTTTTTCATCTCATGTTGCGCCATCAATTTTTCAAACAACACGCGTTCATGCGCGGCATGTTGATCAATGAGATACAGTCCATCAGGTCCCTCCGCCACCAAATACGTCGCGCCGATTTGACCGATCAATCGCAGGAGGGGGATGCGGGCAAACGATGAGGGTTGAGCTTGAGAATTAGAGATTGGAGAATTGGGAGACTGGAGATTGGAGACTGGAGATTGAGCGTCAGTCTCTAGTCCGCCGTGCTGAGCTTGTCGAAGCATCAAGTCTCCGCCATTCACTGATAACTGCTCACTGTTCACTTGATTATCATGCCCAATCGTCCAATCCAACCCCACCGAATTTGAATCCACTTGAACACTTCGTCCTCCCCACAAACTCGTCGCCACGTTCGGGACGGGCGAATATGCCAGCAACGCCTTCCGCACGGATCGTTGCACGAAACTAAAAACTTTATCCTGATTCCTGAATCGCACCTCCGCTTTGGCGGGATGCACGTTTACATCCACGTCATGCGGATCAATCTCGAGGAACAACGCCGTGAGCGGATAGCGTCCCACCATCAGCAATGTGTGATACGCCTGCAACAACGCGGTGGATAATGCCACTTCATGCACCCAGCGTCCATTGATGAAGAAAGTAATTTCCTTGCGATTGGAGCGCGTGAGAGATGTCGGGCTGATAAAGCCGCTCAAACGATAACCATCTTCTTCCGCCATCACTTCGAGCATTTGCTTCGCCACATCCACACCGTAGAGCGCGGCAAGAATCGCGCGACGGTCGCCATCGCCAGAGGTTTGCAACGCGACGGTCTTGCCTTCGGATAATTTGAATCGTTTCTCTGGGTATGCCAGCGCGTAGCGCGTGACGAGCGAGTCAATTGCGCGGCGTTCGGTAACATCGGTCTTCAAAAACTTCAACCGCGCAGGGACGTTGTAAAACAAGTCCTCCACGCGGACAATCGTCCCAACCGGAATGCCGACTTTAGTCGGCTTCTTACTTTTTCCTCCCTCAACGATCAACCGCGCCCCTTCTTTTTCACCTTCCACACGCGAAGTGATCGTCATCCGCGAGACGGAGCCGATCGAAGCGAGCGCTTCGCCGCGGAATCCCAGCGTCACGATGGAAAAAAGATCATCGGAGCGAACCAGCTTGGAGGTCGCGTGACGCGAGGCGGCTAACTCCAATTCAGCGGAGGGAATCCCCATCCCGTCATCCGCAATTTCAATTAATTTTTTTCCCGCCTCTTCCACAGAAATTGAGATCGTTTTCGCGCCCGCGTCCAATGAATTTTCCAACAACTCTTTCACCACCGACGCGGGACGCTCGATCACTTCGCCCGCGGCGATCTGCGACGCGACCTCAGAAGATAACAATCGAATAGGCATGGCGCGATTATACCCGCTGAAAATCGCGCGAGTATTATATAATCGCCCGATGCGATTCACCACTCTCTTCTTCGACCTCGACGATACGTTGTATCCAAACTCAAACGGCTTGTGGCAGGCGATTAAAAACCGAATCAATTTGTATATGATCGAGCGGCTTGGCATTTCTGAAAAAGACTCGCCCGCGCTGCGCGAACAATATTTCAAAATGTACGGCACAACGTTGCGCGGATTGCAAACGCGCCACAACGTGGATGCGGAAGATTTCCTCGCCTTCGTGCATGACCTGCCCTTGCAGGATTTCCTCACACCCAACCTGATCCAACGCGACATCATCGCTTCGCTTCCCAGCCGCAAGCTGATCTTCACCAACGCGGACTCTGCGCACGCCCGACGCGTCCTCGCCGCTCTTCAGCTGGATGACCTCTTCGACTCCATCGTGGACATTCACTCAGTCTCGCCGTATTGCAAGCCCATGCCCGAATCGTTCGCCATCGCGCAAGAACTCGCGGACGAACCCGACCCGCGCAAATGCGTGATGATAGACGATCTTCCGCGCACCACCCGCGCCGCATTGGACGTGGGCATGGCAAGCATTTTGTACGGAACCGATGAACCCACCTCCGAAGCCAGCGGCGTATTCACCGATTGGAAACATTTGCCGATTTTATTGGAGTAGGTTTTTTTACGCAGTACGCAATACGCAGTAATTCGTATTGCGTACTGCGTATTGCGTATTTTCCAATAATCTGTTTATGTCATTCGGATAGATTCACAACGCGCAATTCAGCAAACATTAATCACGGCATAGTATCTTAGGAAAACCATGTTCATGTCATTCTGAACGACCGAAGGGAGTGAAGAATCTCTCCTCCCGTTTGGAGTCTTCATGGCACATCAGAGATTCTTCGCCGCTTTGCGGCTCAGAATGACATGACGAAATTGTAGGTTTCGACTTTTCAGGCACTTTCTTACGCTGCCAACTAAACGGAGGCTTTTGTGAACAAAGCAATCAAAATCATACTCGGCTTGCTCGTGGGATTTGTCCTGCTTGCGGGCGTATTCTCGGCGGGGATCCTCGTTGGGAATCTGATCCCTTCGACCGGACAGCTCCCCGTCATTCGGAATATTCTCCCAGTCATTCCAACCGTCGAACCCGGGCAACAATCCTCGACGCCGCAAGAATATCAAACCCTCTTCGCCCCGTTCTGGGAAGCGTGGAATATCGTCCACAACAACTTTGTGGACCAGCCTCTCGATGACGTGGCGCTCATGCGCGGCGCGATCCGCGGCATGATGGACGCCGTCGGCGACAAGCAGACCTATTACATGGACCCGGTGGTTTATGATTCGGCAACCTCTCAACTTTCAGGCGATTACGATGGCATCGGCGCGTACGTGGACACACAAGGCGAGTACCTCACGATCATCAGTCCCATCGCAGGCTCGCCTGCCGAAGCGGCTGGCTTGAAACTCGGCGACCAGATCATCGCCATTGACGGCGTAGACATGACCGACTTTTCTCCCGAAGAAGCGCGTCAGAAGGTGCTTGGTCCGGCGGGGACAAAGGTCACATTGACCGTCGCTCGCAAAGGTCAGGAAGAACCGCTGGAGTTCGTCATCACGCGCGCGAAGATCACCATCCCCAGCGTCACCGGTAAAATGCTCGAGAACGATATCGCCTACATAGACATCAACCAGTTCGGCGATAAAACCACCAGCGAACTCAGCGCGGTCCTGGATGAACTTATCGCCCAAAACCCGAAGGGCGTCATCATTGACCTGCGTAACAACGGCGGCGGATATTTACAAACGTCCATTGAAGTGGCTTCCGAGTTCATTGACGACGGCGTGATCCTCTATGAACAATACGGCAACGGCACACGCGACACGTTCAACGCTTTGGGCAACGGCCGCGCCACCGATCTTCCTATTGTTGTGTTGGTGAATGAAGGCTCCGCCTCCGCTTCTGAAATTCTCGCGGGCGCGTTGCAAGATTACGGACGCGCCACGCTCGTCGGCGTAAAATCGTACGGCAAAGGCTCCGTCCAACAATGGATTCCGCTCTCCGACGAAAACGGCGCGGCGCGTGTGACCATCGCCCGATGGCTCACTCCGAAAGAACGACTCATTGACGGCGTTGGCTTGACTCCCGATTTCATCGTAGAATTGACCGAAGACGATGCCGCCAACAACCGCGACCCGCAACTCGATAAAGCCGTAGAAGTGTTGTTGGATTTGATCGCAGGGAAGTAACCAAATGTCGTTGCGAGGAGGAGCGTAGCGACGACGAAGCAATCCCCGTCACAGTGTAGGAGATTGCTTCGTGGCGCGCGGCGCCACTCGCAATGACACATCGTCTACAAGGAGAATAAAATGTTTTTCGACCCAACCTACCTACTATGTGTAGCCGTTCCATCCATGATCTTGATGGGCATCGCTTCATGGTATGTGAAACACGCCTACAACAAATGGAGCCAGGTGCGCGCAAGCAGTGGACTCACCGGAGCGCAAGCCGCGCAGCAACTTATCTCGCGCTCGGCGTATGTGAGCGAAGCGGGCGTCCCCGATCTGCGCAACGTCCGCGTGCTTGGCATCGGCGGCAACCTCACCGACAATTACAACCCGCAGGATAAAACCCTCTACCTTTCGCCGAATGTGGCGAACAGTCCGTCGGTGGCGGCGGTGGCGGTTGCCGCGCACGAACTCGGTCACGCGATGCAAGACGCGGAAGGATATGCCCCGATGCGATTCCGCTCGGCGATCGTCCCGATGGTGAACATTGGCTCAAACTTCGGCTGGATCCTCATCCTCGCCGGGCTGTTGCTCCGCATTACCGAACTCGCGTGGATCGGAGTCATCTTCTTCGCGGGCGGCGCGCTCTTCGCGCTTGCCACCCTCCCGGTGGAACTCAACGCCTCGGCGCGCGCAAAACGACTGGTCGCTGAAGCGGGCATCATCAGCACCGAGGAAGAACAGCGCGGCGTGAATCAAGTGTTGAACGCGGCGGCGCTGACGTATGTCGCCGGTCTGCTCACGGCTGTGATGCAACTGCTGTATTACGTGATGCTGGTCAGCGGCATGGGCAGGCGCAGAGATTGACGCAAAACAAAATTCGGAAGTCGCCACGGCTTCCGAATTTTTATTTTCCCTTCAGTATGTTTCACCGCCAAGCCCGCGAAGAAAAACTTTTTTAATTCATATTAAGCAGTTTTGCCTCAGTGGTGAACCGTCCACGAATAAAACCACGAATTCACGAATGGCGACGCGCCAATTCGTTTACGTGTGCCCGTCAGGGTATTCGTGCGCATTCGTGGACGGTAATCCACCTCCAAAAATAAGTTTTTAACTTAGCGTCCTTAGCGCGCTTAGCGGTAAGAAAATTTTCCCTACCGTCGTTTCATACTTGCTTGTGTATAATCTTCCGCATGAGAAAATTCTTCTTCATTCTCTTCATCTTCCTCGGCGCCGCGTTCGTATACCTAAGTTTCGGCGAAATTGGAAGCATCGTTGATACTCTCAAGCGCGGCAACATCTGGTTCATCCTGCTCGCGCTCCTCATCCAATGCGGCTGGTTCGTCATTGCCGGGTCAAAGATCCACGCGCTCTATCGCCTTGTCGGTCTGGAAGAATCCATCAAGAAAATGGCGCTGCTTCTCGCCGCCGGAATATTCGTCAGCACGGTGGTACCCAGCGCCGGCATGGGCGCGGTAGGAGTCTTCCTCAGCGACGCAAAACGCAGCGGACAATCCACCGGCAAAGTGACCGTCGTCAGCATGTTATACATCCTGACAGATTACATCACTTTTCTGTGCATACTCGCGCTCGGACTGATCGTCCTCTTCCGGCGCGGCAACCTCGACGCCACCGAACTGCTCGCCTCGGGGATCATGTTCGCCATCGCCGCGCTGCTTGTCTTTCTTCTCTATCTCGGCTCAAAATCGGAAGTGAGGTTAGGCAACGCCCTGGCGCGCATCGCGCGGTTTCTCAACCGCATCGCTTTCCCGCTCCTCCGCCGCGAATATCTGAGCGAAGCGAAAATGCGCGCCTACGCTCACGACATGGCAGAAGACCTGCGCGCGCTTCCCCAGCGTTGGCGCGCTCTCCTCAGACCCTTCCTCTTAGCCCTTGCCAATAAAGCCTTATCCATGTGCGTGCTGGCTGTGCTATTCATCGCCTTCGACGTGCCGTTCTCCGCAGGCACCATCATTGGCGGATTTTCGATCACCTACTTATTCACGATCATATCGCCCACGCCGTCAGGCATCGGGATCGTCGAAGGCATCATGCCGCTCGCGCTATCCTCCATGAACGTCCCTTGGAGTCAGGCGGTCATCGTCACGCTTGCCTATCGCGGCTTTACCTTCTGGTTCCCGCTCGGCGTCGGCGCGTGGGCGCTGCGCATCCTGCACATGGATGCCAGCCAACCAGAACTCACCTCCTCGTCATAACCATGCCCCTCGATTCGCTTTTGGATTTCTGGAAGCGCGATTCAGACACCGCCCCCAACCTCGTCGCCTGGCGGACTCTTCCTCCGCGTCCCGCGCAAACGCATCCCTTCCCGACGGGTCTGCCTGCATCACTCTCCCAAGCCTTGATCGCCAGTGGGGTCCATTCCCTCTACTCGCATCAACTCGAAGCATGGACAGCGACTCAACAAAACCAAAACATCATCCTCTCCACCGGCACCGCCTCGGGCAAAACGCTTGCCTACAATCTTCCGGTCTTTTCAGAGTTACTCGCAAACCCAAACGCGCGCGCGTTGTATCTTTTCCCCACGAAAGCATTGGCGCAAGATCAGTTATCAGTTATCGGTAATCAGTTATCAGTATTGCAGACACTGATGACTGATCACTGGTCACTGAACACTGGAATTTACGACGGCGACACTCCCTCCTCGGCCCGCCCCGCCATTCGCAAAACTGCGCGTCTCATCCTTACCAATCCCGACATGCTCCACACCGGGATTCTTCCGCATCACACCAACTGGCTTGAGTTTTTCGCAAACCTCAAATATGTCGTCATTGACGAAGCGCACACCTATCGCGGCGTCTTCGGCTCGCATGTTGCCAATGTGATCCGCAGACTCAAACGCGTCGCAAAGTTTTACGGAAGTTCGCCAAAATTTATTTTGGCATCTGCCACCATCGGCAACCCGAAAGAACTCGCCGAAAAACTCATCGAGGAACCGGTGACGCTCATTGACAACGACGGCTCCGCTCGCGGACCGCGCCACTTCCTCATCTACAATCCGCCGCTCGTGGATAAATCCCTCGGCTTGCGGAAATCGTCCCTGCTTGAAGGCGTGCGGCTCGCAAGAGAATTGATCAACAGCAATGTTCAAACGGTAGTGTTCGCGCGCTCCAGAAGAAGCGTCGAGATCATCCTGAGTTATTTACAAGGCGAACTGACCCCAGACTCAAGCATTGAATCGCCGCTGATTCCTTTCGAGTCATTGCCTAACCCTCGATCATTGGTGCGCGGCTATCGCAGTGGATATTTGCCAACGCAACGACGAGAGATCGAAAAGGGATTGCGCGACGGCTCGATCAAAACTGTTGTTGCCACGAACGCGCTCGAACTCGGCATTGACATCGGCGGACTCGGCGCGGCGATCCTCGTCGGCTACCCGGGCACTGTCGCTTCGGCGAGACAGCAAGCCGGGCGCGCGGGACGCGGATTGGAGTCCGCTGTCAGCGTGATGGTTGCGTCGGCGAATCCCATTGACCAGTTCCTCGCGCATCACCCCGAATATTTTTTCGAGCGTTCGCCCGAGCAAGCGTTGGTCAACCCCGATCATTTGTTGATCCTGTTGGAGCATTTGCGTTGCGCCATGTTCGAACTGCCGTTTCAAAAAGGCGAAGGCTTCGGCGCGATCACATCGCAGACCATCGAAGAGTATTTGAATTTTCTGGTTGAGAACAACGAAGCGCATCTCTCGAACGAGAAATATTTTTGGATGGCGGACTCATATCCCGCCGCGAATATTTCACTGCGTTCCGCCTCGCCGCAAAGTTTTGTATTGCAGACAGTCGTTGACGATAAACCGCAAACCATCGGCATCGTGGACGGCGAAAGCGCAGTGTGGATGACTCACCCCGGCGCGATCTACCTGCACGAAGCACAATCCTATTTTGTCGAAGAATTGAATCTAGAAGAACACGTTGCCCGCCTCAAACCATTCGTCAGCGATTACTACACCGAGCCATTGCAACAGACCGAAGTCGAGTTGCTGTCTGTCAACGAAACGCAAGATACGCAACCCGCAGTACGCAATACGAAATCATGGGGCGAACTCAAGATCACAACCCAAGTGACCGGCTTCCGCAAACGCAGGTGGTACACGCATGAGAATCTCGGCGAAGAGCCGCTGGACTTGCCTCCCTCCGAGTTGCAGACGACCGGCTACTGGCTTTCGCTCTCGGAGGAAACAGTTGCGCAATTGCGCGAGGCTGGCGCATGGACGAACGACCCCAACGATTACGGACCGGAGTGGCTGAAGATTCGCGAACGCGTCCGCACGCGCGACCAGTTCACTTGTCAGGTGTGCGGCGTTGTTGAATCAGGTCGCCAGCATGATGTGCATCACAAAATCCCGTTCCGCGCGTTCGCATCCAGAGAAGAAGCAAATCGTTTGGAGAATCTGACGACGCTTTGCCCGTCGTGCCATCACAAGGTGGAGCAAAACGTGCGCATGCGGAGCGGGTTGGCAGGCTTGGCGTACGTTCTCGGAAATCTCGCGCCGTTGTTTCTGATGTGCGATTCGGGCGATCTGGGGACGCACATCGAGCCTGTCGAGAATCAGGCATTCGGTCAGCCAACAGTGGTATTATATGACTCTGTCCCGGCGGGAATCGGCTTTAGCCAGAAATTATTTGACCTGCATCACGAACTCATCGCTCGCGCCCTCGAACTGGTAAGCGGTTGCCCATGCGCAGACGGCTGTCCGTCATGCGTGGGACCGGGGGGCGAAAATGGAGGCGGGGGAAAACAAGAGACTTGGGAGATATTGAAGCGTCTCGTCACTGGAACTTAGAGCATCTGGCTATCGTTAAGGGTAAACAGGAGGATGATATGCTCACCAAAATTGTCAATTTAATGGTTACAGGCTTTGCCTTGTTCAGCATCCTCGCGGCATGTACTACGACCGCGCAGCCTCCCACGCCCACGCCGACCGTCCCGCCTGCGAATCAAACTCCGGTGAGCCGCCAGGTAAATCTGGTCGCCACTTTTTCACGGGAGGATGGATCGTCTCCGCGCTACAGTATCACCGGCCAAACCCCGCGGCTTGCCGGCAGTGAAGATAAACGGGTGATCGAATTCAATCAAAAAGTGAACGACATGATCGAGGGCGAGATCAACAAGTTCCGCGAGGACATCCTTGCCCACGCGCCGTCTGCTCCCATCACCTCGGGCAGTTCGTTCGACGTGGGATATTACCTTGTGTACCAAGGCGGGAATCTGTGGTCGCTCAAACTCAACTTTTCCGGCTACACCGATGGGGCGCCTTACTCCTATCGTTACAGCCTGACGCTCAATTACGATCTCGAACAGGGACGCGAACTTTCGCTGGGCGATCTGTTCGCGGAGGATGCAAAGTTCCTCAAACCCATTTCAAGCTATTGCATCTTTGAACTCAGCAGGCGTTCTATCGGTTTCTACGGCGGCTTCCAACGCGGCGCAGAACCGACGCTTGAAAATTATCGTAATTGGAACATTACCAATGAAGGCTTGCTCATCACCTTCGACGAGTATCAGGTCGCGCCGTACACCTACGGCGTGCAGACCGTCACCGTGCCGTACAGCGAACTGCGTCCGCTCATCAACATGCAGGGACCGCTTGCCATGGTATTGAAGTAGAAGTCATCTTAAAGTGTCACCCTCCCGAAAGACAACGGGAGGGTGACATGGTATTTTGAGATGGCTTGTAGTAAAGATAGAACGTATCTCATTTCAACCCAACGAATTTGACATTTTCATTCCGTTGTTAATGAGATAACATCGAGGATATGAACACGTCGAATCACGAACTTCCTTCCTATCGCACCTACTTCGTTGACTTACCTCTCTCGCGCCTGCACGTCCTCGAAACCGGCGAAGGCGAACCGCTCATCATGGTTCCCGCCACCATTTCAGAATGGGAAGACTGGCTGACCCTCGCGCAATTCATGGCGCAATGGTTCAAAGTATATTTCTTTGAACTGCCGGGGCACGGACAATCCTCACCGTTCGATACGCGATTCTCCAGCGCGCAAGTGGCTGAACTGGTGGAACAACTCGCCGACCAGTTAGGACTCGAACGCTTCAATTTGATGGGCTTTTCGTTCGGAGGCATCCTTGCCATGCGCGCCTTCAAACGCCTCTCGCATCGCATCGACCGCCTCGTGCTGATCGCTCCCTGCCTGGGCAGAAGCGCGCTCCCCTACTCAGCCACCCGCCTGCGGATGCTAAGCCGCGTCGTCCGCCATTTTGAACGTCCAAAAATTCGATCGGGGTTCGTAAAATTTGTCCGCAACCCTCACACGATCTCGCTTGCCATCTCTGCCGTGCAAATGGTGGGCAGGCTCGAGCGCACGATACCGTTGAAACGAAAATTGCCGCGCATCACCACCAACACAGTGGAAGTGCTGACCGCGCAGATCAATGAGATCCTCACGACCGAATTCGAAGTGGGACCAACGAAATACGACACGCCTTGTTATTTCGCCATGTCCATTTACGATCCGCTCCTGCGCTTCGACACCACGCTCGGAATCGCGGAGCATCATTTTGAAAATTTGAATACCGTGCGGCTTACCTTTCCATTTCACCAGCCGCCGCGTCCCTTCACCTTCGACGAATTGAACGATGGGTTCTACAACACCGTGGATTCGTTCATGCGCGTGAACGCGTGAGAGTCAATGCCATGTCCAAACAAAGAGTCGCGCTCATTCTCATCGGGTTGATTACTTTCGTCGTCTTGTGGATTTATCGCGAGCCGATCGGAGCGTCTCTGCGTTGGTTTGGCGATCTGGACGCGATCATCGCATCCATTCACGGATATGGCTTGCGGGGACCCGTCATCCTTTTTCTGCTCTTCATCCTGCAAGCCTTCTTCGCGTTCATCCCCGGACAGGCGCTCATGATCGGCAGCGGGATCCTCTACGGCTTCTTCGGCGGATTCCTCCTCACGTGGACGAGCCTCGTGCTTGGCGGACAGATCGCGTTCTGGCTGTCGCGCAAATTCGGACGTCCCTTCGCCGAAAAGTGGATCGCGCCCGACACGCTAACTCGCTGGGACAAAAGCGCGGCGGGGCAAGGCATGGCATTTTATGTTATTACACTGGTAATGCCGTTCGTCCCCAACGACGCGATGTGTTATGTCGCCGGGCTGGGAAGCATGTCGTTCAGACGCTTCTTAATCGCCAACATGCTCGGACGCGGAATCGCTACTTTGTTAACTGTTACAGTAGGCGCGTTTGTGAATCAAATCCCCGCGTTGATCTGGGTATTTCTTGTCGGCTTCGTGGTGTTGGGCATTGCAGGGTGGTTCTTTGTCAAGCGAATGCAGAGAGTCGAACCTGCAGATTGATTACCTTACACTTTCAAAATCGGGACGCTGATTCACGCTGAAAACGCAGATTTTTCTTTCTGAATCAGCGAAAATCAGCGTTTATCTGCGTCCCCAAAACCATTGTGTAAGGATCAGACCTGCGGATTAACTTTTTATCGCGTATGGGAATCCGCGCACTTCCCACGCCTTTCCATTTGTATCCCCTCGAACCACAACGGGCAATAATTTCGCCGGTACGCCGGAGTTGGGAAACCAGATGCGATCCTTGATCGGCAGAATGAATAACCCGTTGTCGTCGCCAACAGGCGTAAAACTTTCATTCGGCTGTTGGTGAAACACGGATAACCCCAGTTTCGCGCAAAGTTCATCCGCCAATCCGATCACATCTTCAGACGGCAAACCGATCTCGCTGACGTTCAAAATGTGACTGCTACTGAATCCGCCCTCGGCAGGATTCTTCAAATCGCGCCGCGCGATGAACTCAAGCACATTCCCCGCCGCGTCTTTGAAATAGACTGAGTGAGAATTCCAATTGTCAGAATCAAAATCATCTTTCCCGTTTTCATCGCTCAACAAAGGAACGCGGCTGGCAATCCATGCTTTTGCGTGGAGTAGTTGATTCGCAGGGATGTTGTACGCGAAGTGATACGCTCCGTCGAAATCGGGTTGCGCTTTCACGAACGCCAGCGTTGTCTCGCCTGCCCGCACTTCCAACTTCATAGCGGAAAAGTTCACAGGCAGTTCCAGCACGTTGGAATAAAAATCCGCTAGTGGCCACAAATTCTTTGTGTGAAGTTCAACATGAGTGATATTCATCGTTGTGCCATGCGCTAATACAAGGCTTTATCCTCGCAACCGAACGACTGAAGTCGTTACTACGATTTTGAGCGATCCTACGCAATACGCAGTACGTAATCCGCACTACCCCTCCCTCATCCACCTCTTCACCGCCTCGTGCGGATGTTTGTACTTTGTCATCGCATCCAACAATAGACCGGGTTGCGAGTCGCATAAGAGCGAGTTGCGGTGTTCTTTGAAGACGAAGCCTTCGGCAACGGCGTGATCCATGGCGGCTAGTAAGGGCGCATAATAATTTCTCACGTTCAATAATCCCACAGGTTTTTGGTGCGCGCCGGTCTGCGCCCAGGTGATGGTTTCGAACAATTCATCGAAGGTGCCGAAACCGCCGGGCAGGGCGATGTATCCATCGGCGAGTTCGTGCATCCTTGCTTTGCGGGCGTGCATGTCGGGTGGAACATCCATGCGGGTCAATCCGTCATGTGCAAGAGTAGGCGTGTTCATCGAAGGGATGATGACGCCGATCACTTCTCCACCGGCAGAGAGCGCGCCGTCGGCTACCGCGCCCATCAAGCCGGTTTTGCCGCCGCCGAAGACCAAGCGCATCCCTTTGTCGGCGAGGAGAATGCCGAGGGAACGCGCGGCAGATAAATAGTCGGAATGAACCGAGTCCGAAGATCCGCAAAAGACACAAATCGCTTGCATAATATCCATCCTTTGTACTGAGAAATCGTCCAGTAAGAAATTTCAATCTTGCAATGAATTGTATCAGTCTTGTAAACAAACTCTAATCTTTTTCCTACAACGACTCGTTGGGCTTTTTGGTAGAATACATCCACGTTCAGGAGAAAAAAATCATGGCTGGAATGGAGCGATTTACACAGCGAGCAAGACGGGTTTTGAGCCTTGCGCATCAAGAGGCTGAGCAATCCCGCAACAATAATATCGGCACAGAGCATTTATTGTTAGGTTTAATGGATGAAGAGGGCGGAGTTGCGGGACGCGTCCTGCGCGAACTCGGAATGACATCAGACCGCGTGCGCGAAGTGATCCGCCGCGTTTCCTCCGGTTCGGTTGGGTTCGACCCCAGCCGCGTGGAACTCGCGGGCGACACACAGCAAGTGCTCGAACTTGCCGTGGATGAAGCGCGCCGACTCGGTCATCACTACATTGGCACGGAACACATTTTGCTTGGACTAGTCCGCGTGGACGGCGCCGCATTGGAAGTGTTGCGGAGACTCGGCGTGACGCCGGATCAGATCCGCCGGCAGACTCGCCGCGTGTTGAACGAATCCGCTTCTGCCTCCCCATTGCCAGCTGGCGCCGGACCTGCGCGTGGCGCCCAGCCCAATCAGAAGACCCCGCTCATTGACCAATTGGCTTCCGATCTCACAACGAAAGCGGAAGAGAAAAAACTCGATCCCGTTATCGGCCGTCAAATGGAGATCGAGCGCGTGATCCAAATTTTGGCGCGCCGCACGAAGAACAACCCCGCGTTGATCGGCGAACCCGGCGTTGGAAAAACTGCCATCGTCGAGGGACTTGCCCAACGTATCGTTGACGGCGACGTTCCCGCCCCATTAATGAACAAACGATTACTGCAATTGGATGTCGGCTCGCTTGTGGCTGGCACGATGTATCGCGGTCAGTTTGAGGAACGACTCAAGCGCGTGATCGATGAGCTCAAACAATCCGGCGCGATCCTTTTTATTGATGAAGTTCACATGCTCGTCGGCGCGGGAGCCGCTGGTTCCTCCGTAGACGCGGCGAATATCCTCAAGCCCGCTTTGTCGCGCGGCGAATTGCAAGTGATCGGCGCGACGACGATGGACGAATATCGCAAGCACATCGAATCGGATGCCGCGCTTGAACGTCGCTTCCAACCCATCCAAGTGGACGAACCCTCCGAGGAAGAGACAATCCAAATCCTGAAGGGGATCCGTTCCGCTTACGAAGAACATCATCACCTTGTGATATCCGATGAGGCGCTCGAAGCTGCCGCGCATTTATCCACGCGCTATGTGACCGAACGCTTCCTTCCCGACAAAGCGATAGATTTGATTGACGAATCGTCCTCGCGCGTGCGTATGTACAAGAGTCCCGCCGCGAAACATGCCAAAGATTTATTCAGTCAGTTGCGGCAGGCGCGACAGAACCGCTCGCTCGCGCAAGAAGAAGGCAACAACGAAGACATCATCGAATGGCAGGAGCGCGAGACCGAGTTGAGCGAGCAGATCGAACGCCTGCGCACAGGCTGGGATCGCGCGAGCAGTCCCGTCGTTTCGGCGGAAGATATCGCCGAAGTCGTTTCGATGTGGACGGGCGTCCCGCTCATGCAACTTGCGGAAGCAGAATCGCAACGCTTGCTCAAGATGGAAGATGAACTCCGCAAGGGAATCATCGGGCAGGAAGATGCCATTGTCGCCATCTCACGCGCCGTCCGCCGCGCGCGCGCCGGGTTGAAAGACCCGAAACGCCCGATCGGTTCGTTCATGTTCCTCGGACCCACAGGCGTCGGCAAAACCGAATTAACCAAAACGCTCGCCAAATTCATGTTCGGCAGTGAAGAAGCCGCGATCCAACTCGACATGTCTGAGTTCATGGAGAGGCACACCGCGTCACGTCTCGTCGGCGCGCCTCCGGGATACATCGGCTACGAAGAAGCAGGTCAACTCACCGAAGCATTGCGCCGCAGACCCTATTCGATTGTTGTCTTCGATGAAGTCGAGAAGGCGCATCCCGAAGTCCACAACATGTTGTTGCAGATCA
>CAYWCN010000047.1:0-24772 GCA_964456775.1 uncultured Anaerolinea sp.
GTTTTCTGATACTCCTCTTCGAGCGTTTTCTGCGGGCGGAGGATCAAATACACCAGCACGCCCGGCAGACTCAACACCGCCACCAGCAGGGTCGCCAGCGTCTGCACCAGCGGATCGCGCGCCCGCGTGCGGATGTCGCGGTACGTCCACACCACCAGCGCGATCCACAACGCGGCAATGAACGCGCCGCCGAACGCGGTGAGCACAAGCAGAAGGTTGCTGAGGAAAGTAGGGTCGAGGGTCATAAATTCACATCATGTCATTGCGAGTCTTCGAGAAGCAATCTCCTCGCAAAATGTAATCGTCATTTCGGGCAGGATATTATGAAGCATATTTTATCCCATAATCGCGTCACTTTGAGCGTGACCAAAGGGAGTCGGTATGCCATAGTAGAGATGCTTCGCTCCGCTCAGCATGACATGGTTGAACTACGGCCAATCGTGACGGAACGTCCACTCGCCGTCGCCTTGGTCAACATACGAGCGCAGACCGATGACCTCGTAGAACGTGATGCCCGGTTTCATGAAGATGGGCGATCCGCTCGGCGTGGTGAGTATCAAAGGCTGATTCAAGTCTGTCCGATACCACTTGGCGATCAGTCCCACCCCATCGCGAAAGACGTACGCCTCGCCGGAGCCGGTCAAGTCAATTTGAAAGACTTCATCTTCCGAATCGTAATTGTTTGCAAAACTATGGTTGACGAATAAGACGATCACATTCGAAGCATGGACTTGCAAGCCGGTGACGCGATCTATCATCGGCGCGAACTCTTCCACGCCATCGCGCGTATCGTTGATCTCCTGGTTCCGATAGTAAAGATGATCGTCCGCGTTGTATTCCCAGTAATTGTATGAATCCACGGAAAAATACGTGTTGATCTTTGTAGCGGGCAGGTCGCCCAGCGGCGGGGTGTCGTTGAAATTTCCAAAGCGGATGGATGGTCGCTTGTTATCGCCCCCGCTGGCTGACACGCAATCTTTCCAACGCGTTGTATCGAAATATGAGTTGTTATATTCCTCCACCGTATTCATCCGCTCCGGCAAAAAATGGAACGGCGGACACACCGCGCTATTCGTCGGCGTGACGAGAAATTGCGAGAAATCGCTCCCGCGAAAATATCCCAGCTCGCGCGGGTCGGCAAACTTGAACACCAGATACGACTGATACATGCGCAAAATATGTTCGTCGAAATATCTCCCCGAACGGACGGGTCCCACCCACTCCGAATCGTTCCCATAAAACACGGCGATAAAACGCGTCAACTCTTTTTCGATGAAATATTCAAAGACTTGATCCGCCAGCGTCAGCCCCGATTGCGGACGCATGTAACGCGGATAGTTCGCCACCTTGATCGCGATCGGGCGCCGGTTCAACAGCGACGGGTCGGCTGGCGGCAAACCAGTCAGCGGATCCAACTCCCCGGGCGCGGCGGGCGAAGCCGCATCCGCTTCTTGAGGTTGTGTTACGTCCTCGGTTGGGGCGGCAGTCGTCGTCGGCAGGTTGAGAGGCGTGGGAGCCGGGGCAGAAAAAATCGGGTCCGATGCGCCGGCTTCCTGAGGCTGAAACGGCGTCGGTGAGGGAATCCCCTCCGCAGACACATCATTCGCAACTGAATTACATCCGCTTAAAAACAAAGCAAGGACTAAAAATAGTTTACAGGCAAAACGCATGAGCATGATTGTACAACAAAGAGACAGCCGTGCAAACCTGATAAAATTGCCGTTGCATGTTCATCCTCATCACAGTTGGAATCCTCTTACTCACAGCCATCATCGCGCTGGTGTTGCGAATCATTCTGCCTGAGTTTCGCTACAGTTGGCTGATCGCAACCGGTGGAGGGATTCTGTCGTTCGCAAGCGTGTTCGCATGGCTTGCGAATCCATCGGCGCAATTGCAGTTTTCCATCTGGCAACCCGCATCGCTCTTCAAGCAATCGCCGTCGTTCCTCGCAGACGGAACGGCATGGGCGTTCGCGTTGAGCATTGTCGCGCTTTCGCTTGCCATCATCGTCACATCGGTCTCGCGCGCTAATTTTCCCAACCCGTTGGCGTGGTCGGGCATCTTAACACTTTCCGCATTGGGTGTGCTTGCCGTCACAGCCGATAATCCGTTGACTCTCGTGTTGATCTGGGCGGCGATTGACGTTGTAGAGTTGGTCACGCAACTCACCTTCGTCGAAGACCCGAAATTATCCGAACGCATTGTGATCGCGTTCGCGTCGCGCGTATCGGGCATCCTCGTGTTGCTTTGGGCGAACATGGTCAGCGCGGCGAATGGGGTAAGCCTTGATTTTCATTCGGCATCGCCGCAAGCGGGGATGTTTCTACTGATCGCGGCAGGTCTGCGCGTGGGAGTCCTGCCGCTTCATCTTCCCTACGCCGGCGATTCAGCCATGCGCCGGGGATTTGGCACGGCATTGCGCATGATCTCCGCGGCGTCCAGTTTGGTCCTGCTCGCGCGCATCCCGGTGGGAACCATCTCTCCGGCGTTCGAGCCGTACCTGCTTGCCTTTGCCGCGCTCGCCGCCGTCTACGGCGGTTGGATGTGGCTGCGCGCACCGGATGAATTAACCGGCAGACCCTTCTGGATCATCGGCATCAGTTCGCTCGCAGTCGCGGCGGCGTTGCACGAGAATCCGCTCGGCGCGGCGGCATGGAGTTGCGCGCTCATCCTGTGCGGCGGCGTTCTGTTTTTATCCTCCGAACCGAATCCCTGGCTCGTGCGCGGATTATGGCTCGCAGTCTTCGGCTTTTCCGCGCTTCCATTTTCATTGACCGCCAGCGGTTGGAACAGCGGCGGCGCGGGTTATTACCTCGAATGGATTCCCCTCCTCCTCGCGCACGCCATGCTGCTCGCGGGTTTCATCCGTCACATTTTGCGCCCGCCCACTCAGCGCGTCCGTTTTGAAGATCAGCCCGTTTGGGCAAAGGGCATCTACCCCATCGGAATTTTTCTTTTGCTTTTGACGATTCTCCTGCTCGGACTCTTCGGCTGGGACGCCTCGCTCCAACTTGGAAATTTCATCGCTGGCATCATCGCTTCTCTCCTGACGTTCGGCTTGGTCTGGTTTACGCCGCGACTTCGCATCCTCAACCCGGTCCGCGCGCATTGGGTGGGTCCCAGTAACCCGGCCTGGCTCGACTGGGCGTATAACGCGCTTTGGAATCTTTATCAGCAGGCGGGACGCCTCAGCAACCTCTTCGCAAAAACCCTCGAGGGCGAAAGCGGAATCATGTGGACTTTGCTCTTTCTGGCGTTATTCATTTCATTCTTCGCGCGGGGGAATCCGTAAAACATGGCAATCCTTCAGTGGGTCGCGGTTGTGGTCATCCTCGCCACGTCGGTGGGAATGATCGTCGCGCGCAATTGGCGCGTGAGTGTTGCATTGCTCGCCGCTCAATACCTCGCCGTCTTCATCTTATTGCTTCCGCATTTACCGCTTGGCATGGCGTCGGTAAAAGTGGTGGCAGGCTGGATGTCCTGCGCCATCATCGGCATGACTCGCTCCGATCTGTCCGATGATCCGCGCGATGAAGGCATCTGGCCCCGCGGAAGACTCTTCCGCTTGTTCGCGGCGTCCATGGTCGGCATCATTGTTGCCGGCGCCACCCCCGCAGTGGATAACATTATGGCGGGCGCCGGCACAGCGGTCACAGGCGGAGCGTTATTATTGATCGGCATGGGCTTGCTCCATTTGGGAATCACATCGCAGACCCTGCGCGTGACGCAAGGGTTGATGACGGTCATTGCCGGCTTTGAAGTTTTATACGCCACCGTCGAAGGTTCCGTGCTGGTTGCCGCATTGCTCGCCGCCATTACACTTGGGCTTGCCCTCGTCGGCGCCTATCTGATGATCGCCTCCCGCGCCGGCACAACGGAGAATCCATGATAGCCAGCGCGCCAACGATCTGGATCCTCTTTCCGATTCTGTTCGGAAGTTTATTATTGCTCACGCGCAACCCGAAAATTTTGAGTTACCTCGGCGGGACGGTCGCGCTCCTCCTCGCGGTTGCGGCGCAATTCATCCCCATTGACACAGCGCTCCTGATTGGAAATCTTTCGCTCAAGATCAACCCGTCGCTGAACGTGCTTGGTCGCGCGCTGACGATTCAATCCGCCGAAGGTTCGCTGATCGCGCTCATCTACGGCGGCGCGGCGCTTTGGTTCTTCGGTTCGCTCGCCGCCGAAAATACCGCCCGCATCGTGCCGATGGGATTCATGATCGTCGGATTGCTGGTCGCCTCCATCGCGGTGCAGCCGTTCTTATACGCCGCGCTCTTCATTCAAATCGCGATCCTTATTTCCATCCCCATGCTCACCAGCATTTATCAAACGCCGGGCAAAGGCATTCTCCGTTTCCTCATTTATCAAACGCTTGCCATGCCGTTCATTTTGCTGGCGGGCTGGCTCCTCGCCGGCGTGGAAGCCAGTCCCGGCGACCTCGCCCTCGCCGCGCAGTCCGCATCCATGCTCGGGCTGGGATTCGCTTTCCTGCTGGCGATCTTCCCGCTCTACAACTGGATTCCCATGCTGATGGAAGATTCGCATCCCTTCGCAGTTGGTTTTCTCTTGTGGATTCTGCCGACCATCACGCTCATTTTCCTGATGGGATTTCTGGATCGCTACGCGTGGATTCGTTCCTCGCCTCAACTGATCCTCGCGCTTCGCTCCGCCGGGCTGTTGATGATCGCCACCGGCGGACTCTGGGCGGCATTCCAACGCCACCTCGGGCGCATCATGGCATTCGGCTCCATCGCCGAAACGGGATTCTCCCTCCTCGCCCTCAGCCTTGACCCGCGCGTCGGCGTTCCAATTCTCTTCTTATTGATTCCCGCGCGGACGTTTACACTCGCGCTCTGGTCGTTGGGCTTATCGGTCATCCGCGATCACACAGAATCAATGCGTTTCAGTGCCGCGCGCGGAGTGTTGCGAGTCGCTCCGCTTGCCGGCGCGGCGACGTTGCTCGCCACACTTTCGGCAAGCGCGTTTCCATTGCTTGCCGGCTTTCCTCCGCGGCTGGCGTTGTGGGAAAATCTTTCCAGCGTTTCCGCCTCCGCCGCCATTTGGGTGGGAGTCGGAATCGCCGGTCTGCTCACCAGCGCGATCCGCTCGCTGGCGGTGATCAGCATGGCGGATGAGTTCACCGGCTGGACGGCGCGAGAAAACACCCCACAGAGGATCATGCTGGGGCTGGGAATGATCGGGCTTTTCATCCTGGGGTTATTTCCTGAAACGGTACAATTCTTCCTAGCCGATCTCCCGTTGATGTTCGAGCATCTGGGCCGCTAAACGGCTACGGTATAATCATCCGCTGGAGGAAGATATGGAATTCGAACAGATCGTCAAACGCCTTGAATGGCTCGACGAAGAACATCGCAAGACCCGCGCATCCATCAGCGGATACGATGAACGCATGGCGGCAATGGAGCGAAATATCGAAGCCGTTTCCAAGCAGATCAAGCCGCTCACCAAACAGATCGCGGACGTTCTCTCCACGACCGCGCGGCTCGATCAATTCGACGCGATCTTCGCCAAACAACGCGATGACCTGAACAAAGCACTGGACACGATCGAGAAGCGGCATGAAAAACGCGAAAAAGAATTGATCAAACGCCATCAGCAAGACTTGGACGCGATCACCAAATCCCTCGAGAATCTCAAGAAAGCCACCGACCTCAGCGACATCAAACGCCAACTCAAGGCGTTGCCCAACGAGGATGCCCGCCTGCAACTCTCCATTAAGGAACTGCGCCCGCCCATTGACGAAGCGCGGCGCATCGCGCAAGACGTGGCGCTCGCGCAAAAAGCATTCGATGAAGCGCGCAAGCAGGAAACGAAACGCATCGCCGACCTGCAAGGCGAGATTGCCGCCACGCGCAAACGCATTGACGAAGCCCGCTCCAAAGCCGACATCGCGGCGGACAATTTTAAAACGATTGACAGCCGCATGAACGAATTGATGACCTCTGAAAATGAGCGCAAAGCCGCGCAGAGGACTTTCATCGAAGGTCAGACCGTCGCGCAGATCGACCGCGAACGCACGTACAAAGAATGGAAGGAAAAGTTCGACACGGTCAAACAGCAGGCAGAGACGTTGGATCAGCAGATCGTGCAACTCGAAGAGACATTGCGTTCCGCGAAAAAAGCGCAAGAGACCTACAACGAACTCAACACCAAGCTCGAACGCCGCGTCAACGAAATTACCGAAATGCAGAGGCTCGCCGAAGACCGCCTGCGCCAGGAATGGGTCACATTCAAAGCCGACGACCAGAAACGCTGGACAGGTTACACCCTCGCGCAAGACGAAGGCGCGAAAGACGTTCAACGCGCGGTGACAAAACTGGAAGAGCGGATGGGTAAACTGGATGAATCCGCCGAGACCCTGCAAGACCAAATCCACCAAACCACCGACGCCACCGAACAGCAATTGCAGGAACTCATGAACGTGGCGCACGAATGGCTCTCTGCCTACGAACGCATCATGGGTCACGGCAAAACAACGAAGAAAAGCAAGAAATGATTGCTTGCTTCCAGCGCCGTCCCCGGCGCTGGTTTTACAAAGCACTCACGCCGCCGAGGACGGCGGCTAAAGCAAACTCAAAATGAAAGTCATCGGAACCGCCGGTCACGTTGACCACGGAAAATCCACGCTGATCGCCGCGCTCACCGGCACACATCCCGACCGCCTCAAAGAAGAACAGGCACGCGAGATGACCATCGAACTCGGCTTCGGTTGGCTCACCCTCCCCAACGGTGAAGAGATCGGCATCGTTGATGTGCCGGGTCACCGCGATTTCATCGAAAACATGTTGGCGGGCGTGGGCGGCATAGACGCCGCACTGCTCGTCATCGCGGCAGACGAGGGCGTGATGCCGCAAACCAAAGAGCATCTCGCCATCCTCGATCTTCTGCAAATCCCCGCTGGCTTGATCGTATTGACGAAGACCGACCTCGTCACCGACACCGATTGGCTCGACCTCATCGAAGTTGACATCCGCGCCGCCGTCAAAGATTCCATTTTGAAAGACGCGCCCATCCTCCGCGTCTCTGCGAAAGCAAAAACGGGTCTCGAATCACTCATCGCCAATCTCCAATCTCTCCTCGAAACAAAACCCGCCCGCCCCAACCTCGCGCGCCCGCGCCTCCCCATTGACCGCGTCTTCACCATGAGCGGCTTCGGCACAGTCGTCACTGGCACACTGAGCGACGGAAATTTTTCTGTCGGCGATGATGTGGAAATATTGCCAAGCGGACTCACAGGACGCATCCGCGGATTGCAAACACACAAGAAAAAAGAAGACAGCGCGATTTCAGGATCGCGCGTCGCGGTCAACCTCTCTGGATTAGATGCCGCTTCGATCCGACGGGGAAACTGGCTCGCCCACCCCAGCCACTACACACCGACGCGCCGCCTCGACGCGCGCTTCCGTTTGCTCAGCGACGCAACGTCAGCGCTCAAGCACAACGATGAAGTGAAATTTTTCATCGGCGCAAGCGAGACGATCGCCACAGTCCGACTCTTGGGCGCGGAGGAATTGACTCCCGGCGATGAGGGCTGGGTCCAACTTGAACTGCGCGACCCGGTAGTCGCCGTGCGCAAAGACCGGTATATTTTGCGACGCCCCTCTCCCAGCGAAACTCTCGGCGGCGGCATGATCGTAGACCCGCAACCGAAACGCCGCCACAAACGATTCGACGACGCCGTGTTGAAGTCATTAGAATCGTTGATGCAAGGCTCACCCTCGGACGTGTTGCTCGAAGCGGCGAACGCGCTCGGCATCGCACCGATCAAAGAAGTTGTCGCGCGCTCGAGGCTTGAAGTGGCAGACGCCGAATCCGCGTTGAATGAATTGCTAACGACCAATTCACTTTTGCTTCTTGAAGATGGAACACCAACCCCTGCAAGCGACCTGCTTGTTGCAAGTCAACTTCATTGGCAGACCATCCGCGACAAAACGTTGAAGATCGTCGAAGAATTTCACAAAACCTTTCCGCTTCGGCGCGGCATCCCGCGCGAGGAACTCAAAAGCAAACTAAAACTTTCACCGCGTATCTTCAACGCCCTTCTTACCAAACTGATCACAGATCACATGATCACTGATTACTTGACTGCGGTTTCCCTGCCGAACCATGAGATCCGCTTCACGCTGGCGGAGCAGGCAGACGTCGAGAGATTGAGGCGGAAGTTCAGTCAGAATCCGTTCAGTCCGCCGAGCGTCAAAGAGTGTCAGGAGGAAGTCGGCGCGGAAGTGTTATCGGCAATGATAGAATCGGGCGAATTGTTTTCGGTATCTGCCGATGTCATTTTTCGCAAATCCGATTATGATTCAATGAAAGAAAATATCAAACAAGCCGTCGAGCGCAACGGGCGCATCTCACTGGCAGAGGTGCGCGATATGTTCAAGACCAGCCGCAAATACGCGCAAGCATTGCTCGAACACTTCGACGCGATCGGCTTTACCGCGCGCGACGGCGATTTTAGAAAGCTGAGGAGATAATGTGCGGACGATTTACACTGACGGTTGACCCTGCCGAGTTCGAGGATAAATTCGGCAATTTCACATTCCCAAAACAATTCGCGCCGCGCTTCAACATCGCGCCGACCCAGCCGGTGCTGGGCGTGCCGAACAACGATCGCTTCAAGGCGGATTTTTTTATGTGGGGCTTGGTGCCGATGTGGGCAAAAGACCCAAGCGTTGGAAGCCGTTTGATCAATGCGCGCGGCGAAACGGTGGCGGAAAAACCTTCGTTCCGCGGAAGTTTGAAATACAAACGCTGTCTCATCTTTGCCGACGGTTTCTACGAGTGGAAGACGCAACCCGGCAAGAAATCGAAGATTCCGTTTTACATCCACATGAAAGACCGCAAACCGTTCGCCTTTGCCGGTCTGTGGGATACGTGGAATAGTTCAGACGGTTCGCTGATCCGTTCGTGCGCGCTCATCACCACCGAGCCGAACGAATTGATGGCGATGATCCATGACCGCATGCCGGTGATCCTGCACCCGCGCGATTATGCCAAATGGCTCGAACCCTCGGCGCAGACGCCCGAGCAAGTTCTCCCGATGATCAAATCCTATCCCGCCGAGGAGATGGACGCATACCCGGTCAGCACGCTGGTGAACAAAGCGTCTACCGATCTCCCCGAATTGGTTGTTCCAGCGAAATAAGTGTTTCATAGAATCCGTTTAACGCTTGCAACGCGTTTCCCCGCGTTGTCATCCCGCGACTTCGCCATCTTCTGGCTTGGGCATTTATCCTCGCTGATCGGCACCTCCATGCAGAATACGGCTCAGCCGTTGTTGGCATATCGCATCAGCGGCAAGCCGTTCGATCTTGGCTTGATCGGTTTCGCGGTGACACTTCCCACATTCTTTCTGGCGCTGCCCTCCGGCGTGTTGATCGAACGCTGGGACAAACGAAAGGCGGTGATGATCCTGCAAGCGGTGATGTTGATCGAAACCCTTGCGCTGGCTCTGCTCACGCTGGCGGGATTGATCCAAATTTGGCACATCGTCCTGCTCTCGTTAATTTTAGGCACCGCCACCACGTTCGAGATCACCGCGCGGCAATCCATGCTGATCGAGATCGTGGGGCGCGAACATCTGCCCAACGCGATCGCACTGCAATCCACGGCGTTCAACATATCGCGCGTCCTGGGTCCGGCATTGGTCGCGCCTGTCTTATTGTTCATTCCCAATAACGGCGAAGGGTGGATATTCCTCGCAAACAGTATCAGTTTTGGAGCGATCATTGTCAGTCTGTTTTTCGTCCGCTTGATGCACAAGCCGCAAACGGCGGTCATCCATCCATCGTTCGTCCACAATTTTCTGGAGGGCGGCAGATACATCCGCGCCCATAAGGGAATCGCCGCCATCATCTTGATCGCCGCGATCATGGGACTGTTCGGCTTGCCGGTGATGCAACAGATTCCCGTGCTCGCGCAAGATATCCTCTCGAAAGCCGGGGATGCGAAGTCTCTTGTGGATGCGCGCAACAGCGCCCTCTACGGTTCACTCGGACTGGGCGCGCTGGTCGCGGCGGTGACGGTCGCATTGAACAATTCGGAGGCGCGGCGCGGGACGCGTTTATTGGTGGGGCAGGGCGCGTTCATCTGTGGGCTGATGGGGATCGCGTTCACGCGCGAGTTGTGGCGCGCGGTTCCGCTGATCGCGTTGATCGGCTGGGGCAGTGTGACGCAGTTCACGATGTTGAACACATTACTGCAAACAAAAATAGACGATCAGGTGCGCGGGCGCGTGTTCAGCATGTACCTCTGGGCGTTCCAAGGCATTGCGCCGTTCGGAAGTTTGTTGATCGGATGGATGACTCAGGCGTGGACTCTCCCCGTCACCGCGCTGGCGTGCGGAGCGATCTGCCTGTTCGGCGTCGGCGTGACGCAATTGCGCTACCCCGAGGTGCGGAACTCGTCGGCTTAACGGCAGGTTAGCGTGGTTGACG
Source organism: uncultured Anaerolinea sp. (assembly GCA_964456775.1). GTDB lineage: Bacteria > Chloroflexota > Anaerolineae > Anaerolineales > Villigracilaceae > Defluviilinea. The sequence goes on from CAYWCN010000047.1 coordinate 10,461, forward strand.
TCGATTTTTTTGCCGTGTTATGATGATGAGCGAAACGGATAAGAATGGATAGTAAAAATAAAACTGGAATTCTCTCCCGCCTGATCGAGATGTTGATCGGCATCGGGTTGGGCGAGTCGTTCATGCGGGCAAGCACGCTGATCTTGTCTGTGGCGTTGATCGGCGCGGTGATCTGGCTGGCGCGCTCGTTCTTCTCGCAAACGTCGGCTGAGGCGGGGGTGAATGCCGCCGCGGCTGAACCAACTGTCACCGTGGGAGGAATCGAGTCGGCTTCGCAGGATGTCGATTCGTACGGCGGAGTCCCGCGTTTGGCGCAGGTGCATACCACCATCCCGTCGCGTCCGCGTGAAGAGGTGGTGAAATATAAAGTTCTAAAAGGCGATACGATCTTCGGCATCGCGGAAAAATTTGGGCTGGAACCGCAGACGATCTTGTGGGGAAATTATTACACCCTGCTCGATAACCCTCATTCGTTGCAACCCGATCAGGAATTGAACATCCTGCCTGTGAATGGGACGTATCACGAGTGGCAGGATGGCGAAGGGTTGAACGGCGTGGCGGAATATTACGGCGTGACCCCGGATGATATTATTAATTATCCCCCGAATCATTTGGACAGCAAAACGATTGGGGATTTCGCCCATCCGAACATCAAGCCCGGCACGTGGCTGATCGTGCCGAACGGACAACGTCAATTCATTTCGTGGAGCGCGCCGCTCGGCGTGACGCGCGAAAACCCAGCCTCTGCCCGCGTGCTGGGACCCGGCGTTTGCGAACCGGTCAGCGGAGGCGCGGTGGGCTTCGGCACATTCATCTGGCCCACCGATCATCACTTCCTCTCAGGATACGATTACACCCCCAACGCGAATCACTGGGGCATTGACATTGACGGGGACGAAGGTCAAGCCGTCTACGCGACGGATGCGGGCGTGGTGGTGTATGCGGGTTGGAACAATTACGGCTACGGCAACATGATCATGGTGGATCATGGCAACGACTTCCAATCGTTATACGCGCATTTGAGCAGTATCAACGTGGTGTGCGGTCAAAGCGTTGGGCAGGGAAATCTGATCGGGCTCGTCGGCAGTACCGGGCGTTCGAGCGGTCCGCATTTGCATTTCGAGATCCGCGGTTCTGCTTCGCATGTCAATCCGTGGGATGTGTTGCCCCCGCCGTGATTCTGGGACGAACCGCGAAGCGCGCTAAGACCGCCAAGAAAAATAAATATCTTTGCGGTAAAAATTTTCGAAATTACCCAGAGCGCGTAACTCGCGCCTTGCCGATACACTTTATCCCGGCTATAATGCCGTCACTTCGGGCGCTTAGCGCAGTTGATTAGAGCGCATCGATCGCACAGAAGAGGTCTCATAGTTCAGTTGGTTAGAACGCACCGTTCACATCGGTGAGGTCACTGGTTCGAGTCCAGTTGAGACCACAAGAAATAACGAGTCACACGACTCGTTGTTTTTATGTTCACGGCTCACTTATTTTCTGATATATTTCCCCCGACATGACCACACGAACTAACGAGCAATGGATCACTGAACTAAAAAACGAGGACGCAACACGCGAGTCTGCGCTTGAAGATCTGCGCGCCATTATCCAAAAAGGTTTGCCGTATGCGCTTTCGCGCTGGCTCTCGCCGGACCAGCCGCAGTTCAATTCGCTCGTCGAAGAGGTGACGCAAGAGACGCTCTTGCGCGTGCTCAGCCAGATCGACACGTTCGAGGGACGCAGTCAATTCACCACGTGGGTGCACAAGATCGCCGTGCGGATCGCTCTGACCGAACTGCGACGCAAGCGTTGGCGGGATTCGTCGCTGGATGAATTGACCGAAAACGAAGACGTTCCTCCGCCCCCCGGACTGCTTGCCGATTCCCAAGCCGGACCCGAAACCTCCGCCGAACGCGCCGACATGCTCGCCCGCGTCCGCCGCATCATCGAGGAAGAATTGACCGACCGTCAGCGCGAGGCGCTTGTCCTGCTCGGCGTCCGCGACATGCCAATGGAAGACGCGGCGCGCAAACTCAAGACCAATCGCAACGCGCTGTATAAACTCCTCCACGATGCGCGGGTACGGCTGAAGAGTCGACTCTCGATGGAGGACATCGCGCCTAACGAAGTCCTTGCTCTTTTCGAGCAGAAGTAAGATTAGCCAAACGGTAAACATCAAAAAACGCAGATTATGAACATCAAAGAACTCATCCAGCGGATTCAGTCCAGCCTCGGCATGAAACAGGAAGCGCCCAACGAGGTCGTCTTGGGATTCCTGCGCGTGCTGGAGGAGGCGCGCGTTGAGGATCTCGACTGCGACGAAATTTATTCAAAACTAGACGAGTACGTGGAGCGGCAGGCAGGCAAACACGACGCCGCCGAATTGATGCCGCTCATCCGCGAACATTTAGACATTTGCCCCGAATGTTGCGAAGAATACGAAGCGTTGTTGAAAGTGATCGAAGAGGCGGAGCAAAAATAATCTTCAGCACAAATCCCTGCCACGGATTTCACGGATTTACACAAATTAGACCGACCCGTACGGGTCGGTCTAAAGTTATCTGAGCATGATTCTCTAAATCTGAGATAATCCGTGCAATCTGTGGCTAAAAGCCTTGTCTATTCGTGAAATAACTTCTCCCCCGCGCGGATCGGAACTTTCAACCGATTCTCCGCCGGCGTGATCGGGCAAGACCACATCTCGTTGTACGCGCAATAGGGGTTGTATGCGATATTGAAATCCACGAGAAAGCGATTGCCGGGCAACGGCTCGGGTTCGAGATAGCGACCGGCAGGATAGGTCTCCTTGCCAGCCAGCGAATCGACGAACGGCAGGAAGAAACCGTAATTCGCCTGATAGATCGTCAACTCGGCGTTCTGCCCGTCCGCTTGAAATTTGAATTTGCCGAACCGAACATACTCCTGCACGCCGCCAGTGGAAGTTTGCATCGTCATCGGTTGCTGGTCCTCGAACGGCTCGACCTGCACTTCAAGCCGAAGCGAATCGTTTTCAGGGAAATACATCAATCCCTTGAAATCACGCCTCTGCTCCGGGGTCAACGGGCTTTGCGGGTGCTGTCTGAAGTATTCATCCTTCTCTTTACGAAAGTCATCGAGTTCGGTCATTATGCCTCCAAGTCTTATTCCTAGAGTAAGAGGATGGGGAAAATCTTACAAAACCGATTCACCGCGAAGTGCGCTAAGGCCGCCAAGAAAATAAAAAGTCTTTGCGCTCTTTGCGCGCTTCGCGGTTCATTTAATAAAACTCAAGTAACAATAGCCGACTTTAAGAAGGCGCCGCTTCTGGTTTTACCCCCCTCTTGCACTTTCCATTTTCCTGTGCTATCGTTATTTCGCATGGACGAAAAGACTATCCTGATCATCGAAGATGAAGCCGACGCCGCCGAACTATTCGCCGAGATGATGCGCGTCAGCGGCTTTCGCGTCGTCAAAACGATCACCAGCGCCCCCGCCATGGAACTCTTGACGAACGAAAAGCCCGACCTCGTCATCCTCGACGTGATGATGCCCGATATTTCCGGGCTAGACATCCTGCGGAAAATGCGCGGCGACCCGGCGCTCATGCGCATCCCGGTCGTGGTCGTCTCCGCCAAAGGCACTCCCACCGACATCAAAACCGGCATGGACGCCGGCGCGTCCACGTACCTCACCAAGCCGGTCGGGTTCCTCGAACTCAAAGAAGCCGTAGACCGCGCCCTGGGCGGATAACGCATGAGTCTCGTCCGCGCCTTCATTGCCATCGAAATCCCCCCACACATTCAACAAGCCATCCAACAGGCGACCGCGAACTTGCGCCGCGAACTTAACACGAGCGTCCGTTGGGTGACGCCTGAAAACATTCACCTGACCTTGAAATTTCTTGGCGACATCTCACCCGCGCAAGTGGACGCGCTGACCTCGACTCTCCGCGCCCAAGCGGACTCTGCCCCGGCGTTCGATGTTGAAGCGGGCGGACTCGGTTCCTTTCCGGATGGGAAGCGGGTTCGCGTCTTGTGGATCGGACTCCACGCCCCGGCAGAGCTGGCGGCGTTGTCGCGCGGGATCGAATCCGCCTGCGCCCGGCTCGGGTACGAATCCGAAAAGCGCGGATTTTCTCCCCACCTGACGATCGGACGCGTGAGGCAGGATGCGTCCGCGTCTGACACGCAAAGAATCCGCCACGCGCTCGAAGCCGCAACGATTGACTCACTCGGCGCAGTGCGGGTAGACTCGGTGCATCTATTCCAAAGCGACTTGCAACGCAGCGGCGCAGTGTACACAAAACTTTTTTCCGCGCCTTTACACCATGTCATGCTGAGCGGAGCGAAGCATCTCCCTCCCCGAAATGAAGACTCTTCGCCTTCGGCTCAGAGTGACATAACCCTATGAGGTGAAACCTGAACGCACTCGAACTTGCACACCAAATCGTTGACGCCCTGGAGGACAAAAAGGGCGAAGACATTCTGCTTCTCGACATCAAAGATGTCGCGTCATTCACAGATTATTTCGTCATCTGCAACGGCACCAGCGACCGCATGTTGGACGCGCTCGCCAAAGGCGTGTTGGAGGCGACGAAAAAGGACTACAAGAAAAAATCCCGCGTGGAGGGAAAGTCGCAGGAAGGCTGGCTGGTGATGGACTTCGGCGACGTGGTCGTACATCTCTTCTCGCCTGACCAGCGCGAGTATTACGACCTCGAAGAATTGTGGAGCGATGGCAAGGTGTTGTTGAAAGTGCAATAATATTCATGCAAAACATTCTCCAGGATTTTTCAGATACGCAGGCGGTGGTGAAAGAGTCGATCAAGAAGAATTAGGAGAACTATCATTATTGTCTCGGGCTTTCGACGAAAGGAGATAACATGAATAAGGAAGAAGCCATTGACTTTGTCGTTCGAGAACTCGGTAAACATCATCCAGTAAACGACATCATCCAAAAACTGTGCGAAACCACGAGCATGAATTGGGGGCAGGCAGAAAAGTTTGTTTATCAAGTTGCGCAAACTCATAGAAGCAGAATTGCGGCAAAGCAAAGCCCACTCGTCACATTGATCGGCGTGGTCACTGTACTCTTCGGATGCGGAGTCGTCACTTTTATCACGCTTGAAACCCTGCGCGGGACGATCATCATCTTTCTAAATCTGCCTATCCCTTATTTGGGAAATATCTTCTACTTTATCCTTGGCTTCGCAATGATCGCGGGAGGGATTCGCGGAATGTGGAGTACGATCAACAGGATTTGGAACAGTTGAATGCGCCTTCACGAGCGTAGTTTATGATCAATAGAAAAAGATTGTTTCTGAAGATCCTCGTCGTAGTTTCTTCAATCTTACTGATCGTTTCTTTAGCATTTAATGCTATCCTCTACAAAGAGCTGATGAAATATTACAAGTTACTGTACACTTCCCAGCTTGATCCGCTTGGACTTTCATATTTTCAGGAAGACCAGAATCAAAACACGAGCGACAAACCCATTGTTATCTTCTACGGTGATTCAAGAGCCGCACAGTGGATTACCCCGCAAACCGATAACTATACTTTTCTCAATCGAGGCATTGGAAATCAAACCTCTGCCCAAGTGTTACTCAGATTCGAGGAACATATTCAACCGCTTCATCCCGACGTGGTCATCATTCAGGTCTGCATAAACGATCTAAAAACCATTCCGCTATTCCCCGAGCAAAAGGATGAAATTATCGCCAACTGTGAAGCTAACATCGAATCACTCGTTCAAAAATCACTCGCGGCGGATTCGATTGTTATCCTAACGACCGTTTTTCCAACATCAGGCAATGTTCCACTTGCCCGCCAACTGGTATGGTCAGATGATGTGTATGAAGCAATTGCCAAGGTCAATGATTTCATTCTACATTACAAAGCCAATAATGTATTCATCTTTGACACAGCGAAAATCCTTTCCAACGCTGAAGGCGACACGAAAAGCGAATATGTGTACGACCTTCTGCACCTGAACAGCGCAGGGTATGACGCGCTAAACCTTGAACTCATTAGAATTCTCAAAGACTTGAAGATGGCAAATCCCTAATTGCAGAACGAAAATTCCCCATATGAAACCGCATCGCACCGCTGTCTTCCAAGCGTTATTCGTCGTATTCCTCTGGGCAACCTCCTGGGTATTTGTCAAGATCGGGCTAAAGGATATTCCGCCGGTCACGTTTGCAGGATTGAGGTATTTCACCGCATTCATCATTCTAGTGGCGTTTTTATTTTTCAGTGAAGCAAAACATGAGGTAAAACAACTCTCCAAAAGGATGTGGCAGAGACTGATCGTGCTCGGCATCCTCATGTACGCTGCCACGCAGGGAGCAGTCTTTGTCACGTTGAACTACCTCCCCGCAGTGACGACCAACCTGCTTTGGAGTTTCAGCGTCGTTGGCGTGGCAGCGCTTGGCATATTTTGGCTGTCTGAAAAACCGACTTGGTTGCAATGGGGCGGCATCCTGCTGGCGATCACCGGCGCGATGATCTACTTCCTGCCGGTCTCCATTCCGCAAAGTCAAATGATCGGCGTGATCGTCGCCCTCTTCGGTGTGACGGCAAACGTGATCTCGTCCGTGCTGGGCAGGGATATCAACCGCGCGGAAGCGCATCATCCCCTCGTTGTGACGGTCATCAGCATGGGCGCAGGCTCCATCCTTTTACTTGTGGGAGGCTTTGCCATCGAGGAGCCGCCGGTGATGACTCTGCAAGGCTGGGGCATCATCCTCTGGCTGGCGCTGGTCAACACCGCCTTTGCGTTCACGCTGTGGAATCACACCCTCCGCACGCTGACCGCCACCGAGTCCAGCGTCATCGGTGGGACGATGATGATCTGGATTCCGATCCTCGCCGTACTCTTCATCGGCGAAAGCATCACGAGCAAAGAGATCGTCGGTCTCATCATCACAGGCATAGGGACATTGATCGTGCAACTCAGGAAATTTCCATCGCCGAAGAATCCAACAGCCAAATAAAAACAAACATCCCGCCGAAAACTTCGACGGGACAAATTACCATTTACCAATTACTACTTACCCCAATTCTCTACTCCTCTAATTCTCTGCACTTTACTTCCCCTCAAACACCCACCGGTCCACATCCCTCTTCCAATCCACGAGATCATCGTTCTTGAACCACAACGCAGTTTCGCGGACGCCGGTCTCAGGCTTATCCGAAGCGTGGATGAGGTTACGTCCCACCTCCAGCGCAAAGTCGTGACGGATCGTGCCGGGCGCCGACTCGACCGGCTTGGTCGAACCCACCGTCTGGCGGATGGCGGCGACCGCGTTCGGTCCCTCCCACACCATCGCCATCACCGGCGCGGACGTAATGTACGCGATCAAACCGTCATAGAACGGCTTGCCTTCATGTTCCGCATAATGTTGCTTCGCCAGATCCAAACTCACCTGCATAAACTTTGCGCCGACGAGCCGCAGTCCGCGGCGCTCAAAACGAGCGATCACCTCGCCGATCAATCCGCGCTGCACACCATCAGGCTTTACCAATACGAGCGAACGTTCCACAGATTCCTCCAAATAAAATAGTAGGGGCGGACGGCCGTCCGCCCCTACGGGATTAACGTAACAACTCTTCCGCTTTGGTATACGAATCCAACGCGTCCTGCAGACGGTTGCCGCGCATGTACGCGTCGCCCAGCGTCTGCCAGATGCTCACCTCAACGGGATACCGATACGACGCCTCGCGCAGGTCGAAGATGATCTCCTCGAGATGGCGTCCCTTCTTGATCAGCTTGGAATACGTTTCAAGCGCGCCGGGGATGTTGCTCCGGTTCAACTCATTACGAGCCTGCCCCAGCACCATATCCACAGTTTGAGTCAACATGCCAGTTCCTTTTCGCGTCACAGGCTCCTGATACTTCGCCACCGGCGTTTCAGGACGCGGCTCCGATTTTTTCGCAGGCGGCGCGGCTTTCTTCGGCTTCGGCTCAGGCTTTGCCTTCTCGACGGGCGGTTCAACCGATTCAGCCTTCTGCGTTTCTGCCGGCTGCCACTCCTCGGCGCGCGTCGGCTCGATCTTTGTCGGCTCGGCAACCGCCTCACCCGTTTCATCGCGCAGCCACGCGGGGAAAGCCTCGCGCGAAGACGAGACCGGCACATCCGCGTCCACATCCTGCAACCAGCTGGGCAGACTGCCCGTATCAATCCGCTCCGGGACTTCCGGAGTCGTCTCGCTCGACCAATCGGAGGAGGTAGATTCCTCTTCTTTCGCATCCTTCGACTCGCTCAGGACGGCGGGGACAGCTGATTCAACCGCGGAGGTCTTTTCCTCCGCTTCGATATTTTGCATCCAATCGGGAAGATCGTCGCGCGGCGCAGACTCAGCCTCGACGGGCTTCTCCGCCTCATCCAAACTCTTCAACCACATCGCCGTTTCATCGCTCGAAGAGGCTTGCGCCGGTTCCGAGACCGGAGTCTGCGCGTCGAGATTCTTCAACCACATCGCAGTCTCATCCGCCGGGGATTCTCTCACCGGCTCAGCGGCTGATTCTTCCGCATCGAGGTTCTTCAACCACACGGCAGTTTCATCGGCTGATGATTCTTTCACCGGCTCCGAAGCGGGAACTTCCGCCTCGAGGCTCTTCAACCACAGTGCGGTATCCATTGATCTTTCGGGCTGTTGGGTTTCTTCCTGCGCCGGCGGCGTCAACGGCTCGCCGATCTCTTTGGCTTGTTTCACCCAATCGGGCTCGCTCTCGGTGCGGTCTTCCGGTTTGATGAGCAGACCTTCCGTCGAACCTTGCTTCACCGCGAGGCTTTCGAGCCACGCGAACGAATCATCCTGGTCTTTATCGCTCTTGCCGAGCTCTTCCAAATTCCCAGCCGGCGCGGCAGGGACTTCTTCTGTCGTTTCTGGCGCAAGCGGCGGAGCCGTCGGTATTTCCACCTCGGCAGATAATGACTTGGCTTGCTTCACCCACTCCGGTTCTTCTTGCGCGCGGTCTTCCTCTTTGAGGAGCAACCCCTCGGTTGAACCTTGTTTCACCGCGAGGCTTTCCAACCATGCGAACGCGTCATCTTCCGATTGCGCGCTTGGAGTGGAAGCCGTTTGCGGCGTTTCAGCCGCTTTCGATTCTTGCGGCTGTTCCGAAATTTGATTGAGGAAATCAAGATTGTCCGACGCCGGCGTCAGCGTGGGCATCTCGGCGGCGGCGTTCATATCTTTCAGCCAGTCCGGCGTCTCATTGGTTGCAGGCGCGGGCTGTGAGGGAGTCGCTGATGAACCGCCCAGATCGTTCAACCAATCGGGTTGATCGCTGATGGCAGAGACAGGCTGTGTGGAACCTTCAGTTGGTCCGCCCAGGTCTTTCAACCAGTCGGGCTGGTCAGCAGATGAAGTTGGTTGTGCTGGGCTTTCCGTTGAACCACCCAAATCTTTCAACCAATCCGGTTGGTCGCTTGCGCCGCTCGATTCCGGCGTGGAGGGCAAAATGCTCGGATCAATGCGGTTCATCCATTCGGGCATCGGCTCATCGCCGGAAGATTTTTCGGTTTCCGTTGGAGCCATTGCCTTGATCCAATCCGGCATGTCACCGGCGGCGATCGGCGCGGCGGAAGTTGGAGGCAATGTTTCGTCCGCATCCATCATAGACGATTTACTCTCATCGAACGCGCCGGTGGACGCGCCCCAACCGGCATCGCGCAAGAAGTCGGGGATCTCCTCCGCAGGCTGGGCAGAGGCGTCCATGCGAAAAGCAGATTCCCCTGTCGAAGGAAGCGTGGTTTCCGTCTGCGCGAGGTTTTGTTTGAGCCAGTCCGGTTCTTCATGCGAGGCGGCGCGCGAACTGATCCCCCGCGTTTCGCGCCAATCTGCCGGCATGTTCACCGATTGACCGTTCCAATCCAAACGTTCGATGGAAATGGCGGAGTCGGGCGCGTCAGAGGTATCGAGGACCGAACCGGAGACATGCGCCGCGTACGGATCGAGTTCGATCACGCGCTGGCGATTCGTTTGCACGCTTTCCGGTTTGTCTGCGCCATGAATATCCACGAGGATGGCGTTCGCATCGTAGCAATAGGGATAACGACGCAGAAGCGAGGAGGCGGTTTCCACCGCGTCGTTCTTCTGCCCGCTTCGGAAATATGCGCGCGCGAGCAAGGCTTCCATGTCGGCGCGGCCCGGGTCTTCTTTGATCACGCTCTTAATCTCGGAGATCGCCTGCGGATATAACTCGCCTTTGACATACATGTGCGCGAGCGCGCCGCGCGTCATACGGATGCGCGGGAGTTGCACGCCGTCGCGCCTGCCATACAGCCGCTGGAGTTCGCTTTGCACCGCCGCGTTCGACGGCTGGGTTTCAAACGCGCGTTCCATGTGCATGACCGCATCGTCGAGTTTATTCTCCTCGTCGCGGATGAGGCTCATGCCCACGTTCGCCACAAAATCGTTCGGCGCGCAATCCAACACGCGCGTGAAGATGTCGGTAGCGTCGCCGTATTTTTTCATTTCGAGGAACGCTTTGCCAAGCAAACGATAAGTTGAAAGATTCTTGGGATAGGTTTGCAGGATATGGTGACAATGGGCAACAGCCTCGTCCAACTGGCCGCGGTCTAGTATGTTTTCGATGTCGCGGTTGTACGCTCGCAAGGTTGTTTTAGCCATGAACCATTCTGCTCCTTTTCGCTATTATAACCCACCTTAATTGTAAAACAACGGCAGAGGCTGAACCGTATCCGCGCTAAATTTGTGCGCGGCGAGAGTCATTTCGCGCGCTTCCGCCAATTTCGCCTCATCGTCGGCATGGATGGTGAAGAGCGGCTCGCCCTTTTGAACTCTATCGCCAACCTTGTGATGGACGACGATTCCGACCGCGTGGTCAATTGAATCGGATTTTTTGGCGCGTCCGCCGCCCAGGATGACCGACGCCTCCCCCACGCTTCGCGCCTGGACTTGGGAGAGGTTCCCGTCCATCGGCGACTCCACCACCTCGACATATTTCGCGCGCGGGAACTTGGAGGTGTCATCCACGTAGGAAACGTCGCCGCCTTGCGCCTTCACCAACACGCGGAATTTCTCGAAGGCAGAGCCGTTCGCCATCGCTTTTTCGGCTTGGGCGCGCCCATCGCCCAAATCTTTGGCGCGTTTGCCGATCACCAACAAGTGGGCGCACATATGCAAACAATGTTCGCGGAAGTCGTGCGGACCCCCGCCTTTCAACGCTTCAATCGCTTCTACGACTTCGAGAGAATTTCCCACCGCGTGACCCAACGGCTGGTTCATGTCGGAAAGCAGGGCAATCGTTTCGCGTCCCGCCAGTTTGCCGATGTCCATCATCAATTTCGCCAGCACGCGAGCTTCATCGAGAGTCTCCATGAACGCGCCGAGTCCCACTTTTACATCCAATACAATTGCCTGCGCTCCGGCGGCGATCTTCTTGCTCATAATTGACGAAGCGATCAGCGGCGTCGAAGGGACGGTGCCGGTCACATCGCGCAAGGCGTACAATTTTCCATCGGCGGGAGCCAGCGCGAGCGACTGTCCCGTCAGCACTTCGCCGATCTCTTTGAGTTGTTTCTTGAATTCTTCGGTGGACAAATCCACGCGGTAGCCGGGAATCGATTCAAGTTTGTCGAGCGTCCCGCCGCTGAAACCAAGTCCGCGCCCCGACATTTTGCCAACGGGCAATCCGCACGCCGCAACGGTGGGAAGAACCGTAATGCTGGTCTTATCTCCCACGCCGCCGGAGGAATGTTTGTCCACGGCGAGGTCAACCACATCGCTCAGGTCGAGTGTGTCGCCGGAGTATGCCATTGCCAGCGTGAGATCGGTCGTCTCGCGCGGAGTCATGTCGTTGAGCATAACCGCCATGGCGAACGACGACGCTTGATAATCGGGCACATCGCCCGACACAAATCCTTTGATGAAAAATTCGATCTCTTCGCGGGTCAGTTCGATCTTGTCGCGTTTTTTGATGATGATGTCTACGGCGCGCATGGGAGGCTCCTTGATGGGAATTGCAAATTTATTTTATCCCATTCTGCAAAGTAGGTCACGCTTCGAGCGTGACCTACTTTTGGTTTTATCAATATCCTTTCATGTCACCCTGAGGGAGCGTTTTCCCGCGACCGAAGGGTCTCGGACGCGCGGTAATAAAGATGCTTCGCTCCGCTCAGCATGACATGGTAAGAGTCGTCAAAAATATTGAAAAGATCATGGCGCCTACTTTTATGATTTCGCTAATTTGTATCCATCTTTCGCATCTTGCACTGTCCACCCTAGCGCTGAAATCTTATCTCGCAACCGATCCGACTCTGCCCAATTTTTGTTCGCGCGCGCGGCGAGGCGTTCTTCCGCCAACGCAATGGCTTCATCCGATGGTTTATCTTCTTCGAGACTCGGCGCGTTCATAACCATATCCCAAACATGCTTTGGAATATCCTTATGAATCGGATCAGGGATTTTTACTTCGCCCAACTCGCTCAGTTTGAACTTTGAACCAGCCGGGTACATCTCCGGGTCACATTCGCGGACAATGGACACACTGCTCACGCCGCTCACCTCGCATTGACCCGACTCAACGTCCACGATGAGACCGGTGTGTTCATCCAAGCCGATGGTTTGGTTTTCGACAGGGACGAGATCGCACCATTCAGCGAAGCGATCCATGCCGATGAAACAGCGGCTGGTGTCCAAATCCGCGCCGCCTTCGGCATTGTTCCAATGCGGGATGAATGAAATGTGCAAACCGAAATCAGCGAAGAGATTCAATCCATCCACTGCGTGGACGTCTTGTCCCACTTTGTAAATCTCGTACACAGGCAATGCGTGGGCGCCGATGGAAATCGTCGCGGCGGAGGCAAATATCAACGTCGCGCCGAGGCGGTGACGGGCGCGGATCACATCCCAGGCGAGAGTCCCCTGCAAATTGCGAATCGCAAATGTGGGACTCCCCGGTCCCATGAAGATCATGTTTGCATACAGAAGCGGCTTGACGATCTCAGGGTCATCGGGGCTGAACGCGGAATTTTTCTTGCGAGCAGGGACGACATCCACAACGGGTTTGTAGTTTTGCAAGCGCGTCTTCATAAACTCCCCCACCTTGCCAACTACCTGCGACGAGTTTAACTCAAAGCCCGCGGGTGTTTCAAGCAACGCAATACGGAGCGGATCGTTGATCCGTTTTGCAAGCGATTCAAAAATACGCCCGCCAGCCAACGAAGTTTCACCAGAGCCGAGAAATGCGATTTGTCCGATAGCCATGTTAGATGGATGATATGTTGCATGGTTCTATTACATGCAACATTTTTTATCGCGTCAGCGACATAAGAAACTGCGCCGTCGCATCCGCAACTTGCGACCATTGTTCCTCCGGGGAAATCGTCGCGGGATGATCGCCGTTCTGAAGTCCATACGAGCCAAATTGAGAATGATTCCCGCCTTCGATGACGACGAATTGCGCATCTGCCGGTAACTGAGACTGCGATTGCACGAAGCGCTCGACGCCTGCCATGTCGTTCGTCCCATAAATTGACAGGACAGGCATGTTGGTTGCCGCAAGCGAATCGCCAGCGGGGTAAGATGCCCATAGGATCAACCCGCTCACGCGGTCTAAATTCTTCGCGACATAATCGGATGCCGCCACCCCGCCCAGCGAATGTCCGCCGACAGCCCAGCGTTCGATCTGCGGGTATTCAGCCATCACGCGATCCGCCGCGTTTTCATCGAAGAACGCCAGATTCAATTTCACTTTTACCGCCACCACAAAATACCCGCGCGCGGCGATCATGCGCAACACCGGCGCATACGCGCGAACGTCCACGCGGCCGCCGGGGTAAAAGATAAAGCCCGTCGCGGCAGGTTGTGTGGCAGGTTCAAAGACAATTGAATCGTCGCGCTGGGTCACGGTCACTTGCGAGTCAGAGGTCAACGCCTGCAAAGCAACTTCGGTCGGCTGAGCCGCATTGTTCGCCCACACGATGAAACCCAAAGCCAAAATTGCCGAAACAACGATAAGTCCGAGAATGATGCGTTTAAGATTTTTCATCCAACAAGGATCTCGCCTTCTTCCAAATATCGTCGAACATTTTCACGGTCAATCTTCCTGTCAATGTGTTCTGCTGGCTGGGATGGTACGAGCAGAGTAACCAGTGAGCAGTGATCAGTGGATCGGTTTTCAGTTTGTAAAACGCGCCGTGAGAAAACTTCATTGACGAATCTCGAATTGCAAATAACTTCAACATACGCTCAAATGCAATGCGACCAAGACAAACGATCACTTTCGGCTTGATGATCTCCAATTCGCGTTCGAGATACGGCTGGCAGTTGTTCAATTCTTCAAGACTCGGTTTGTTGTCCGGTGGA
>CAYWCN010000048.1:0-24489 GCA_964456775.1 uncultured Anaerolinea sp.
TTGTTCTTCATGGCGGAATATCAGAAGATGATCGTGATCTGCGCGGTGATGGCGGTCTTTTTCTTCGGCGGGTATCTTGGTCCGTTCGTGGATCAATTTCCCCTGCTTGGACCGGTCTACTTGATCATCAAGGTCATCGCCTTGTTGTTCGTGATGATCTGGGTGCGAGCCACGTGGCCCCGCATCCGCTATGACCGCTTGATGTCTTTCGGATGGAAAGTGTTGGTGCCGTTGTCATTGGCAATCGTGTTCATTACGGCAACGGGTATTTTGCTTGCGGACCAGACGGGCAACCCGATGTGGATGTGGTCGATCCCCGCCGCGTCGGTGATCGCCGGTTTGATCCCAGTTGTTACGATCTATCGTACATTGAGGAGATTATCCTATGAGCGCGCTTGACCCCGCTGTTGAACTTGTCCGCGGGCTGTGGGTTACGTTCAAGTCCATGTTCGAGAAGCCGGTGACGATCCAATATCCCGAACAGAAACGTCCCGTCCGCCAGCGATTTCGCGGCCGCCATGTGTTGAAGCGTTACGATAACGGACTCGAAAAGTGCATCGGATGTTCGCTGTGCGCCGCCGCTTGCCCTGCGGATGCGATCTTCGTGGAAGCCTCCGAGAACACGGATGAAAAACGCTTCTCGCCCGGAGAGCGGTATGCCTCCACCTATGAGATCAACATGCTCCGCTGTATCTACTGCGGCTACTGCGAAGACGCCTGCCCGACCGAAGCGATCGTGCTCGGCGACAATTACGAACTCTCCTTCTATGACCGCCGCTCGGCAATTTACGACAAAGATATGCTGTTGGAACCCGTGCCAGCCTCCGCGATGTTGACCCCGCAGAAGACAGATGCCGGTGTGTTCACGAGGTCGGTGCCGGAGATGGAAAATCCGAAAGACTGAGATCAGAGACTAGAGACTAGAGACTAGTCTCTAGTCTCCAATCTCTTTATAAAATGCTATGACCCTCGACTTAATTTTATTCCTCGTCCTCTCCCTCATCGCCATCGCCTCCGCGCTGGGGATGCTGTTCAGCCGCAACGCGGTCTATTCGGCGTTGTATCTCGTGTTGAACTTCGTCACGGTGGCGGTGTTCTTTCTCCTGCTCGGCGCGCCGTTCATTGCCATGGTGCAGATCACGGTTTACGCGGGCGCGATCATGGTCTTGTTCCTGTTCGTGATCATGCTGCTCGGCACAGACGAATTGCCGAAGTCGCAAGTTTTGCCGTGGCAGAGACCGCTTGCCATTGGGTTGTCTGTCATCCTTTTCCTCGAAGCGGCATACCTGCTTGTTTCGAAATCCCGCCCTGTGGGAGATGTGCTTCCACCGGGCGATTCGGTCGACACGCTGGAGAATCTCCGCCAGTTGGGCAATATGTTATTCACCGATTATCTACTGCCGTTTGAAGTCGTTTCCATTCTGCTGCTGGTCGCCATGGTCGGGGCGATCGTCCTTACCAAGAAAGAGAGAAAGGCGCGTAATTGATCTTTACGTAATACGAAGCACGCAGTATTTTTACTGCGTGTTGCGTACTGCGTATTTGTGAACCGCGAGTAAACCATGATCCCTGTTGATTACTACATTATTCTCTCCGCCATACTTTTCACCATCGGCGTGCTCGGCGTGTTGATCCGCCGTAACGCGTTGATCATCTTCATGTCCATTGAGTTGATGTTGAATGCGGCGAACCTCGCCATCGTGGCGTTCGGCAGTGTGTTCGAGAATTTCAGCGGGCAGATCTTCGTCTTCTTCGTCATCGCGGTCGCGGCGGCGGAGGTGGCGGTGGGTCTCGCGCTGATCGTGGAAATCTTCAAGTCCAAGCGCAGTATTGACGTGGATCAGGTGAGTTCATTAAAAGGATAGACATACCTCGGTGGTTGAGTAGTCCTGCCGGGCTGAGCGGAGCGATAGCGAAGTGGAAGGCGAAGCGCTGCGGGACGTATCGAAACCACCACTAACTTGAAAACATAAAGTTTGATTCCAACTGGTGGTTTCGATACGACACTCGCTATCGCTCGTGTCTACTCAACCACCGAGAAAAAAATAAACGAGAAATTATGCACTTAAGCGAAACAGCAAACACAGGATTTTTATTCTTAGCCCCGTGGCTGGTATTTTTCCCGGTCATCGGTCTGCTGATCAACACCATTGTCGGTCACAAGCTCAGCGAGCGGATGATCGGCGCGGTGGCGAGTTTCTTTTCAGGGTTGACGTTCGTAGTGTCGGTCCTGCTGTACTTTACGATCTCAGGCGCGCACGGCGAGGCGATGCGCTGGCATCTCGCGGAGTGGATCCGCATCGGAACCCTGTCGCTCGATTGGACGTTCCGCGTCGACTCGTTATCCACGACGATGATGCTGGTCGTTTCCGGCGTCGGGACTCTCATCCACATCTACGCCATCGGGTACATGCACGAAGACGTGCGCTTCAAAAACGACGTGGGACGCTTCCGCCGTTTCTTCGTTTTTCTCAACCTCTTCATCGCCGCCATGATGGTGTTGATCACCGGCGACTCGTACCTGATGTTGTTCGTCGGTTGGGAGGGGGTGGGGTTGTGTTCGTTCCTGCTCGTCGGCTTCTGGTACGAACTCGATTTGCTTGCGCGACCCTCATGGTCGAATTCATTTGCGGCGGTCAAGGCGTTCGTCGCCAACCGCGTCGGCGACTTCGGTTTCCTCATCGCCACGTTCATCATCTTCTGGGCGTTCGGCAGTCTCCAATTCGATAAAGTATTCCAACAAGTTTCGACGGTTGCGACGGGCGTCATTGTGGCGATCACGTTGTTCTTCTTATTAGGCGTGACGGGAAAATCGGCGCAAGTTCCTCTTTATGTTTGGCTTCCCGATGCGATGGCGGGTCCGACTCCCGTTTCGGCATTGATCCACGCCGCGACGATGGTGACTGCGGGCGTGTATCTCGTCGCGCGTTCCGCGCCGCTCTATTCATCCGTTCCCGAAGCGCAGCATATCGTCGCGCTTGTGGGAGCCGTCACCGCGCTCTTCGCCGCCACGATCGCTACCGGTCAATTCGACATCAAAAAAGTGTTGGCATATTCGACCATCTCGCAACTCGGCTTCATGGTTGCGGCGGTCGGGATGGGCGCGTACGTGGCTGGCGTGTTCCACCTCGTGACGCACGCGTTCTTCAAAGCGTTGTTGTTCCTTTCGGCGGGTTCGGTGATCCTCGGCATGGAACGCGGACATCATCATGCCGAACATGCGCATCATGATAATCATGGCAAGGGGAAAAAGAAAATTGGAAAGTCGAAAGTGGAAAGTGGACACGACGCGCACGATGATCACGATGCAACGAGTCACGGCGAAGTATTCGACCCCGGCGACATGCGCAACATGGGCGGGCTTCGCAAGACCATGCCCGTCACCTTCTGGGTGTACATGGCTGGCATGGTGGCGTTGTCTGGCATCCCTCCGTTCGCGGGCTTTTGGTCGAAGGATGAAATTTTGCTCGATGCGAGCATGCACAATCAGGTCGCGTATTGGTTGTTGACCCTCGCCGCGTTCTTCACCGCCTTCTATATGGGACGGCAAATTTGGATGGTCTTCTTCGGCGAGCCGCGTCACGAAGCCGCGGCGCACGCGAAGGAAAGTCCCAAAGTGATGACCGTCCCGTTGATGATCCTGGCGGCGCTTTCGGTCTTGGGCGGCGCGCTCAACCTGCCGTTTGAAGGTTTCCACAACCTCGGTCACTGGCTCGAACACACGCTCGGCGAAGTGGAATCGCTCCCGTTGAATTTGCAAGTGGCGGGCGTTTCGACCGTCCTTGCTTTGCTCGCCATTTTGATCTCATGGTTGATGTATGCCAGAAAGCCTTTCGCAAAAGGTCAGACCGATCCACTCGCGTCGCTTGGTCTTTTGTTCAAAGGGATGAACAACAAATGGTGGGTGGACGAACTCTATCACCTCTTGTTCATCAACCCGTATATCAAACTTTCCCATTTTGTCGCGGAAGTGATCGACTGGCGCTTCTGGCACGATTGGTTCCATGAGAAAGTCATCATGGGCGCGTACAACTGGATCAGTTTCATCGGCTTGAACAAATATGCCGATCAAAAAGGCATTGACGCCTTCGCGAACGGCTTGGGGACGTGGACCCAGTCCCTAGCGGCGACCCTCCGTAAGGTCCAGAACGGATTCGTGCGCTCGTACGCGCTGTCCATTTTATTGGGCGTTGTACTTATTCTTGGATATTTGATTCTAAAATAGTCGAACGTCACAACCTTCGACCTGTAACTTAACGAGGATTGAACATGGAATTTATTTTGCAACCGCTAACTCTTCTGACATTCTTCCCGCTGGTGGGAGTTTTGATTCTGCTTTTCATCCCCAGCGGAAACAAGAACGCGATGCGCTGGACGGCGCTGGTCGTCTCGGTGGTGACGTTCGTCATTTCGCTGTGGGTGCTGGGACGCTTCAACGCCTCGAACACCGACTTACAACTGGTCGCCCGGTACGACTGGATCACGGTGGCGGGTTGGAACATCCAATACTTCCTCGGCATAGACGGCTTGAGCATCCTGCTGGTATTGCTGACGACGCTTCTCACGCCGATCTCGATCCTCTCCACGTGGACGGCTGTCGAAGAACGCGTCAAAGAATACATGATCTTCTTCCTCCTGTTGGAGATCGGTATGAACGGCGTGTTCCTCGTGCAAGACCTGTTCCTCTTTTACATCTTCTGGGAATTCACGCTCGTGCCGATGTACTTCATCATCGGCATCTGGGGCGGACCGCGCCGCATCTACGCCGCGCTCAAATTTTTCCTCTACACAATGGCGGGTTCTATTTTGATGTTGCTTGCTATTCTGTGGCTCGGCATTCACGGCAAGACGTTCTCCCTGCCCGATCTGATCGCGCAAGGCGGCATCCCTGCCAATATTCAAATGTGGCTGTTCATCGCTTTCGCGGCCGCGTTCGCCATCAAAGTGCCGATGTGGCCCCTGCACTCGTGGCTTCCCGACGCGCACGTCGAAGCGCCGACCGCTGGCTCGGTCATCCTGGCGGGCGTGCTGTTGAAGCTGGGAACCTACGGCTTCGTGCGATTCAACATCCCCTTGTTCCCCGAAGCGACCCTCCAAGCCGCGCCGTGGATCGCCCTGCTCGGCACCATCGGGATCATCTATGGCGCGGCGGTCTCGTACGCGCAACCCGACATCAAGAAGTTGGTCGCGTATTCGTCCGTGAGTCACTTGGGCTTTGTGATGCTCGGCTTGTTCGCGTTGAACCCCGAAGGTATCGCGGGCGCGATCCTGCAAATGATCAATCACGGGATCAGCACGGGCGCGTTGTTCTTGCTCGTCGGCATGGTCTACGAACAGACGCACACGCGCGAGTTTCGAGTCTACGGCGGCTTGTGGAAGATCATGCCGGTCTTCGGCGCGATCTATCTCATCGTCTCGTTGTCCTCGATGGGCTTGCCCGGTCTCAACGGCTTCGTCGGCGAGTTCACCATTTTGCTCGGCGCATGGGGCGCGGGACAAAACGGAGTCTTCTATTGGGGCAACGTCTGGTTCGCAGCGATCTCCGCGCTCGGCGTCATCATGGCGGCGATCTATATTTTGTACATGTTCCAAAAAATGTTCATGGGTCCGCAAGGCGAAGTTGTGGAAGAGACAAAGAAGCACGGGCACGCCCTCCGCGACCTCAATTGGCGCGAGATCGCCACAGTCGTTCCGCTGTTGATCCTCATCTTCTGGATCGGCTTATACCCCGCGCCGTTCTTCAACCTCATCGCGCCCGCCGTCAATCATCTCGTTGGGACGTTGCCGTTGCCCTAGCCCGTCATTGCGAGTGGCGCTGAAAGCGCCACGAAGCAATCTCCGTCATCGTGTTGGAGATTGCTTTGCCACTCGCTATCGCTCGGGCTCGCAATGACGAAATAAAAAATTATGACTCAATCCGACCTCACCACTATCCTCCCGCTCCTCATCCTCACCGTATGGGCATGCGTGCTTTTGCTCGTTGACCTCTTCATCCCAAAGACTCGCAAAGGCATCACCGCATTACTTTCCGCGCTGGGTCTTGCCGTGACACTTGGATACACCATCGCGCAGATCGGCAGTGAAGTGACGGGCTTCAACGGCATGGTCACACTCGACGGCTTCTCGACCTTCGTCAACTCGTTGCTCCTCATCAGCGGCTTGCTCGGCGTCGCGCTCGCGTACGGCTACGTCAAACGCATGGGCATCGAACGCGGCGAATATTACACACTGCTCCTCTTCAGCGTCGTCGGCATGATGCTCATGGCGCAAGCCACCGACCTCATCGTCGTCTTCCTCGCGCTCGAACTGCTTTCCATCCCGCTCTACGTCCTCGCAGCGTTCGCGCGTCCCCAAACCGAATCGGAAGAAGCGGGACTCAAATACTTTTTGCTCGGCGCGTTCTCTTCTGGATTTCTCGTTTACGGCATCGCCCTCATCTTTGGAGCGACTCACACCACCAACATCTTCGCCATCGTGACAGCCGCTTCAACTTCGACGGGCAGTCTGCTTCTAACCATCGGCGCCGCCCTCCTCCTCATCGGATTCGGCTTCAAGGTCGCCGCCGTCCCCTTCCACATGTGGACTCCCGACGTGTATCAAGGCGCGCCCACAGCAGTGACCGCGTTCATGTCCTCTGGCGCGAAGATCGCGGGTTTCGCCGCGTTGTTGCGCGTGTTCGCCACAGCCTTCCCCTCCATCGCCGCCGACATGACCGACGTGTTCTGGGTCCTCTCCGCCGCGACGATGATCGTCGGCAACGTGGTCGCCATCGCGCAGACTGACATCAAACGCCTGCTCGCCTACTCCAGCATCGCCCACGCGGGATATAT
This sequence comes from uncultured Anaerolinea sp., assembly GCA_964456775.1. Classification (GTDB taxonomy): domain Bacteria; phylum Chloroflexota; class Anaerolineae; order Anaerolineales; family Villigracilaceae; genus Defluviilinea. Next base: position 6,831 of record CAYWCN010000048.1, read on the forward strand.
CCTCATGGCGTTCGTGCCATACGGTAACGCAAACGTAGTAGCGACTTCAGTCGCGGCGGGCTTGTTCTATCTCGTCGCGTACGTGTTCACCAACTTCGGCGCGTGGGGCGTGGTCATTGCCCTGGAGAAAAAAGAAGGCAAGGGCTTGGCGCTGGACGATTATGCGGGTCTCGCAAAGAAACATCCCGCCCTCGCCGCCGCAATGGCGATCTTCATGCTCTCGCTCATCGGTCTGCCTCCCACTATCGGACTCATCGGCAAACTGTATCTCTTCCGCGCCGTGATAGACGCAGGCTTCGTCTGGCTTGCCATCATCGGCGTGTTGACGTCCCTCGTCTCGGCATTCTACTATCTACGCGTGGTCGTCATCATGTACATGAAAGACGGCGAACCCACCGCCGAACGCGAACCCTGGCTCGACATGACCACTCTAGTCACCGCGCTTGTGACAGTGGCAGTGAGTATCGTGCCTCAAGTTTTATTCGCCTGGGCAAGCGAAGCGGTGTTGAAACTATTCTGACCCGTCATTGCGAGTGGCGCATCAGCGCCACGAAGCAATCCCCGTCACCAGGTTGGAGATTGCTTCGCTCCGCTCGCAATGACGAAATTGTGCAGGGAATCAAAAACGAGACTGTGCTCAACCACAGTCCCGTTTTTGATTTGGACATTTCCCCGTACTGGTTGTATAATACAAGCATCAATAAAACGGCTCGACCGTTTTACTCGCCCCCGACGACAAGGTAGCCACATGAGGCTGTCTTTCTCGCAAGAGAATAGTCAGGGGTGTTTTATTTAGGACAAGTTCCACAGTTCAACCACGCGCGGGGAAATGATATCGAAATGAACGCTTGATATTCCCATCACATGCAGTCGAATTGCGCCAGCAATCATATCTGCCAATTGCAAACCATCCTCGCGTTTAGAATCTCCGCCGATGATATTCTTGAACGGGCGGATGCGCTCCTCCCGCTTGCTTCGCTCAGAAAACTGGATTCGTAGATTGCGGCAAAAAGACGGCGTTGCGCCGTCAATGATCAAGACTTCATTGGCGATATCCAGTTCGCTAGCTCGCATGGTAAGTCCAATAATCAATTCGATTGTCAGAGCCTGAGGAGACAAGGTGTTGAAATTCGGTGCGAGTTGCGCTTTATCCAAAGCCACAGCGCGGATACGGAAATCAACAGCCAACACCTCCTTGAAAAAACGATCTTTTTGCAGAGGCTTGGATTGATGGTATTTGAATTCAAAACTTGGGGGAACATAAAGCGCTTTTCTCAACTCCACAAGCGGTTTGAGAGGCGCGCGTTCGGGCAACTGCACCATTGCAACTACGAAATGACTCGATGAACTTGCCTGCCCTTCCAGCCCTGCATCGCCTGATTCGTCAACGAAGAAATATTGCATGGAGCGAGATTATACAGCAAAGATTCGTTGCTTGAGCAGACTTGATCCCTCTCTCAAAGCGGAGAGGCCCTTGCTCCTCAAACCAAATATTTTCCTGAAAACTCAACAAACCCATTACACAGAAAAGGATTCGTCACCATTCCCTCTCCCTTGGGAGAGGGGCAAACGGACACGCCGATCAATCGGCACTATCTGGACTAGGGAAAACCAACTCCGCGTTCCGCCCACGGTCTCGTTTTGATTCCGATTTCAAGCAGTCTAAACTACTCTTCATCAAGAAGATCGTCCCATTCGGTATCTTTGAAGTCAGAAAAAATCGCGTAAAAATGATCAATAGTTTCTTGACTCAATGTGAATACCTCGTAAAATAGATCTTTGACCTTTCTTGCCTGATTCTTTACATCATCAAGAGTTGTTTGTTTTGTTAATTTATGGACCAGTTGAATTCTTATCGTATTGATTTCTTGCGCTTTTTGCAGTATTGCCTCTTTTTCATCAAATTCCACTGTTGACTCTAATTCCTTTAATAACACTCCGAACATTCTGTTTTTCTGCTCAGGGAAATTTATCTGCATTGGAAAAATCGATAGTTGAATAAAGAACCTTACATTTTCTAGGATCCGCTCAATAATTTCCTCAACAAGTTGGTGATAAATCAGAACCGAAGATAAATAACCATATACTGTGTCGTATAAAAAGGCATCTTCGGCAATACCATCGAGCTCGCTAAGAAAATCAGCCCTCTTGAAATCAGGCCATAATCTTGGGTCTTTTACTTTCCTTATAAGTTCTTTTTTATAACTCATTATTACCTTATCTTACTTCCAAATATTCCCATACCCAAACTCCCCTTCGATCAACTTCCCCTCCGCGAAGCGGCTGAATCGGAACGGCGTGATGTCTACCGTTTTCGGTGCGCCATCGAGGATCAACTCGACCAAACTCGCTCCCGCCGCAGGTGACGTTTTGAATCCTGTGCCGCTCAATCCGCAGGCGAGATAAAAGCCGCCAAGGTCCGTGCCGCTGTAGATCGCGCGCTGATCGGGCGTGATGCCATCGCGCCCAACGTGGATCGAATGTAAGCCGCTCTGCTCGATCTTGGGAATGCGCTGAACCATGATGTCTATCAATTTTTCGACGAACGTGGGCGTCGGCGTTTGATCTTCCTCGTCGGGCGGATCGTTGCGCATGGACTCGTCCACGCCCGCGGCGAGAATCAGCGCGCTGCCCTCGGGGCGGAAATAACATTCGAGCGCGAGATCAATCGTCGCAGGGATTCTTCCTAGCGACGGCGGACGATGCAAGAACGCGACATCATGCGTCCACGTTTCGATCGGGACTTGGAGATCTGCCAGCCCAGCGACATGCTTTGCCCACGCCCCAGCCGCGTTGACGATGATCGGCGCGTCGAAGTCACCTTGATTCGTGCTAACGCCGATAACTTTTCCTCCTGTGCTACGAATGGCAGTCACTTCGCTGTTTTGAATCAGAGTCGCGCCGAGTCGCTTGGCGGATTCGATGAACGAGTTGGTGGTGAGAGTCGCGTCCGCGTAGCCTGAGTCGGGTTCGTAGGCGGCGAAATCAAAATGATCGGTGATGAGATCGGGGAACAGTTCCTTCACTTCTTTCGCAGTGATGACCGACGTATTGATTCCGATTTTCTGCTGGTTGGCGACGTTGCCGCGCAGTTGAGCCTCCTCCTCGCGTGAATTGATCTGGATGAAGCCTGTTTGCTGGAATCCACATTCACCGCCGACGCGTACTTTCCAATTATTGAAATAGATTTGATAACTTTGGAACGTCAATTCAGATTCAGCGGCGAGATCGTAGTGCATACGGACGAGACCGCTGGAGTGACCCGTCGCGCCTGAGGCGGTCACTTTGCGTTCGAGGATGACGGGCTTGAGTCCGCGCTCGGCGAGGTGAAAGGCGATGCTGGCGCCCATCACGCCCGCGCCGATGACGATGGCGTTGTAAGATTGGGTCATGGAGGATTCCTTTTTTGCCACGAAGGCTTGCACTGAGTTTATCGAAGTGACACAATGGACACGAAGGGAAGAACAAGGAAAAAAATCTGTGAGAATCCGTGCAATCCGTGGCTGATGTTTTGATTGTCGAAATTGTAGCAGAATTCGAAAGCATATTGCAGAGGTTGTTTCCCCTCATTTCGTTCATAAACGGATTTCAAGCCGTATCTTTACATTGTCCCCTTCACCAATATCTTCCGCCTTCTGGACGATCATTTTGATCGGCACAAGGTAGAGACCGTCTTTCGGGAACAGGGAGGTCTTAAACTCGGTCTTGCCGATCCGCACGTGGACGGGAATCACGCCCCAGCCGTAGGTGACCTCTCTTGAGATCGCTTTGATGTCGCGGCTCTGCTTTTCGGGAACAGCGACGAAAAGGAAGGGAGCCGGTCCGCGCCAATGAAAAATTTTGCCGCTGAACTCGAAGATCATGGTCAGGCTCTGTCGCGCGGCTTGACGAGGACATTCCTCGCAAGCGTCTTGAACCGCTCGCCATTCTTTTGCACAATTGTGACAGTGACGTGACCCGTCTTGCTCGTCTTGATGTCTCTGATGGTTCCAGACTTGCCCGCGTGCGTTCCGCGAATCACTTCGCAAAAGTCGCCGTCTTTTGGTTGTTTTGGCTGTATGCTTTTCATGTTAATCGCTCCTTTACTCTTCAAGCGTTCACGCCGATTTGCGTTCACGGCTCATACATCTTTAGGCCATGGCGCGCCCGTTTGCAGTGCGGTTGCATACTCTTGGAGTCGTGAATCGTCATGTCCACGGATTTGGCTCAAGAAGGGAAAATCCGCCGGCACAACTTCGAGTTTCGCCAACGGCTGAACAGGCACAAGACTCGCCAGCTGTGCGATGTGAACTTGGCTGGAACCAAACGCCATGGGTGATTGCGTAGTGAATGTCTTGCGCGGCAGGAGATAAACCATTCCTGTTCGCCAAGGTTGATTTGGAAGCGCCGATTGGCTGACCGAGAAAACATACAGCGGACCGTGCACTGCGCCAGTCTGCTCTTCGATGCGAATACAGGCGTTGGTAATGGAGTTGACGCGGTCGCGGTCAACGATGGCGAAGAACATCGCCCATAATCCATCCGAGGCGGCGTAGATGGCTTTCTGATTGCCAAATTCGTTGAGGTCGTTAGACTGGCGCGGCTCGAAAAGTTGAATATTCAGATCGCCAGAACCGTGCAAGGCGATGTCGTGATGATCGGCGAGATGGCAAAGAAATTGCCACTTGGAATAAGGCAGGGCAAATTGAATGGTCGGACACCCGCCAAGGCTGAGAGTCATATCGAACAACTCGTCAAACGCGTTCCGAGTCGTTTCATCGAACTTCGTGTGTGGGCGTGGTAGCCAGTAATCGGGTAGCATCATACTCGCAACTCCATAAAACAAGGGCAATGATTAACTTACCCTACGCAATGTCATTCTGAGCGGAGCGAAGAATCTCTGATACCGTCGTAGAGACCCTTCGGGACGCGAGGCGTCCCTCAGGGTGATATGCCTTATAGTTGAAAGGTTCAAACTATGTAAGGTGAGTAATTAATCCAGTTTGCGCGTGAACCTCATCACCCAATTGACTTCCCATGCGGCGCCGTTGTCTGCCGAGAAGGCTTGCTCCCAGCGCGCGGAATTTTCCGTGATCTCATCCCAGATGAAACGGACTCGAATCGGCTGACCGTTAAAGGTATCCTCCGCGAAAAAAGTGCCGATTCTATTCTCGAACGCGCCAATTAATGGCGGTTGCAGTTCTGTGCCAATATTATCTACCCAATAGATGCTCCATAATTTCGAGGCTGGGTTAAAAATACGGACATTGAAGCCGCGCAGTGGTTTTTCGGGTCTGTCAAAATCAATCTCATCTATGTTTCCCAGCCCGCCCAAAATGGGTCTGACAACATCCGTCGCGGGAAATTCCCACCAATCATTTGAGTCGGCTAACCGCGTTCGCAGCATCCGATTATGGACATGCCATGCGCCAAAATACCAATCAAAATCTCGCGCGCCCGTTGGAAGTTCGTTCATGGTGAAGTTGTCTCCTTGTGATAACAGTCTGGTCGTGTTGACAGCAGTTAGCGTGTTTTTGCGCTCTTCTTTTTCCAACCAATGTAGACGGGGATGAATATGATCGCAATGACTACTCCCAAAACGGCGCCGAGAATGAGCGACCCCACGATGGTTGTGACGGCATATTCGTCGTTGCTGATAACCTTCGTGCTTCCGTCTGCGAACATACAGACGCCCTCTACGGTTTGCCCGAATGAATTCGGGTCATTGGGCAATTGGGTGATCGGACCGCGCTTTTCGGTTATCTCTATGGCGTCTGGGCAGTGATATGTCATCACTATTTTTTGATTGACCGCATCTATGCCAGTTAGAATTGGTCCCAGTATCAATGAAGATCCGAGGATGATGCCGCACGAGATCAACAGCAGGGTGACCCAATCAGATGTCTGTTTTCCCCAGGTTTGTTTATTCGTATCAGGCTTCATGATTTGACTCCAACGATCGAGTGGTGATGGGATGCGGCTGACGACTGCGGCTGTCCAAGGGACGACGAAGCTGTCCAAGCAGAATCAGGTTCAAGCGGGGGATGACCGCAGGATCTTCTCCATCGCTTTTCCTTTGGCGAGTTCGTCAACCAGTTTATCCAAATAGCGGATCTTTTGCATCAGCGGGTCTTCGATCTCTTCGATGCGGACGCCGCACACGACGCCTGTGATGAGCGACCGATTCGGGTTCATGGCTGGCGCTTGGGCAAAGAAGGTTTTTAGATCGTTTCCCTTTTTGATCTGCTGTTGCAGACCCGCCTGAGTATAGCCAGTCAACCAGCAGATGACCTGATCAACTTCCTTCTTCGTGCGATTCTTGCGTTCCGCTTTTTGAATGTACAGCGGATATACATTTGCGAAGATATATCCAAAAACGCGATCATTAGACTTGTTGTTCATGGCTTGGTTCCTCGTTAAGCGCGGACTTGGCAGAACCGTCTATTTCTTTGCAGTTTGCCATAAGATTTGGTTGATATGCCCGTCTTGCGACTTTATATTCTTATATGACTTTTGCACGATCTGCTCAAGGATCGGCAGTTCTATATCGCTCAGCCGCTTGATATAAAGACAGTACCCCGTAGTGGTATGTTTCCCTAACTTTGCCAGCAATTCAGAGTAGCGCGCCGTGCCGTCCATCAGGTAGACCGTGATCTTCCCTTTTCGTGGATAAAACCCAATCACAAGACTGTCGCCTTCGCGTCCGCTGTCGTATTTGTAGTGATAGGTATCGAACGCGATGGTGCCCGCGTTCTCCAGCGTCGGCTTATGCCCGCTGATCCTTTGCATCATCTCCATCAGCGCGCGGGAATCTGTTACCAACTGTTCATCGTCTAACGATGCGATAAACTCTTTCACCGAAGGTTTGTTTTGCGCGGACTTGCTTTTCGATGAGACGCTTTTCTTTTTCATGAGCATTCTCCTTGACGAGATTGTAGAATATACGTTCTATTTCGTCAAGATAGAAATGGACTGGATCCCGATCATCGCAAAAGTGGTTTATCGCATGTTGAAGTACAAAGGTTGTTCTGAGCACAGTCGAAGGTTGGAGTATGACCCCTTGAGTTTGACGGAGTATGAAAAACGCTACCGCGACCAACAACTCAAATATCTGGAAAGAAAGGCGGCCAAGTTTGGACTACAACTCGTCCCCACCTAACTGTTTCCGGGAACGCTGTGTTAGGCGCAGAGGAGATTGAAGAACCATTAGCTACTCTATCTTTTCTAGGATTTTGCCTTCGCCTGTCACGACATTCCTCAATACACGGATCTGTTGACACTCTCCTACTTTACAACAAATCACTGCTTCGGAGTCTGCCGATGGTTCTACTGTCTCAAATTTCACAGGATAACGGAAATTTGCTTCCATATTACCCTTTACGGCTGCAATAAAAGACTTTTCGCTTTCCTTAGAAAACATTTTTTCAAAATATTCGGGCGAGTTTTTAAGTTGCTCGGACATTTTAATTTCTGGGTGTTGCATGGACGCAACATAAAAAGCTGCCTTAAATTGTTCTACGTAATCTACCCAAAATTCTTCAGGTGTGACGATTACACCTATACTTCCTTTCGTTCCAACTATGAAAGTTTGATCTGGTCTCTCGACCTCAAATTCGTCAGTATCCTCTGTGATACGAACTCTATCCCCTGGAAAAAATTCTTGTTTTGTACTACTCATAGACACTGACCTTCATAAGAACTCAACAACTATTGCTCATTTTTGAATTTGCAAGCGCCTAACTAGTGCTTATACGGACGGCGTCCGTATAACTACCCAATTTGAGGTGTTATACGGAATTATTCTGTATAACTGCCTTTGCATAGCATTATACGTCCAACCGTTCAAAATTTTACACCTGAAAACTCACCTTCTCCCTCAACGCCCTCGGCAACTGCGGGAGTTTGCTCCGTTCGATCAGGAACGTCGCTACTTCGGTGATCTCACGGAAGGCGTAATGCTGGCTCAACGTTCCCTCCAAGTAGCCCGCGCCGCTTGTGCCGCCTGTTCCCACGCGCAGACCGATCATGCGCCGCACCATCATAAAGTGACGATAGCGCCAGTTCGAGAGCAATTCATCAATTTCGGAGAGGGTGTTCAATAGTTCAAATGGCATCTGGAAGATGGGCAGGTCGCGATAGAGCGTGATGAATAAAATGGACTGCATCGCTTCGGGAGAAACCTCGCCGCGACCCTCCGAGAAAAACACCTTGTCGAATTCCGCCAGCCTGTCGCTTTCGCTGTTCGACAAACTGGTTTGATACGCCTTGCGATAATCGGACCAAAACTTGTTCGCCTTCGCGTCGCTCGTCGAAACGTACTCCGTCCAATAGTCTTCATCGAAGAACGGCATCCGTTCGAGCCACTCGATGATGAGTCCCTTCAACGTGCTTTCGCCCTCCATGCGGCTCACATCCTGCGAGTCGCTTTCGGATAAACTTCCGCGCCGCGTGTGCTTGTAATATTCCTTTTTGTAACGCTCCTCCATTTTCAGTCCCAGCTTCGCTTCGATCAAGCGGAACTGCTTGCTTTGAAATCCCGAAGCGGGCAGTAAATAATTTCTGAATTCGAGAAAATCGAGCGATGTCATCGTTTCCAGCACGCCCACTTGCTGGGTCAACAACTCCAAAATTTTCACGATGCGCTTCAACTTATGCGCCGCGTTGCTCATGTCGCCTGAGTTATCGTTGATGTGTCCGCGCTCGAAAATATTCCGCACGAGATCGAGTTCGAACAGGATCTGTTTGAACCACAACTCATACGCCTGATGGATGATGATGAACAGCATCTCATCGTTGCCGTCTTCCATCTTCTCAAAACTGCGCGGCTTCTGACTGTTCAGGATCGTATCGAGTTCGATGTAATTGCTGTAATATAGATCTTCCATAGTTCAATTCTCCTTTTTTCCGTCATTGCGAGGAGAGCCGAAGGCTCGACGAAGCAATCCCCAACACGAGTCTGAGATTGCTTCGTCGGCTAACGCCTCCTCGCAATGACGGGTGTGGTATCCTGAGTATAATCCCACCCATGCTCAAAGCCCTCATCTTCGACTTCGACGGATTGATCCTCGACACCGAAACCCCCGAATACCTCGTCTGGAAAAATATCTATCAAGAACACGGATTTGATTTCCCTCACGACGACTGGGGCAAGATCATCGGCGGAAACGGACTCTTGGACTTCGACGCGGCGGACAACCTCTCGCGTCTTTCGCAGGGACGGCTGGACGCAGTTTCCTTGCGAGCTCGTCAAAGCGTGGAGAGTCTTGCGATGATCCATTCGCAGTCCCTTATGCCGGGCGTGCTGGAACTCCTCCGCGCCGCGAAACAACACGGACTCAAACTCGCCATCGCTTCCAGTTCCGAACATGCGTGGGTAGATACGCACGCCAAACGACTCGGCATCTTCGACCTGTTCGATGCCGTCATCGCCGCCGACGATGTTGGCGTAGGACGGACCAAGCCGAACCCTGATCTATTTCTCACGGCGCTGAATCAACTCCAAGTCCAGAAAAATGAAGCGGTGGTCTTCGAAGATTCCCCCAACGGAGTCAAAGCCGCAAATCGCGCGGGAGTCTACGTCGTGGCAGTCCCGAATACCGTCACGTCACTGCTCGCCTTCGAGGGCGCGAATTTAATGGTGAGATCGCTTACCGAGTTATCTGTGGATAAGTTGTTTGAAGTATTGGATCGCTGATCCCGAAGGGACGACATACGTCGTTATTTTTTTGTGACGCAATTCCACTGCGTCGCGAACATGAAACGCTTATTGAAACGACGCCACCGCGTCGTCCACCGTGTCGAAAATTTCGATGAACTGCGTGATGCCCGTGATGTTCAACACATCGCGCACGGGCGGGTGGACCGCGGCGAGTTTGAGTGGGTTTCCCCCATTTGCCGACAAAATTTTGTGCATGACAACGATGGCGCGCACGCCGATGCTGGAAAGCGACTCAGTTTCGCTGAGGTCGAGCACCAGCTTGCTCGCGCCTTTCGCATGGACTCGTTTGGTGATGGATTCGATCTCGGCAAAATTATCGAGGCTGATGCGTTCCTGCAAGCGAAAGATGGTGACGGGATTGCCGCTGAGGATCTGTGAAATTTGGATAGGGCTCATCGTTTATTTTCCTTCACGCGCGCGGACTTCATCCTTGATGAGCGGCGCGTGTTTCTTTCCGTCAATGATCTTATGATCCATGAATTCGTTTTCTTGTGGCGCAATGATACCCGAAAAAAAAAGAAGACGGGCTTTTGCCAGTCTTCTTTTGGTTTCAGAAGGATGCCACTGCGGCGTCCACCGAATCGTACATCTCGATGAATTCTGAGATGCCTGCGATCTTCAACATGTCGCGGATCGGTTCGATGGCTCCCGCGAGTTTGAGGTGTTTCCCGCCGTCTGTTCCCAGCATCTTGTAGATGACGGCGAGAGAACGAATGCCGATGCTCGTTAGCGAGGGGGTTTGGCTCAGGTCAATGACGAGGTCGCGCGTCCCGTTGGCGTGGGCGTCGGCGGCGGTTTGTTCCAATTCCTTGTAGTTCCCCAGGTTGACGCGGTCTTGAACATGAAACACCGTTACGGGAACACGTCCGTTTGCTTGTGTGATTTGTACGAGCGCCATGAAAATCTCCTTTTGTTTTGTTTGATCATTTCTTTCGGCGGCGTCCTCGCCGCCGATGACGGCGGCTTGAGCAAAAATTTCAGGATGAAGGGCGGACTCTATTTCCGCCGCGCGATGCTGGCCGCCCGTCGGAGTTGAGCGAGCCAGTCGTAGACCAGCCAAACGCCGATCAGGATCAACGCGCCGTCTAAAATTTGTGACCACAACGCGCCAACTTCCGCTGGGATGGTTGGTCCTCCACCGGGAAAGTAATGTTGACACAGTTCAAGGATATTCGTTTTGAGTCTATCAAAATAATCCGCAATCTGGAGGAGCAAAGGCGCGCCGATTAACAAGCGTGCCACGGCAACCGCGACGATGAGGATCAATATCCAAACGACCATGACCGATACATGATGTCTGTAATGTTTCCAATCTCTTTGCTTGGTGTGTTTGGTTTCCTTTTTACGTTTCACGTCCGGCGCCCACTCGGGCGGTCTCATATCCGCTGGCTTGGTGGCGAGCACGCGTTTGGCGAAGGGCAAAGTAAATTTCTCGAGGTTGTTCCAATATTCGCCGTGATTCTCGGCAAGCGAAGTGCGCGTGCGGATGTTGACTGGGCTGGTGCGCGTGCGGACAAATTCCTCGTCGAGCGGAGGCGCATCCTGGAAGGTGGTGTATTCATCCAGCCCGTAAAATTCGGTGATCGGGTCGGAGAAATTCCAGAAGTTCATCCACTTGAAGTTTCTGGGGAACCTGTGCTTTTTCAACGCTGAGACCGGGAAACGTTCGTAATAGACCGAGTCCAGTACGCCGCGCGCCTGATGATAATAACTCAACACACTGCCGATGGTCGCGTAAGTGTAGATCTTGTCTTGATACTGCTCATCGAGGAAATGGAAGAGCGACTCGTACGTGATCGGGGTCCCTTGCGAATGCGCCACCACATGGATGCGCTGAACGCCGGGCTTGTTGTAAAAATAGATGATGTCGTTGATCACCGCGCTGCGCACCCGGCTCGACTGCGCCGAGTCCATCGCGTAGTTGACCACGTCGTCCATGTAGCCCACCAGCATCACATTAAGCGCTTTATCGAGCGACTCGCCGATCCCGCCGAGAAATTTCGTCCATTTGAACAGACTCACCAACAGCGTGCCGACGAATCCAATGGGCAGGGTCATAAAGATGAGATAGCGATAGATCAGCGGCGTAAAGAGCAGGCGGGTCACCCAGAGTTCGTCCACTTTGCCGATCTTCTTTTTGCCGTCTTCTTTATAGGAATAATATTCGGCGATGTCCACGTCGCTGTTGGCGAAAGTTCTGCGGCTCCAGAGTAATCCGCGCGCTATTAACAACGAGGCTTGGATCGCCAACAGGATGAGGACGAATTTGAAATAGGCAATCGGTTCGCTGACCAGTAAAAAGATCAACGCAAGGAGCACCCAACTGGGAAGCACTGGTAAAAGCATTAGTTGTTTATCTTTATACCGTCGAATGATCAAAACGATATGTTCGACTGTTGGAGCAATTGCCCACAATGCTCCAAAGATGGTCACGAAAAGCAGGGGACTAAACCATGCCGCTTCGTACATTGCCACAGGCAAAAGATTTTTCAAGGCAATATCAAACCACCCAACATCCGAAAAGACGAAGAAAGGCGCCAGCACCAGCATGAACAACAGGAAATATGAAATGTAGTAGCCGATGAGATCAACGATCCGCGTGCCGGGCCGCCGCCACCATTTGACAAAATCGGTCTGCCCGCGTTCCCTCGCTTTTTTGAGCGCGAGCGTATCGCGCGAAAAGATCACGTTGCGGAACATATTGGCAAATACGAAAGAAGCCATGCGCCACTCGCGCGAAAGATTGCTCAGTCCGCCGGAGGGCAGGGTCTCCGATTCCCAATACGATTCTTTCAGCCAGAGACTCCTGTCGCGTCCCTTATATCGGGCGTGGATCTCCGTCACGTGTTTATGCGATTTCCCGTCCGCGTTGTGAGGCGAAGGTGGATAATCCTCAAACCCTTTCGTCACCTGCAAAAGAGTCGCGTCCTTGTCCAGCGATTTCACAGCGGGCCAGAATCCGCGCAGAAAAATGTTGAGGTGGTCATCCTCCGCCTGTTCGCCCGCGCCCTTCACGATTAGGATGACATCCCTCTCCATCTCCGTCGTTGTACGTTTCCCTTTTTTAGAAGCCGCTTTTCTTGCCATTGCCGTCTCCTTTTGCCCTAGCGTTGGAACTGCCGACCACCCTGAGGTGTATTATAAAAGAATCGCGCCGCCATGACCCAAAACCCTATACCAGTACAACCCCTCAATACTCGCCGCGTTGCATTACAAAGCGCGTTCGCCGCCGCGTTGTTTCTCGGTTTCCCCGCCGGGTTATTGCTCTGGCTGATTCTTTTCCGCGAAGCGACTCAGACTACAGCCGTTGATCCGTATGTAAAATTTCTTCAAGACAATGGCGTGAACAAGATCATCGTGTTGATGATCTGCTCGCTCGGCTGGAGTTTTTCACTCGGACGGATCAGCGGATTCCGCGACTGGTGGAAAATTGGACTCGCCACCGCCCTCGGATTCATCCTAGCGTGGTTCTCGCCTCTTTCCAACGTGGATGGCTGGTTCGCCGATAGGATGCCGATTCCACTCCTCTACACCCTCACCATGTGCGGGATCGTTTTCAGCGCAACCTTCTGCGTCGGTCTCGCGTACGGACTCCTCCTCCGCAACCTCAAAGCCGCGTTGACGATGGCTCTCTCAACAAGTTTCACTTCAACGCTCGCCCTCCTGCTGACGATTTTAGTTTTCCATCAATTTGGAATCTACGTGGGAAGCGCGATCCCCTTCGCCATGTCCAAAGTGACGACGGTGAGTCTGCTCGTGTCCGCGCTGGCGGGAGGGGCGGTGTTGGGGGCGGGGTTCAGTTGGTTTTGCGTAAAGTGAGTTAATAAAAATCCCCGCCGTTCAAAGGCGGGTTTTTGATCTTGAGGTTTAGTTGCTATTGTCCATTCTCGAATTAATCCAGTAATAAAATTTTCCTCGCTGAGCGGAGCGTCCTTCGACTTCATTCGTCGCAGCCAACGCTCCTCACTCCGCTCAGGACGGAAGTTCTTTTGCAAGGAGCGAAGCGCCGCCCTGAGCCTGTCGAAGGGTCGAAGCGCAGGGATTTGGTGTTGATTTCAGTCCGCTATGGCAGGCGCGACGGTGGGAATGTTATCTTTCAACTCTTTGCGCGGGGTGAAGATGGCGGCGATCCAACCCAGCACGGCGGCGACGAAAGCGATGACGAAAACGAGATGGATGGCATTTGCCATGGCGAGACGCGCGCCCGTTTCGACGACTCCGCTTGACGTGGAGAGAGGGTCGAGGAGTTGGGCGATCAGGCTCAAGTCGAGACCTGAGGCGCTGAGGTTGGCGGCGAGGCGCGCGCTCAACGCGGCTCCCATCACGCTGATCCCCAGAGTCCCGCCCATCGAACGGCTGAATTGAAGCATCGAAGTTGCCACGCCGAGGTGACGCCGCTCGACGGTGGTCTGCACGGCGATCACATACGCGGGGATCGAAAGCCCCATGCCCATGCCCATCATCGTGATGAAGACCATCATAAAAGTTTGGTTTACACTGGTTCCGAAAAAAGCAAGCAGGGTTGCGCCCACTAGAAATAGGCTTGTGCCGGTCACGCTGAGACGACGATACCCAACCCTCAGCAAAATGCGCGACCCGATGATACTGCACGTCACCCAGCCCAACAGCATCGGTGTGACGGTGATACCGGCTTGCGTGGGGCTTGCGCCCAGCACCGATTGCACGAACAACGGGATGAATGAGATCGTGCCAAACACTGCCCAGCCGGTGAACAAGCCGTGCGCGGTGGCGGTGGAAAAAAGTTTATCGCGGAACAACGCGATGGGCAGGATGGGGTCGGCGGCGCGGCGTTCCACCCAGACCAACACTAGAAAGGTGATCACCGAGGCGGCGATGAAAACCCAGCCGAGCGACGTGCCCAACTCCATCAGCCCGAGGAGCAGGAGGACGACGCCAGCGGATAACAGCGCCGCGCCGGCATAATCCACCGCGTGTCTTTCGTGACTGTAGACCTGGTCCTGCCACGCGAGCGCGACCAACGTCCCGGCGATCAGACCGGGAATCACGTTGATGTAAAAGATCCAATGCCATGAAAGTTGGTCCACGATGAAGCCGCCCAATAGCGGACCCGCCACAGATGAAACTCCCCACACGCCGGAAAACACTCCCTGCATTTTGGTGCGTTGTTCGAGCGAGAACATTTCGCCGATGAGGATAAAAGCCAGCGGCGTGATCCCGCCCGCGCCGATTCCCTGCAACGCGCGCGCGAAGATCAATTGAGTGAGGTTGGCGGATAAACCGCAGAATACCGAGCCGAGCAGGAAGAGCGCCATCGCAAAGACATATAATTTGCGCCTGCCGTACACATCGGAAAGTTTTCCGTAGAGAGGGACAGTGGTTGTGGATGCCAGTAGGAATGCCGAGAAGACCCACGAGTAATGATCCAGCCCGCCCAGTTGACCGACGATGGTCGGCATGGCGGTGGCAACCACGGTGGATTCCATGGAGGCTAAAAAGAGGCTGAGCATGATCCCAGCCGTGACAAGAATAATTCGATTCCGTGACATGTTTTCCTTATTTGGGTAGTTTTTGCGCAATGCCTCGATGTGCTTTGCGAACATAATCATACCTCGAAAGATAGATCGCTTTCTATTTTGATTCATTATTTGGCGCCATGTCATGCTGAGGGGCGATGTTTGCCCCGAAGCATCTCTGAAAGGCTCATCCGAGACCCTTCGGTCGCGAAAAACACGCTCCCTCAAGGTGACATGGTGGTATGTTTGTTTTATCCACGATTGACTTTAAAACAAAATAACTCCCGCCGACTTTGGGTCAAGCGGGAGTTGTATCGAAGACTTACAAAACGATCACTTGGCTTTTCCTTTGCCCTTCTTTGTTGACCTTCTTGCCCTCGCCGCCACATCCCAGCGTTGTTCGCGCAGTTCCTCTTCTCGTATATTTCGGTAGCGCGCTTCGAGCAGACCGGTGCGACCCAGATAGCCCAATAACTGACGTTGATTCTCCCGGCTCACGACGGGCAGTCTCCCAACATCGTGCCTTAACATTCTGGCGACGGCGTCTTTGAGAGGCTCGTCTGGGAAGGCAACTATTAAGTTACTGCTTCCGGCTTCCAACACGGTGAGACCGCCGTTCGGGTCCGTTTCAAGCGCGCGGACGATGTCGTTGCGGGTGAGCATTCCCAGCAATACGCCTTTCGCGTCTACGATGGGAGTTCCTTGCCGCCGCGCCACTTGCGGGTCGCCGCGCGCGATCCGCTCGGAAAATTCGGCAACGGTCATGGTGGCGGGAATGGTGACCGGGTCTTTATCCATCACTTCGCCCACGCGCGTTAACTCGAAAGGGTCAACAGAATATTCGCGAAGCAGGTGATGTCCGCGCCGCGCAACTTTTTCCGTCAGGATGGAACGCCGCAAGAGCAACACAGTCACCACGTCTGCCAGGATGCAGGCGAGCAAAAGTCCCGGCAGAACGTTGATATCGTGGGTAAGTTCGAGGACGAAGATCATCGAGGTCAGGGGCGAGCGCATCGTCCCGCCCATGATCGCCGACATGCCGATGAGCGCCCACAAGCCCGCATCGCCATACGGAATCCATTGCGAGAGGAATGCGCCGAGCGCGCCGCCCATGATGAGCAACGGAGCCAGCACGCCGCCTGATGTGCCGGAACCCAACGCAATCGCCCAAATCAGCGCTTTGACGATGAGCAAGCCGAGGACAGCCGCGCCGATCAATTCGCCGCGCAGGAGTTGATGGATGATGTCGTAGCCAACGCCCAACACACGCGGATCAATCAGCCCGCCGATGCCGATCGCGAGTCCGCCGAGGATGGGCCACCACATCCAATGGATCGGAAGTCGTTCAAAGAGGTCTTCAAAAAAATAAACGAGCGTCGTCAAAATGCCCGAGGCGAGACCGGCCGCGACGCCGACGAGGCAGGCGATGATCAGTCCTGAGTCGGTGAGCGGATCGTGAGGCGTAATGGGGAAGATGGGACCCGCGCCGAGGAACGCCACACGCAACGCGCCCGCAACCGCCGCCGCGATCGCGACCGGGATGAACGAGCGCGGCTTCCATTCGAATAAAAGTAATTCCACCGCAAGCAGAACCGCCGCAACCGGCGCGGCAAAGATCGCCGCCATGCCCGCCGCCGCGCCCGCAACCAATAATGTTTTTCGTTCCGCCGAGGTAAGATGAAAAAATTGCGCGAACAACGAGCCGATCGCGCCGCCGGTCATGATGATCGGACCCTCCGCGCCGAACGGACCGCCGGTGCCGATCGAAATAGCGGATGAGATCGGTTTCAGCACAGCCACTTTCGGTTCCATCTGACTGCGACCGATCAAGATCGCTTCCAGCGCTTCGGGGATTCCGTGTCCGCGAATCTTATCTGACCCGTAGCGCGCCATCAGCCCGATGATGAGTCCGCCGATGACCGGAACGAAGATCGCCCAAATCCCCATTTGATTCCCGTCGGGCGAAGCAGGCTGTGCCGACAAGCGTTGATAGTATGCGAGGTTGGTGAAAAGATTGATCAACCACACCAGCACGTATGCCACCAGCGAGCCGATGGCGCCGATGATGATCGCCATTCCGCTCAACACCAACACGCGCGTATCGGTGGTGAAGTCGGCGAGTTGCGCTTCGTTATTATTTTTTGCAGCGTTCATTGATAGTCCTCCATAAAATAGATATTTGATTCAAAGAATTCCTGTGGGAAACTTTGAATCCATGATAGCACTTTTTGATTAAATGCGAGATAAGAATCTCGCGCCGAATCTTTTGTATCCGCCTGTCAACAATCGAATACGAACCAACAGATCTCGTTTCGCAACTTCTGGTCGTCAAGCACAAGATCGCGGATTTCGTTTGGAAGTTGCGCGCGCTGCCACTCGCATTCAAGATTACCCGCTTCATTCTCCTGACGGTCAACTGCCGCCGCCATCGCGGCTTTGATCGCGTACGCCGCCGCTCCAAGTTCAT
>CAYWCN010000049.1:0-23895 GCA_964456775.1 uncultured Anaerolinea sp.
AGCATCCCTTCTTCAGCCACTCCGAAGCGGATTTCTTCCTCGCCGTCCGCGATGGGCAAGTGGTGGGACGCATCTGCGCCGCGAACAACAAGCCCTTCAACGACTATCACAAGACGAAGAAAGCGCACTTCTACGCATTCGATTCAATCAACGACCTTGAGGTTGCGCGCGCCCTCTTCGACTCGGTCCACACCTGGGCAAAAGAGCGCGGACTCGACACGCTGATCGGTCCGAAGGGACTCTCTCCGTTCGACGGCTACGGGATTCAGATCGAAGGCTTTGAGCATCGCCAGATGATGACGATGATGAATTACAACTACGAGTATTATCCCAAACTGATGGAGTCACTCGGCTTCGAAAAAGAAGTTGATTTTGTCTCGTGTTATCTTCCCGCCCACGAGTTCAAAATCCCTGAACGGGTCGAAAGCATCGCCAGGCGCGTGATCGAGCGCGGCGCGTTGACGGTCAAGCAATTCAAGAACAAACGCGAGTTGATTCAGTGGGCGCCGCGCATCGGCGAAGCGTATAACAAAGCCTTCATCCACAACTGGGAATATTATCCCTTCTCGCCCGGCGACATCCAATACGCGGTGGACAATATCTTCCTCGTAGCCGACCCGCGCCTCATCAAAGTCATTTTGGCAGGCGAAGAGATTGTCGGATTCCTGTTTGCCTTCCCCGATGTGTCCGCCGCTCTTCAACGCGCGAAGGGAAAACTATTTCCGTTCGGCATCATTGACCTTCTGCTCGAAATGAAGCGCACGAAAACCGTCTCAGGCAACGGTATGGGCATCCTGCCCGAATATCAGGGCAGAGGCGGGAATGCCTTGTTGTATTATGAGATGGCAAGGACTGTTTTTGGCTTCAATCAGTTCGAACACGTCGAAATGACGCAAGTCGCTGAAACCACCGAACAAATGCGCGCCGATTTGAAGAACTTGAACGGGGTGGAATACAAAAATCACCGGGTCTATCGCAGGGCGATTTGAACTAGCTCACTTGCAATTTCGCTTCGTTCCCCATCATCACGGTTTTCTCGCCTTTATCGAACACGCCCAGCGGCAGCATCACATGGAATTGACTGCCGGGAAATTTTTCTTCGTCGTAGCCCGCGCTTTCCACCCAGATGCGCCCACCATGCGCTTCGGTGATTCCCTTCGAGAGAGCCAGCCCAAGCCCGGCGCCGCTCCCTTTGAAGCGCGTCTTGCTCGTGGAGTGTTTGTTCACCTCGCCCGGCTGGTAGAACTTGCTGAAAATGATCTCGCGCGACTCGGGGTCCACGCCTACGCCGGTATCGCTGACGATAATTTCCAAGCCGCCGTTCGGGAAATCGGAATTACCCGCCGTCACCTGGCGCGCCTCCACTTTGATCTTGCCGGCATCCGGCGTGAATTTGACCGCGTTGTTCAATAGGTGTTGAAAAAGTTTTTCCAACAGGTTCGGATCGGCTTTGACCATGGGTAAGGTAGGGATGTCGAGGGTGAGGATCTGCTGGCGTTCCCTCACCGATTTCTCGATACCCATGCTCACTTTGCGGATCAACGCGGCGGTGTCCACCGGCACAAGATGCGGTTGCATGGTGCGCGTGTCTATCTGCGCGATGTCGAACATCGAATCCATGATCTCGTGCAGGCGTTTCGTCCCTTTCGAGATATTTTTCAACATCGCGTGGATGCCGGTGGGCAATGTCGTATCTTCGATCAGCATTTCGGTGTAGCCGATGATCGTCGTCAACGGTGTGCGGAGTTCGTGCGAGGCGATGCTGATGAAATCGGATTTGGTTTGGTCGAGGCGTTCGAGGTCGCGGTTGGCTTTGTCGAGGTTGCGATATGCCTGACGCAGTTCCGTGTTGAGTTGCATGAGGTTGTCCACGAGACGCGCGTTCTCTAACGCGACAGCGGTTTGATTCGCCAGCGCCGAGAGGGTGACAAGGTCTGCCTCGGTGTAACGCGTCCCTGCGATCTTTGCGCCGAGGGCAAGCAGACCGATCCACTCGCGTTTGGAAAAGATCGGCAGATACACTTCCGCTTCGAGATGATTGAACCACTCCCGCTCGTGGGACGAAACAGACCGAAAAGCGGGAAGCAGGTCGAGGTCATATTGAAGAAGCGGGCGTTGTTCCGTTGTGAAATATTTAGCGACGGGATGATCGTTCCGCAGGGTGACGATGCGGATCTGCCGCTCGCCTTGATTCCGCACTGCGCGCAAGCGGTAATGTTTTTCGCTGTTGAGGATGTCGGGGTCAACGAGGAAGAGGAAGCCGCGCGTGATGTCCATCGCTTCGATGATGAGACCCACCGCCACGTTGGCGAGTCGCTGCATGTCGAGGATGTTGCTGATCTGTTCGCTGTAAGCGTGGAGCGTGCGGCTGGGATTGTACTCTTGCAGATTGAACCAGCTGTTCACCGCGCGGCGCACGGTGGTCAGCAATGGCGTGAAGATGAGCGCGAGGAGTAACGCAATTCCCGCGCCGACGAGCAGCGGATTGTAAAGGGGCAGGGCGTTGAACACGGTTTGCGAAACGGTCGTGCCTGCGACGTAAAAAATGAGGATCACCAAAGTGGTGATGACGTACGTCAACACGCGCCGCGCCACCTCGCGCAAGTCTGGCGGATCGTGCGTAACGATGATGAGCGCGCCGATCACTGCCGCGAACAACCGCAGAGGATTGCCCGGGATTCCCAGCCCAACAAATAAAAGGATGTCGTTGATGAGGATCAGCAGAAAAGCGGGCGTCCAATAATTCAGGCGGTTGCGCAACAACGGTTGCCTTGAACGGTTGTGCGCCGAACGGATGCCGATGAACGCGCCAAGCGTGAAAACCAGCCAGCCCAATTCAGCCCACAGCGATGCGAGCCGGTCGAGTGTGATCGTGAAATTTCCGCTTGCCCAAATAGTTTCGCCGAAGCCGAAAAGATTCAGCCCGATGACGAAAAAGCCCGCCAGCCAGACGAGGCTCGCAACGATCCATGCCTTTGCGTCTCTGCGCATGAAAAAATAAATGGCGAAAAATGCAATGACGGCGAGAGCGAACGCGCCAAAGATCTGAACATCCGCCGCGACCTGCGCGTCCAACACAAATTGTCCCCCGCGCCAGAGTCCCTCCGCCGCGGTCAACAGCATGTTGACGATCAAATACGCGGCGAACAACACGGCGGCTGTCTCTTGCCCAGCGCGCCGACCAAGCAATCTCGCCAGCACCGGCAAGTGCAGCGCCGCAAGGATCATCATCGCGATCAAACCGAATAACTGGGGAGACATCGCCGGAAGTATACTCGAAATCAATTAACGGGGTTATCATTGCGCCATGCGCTTAACGAAACAATCCCGCGATCATTATCATTTTTCTTCGGATTTCTTCCGCGACGACGGCCGCGTCCACTTTGGGGATTTCTCCTCCGCGCGGAAGTTTGCCGCACAAGTGACAGCGCTTCGCTCCCAGCCTCTGCCTGCCTCTGACCTTTATGCTTTGTCCCTCATTGACGAGGCTTTGCGCACGCTCGTGAGGCGATTCGCCCCGCCGCCAGTGATGAACACGGCGGTCAACTCTGCCAGCGAGCAAGTCGGCGCGGATTCGATTGACCGCACGCAAAAAAAATTCGTCGCGGAGTTCCCGCCCGAAAGCGTGTATCTCGGCGAGCAACAAGTTGATGAGTATCTCGCCAAACTCACGAACGGACGGGTCAAATCCGTCGAAGAACTGATCTACGTCTTCACGCACAACGCGAACCCGGCAGTGAGTCCCATGCTCGAACTGGTGGACGATGCGCCGCTCGAACCGACCGCTTACAAGAATCTGATTGCCGCGCTCGATTCGTTCTTTGTTCAAGTCGCCAAAGCCAACGCGAACATTCAAGGTCAAACTGAATCGTTGTTTGAAATCCTGCGCGCGCCCGCCGAAGCCTTCCCCAATTCGCTTGAAGGACAGTTGCAATTCATCCTTGAAAAGTGGGGCGGACTTCTCGGCGACGAGTTTGTCTCTCGTCTTTTGCGCGGCATGGACTTTTTGCGCGAAGAAACTCTCCGCCATCAACTCGCGCACGGTGATTTCAAAGCGGACATCCCCGTCGCAACCTATTCAGGCGGCGATTATGCCGAATACGAAAGATACAGTCCCGATAAAGACTGGATGCCGCGATTAATTCTCATCGCGAAAAATTCCTACGTCTGGCTCGAACAACTCTCACGCAAATATGGTCGCTGGATAAAAACTCTCGACCAAATCCCTGACGAAGAACTCGACATTCTCCGCGATCGCGGCTTCACTGGCTTGTGGCTCATCGGTCTATGGGAACGAAGCCGCGCCAGCCAACGAATCAAACAGCGCATGGGTGACGCGGACGCGGTTGCATCTGCTTACTCATTATTTTCATACGACATCGCAGAGGATTTAGGTGGCTGGGGAGCATTAGAGAATTTGCGAACTCGCGCATGGCAAAGAGGCATTCGCCTGTCCGCGGATATGGTCCCCAACCACATGGGCATCGACTCGCAGTGGGTGAGTGAGCATCCTGATTGGTTCTTGTCGCTTCCGTATTCGCCGTATCCATCATATTCGTTCAAGTCTGAAAATCTTTCCGACGATATTCGTGTGGGGATTTATCTCGAAGATCATTACTACAACAAGACCGACGCGGCCGTCGTCTTCCAACGCCGCGACCATTTCACAGGCGACGTGCGTTACATCTATCACGGCAACGATGGCACGTCCTTTCCGTGGAACGACACTGCCCAACTCGATTACACCAAAGCCGAAGTGCGCGAAGCGATCATCCAAACGATTTTGCATGTGGCGCGGAATTTTCCCGTCATCCGTTTCGACGCGGCGATGACGTTGGCGAAGAAACACATTCAACGATTATGGTTCCCCGAACCCGGCTCAGGCGGCGCGATCCCCTCACGGGCAGAGCGAGGCATGACGAGGTCCGAATTTGACGCGTTGATCCCGCAGGAGTTTTGGCGCGAGGTCGTGGACCGCGTCGCCGCGGAAGTCCCAGACACACTGCTCCTCGCCGAAGCGTTTTGGTTGCTCGAAGGATATTTCGTCCGCACGCTGGGGATGCACCGCGTGTACAACTCCGCGTTCATGCACATGCTGCGCGACGAAGACAACGCCAAATATCGCGCCGCGATCAAGAACACGCTGGAGTTCGATCCGCAAATTCTCAAGCGGTACGTCAACTTCATGAACAACCCCGATGAAAAAACCGCCATCGAACAATTCGGCGACGGCGATAAATATTTTGGCATCGCAACTGTGCTTGCTACATTGCCTGGCTTGCCGATGTTCGGTCACGGACAAGTGGAAGGCTTCCGCGAAAAATATGGGATGGAGTTCCGCAAACCGAAATGGGATGAAACACCGAACGAAGGGTTGATCGCTGGTCACGAGTGGAAGATCTTCCCGCTTCTTCACCGCCGATACCTGTTCGCCGACGTGGAAAATTTCTTCCTCTTCGACCTCTTCACCGCCAGCGGTCACGTGGACGAAAATGTTTTTGCCTACTCAAACATGTTTCAAGATGAACGCGGACTCGTCCTCTACCACAACCGCTTCGCCGACACCAAAGGCTGGATCAAAACCTCCGCCGCGTATCTCGACAAGTCCACTGGCGATCTGCGACAGAAATCATTAGCCGAAGCATTGGGACTTCCGTTTGAAGGCTATGTCATCTTCAAAGATTACGTCACGCGCCTCGAATACATCCGCTCGTGTGAGGAACTTTGGAGCAAGGGACTGTACGTTGAGTTGCACGCGTATCAGCATCATGTGTTTATGGATTTTAGATTTGTGGATGACGAAAAGTGGCGCGACATTTATGTCGCCTTGAATGGTGCGGGCGTGGAGTCCATGTCCGCGAAGTGGGAAGAGATGTTTGGGGGCAAGGATGAAGAGGCAAGGATTGTTTCGCAGGATGAAGTTGTGAAGGTGAAGAGGATGAGGAAGAAGGCGGTGAAGAAGAAAGTAGAAACTGGAAAGAAAACTGCCGTGAAGAAGGCAAAGCCTGCCGTGAAAAAAGTGGTGAAGAAAAAGTCTGTGGCGAGGAAGACTACGGCGAAAAAATCTTCGGCGAAGACGAGTAAGTCAACGCCGAAAGCAAGTGGAATGAAAGTCGTGAAGAAATCTGCTGTTAAGAAGCCAAGTCGAAATTCAGCCTCCAAAAAATAATTCCCCGATAGTTCTCCTGCTACTAAGGATTCGTGTAAACTCACCCCACTTCCGGGCGGGGCGGATAATTCGGCGATTCGCGGCGGAATTCGTAATTTTCCATCACGGCTTGGATGATGCGTTTTTGGTCGTCGGTGACAAGCTCAAACTCAAACCCGATGTTGAAATATTCGGGGCTGAGGTCTTGCTGGCACCAGGCGACGCGGACCGGCAAAGCCATGCGCGTGGCAGAGACATTCGGCAGTTCGGGCAGTTGGATCGAGGCGGTCAATTTCGTATCCAGCGGCATGGGTTCGTCGCCGATCACCATGGCTCCCAGCAAATTCAGGTCGCCGAGGTAGCCGATCAGCCTGCCCGCGTACAGGTCGAAGACTTGCGAATACGACATCAAATTCTTGCGGGGTTGTTTGCGTCTGTCTTCCATTGGGGTAGTGTACTTGAACATTCTGCGGCTGACTATTGCACTCGCATCTTAAAATCTAAATGCCATGTCGCCCTCCCGAAAAACCTGCGGGACGGTTAAAATTAAATCATGCGCTGGATCTATCTTTCCCCTCACCTCGACGACGCCGTCTTTTCTGCGGGCGGGTTGATCTACGACCAAACTCAGGCGGGCGCCCCGGTCGAAATCTGGACGTTCATGTGCGGCGACCCTCACCTCGCTGAGCCTTCTCAATTCGCGCAAAGGCTTCACCAAGTTTGGGGATTTTCCTCGGCGGAGGAAACTGTCCGCAAGCGGCGCGCGGAGGATTCACGAGCCGCGTCCATCGTCGGCGCGAAAGCGGTCCACTTCGATTTTTTGGATTGCATCTACCGCCGCGACAAAAATGGGGATTGGCTCTACCCTTCTGAAATCTTCGGCGCGATTCACCCAGCGGATGCGGATTACCCCGCGCAGATCGCCTCCGCCATTTCCGCCCGCCTCTTGCCCGACGACGAACTGGTCTGCCAGCTTGGGCTTGGTTCACACGTCGACCACGTGCTCGTGCGGCGCGCCGCGGAACTTTTGGGTAGACGCCTCCGTTATGATGTTGACGTGCCGTATGTGCTTGACAACCCCGAGGAGTTTGCCCGGAAAGCGGCTGGGATGGTCGAGAAAACTGTCAGGATAACTGAAACCAGCCTCCCCCGTTGGGTCGAAGCGTCCGTCGCTTATCAGTCCCAATTGCCCGCGCTGGGAGCCCGGTTCGACAGCCCCGAACAGGTGTCCGAATCCCTCCGAAATTACTGGTCTGAGCGGCAGGGAATCCGTTTATTGCAACTTGATTAGACGGTTACAAAGTTCTTGTACTTGCTCAAAAACCGTGATATAGTATGCCCGCTTTTTGGGAAATACCAACCTAATCGGCTCTCCCTTGCTTTGTCCCGCGATGCGGGACAAAATTCATAATAGCAGGAATTAAAGATGCCTAACAACAATTTTCTAACTAAAGAAGGTTACCAGAAGCTTCAAGACGAATTGGATTATCTACGAACCGCCAAACGGCAGGAAGTCGCCAATCGTCTGCACGAAGCCATGGAAGGTGGGGAACTCATTGAAAATGCCGAATACGAAGCCGCCAAGAATGAGCAGGCTTTCGTGGAAGGGCGCATTCAGGAATTGGACTTGTTGCTTGCCACCGCCAAGATCATCGAAGATAATGGCAAGAAGAAAAGCGACATGGTCCATCTCGGTTCGAAGGTGACCATCAAAGAGGGCAACTTCGAGGCGGAGGCGTTCACCATCGTCGGCGCGGCGGAAGCCAACCCGCGCGAGGGGAAGATCTCGAACGAGTCGCCCATCGGGAAAGCCATCTTGAATCGCAAGGTTGGCGATATTGTCAAAGTCGAAACGCCCGGCGGCACATATAATGTTAAAATCCTGAAAGTCGGATAGACTCAGGAGCGACAGTAACTCAATGCCCCGCGTCTTTCGCGGGGTTTTGTTTTGACCCCTCTCGCCTCGGCAATTCTTTTAACCGCGAAGGCGCGAAGTTCGCAAAGATTTCTTCTTTTTCTTAATGCTTCGCGCGCTTCGTTTCTTTGCGGTGAAAAAAATTAAGGAACGACTTTATGGCTGATTACACACAACTCGAAAAAATCCGTTTGCAGAAACTTGAGGAATTACGCGCCGAGGGCGTGGAACCGTTCCCCACGCGCGCCAAGCGGACGCATCTCAGCGCGGAAGCGATCGCCGCGTTCGAATCGGCTGAGAAAGATAATGCGGAAGTAAAAGCGACTCTGGCGGGTCGCATCCGCGCGATGCGGACGATGGGCAAGATTTCGTTCGCGCACATCGAAGACGGCGCGGGCAAGGTGCAGTTATTTCTCCGCGCCAACGAAGTGGGCAAGGAACGCCTCGACTTATTCAACAAGATGTTCGACCTCGGCGATTTCGTTCAAGCGGAGGGGGTGATGTTCCGCACCAAAAGCGGAGAGGTCACGCTTCACGTCCACGACTTTCATTTGCTCGCCAAAGCGGTGAGTCCGTTACCCGCCGCGAAGGACGAGACTCTCGAAGATGGGACCGTCGTCCGCCACGCCGCGTTGGAGCATCCCGAGTTGCGCGCGCGTCAACGCTATGCTGATTTAGCGGTGAATCCCGATGTCCGCGAGACGTTCCGCAAACGCGCGGCGATCATTAAGTCGTTGCGCGAATTTTTGGATGGCAAAGGTTTCCTCGAAGTCGAAACTCCGATTTTGCAACCTTTGTACGGCGGCGCGGCGGCGCGTCCGTTTGTGACACATCACAACGAACTCGAACAGGATATGTATCTGCGCATCTCGTTCGAGTTGTATTTGAAAAGACTGCTCGTCGGCAATCTCGAAAAAGTCTACGAAATAGGACGCGACTTCCGCAACGAAGGCGTGTCGTTCAAGCACAACCCCGAATTTACGCAACTCGAATTTTATTGGGCATACGCGGACTATCTGCAAGTGATGGAACTGACCGAGCAAATGGTTTCGTTCACCGCGCAGCAAGTCCTTGGCACGATGAAGATCAAGTACAAAGAAAATGAAATTGACTTGACCCCGCCCTGGAAACGCCTCGAAATGCGCGAGGGCATCAAGCAAACCAGCGGCATTGACATTGCCGAACATAAATCCGCTGAGGAGTTGTTCAAGGCGATCAAAGCGAAGCACCCGAACAAGACTCCCGACCCGAAAGCGACGCGGGGCAAGTTGATCGATTTCTTGCTCAGCGAATTTCTCGAACCGACGTTGATAGAGCCGACGTTCTTGTACAACTATCCGCGCGATATTTCTCCGCTGGCGAAGTCCATCCCTGGCGACGCGCTGACCGTCGAGAGATTCGAAGGCTACGTCGCGGGCTTCGAGTTGTGCAACGCGTTCACTGAGTTGAACGATCCGCTCGATCAGGAACAACGCTTCGTCGAAATGGGACGCGATTACGCGGAGGGCGACGATGAAAAACATCCGCTCGATGATGATTATCTCCGCGCCATGCGTTACGGCATGCCTCCCAACGGCGGATTCGGCATGGGCGTGGACCGTCTCGCCATGTTGTTGCTCGACAAACATTCCATCCGCGAGGTGTTGTTGTTTCCCGCGTTGCGGAAAGAAGAATAATTTCGTCGTAGGGGCGGACCTATGTGTCCGCCCTTGTTTATGAATAGGAGATTCTCATGCCAAACTTACAACCTCACCAAGCGCAAAAGATTCACGAATTAATTGACGCTAGCCAGATCCTCATGGCGATTCAAGTCTACCGCGAGGCGACGGGCGTCAGCCTCGCGGAGGCAAAACGTGCCGTCGAACAGATGGCGCAAATGGAAATGTCGCGACCTCCCTCAGGGACCCGCGACTTCGACAATCCTGTTCTTGAAAGCAAGATCGGATCGTTGCTTTCCAAAGGAAAGAAGATCGAAGCGGTGAAGATCTACCGCGAGGAATACGGTGTTGGATTAAAAGAAGCAAAGGACGCCGTGGATCGAATCGAAGCGACGGTGGCGCGCGATCCATCACGGAATATCCCGTATGAATCCGCGATCGGGCACGATCCCTTCGCGCAGGATGATGGAAACGGCAAACGCGTCGTGTTTGTCCTTGCGGCGCTTGGCGGCGTTGTTGTCTGTGGAATAGCGGTTCTCGTATTTTTATTAGGAGCGTAGTGAATGTCCAAAAAGTTTTTGTATGCTAGCGATGCGGTCGCGATCGCGCTTGTCACAGGAATAGGGTTTGCTTTTCACGGTGAAACTGACGTGAGTATCCTCCCGCGTTTCCTTGTCATCTTTGTTCCGCTTACCCTTGCGTGGTTCCTCCTCGCCCCATGGTTTGGACTTTTCCAACCCGAGATCACATCGAATCCCAAACAACTCTGGCGACCCGCGCTGGCGATCCTCTTCGTCGCGCCGCTTGCGGCTCTCGTGCGCGCAACAATCCTCGGCTCGGCAGTGCTTCCAATTTTTGCGAACATTCTCACTGCCACATCCGCGTTGGGGATGGTCGTGTGGCGGGGGATATATCTTTTCCTCAATCGCAAAGGGGCGAGATAACCTCGCCCCTACGAATCAATTTTCTTTCCTCTTTCTTTTAATTTCCTTTGTGTTCTTCGCGCCTTCGCGGTTAAAAAAATCCACGCAATGATAAAATACCATCAATGAACGAACAAGCCCTCATTACCGACGCGCAAGGCGGCAACCTCGACGCCTTCAACACGCTCATCTTGCATTATCAAGACAGCGTGTTCAACACCGCCCTCCGCATCCTCGGCGACGAAGACCAAGCCGCAGACGCGTCGCAAGAGGCATTCATCTCCGCGTTCAAAAGCATCGCATCCTTTCGCGGCGGATCGTTCAAAGCGTGGCTCATGCGCACCGTCACCAACGCGTGCTACGACGAACTGCGCCGACAAAAACGCCGACCCACCACTCCGCTCGAACCCGACACCAACGACGGCGACGAAATGGATTCCCCGCGCTGGCTCGCCGACCCGAACATGACTCCCGCACAGCAAGCCGAAGCCGACGAAGTCGAACACGCGATCCAGCACTGCCTCAACAACCTCCCGCTCGAATTCAAAACTGTCGTCGTGATGGCAGACATTCAAGGCATGGACTACACCGAAGTCGCCGCCACCGTCCGCGTGCCGCTTGGCACCATCAAGAGTCGCCTCGCTCGCGCACGATTAAGATTGCGTGAGTGCCTGCAAGGCTTCGCGGAACTTTTGCCCGCATCGTATCGTCTTGAAAGCGATATTGCACAATGAATGACCGCGACCTCGAACTCCTCTCCTCTTATTTCGATGGACAACTGACTCCGTCCGATTCAGCGCGACTGGAATCACGCCTCAAATCCGACGGGCAGCTTGCCTCAACCCTCGACGATTTACGCGCCGCCCGAACCCTTCTCCGCCAACTCCCTAAGCGACGCGCTCCTCGCAACTTCACACTCACGCGCAAAATGGTGGGACTCAACCCGCCGCTTCCGCGTTCGTATCCCGCGTTTCGATTCGCGACAGTTGTTGCGACATTGCTGTTTTTCTTCACGTTCGGGGTCAACGCACTCGCTCCACAACTTGCACAAATGTCTCCGTTTGGAACGGGCGGCGGCGCGCCTGAGATTTTTTCCGCCGCACCTGCCGCGACAGAAGCGCCCGCGTTTGCGCAAGCCGCCGCTACCGAAGCGCCAGCAACCGAAGCCGCGACGGAGGCCCCTCTTCAATCTTCATCCGATCTTGCGCCTCTGCCAACCATGATGCCTTCATTGGAAGATTCTGCGCGCGTGGCAGAGACGCCGACGACAAAGATCGGAGGGGCGGAAAATGTCGAGGGTGTGAACCAGACCCAAGTCGCGAATGAACCAACGCGTCCCGCGCCGATCATTCCATCCGCGTGGCAATCCGCATTTGCGGTGATCGCAATCCTCGGCGCGTCATTGATGGCGTTGTTACGTCGAAGCGCATCCAATCGTTGGAAATAATTTTGTAGGGGCAGACCTACGTGTCTGCCCCGCGTGCCTGCCATTCGATATAAAAAAATTGGGCGGACATATAAGTCCGCCCCTACGATATGTCAACCCCCGAATTCAATTTCTGCCCGCGTTGTGGCGCGTCGGTGATGCCCGTCGAAAAGTTTGGACGTGTACGTCCCGTTTGCCCGCAGTGCGGGTGGATTCATTATGTAGACCCGAAGGTTGCCGCGGCGGCGTTGATCGTGGATGATGGGCGCGTGCTGTTGGTGCGGCGCGTCAACGAACCGCATCGCGGACTGTGGACGTTGCCCGCAGGTTTTGTGGACGGCGGCGAAGACCCTGCCGAAGCGGCGGCGCGCGAATGTTGGGAAGAGACGGGTTTGCGCGTGCGCGTGACGCGCGTGTTCGACATCGTGTCGGGGCGCGAGCATCCGCGTGGCGCGGACTTTGTCATCGTGTATGTTGCCGAAGTTCTCGGCGGTGACATGAAGCCCGACGACGACGCGGATGCGGTTGAATGGTTCGATAAACATAATTTGCCGCCGCTTGCTTTTCGCGCGACTCAAAAAGTGCTACAATCTTTTTATGCTTGACGTTCGCCCGTCTCCGATCGCTGGGACTTGGTATGAGGGGAATGCAAAGAATTTGGCTCGTGTGGTTGACGAATATTTGAATAACGCGCAATTGCCCCAGTTGGATGGGGAGGTGGTGGCAATCATCGCGCCACACGCGGGACATCGCTATTCGGGCGCGGTGGCGGGGTATGCGTTTGCGGCAGTTCGGAATTTGCAATTCGATTTCGTTGTTGTTATTTCCCCATTTCATAACTTATCAAATTATTCACTGCTCACAACCGCCCACGACGCGTACGGCACTCCGCTCGGGGATATCGAAGTGGACAAATCCGCGCTGGCTGAGCTGTCTTCGCATCTCGATATTCCCATCACACCAGTTTTTGCCGACAAAGAACATTCGCTTGAGATCGAACTCCCGTTTTTGCAACGCGCATTGACAGGCGACTTCAAATTGTTGCCCGTTATGATCCGCACGCAGGAAGTGGATGTGGCAAAGAAACTCGGTCTCGCGCTTGCACAAGTTTTGAAAGATAAAAACGCTTTGCTCGTCGCCTCCACCGACCTCTCCCACTTCTACGACCAGACCACCGCAAACATGCTCGATGCCGAAATGCTCAAGCGGTTCGAGTCGTTCGATCCCGAATCCATTTTTGAAGCGGAACACACGGGCAAAGCCTTCGCCTGCGGACACGCCGCCGTCGCCGCCGTGCTGTGGGCATCCCGCGAACTCGGCGCGAACAAGGTGCAGATTTTACGTCACGCCACCTCAGGCGATGTGACGGGAGATTTCACGTCCGTTGTAGGGTATGGGGCGGGGATGGTTTTGAATCAAAATGCCTCGCCGAAATAAGCGAGGCATTTTTGTTTAACTTATGTGAACTTACGAAGAGGCTACACCTGCAGGAATTCTCTGATACAGAAACTCTCTCATGTCTGTAGATTTCCCAGCATGTTCGATAGTGATGCTAACCACTAGACCTTGATTATCAAGATCAATGTATAGATTTTCGTTCAACTCGCGCGTCTCCACTGGCGCGTTGGTTGACAACTCTACCACGGTTGTGTCTGTATCTTCAAAGTATTTGATGTGCATGGCTTACTCCTTGAAATTCCGATCAAAGAAGGCGTTGTGAACAGTTTCGCCATCTTCGAGCAAAATCACACGTAAAACGCGATTTTCCATTTCGACTATTCTAGCCCAGCGCCGAATTCGACCGTCGCTTTGCACTTCTTCGCGCAATGGATTTTGAATAACGTGCTCGACCCACTCGTCTAAAATCATAACACGGTCTGGGCGTTCGCGCGTATATCGAAAGTATTGCGTTGTTTTCATGTCGTTGTATCCAAGCATACAGCCAAACCCTTCTTCCCGCAAGACTCCTGAAATTTCAAGATAAAATCATGCAATGACCTCCTTCGTTCAAATCGTCGTCAACGTGCCAGCCATTGCGGGGGTATTCGATTATGCCGTACCCGAATCCCTCGCAGGGAGGGTGGGAGTCGGGCATTTGGTCATCGTCCCGTTTGGCAAGCAGACCGTGCAGGGAGTCGTCTTCCGCTTCATTGACCAGCCGTCTGTGCGCGATGTGAAAGAGATCATCGAACTCGTTGACCCTGAACCTGTGCTGACACAAGCGCAGATCGCGTTGGCGGAGGCGATGGCAGAGTCCACGCTTGCGCCGTTGGCGGCGGTGGTGGGATTGTTTTTGCCAGTGGGGTTAAGTCAACAAGTGGATACGCTTTACGAAATTAGAGAGCAGAGACTGGAGACTAGAGACTTAGCGGCACAATCCATCAGCCCGAAGACTCAACGGTTGACGATTGAAGATAGATTGTTGAATTTGTTGCGAATGCGCGGTTCATTGCGCGGACGCCAAATTGACACGCACTTCGCCAAAGTGGATTGGCGCAAGACGGCGGGATTTCTCGTGCGGAAAGGCGTGTTGTCGGCGCGGTCTGTGTTGCCGCCGCCGAGGGTGAGATCAAAGTACATTCGCGTTGCCCAGCTTGCAGTCACGCCAGAAGAAGCGGAAGTTGAGATGCCGACTCTGGGGACGAAGCAAACGCTTGCGCGCAGGCAGTCCGCGTTGCGATTCTTGATCCAGCAACCCGACGCGATCAACGTCTCGTGGGTGTACGCCGAAAGCGGATGCAATCTCGCCGACCTGCAAGAACTCGAAGAACGCGGCTTGATTCGATTGTTCGAGAGCGAAGTGTTTCGGGATTCGTTGGAGAAAACAAGTAGACAAGTAAACAGGGAAACAAGTAAACAGGTCATTGAGCTGACCTCCGAACAAACATTTGCTTTGAGCGAAGTCGTAAACTCGATCACATCGCCTCACGCCATTCGCCCCACGTTCTTGCTTTACGGCGTCACTGGCTCAGGCAAAACGGAAATTTATTTGCGCGCCGCCGAAGAAGTTGTGAAGCGCGGAGGACAAGTGATCGTGCTTGTGCCTGAGATCGCGCTCACGCCGCAGACGGTTCGGCGATTCTTGAATCGATTCCCTGGGCAGGTGGGGCTTGTCCATTCGAAACTTTCGGAGGGCGAGCGATACGACACGTGGCGTCGCGCGCGCGGGGGCAAACTCAAGGTCATCATCGGCGCGCGCAGTGCGCTCTTCGCGCCTCTGCCGAACATCGGTCTCATCGTTGCGGATGAATGTCACGACTCGTCGTTCCATCAAGCCGAGCCGCCGTTCTATCACGCGGTGGATGCGGCGCAAACCTACGCGCGTCTCTGCGGCGCGGTGTGTGTGCTCGGCTCCGCCACGCCGACAATTGAACAGCGATTCAGATCCGAAACGAATCAACTTCATAAATTGGATTTGCCCAAACGCATCGTCGAATCGGGATTGCCTCCCGTCCACATCGTGGACATGCGCGACGAATTGAAAGCGGGTCAACGCGGGATCTTCAGTCGGCTTCTGCTTCGTGAGCTTGACTCTACCCTTCAGCGCGGCGAGCAAGCGATTCTCTTCCTCAACCGACGCGGGACTTCCACGTATGTGTTCTGCCGCGATTGCGGATATGTGTTGAAATGTCCCAACTGCGACACGCCGCTGACATTCCACACCGAAGATAAAGAACGATTGCTCTGCCATCAATGTGGATATGAAAGACAAAAGCCGAAGACTTGTCCGCAGTGTGGAGGGAAGAAGATCCGCGAGTTTGGACTCGGTAGTGAAAAGGTCGAAGCGGAGGTCAATGCGTTATTCCCCAAAGCGCGGACTCTGCGCTGGGACTGGGACACGACGCGCCAAAAAGACGCGCACGAGATGATCCTCACACATTTTGCGAACCACAAAGCGGACGTGCTGGTCGGCACGCAAATGCTCGCCAAAGGATTGGACTTGCCGATGGTCACTCTCGTCGGCATCGTGCTGGCGGATGTGGGATTGCAGTTGCCCGATCCGTTCGCGGCGGAGCGCGTCTTTCAAGTGTTGACTCAGGTGGCAGGGCGCGCGGGTCGCAGTGAACGCGGCGGGAAAGTTATCCTGCAAACTTTCGATCCTGCGAATCAAGTTATCCAGTCCGCGGCGGGGCATGACGTGGACGGCTTTTATCAGCACGAGTTGGAGAATCGCAAGCGGCTGGGCTATCCGCCGTTCGCGCGTCTGGTGCGACTCGAGTTTCGAAGCGACGACCAATCGTCCGCAGAGAAAGAAGCGAAGCGCGTCGGAGAGAAGTTATCAGTCATCAGTGGCAAGTCGCCAGCAGTGATCGGACCCGTCCCGTGTTTCTTTTCCAAAGTGGCGGGGTTGTATAGGTGGCAGATCATCCTGCGCGGGTCGAATCCAAAAGAATTGTTGCGCGGCATGAACCTCGACGGTTGGCGCATAGAAGTTGACCCGATTAGTTTGCTATAATTGCCCGTCATTGCGAGGAGAGCCGAAGGCTCGACGAAGCAATCTCCAACACGGTGACGGAGATTGCTTCGCCACTTCGTGGCTCGCAATGACGAGATAAAGGAGACATAATGCAAGCATTTTCACGTGGTTGGTCGTTTCTCAAACAAGCCTGGGCGATGGCGTTCAAAGATAAAGACTTATTGAAACCGTCCATTTACGCGTTGATCGTTGGGATGATCGTTTCGGTCATCGGCATCATCCCGATCATCGGCGTGGCGTTCCTGCTCGGCGATTCGCAATTCGGGCAGATCATCATGGGCATTCTCGGATTGCTGATGATCTTTGTGCAATACATGATTACCTATATTTTCTCGGCGATGACCGTCTACTTGATCTACGGCTATCTCGCCGAGGGCGACGGTCGCATGGATCACGCATGGGCAATTGTGCGCCGCGACTTCTTCGACATTCTCTCGCTCGCGCTTGTGTCCACACTTGTGACGTGGTTTCGCAATGCCACGCGCAACAATCGCGGACGAAATAATTTATTCGCCAGCCTCGCCACTGGACTCTTGCGTTCCCTCGGCGGCGTGCTGGAAGCGTTGTGGCTCGAAACGTCGTATCTCGTTTTGCCTGCGATGGTCATTGACGA
The DNA here is from genome assembly GCA_964456775.1 of uncultured Anaerolinea sp. GTDB lineage: Bacteria > Chloroflexota > Anaerolineae > Anaerolineales > Villigracilaceae > Defluviilinea. The sequence goes on from CAYWCN010000049.1 coordinate 17,161, forward strand.
CTTGAACTTGAAGAACGGTTTACAGCGCATCTGGAACATCACCAAACAAAACTTGTTGTTGATCGGCATCGGCTTCGTCGGCATCCGCTGGGTGACGGGATTGATCGGCTTCCTCCTCGGCTTCGGCGGATTCGTCATCGCGCTCGCCATCGGCGGCGGAGCAGTCTATGCCACTGGCGGATTCGGCGTCGTTTCAATTGTCGCTATCGCAGTCGGCGTGTTCATCTTCTTCGCGCTCGTGATGATCGCAAGCGTCATCACCTCATACACAAATGCCGCGTACCACACATGCCTCTATCTTTGGGCGCGCGAAGCCGAGAAAGCGCAAACCGCAGGGCAGGATATTCACGTCGCCGCACCCGCGCCGCTTGCGGCTGTTTTAGGATAAATCAATCGAACCGCTAAGACCGCGAAGAACGCAAAGGATTTTTAAAAATTCCTTAGCGCCCTTAGCGTGCTTCGCGGTGAATCATTATGCAACCCGAACCTCGACGCGAATTAATTTCATGGGATGAAGTGGATCGTCTCATTGACCATCTCATCCCGCAATTCAAACGCGAATTCACCGCGATGGTCATCATCACGCGCGGCGGCATCGTCCCTGCGGGGATGCTCGCCGAAGCGATGGACATCACGCACGTCCTCACTGCGGCGGTAGACTTCCCCGCGCAACTCGCCAAAGAAAAATCCATCATGGCGTGGCCCGAGTTCATCCAATTCCCCGCCGACGAAAAAATGCGCGGTCGCCCCACCCTCATCGTCGACGACATCTGGGGATCGGGTCGCACCATCACGGCGGTCAAGAATCGCGTCTCTGCCGCGGGCGGCTTCCCCGAAACCTGCGTCCTGCATTTCAATCCGTATCGAAACCTGTTCGGCAACAACCGCCCCGATTACTACGCCGCCGTCACCGACGCCTACATCGTCTACCCATGGGAAGTGGACAGAGGCACCGATCAAGTTTTACTCGGAGAAATATAACTTTGATCATCCAGCAGTTCAACTGCTGGATGATCAAAAGTATATTCTGGATAACAAAAAATCCCCAAAAATTCATCGGGGATTTTTTGTCGCTTCATTCTCGACGGGACAGCTGATTCAGTTTCCTGATTCATTCTCGCCGCCCCATCCGCGTTGTGTAGTCAGCGTTCTCTAACGCTGACGATTGTTTATTCAACCTTTACGGCAACGCCTCGAACTTCGAAATGCTGTAATACATTTCCTCGTCAGCAATTTGCTGACTAATATCAATGGCAACCTCTGTGGGGAAGCCGTACGTCGCATCATACGTCACGTTGACCGAGTCGGCGCCATCTTTGATCGCCGCGTCAATTTCTGCAAAGAGCAGGTCAATCGTCGCGTGAGGCGCGAAGAACGCATAATTCGGATCGGTGTCGAGCACAAGAGTCCCGTCCGCCGCCGCCATGTGAACGATCTGACCGTCCTTCACTTCAACGGTCAACGGCATCTGGTCGCGGAACGCGCAGAAACAGCTGATGCTCAACTCGAAACGATAATGCGAGATGTTGGCATCCTCCCATTTTTGCTGGTTGCGCGAGAGTTCGCTCCCGCCAGCCGAACAAGCCACGAGAATAAAAGCGAGTAAGATAAGAATTAACTTTTTCATTTTGTCTCCTTGCCCAGAAGGACGACAGCCTGTGAAAAAATGTTCCTCGAAATGACGTGAGTTCAATCCCGAAGGGATGGCAGGATTATTGAGCATGACCCGAGTCGCCATCAAATCCCGAAGCGATGACATACCTTCACGAAAAACCCATGACACCCCTTCGGAGTTAGACCGCCTATCTCATGCTCTCTACAACCATTTCACTCCTTCGGAGTTACAACCACCTTACCCTCCATGCCCGCCATGCTCATCCGCCCCATCCTGCACAGGGACTTGCAACCGAATATCTTCGCTGTTCTTGAAGTGAAGAACGACCTCCACCATATCTCCTACTTTTACCTCTTCCTTAAGTCCCACCAGCATCACATGCAGACCTCCCGACGCAAACTCCACATCCTCGCCCGAAACCAGCGGCACCGACTCGACCATCCGCATCTGCATCACATCGTCCACCATGCTCGACTCGTGCATCTCCGCTGCAGTTGTGATCTTCGTCGAAACGCCGACCAATTCATCGTCCGCCGAATAGTTGTGGATCACAAAATACAACGCGCTGTTCCCACCCTGTGGGGCAGACCTTATCCACGCATCGCGCACCTCAAGTCCCTCCTTAGGCGTGCAGGCTGTGACAAGCATCATGCCTGCTAGAAATACTAAAATAATTTTTCTCACTACTAAACTCCATTTGAAATACTTCGTACTCCGTATTGCGTATTACGTAATCCACTCACTAAAAATACGCAGTACGGAGTACGCACTATAAGACCTTCACCGAACTCCCTCGTTCCGTCTTCTCCACCTCAATGCGAGTCGGGAACGCATCCTTCAATTCTTCAAGATGCGTGATGACGAGAATCTTGGCAAAATCATTCTTCACGAGATTAATGGCTTCGATGAGTCGTTGGCGTCCTAGCGCGTCTTGCGAGCCAAAGCCCTCGTCAATGACCAGCGTTTGCAGGCGCGCGCCTTTCCGCTGGGCAAGGATTTCCGACAGCGCGAGTCGAATCGCAAAGTTGACGCGAAACGCCTCGCCGCCCGAATACATCTCGTAGTTGCGCTCGCCCGCACCGTCCTTAATTACGATTTCAAGGGTTTCTCTCAAATCTTTTCGCTTTTCATCTTTATATTTTTCAAGTGTTTCAAACCTAATTGACATTTGGTCATCGCTTAGTCTACCTAGCAACTCGTTTGCCTTCGCTTCGATCTGCGGCAATGCCTGTTCGATCAACAAGGCAGGGACTCCGTTCTTGCCGAAGGCTTGTTCCAGCGTGCGGTGACGCGCGATCTGCTTTTGGAACTCTTCGCGCTCTTTTTCATAATTCGCCTTGCGCGCGCGTTGACTCTTCAACACATCCACGCGTTGTTGCGCGCCGCCGAGTTCACCGCGCGCGCGGTTTTCCTCCTCCCGTAGACGGAACAACTCGCGCTCCGCTTCATCCAAATTCGGCGCGCTCGCTTCTGCTTCTTTCAAAGCCGATGATGCGGCGTCATAATGTTTTTGCCCTTCCTCAACCTCACCTTTCCACTTTCTACTTTCCTCTTCCAAATTTTTGATCTCACCCTCGATCTGCCTGTTCACTTCCTTCGCCGAGTCGAGCTTGTGATGTTCATTCTCCACTTCTCTTAATTCTCGTTCTTTTCCTCGCGCTTCATCGTGCGCCGACGCGTCGTAACCGAGTTTCGCTAATTCCTTATCCAGTTTGGCAAGTTGCTTCTGTTCATCCACCGCGAATTTGCCGCCGTCCAAAGCCTTCTCCACGTCCTTCAATCGCTTCCTGCCAGTGGACTCCCAATCTTTTGCCAAGGATTGCAACCGTTCCAATCGCTCAGTGAGTTGCGAGATTTCGCTGGCATATTTCACGCGCTCGTTTTCCGAAGAAGAGAGACTAGAGATTTGAGACTCGAGACTTTTTGTTTGATTGGCGAGTTCGCTCGCTTTGACTTTATTGGCGCGGTGACGATCTCCCATCTCCTTGCCTTCTTGTTGCAATTTATCCAGCGTGGATGAACGATGCTCACTTGTCAGGCTTTGTCCGCATAACGGACATTCCGTCCCCTCGGCAGATTCAAGTTTATCTATGCGTGTTTTCAATTCATCCATTCGAATTTTCAACGCGTCGTTCTCAGCTCGCAGTTCAGCCTGAGTCTCACGCGCCGAATTTCGTTGACCTTCCAACTCGGTTCGTTGCTTGACCTTCTCCTCCGCCTCGCCCAATAACGCTCGTTTACCCGCGATAGCAGAATCCAAGTCTCCAGTCTCTAGTCTCTGCTTTTCGATCTCTTCCTCCTCCGCCGCCAAAGACCGCCGCTCTTCCTCCAACTTCGCCTTTTCCACCGAAATTCTTTCCTGCAACGGCGCGCGCTCTTTTTGATGATCGTGAAACTCTGCCGCAGTCTTCTCCCAATTCTCTAATTCTTTGCGCGCTTTTTGCCACGCCTTATATTCTCCTTCGATTTCCTTTGCGCGATTCATAAGATCGGCATATGAGGCGCGATCAGACTCTTTTTCAGCGAGTCGACTCTCCAATGCGGCAAGAGCCGCGCGTGAGCGTGCGAGTCCCGCCGCGAGCGTGGATGTCATCTTGCGCTGCTCATCCACCAATGCCGCGTTCCGTTTTAGATTTTGCATCACGGACTCTTGCGCCTCCCTCGCCGCCGACAATTGTTTCAGCGACGATTGAAGTTCCCCCAGCCGAATCCTTCGCGCATCCTCTTCGGCGAGTTCTGCATCGATCTCCGCCACGCGCCCATCAATCGTTTCGACCTCTGACTCGATTTCTTTTCGCTTCTCGGCGGTGCGATTTTTATATTCGCCCCAAATTTCAAGCCCAAGGATGTTGCTCAACACTTCCTTGCGCTTGCTCGCGTTCTGTTGTGTGAACTGATCTGCCTTCCCCTGCAAAAAAAATGACGCGTTGACGAACGTCTCGTAATCCAGCCGCAACGTCTGTTCGATCCGCGCCTGCGTATCGCGTGTGGTTTTTTCGGTTAATGGCTTCCATGTTTCGTTGCTCTGAATCTGAAACTCCAACACCGTGCTTTTCCCTCTCGGCAACGACCGTTGCACGCGATACGTATTTTCCTCATGTTTGAACGTGAGGATCACCTCGGCGGCTTTCACATCCGCGTGCAGGTTGATCACGTCACTGCTTTTGCCGCGCGCCTCGCCGAACAGACTCCACGTGATCGCGTCGAGTAGCGACGACTTCCCCGCGCCGTTGTGACCCGAAATGCACGCAAGATCGAACGCGTTGAAATCCAATTCAACGGGATCGCGATACGAAAGAAAACCTGAGATGCGAAGATGAAGGGGGATCATTGTTGACGAAGTTTCTTTGCCACAGAGAACACAGAGACCATTGAGTTATTAAAATTTTTTCTCAGAGAACTCTGCGATCTCTGTGGCTAAAGTGAGTAATCTGCCTTATGATGATAGATTATAATCGAACCATCATGCTCGAAGCCTCCGATGCAATTGCTCGCCGCCGCCTCACGTTGATCGTCATTGTTCTCGCAACCCTGCCATGCTATTGCGTCGGCTGGCTCGCGTTGATCCTCGCGCCCGAATCGAATCCCGTTACGCCAACGCCAACCGCGTTCACGGCAACAATCGCACCGACCGTCACAAGCACGCTTGGAATCCCAACCATCAGTTCGACGCCGCCGATCGTTACGGGGACTGTAACCGATACGCCAACTTTCACTTTGACGCCGACGAACACAGCGACCGTCACGCTTTCACCGACACCCTACCAGCCTGCGTCGTCTACTCCCTCGTTCACATTAACGCCTTCGATCACGCCGAGCATCACACCGACGTTCACATTTACATCCACATTCATTCCAACCGTTTCGTTTACCCCGACGCCATCGCTCACGCCGCCGCCGACGAATACATTTACTCCGCAACCTGCCACATCCACACCATCATTGACGCCGTTCCCGTCATCGCCAACACCATGACCGATATTCTCCCATTTTTAAAATCGTTGATAACCGCTTCGGGAGTCTCAGGCAATGAGGCTCCTGTTGCGAAGTTGATCGAAGAAAAGTGGCACCCGCTCGTGGACGAAACGCGCCTCAGCCGCGTTGGCTCACTGCATGGGCTCAAACGCGGCTCTGGCAAGAAACGTCCCTCGATCATGATCGCCACACACATGGACGCGATTGGCATGAGGGTGAGTCACATCGTGGATGGATTCCTCCGCATCACCAACGTTGGCGGGATTGATGTGCATGTGTTACCAGGCGCGGAAGTGACGGTTCATTCGTCGAGTGGGGCTGACTTGCCTGCGGTCATCGCGATGCCCCCTTCGAGATTGCTCCCCGAATCCGCTGGCGACGGCGCGCTCGAGATCGGCTACTTGTTAGTTGACACGGGTTTGACTCTGCGTGAAGTGGAGAGAAAAGTCAAAGTGGGCGACCTAGTCTCCTTCGCGAATGAACCGATGGAATTGGCGGGCGACATCCTCACTGGTCACACGATTGACAATCGCGCATCCGTCGCCGCGTTGACCGTCTGTTTGGAAGAATTGCAATCGAAGCCGCACGTGTGGGATGTGTGGGCGGTTGCGACTGTGCAGGAAGAGGTGAGTTATCTCGGCGCGTACACGTCTGCGTTTGAGATTCGCCCGCAAATTGCGATTGCGGTGGACGGCACATTCGCCAAAGGACCTGGCGCGAACGGCTGGCAGACTCACACGATGGGCAAAGGTGTTGGGCTGTGCCTCGGACCAAACATGCACCCGTTCTTGCACAAGAAATTGAAAGAACTCGCCGAGCGACTCGAAATCCCGTGGTTTCTCGATGTCACCACGTCACATTCAGGCACCGACGCGTACCCGATGCAAGTCACCGCCGAAGGGATTCCCACCGCGCTGGTCGAATTTCCCATTCGTTACATGCACACGCCTGTTGAGTCTGTTTCGGTCAAGGACATCCAACGCGCAGGTCGCCTGCTCGCAGAATTCATCGCCTCGCTTGAAGAAAATTTTGTAGAAACAATCACATGGGATGAATAGAAAACTGTAATTGGTTATTGGTAATTCGTAATGGCTTTGGTGCATGAAAGTTTGACAAAAGCGGCGTGAGCATGTAACTTTGGGTTT